>NZ_JABGBN010000020.1 GCF_013133795.1 Pelistega suis
TTCTGCATAAAACAATAATTAGTCTCACCCTTCATCTATTGGTGAGCGAGGTTGTAAATCTATGCCTCCACGTCCCAAAAACCTTAGAATTCTATTTTTCAGCTTCTTTTGTTCCCTCGCTCGCCACGCCAAACCAGCCTCCATCTTCGCTTTCCATCGATCTATCCATATCTGTTGTGGCTGATGAAAATCAAACTCCTTCATAAAATCGTAAGGGTCTTCATAGGAGGCCAAAGGTCTTACCTCAATAAGTTCTTTTGGTGCAATGGGGCTATCTATTCCTAGGTCATAACCATGTATCATCGCTATCTTGGCATAGGTCAGCACCGGTAAATATAGATAAAAGTCAAAGTGGATATCTAAGTCTATCGTCACCTTTGTTGATATCCAATACTCCAGTATCTCATTCAATATCTGCTTCATTTCTTCAGCATCTTGATTAGACATGGCTAAGAAAAATCGAAAATCGGCTTCTATCGCCTTAGAATGTTTTTCATCATTCAAAAACCTTAAACAACCCTCTCTTAGTCTTTCCCAATCTCCTGCTAATGCCAACAAAATTAAACGCTCAAGATAAAAACGTATATCATCATGTTTATAAATCACTTGTTCCAAGGGACCTAAAATAATATCTTGCTGTGTAATTAAAAACTCTTTTAAATCAGGATTATCTGAGCATAGAGATAAAAAACACATCGAACCAAATTGAAAATACCCCCAGCGAGCACTTTCTCTTCCTAACATCCATAATTTCGCTGCCACATAAGCGTTTTGCTTAAAGGCTTGAACATCTCCATGAACCACCAAATCCACTGAGGATTGTCCTTTGTATAGCACCCCAATCTGTTCCATACAAGCAAAGGGATTACCCACGCCTGTTTTAATAATCTCCAATGCTTGATCTACCATGTAATGATTGGGGTTAGTAACATCAAGTTCTCCTGCATATCCTTTACAAAAATCTATAGACTCCTGATAACTTCGTTCTGCGATACTCCCTAAATAAACTTTATACTTCTCCATTACTAGGTTTTTTCTACGTCTTGGCATATGGATATCCTTAATAAAATTACTTTGATTTATTTGGAAT
>NZ_JABGBN010000021.1 GCF_013133795.1 Pelistega suis
TAAATTTTCAATATAGGATTCGGTAGTTTTTCTCCTGCCACACCCCCAAGAACGGATAACGCTGTGTCCTGAGGTATATTTCCCTTGACAGCAAAACTCGTGGCAGCCCCCATTCCAGCATTCACAATAAGCGTTTTGCCCAAGGGCATTCCCGTTGTCATAGCTGAAGTTATTCCCGTACTTATAAACTCTATCCAGTTAAACGGTTGACCTACTACAAATTGAGCTGTGGCATTAGCAGTCAATCCACTTGCTGTATTAAGAACCACAGGATTACCTAATACATTCGTTACAACTGGTGATTTTATCGTAACTAGCGAACCGGCAAGAACCATGCCGTCCTTCACGCCACGTGCTATCTGTATTTCTGGACGAGCATTCCAAGCATTCTGCTGTTGCAAATACGTTATCACCCCTTGGGTAGGACGGTCAATTTTAGCCATAGGATCCATCATCAGCACACTTTCTCGTGTTACCCCAGGGTGAGAAGCAACGTAAGCATCTACAGTTTGGAATAAAAATCGCTTTTCTTCCTTAGTTAGTGTCTCTGGCTGAGTTTGATAACGTTGTAACAACTCATCTGTCCTCCCGTCTTTCATTAAAAGCCCACTTATCACCTGCTGTTCTATAGGAGACAAGTACGCTTGCTTTTCAAACTTGTCCAGTAACTTATTACGCTGTTCTAAATCCCATTTTGTTAAAAAGTTATTCTCCACCGCCCGTTTTCCAATCTCTGCTGCTCCAATCGCACTGGATGTACTATCGCCCACTACCCCTCCAGCTAGACCACTGGCTAGTTGACTCAATGCCGTGATGGTCTGTTTTTGACTCTCCGTGAGCTGTGTCCATATTGGGCAATGACGGCATTAGCCTGTGCAAGCTGTGCTTGCGCTTGTGCATCATTAGGATTATTGTCTAAGCGTTGTTGAGCTTCTTTCTTATCCTGCTCTGCTTTATCCAAGCGAGGTTTGAGGGCAATCGCCACACTATTATTGGCTATCTCACCAATCACCTGCGCCATCTCTTGACGCTCTCTCACCTCTGTCATATC
>NZ_JABGBN010000022.1 GCF_013133795.1 Pelistega suis
CACTCATCAAAGCGGATAGTGTCATAGCAAAGAAAACACTTGATAGTGAAACTATTATTCGGCAGACATAGGGTAAAGCCTTTATCATTACTACCTCCTTGAATCATCCTCTTTAAGATCGTAAATATATCTAAAAAAGCTGCCTCCGATAAAATCTCCTAGCAACACCATTAAAAATGCTTTTCTAATTTGAACTTGCAAAACAGTGTGTTGTATCTCCCAAAAATGTCTGATTGAGTATTCAATTCCATATTTGCTAGGAAAATGAACAACAGCAGCTATTTCTAATAGACATAAAGAGAATAAAAAAAGCATACAAAGTCTACAAAATATACGGAAAATAATAATTCTCACTGTTTACTCACTCTTATCTTCGGGAAAAGAAAAATATTTGTCCAAAAGATTAGGAAACTTTTGAAGCATCTCTGGAGTATAAATTTTCAATATAGGATTCGGTAGTTTTTCTCCTGCCACACCCCCAAGAACGGATAACGCTGTGTCCTGAGGTATATTTCCCTTGACAGCAAAACTCGTGGCAGCCCCCATTCCAGCATTCACAATAAGCGTTTTGCCCAAGGGCATTCCCGTTGTCATAGCTGAAGTTATTCCCGTACTTATAAACTCTGTCCAGTTAAACGGTTGACCTACTACAAATTGAGCTGTGGCATTAGCAGTCAATCCACTTGCTGTATTAAGAACCACAGGATTACCTAATACATTCGTTACAACTGGTGATTTTATCGTAACTAGCGAACCAGCAAGAACCATGCCGTCCTTCACGCCACGTGCTATCTGTATTTCTGGACGAGCATTCCAAGCATTCTGCTGTTGCAAATACGTTATCACCCCTTGGGTAGGACGGTCAATTTTAGCCAT
>NZ_JABGBN010000023.1 GCF_013133795.1 Pelistega suis
CACTCATCAAAGCGGATAGTGTCATAGCAAAGAAAACACTTGATAGTGAAACTATTATTCGGCAGACATAGGGTAAAGCCTTTATCATTACTACCTCCTTGAATCATCCTCTTTAAGATTGTAAATATATCTAAAAAAGCTGCCTCCGATAAAATCTCCCATAAGTACTAACCAAAATCCTTTCTTAATGTTCAGTATTAAAATATTCTTCTGAATCATCAGAAAATTAGAAAATACATAGTCAATACCTTTTTCTCGAGAAAGGTAAAGAAGAATGGATATCTCGGATAAAACTACTGCGAATAAAAATAACATTGCACATCGTCGAAGAATACGAAATGCTATAACCATGGGAGACATTACCTACTTTCCTTTTGATTCATAAAGAGCATTTTGTAAATATCAGGAAACTTTTGAAGCATCTCTGGAGTGTAAATTTTCAATATAGGATTCGGTAGTTTTTCTCCTGCCACACCCCCAAGAACGGATAACGCTGTGTCCTGAGGTATATTTCCCTTGACAGCAAAACTCGTGGCAGCCCCCATTCCAGCATTCACAATAAGCGTTTTGCCCAAGGGCATTCCCGTTGTCATAGCTGAAGTTATTCCCGTACTTATAAACTCTATCCAGTTAAACGGTTGACCTACTACAAATTGAGCTGTGGCATTAGCAGTCAATCCACTTGCTGTATTAAGAACCACAGGATTACCTAATACATTCGTTACAACTGGTGATTTTATCGTAACTAGCGAACCGGCAAGAACCATGCCGTCCTTCACGCCACGTGCTATCTGTATTTCTGGACGAGCATTCCAAGCATTCTGCTGTTGCAAATACGTTATCACCCCTTGGGTAGGACGGTCAATTTTAGCCAT
>NZ_JABGBN010000024.1 GCF_013133795.1 Pelistega suis
CGGTTCTGTTGCAAAGTTTTAAATCTACTATCAAATAAGGTAGAATAATAGAAAAAGATAGCAGGAGGAATGACGATGAGTCATTTTAAAGGAAAGCAATTTCAGCAGGATGTGATTATTGTAGCCGTGGGCTACTATCTTCGTTATAACCTTAGCTATCGTGAAGTTCAAGAAATCTTATATGATCGTGGCATTAACGTTTCTCATACGACGATTTATCGTTGGGTGCAAGAATATGGCAAACTACTCTATCAAATTTGGAAAAAGAAAAATAAAAAATCCTTTTATTCATGGAAAATGGATGAAACGTACATCAAAATTAAAGGAAAATGGCATTATTTGTATCGAGCCATCGATGCAGATGGTTTAACCTTGGATATTTGGTTACGTAAAAAACGGGACACACAAGCAGCCTATGCTTTTCTTAAGCGGTTAGTGAAGCAGTTTGATGAACCGAAGGTTGTAGTCACAGATAAAGCCCCCTCTATTACAAGTGCCTTTAAGAAACTAAAAGAGTACGGCTTTTATCAAGGGACAGAACATCGTACCATTAAATACCTGAATAATTTGATTGAACAAGACCATCGTCCAGTAAAGAGACGCAATAAATTCTATCGAAGTTTACGCACTGCCTCTACCACGATTAAAGGCATGGAAGCCATCCGAGGATTATATAAGAAAACCCGAAAAGAAGGCACTCTCTTCGGGTTTTCGGTCTGTACTGAAATCAAGGTATTATTGGGAATCCCAGCTTAAATCATAGATACCGTAAGGAATTTTATTCTTTATTTAAAACTTTGCAACAGAACC
>NZ_JABGBN010000025.1 GCF_013133795.1 Pelistega suis
TGAAGCTGAATTTACCTTTTTCTTAGAATTATCTCTGAAATCTTGACCAATAGGTATCCCCCCCTTACCATCTCTTGATTTCTGAGTAATATTCGCTGTCTTGGAATTAATAGGGTTTTCATAACTAGTGATTCTAATGCCTTCGGGAGTAACATATTCTGCCTTCCCTCCCAACCACTTAGAGAACAAATCATATGACCCAGACGGAGGTAACTTGCTAGATGGACGAATGATATAAAAGAGTAGAGGGTTATCCGCCTTTTTAATATCCTCCTCACTAGGAACGGCACCTAACCAATTCTGAACTAAATTTCTACCAAACCCAACTTGCTCAATGAATGTATCTGGGTAGTTCTGCTGTTTTAATTCATCTATCAACCTTTCTTCATATACTTGTCCTAACTTCTGATGACGAGATAATCCCAATGGAGACCACTCTTGAAGCCCATTTAAACCATAAATTGAACTTGTATAAGCGAATGAAGCAGGTAATTTGGTCTCACCAATCTGAGCTCCTCGTAACATTTTGGTTGCATAATCGGTCACTAATAAATCATATTCTTCCTGTGATAATTCTCCTGTTTGATATAGACGAGCTATGATGTCATCTGATTGTGCTACAGCTTCTTGGTAACGTCTCAATATTTGCTCTTTTTCCTGTTCTGTCTTAGCATTTGCATACTCTTGAGCATAATGATCAACATTCTCCACACCATGTGCTTTTAGCTTGGTATAAAGAGCTAATTCTCTGTCATTTAACAACTGCACGCCATATCGGTTAGCTAGCGCATTATTCTCCACCGCCCGTTT
>NZ_JABGBN010000026.1 GCF_013133795.1 Pelistega suis
TCTAATTAGCGTTTTGGCGGATATGGGTAGTTTTTGTCATACAATGCTGATGGACCTTCTAAACCAGCATCTGTAGAGTTAGTCGCTGTTCCACCACTTGCTTTGATTTCCACACGACGGTTTGGACGTAAGCAATCACGTAAAGCTTGACCTGTTTCATCTGCACACGCTTTAACTTGTTGTGCTTTACCTAGACCATCTGTAGTAATCACCGCTGCAACGCCATTTTGTTGAAGTAAAGCACCTACTGTTGCTGCACGACGCTTAGATAAATCTAAGTTGTATGCTTCTGAACCTAAACGGTCAGTAAAGCCAGTTACTTGTACTTCTTTTGCGTTAGATGCTTTTAATTTCTCAGCAACGTCAGCAATGACTTGGCGACCATCTGCTGTTAATTGATCCTTGTCAAAGTCGAATAATGTATCACCACTTAATGTGTAAGTTGAGTTACCGTTACAACCGTTTGGATACCAGAAGAAGCTTTGTGCATCGTAGTTTTTGTCAAATAAGATTTTGTATTGACAAATTTTGTGCTCGCCATTCTCGCGATAGTGGAAAACATAGTCCCACTCACGCACACCATATAGACCCTCAGCAAAGTGTGGGCGACCGATTAAGTTATATAATTGGTCTTTGTTCATACCACGTTCGATAAGACGAACGTTATCCCAGTTTGGCCAAGAACCTTCTTGTGAACCGCTATGGTTAAAACCAGCACGATCAACCTTTGGCCATACTAAATCTTCAAGCTCAGCAGTCCCCTCAGAAGATACTTTGCTCAAATTGCCGCACGCTGC
>NZ_JABGBN010000027.1 GCF_013133795.1 Pelistega suis
GTAGCAATAGATGGATTGGGTACGCAGAACCCTATGAAAAGGGTCTTACTTCTATAGAAATTTCGTGTGCTATGTTTGAGAAGTTTTTTGGTGATTTTAAAAATGACTTCTGGATTATCAGTGCATTGGAGTATAACGATGCTAGGAGTAGCAATAATAGATATTTTTATTATTTTCAAGAGTATAGACTCGGTAAAAGGCTGGGGTTTTTCTTGCCACACTCTCAAGAGTATGAGGAGCTGGATGATTGGGAAGAATTTACACCGTATGAATCTCTGATATTAACTTTTGATAGTGACTTATATATGCCATTCGCAAAAGTAATGCTTGATATGGTATTTAATTTAGTAGTTGGTCAGACCTTCTTCCTAATCAATCCCAAATTACAAATTGCCGTGTATCCTCATGATGATGCTTCGTTCGGAATTATTGCGCTCAATGAAGACCCTACTACCGGCGTAGAGTTTTTAAAATTTTGTGAACAAGACCCTCGGTTTGAGGTGTATTTTAAAGATGGGGTTTTGGAAGACTATGAGCGTAGAAAAGCGCAATTCTCAGAAGCAACGCAATGGAACTTTCCTAAAGAATGGCATCGTTCCCCTTCTTTTTTCAATGACCGCCAAACCCATCGTCGAAAGGAGATGGAACTCATTAAAGAAAAAATAAAAAAGAATACCCTA
>NZ_JABGBN010000003.1 GCF_013133795.1 Pelistega suis
GTCCAAACCGTCGTGTGGAAATCAAAGCAAGTGGTGGAACAGCGACTAACTCTACAGATGCTGGTTTAGAAGGTCCATCAGCATTGTATGACAAAAACTACCCATATCCGCCAAAACGCTAATTAGACGTCGTTTTACAGGTCTTACCCCAAAAGTTAAACAGACTTTTGGGGTATTTTTTTATCCTGCAGTATGGCGTAGCATATTTTGGGAGAGGTGGGGGGCTTATTACAAACGAGAAAAGGAAACGGGAAAACAAAAAGGACTAAGCCTCTGGAGTACAGAAACTTAGCCCCTAACGTTGAGCGTTGAGTGCTCTTTATAATTTAACAGAAGCCGCTAACTCTTTGTAGCTATCGATTTGATCGAAGTTCATGTAACGATAAATCTTATCGCCATTTTCATTAATCACACCGATGTCCGCTAAGTACTCTTCACGAGTTGGGATACGACCTAAGCGAGAGCAGATAGCGGCAAGCTCAGCAGAACCCAAGTATACGTTAGTATTCTTACCTAGACGGTTAGGGAAGTTACGCGTACTGGTTGACATGACTGTCGCACCTTCACGCACTTGTGCTTGGTTACCCATACATAATGAGCAGCCTGGCATTTCTGTACGTGCACCAGCTACACCTAGAACACCATAGTGACCTTCTTCCGTGAGTTGCTCTTGGTCCATCTTCGTTGGAGGCGCTACCCATAGACGTACAGGGATATCACGTTTACCTTCTAATAGTTTAGAAGCAGCACGGAAGTGACCAATGTTAGTCATACAACTACCGATAAACACTTCGTCAATCTTCGCACCAGCAACTTCAGATAATGTCTTCACATCATCTGGGTCGTTCGGGCAAGCAACGATAGGCTCATGAATTTCATTCAAGTCGATTTCGATAACCGCCGCGTATTCCGCATCCGCATCGGCTTGTAGTAGTTGTGGGTTTTCTAACCATGCTTCCATGGCTTTAACACGGCGAGCAAGAGAGCGCGCATCTTGGTAACCATTAGCAATCATCGCTTTTAATAAAGTGATATTACTGTTGATGTACTCAATGATAGGCTCTTTGTTGAGGTGAACTGTACAACCTGCAGCAGAACGTTCTGCAGAGGCATCTGACAATTCAAAAGCTTGCTCTACTTTAAGATCTGGTAGACCTTCAATCTCTAGGATACGACCAGAGAAGATATTTTTCTTGCCTTGTTTAGCCACCGTCAATAGACCTTGCTTGATAGCATAGAGAGGAATCGCATTAACGAGGTCGCGTAGAGTTACACCAGGTTGCATTTTACCTTTGAAACGCACTAATACCGACTCAGGCATATCAAGTGGCATGACGCCTGTTGCAGCGGCGAACGCCACAAGACCAGAACCTGCTGGGAAAGAAATACCAATTGGGAAACGAGTATGTGAGTCACCACCTGTACCGACAGTATCAGGTAATAACATACGGTTTAACCAAGAGTGAATCACGCCGTCACCTGGACGTAGAGAGATACCGCCACGGCTGCTGATGAACTCAGGTAGTTCGTGGTGAGTCTTCACGTCTACTGGTTTTGGATATGCTGCTGTGTGGCAGAATGATTGCATCACTAAATCAGCTGAGAAACCTAAGCAAGCTAAGTCTTTTAACTCGTCACGAGTCATAGGACCTGTAGTGTCTTGGCTACCCACAGATGTCATGCGAGGCTCGCAGTATGTGCCTGGACGAATACCTTGACCTTCTGGAAGACCACAGGCACGACCGACCATTTTTTGAGCCAGTGTAAAGCCTTTGCCAGTATCAGCAGGGTCTTTTGGTAGGCGGAATAATGTAGAAGCTGGTAAGCCTAATGCTTCGCGAGCTTTTGCTGTTAGACCACGACCAATGATAAGAGGGATACGACCACCAGCACGGACTTCGTCAAATAATACATCTGATTTTACTTGGAATTCAGCAATCACCTTACCGTCTTTTAATGCTTTACCTTCGTATGGACGTAATTCAATCTCGTCACCCATATTCATTTGGCTAACATCTAATTCGATAGGTAATGCACCGGCGTCTTCCATGGTGTTGTAGAAAATAGGGGCAATTTTACCGCCTAAACATACGCCACCAAAACGTTTGTTAGGGATAAAAGGAATGTCTTCGCCGGTAAACCATAGAACAGAGTTGGTCGCTGATTTACGAGAAGAACCTGTACCTACCACGTCACCTACGTAAGCAACAAGATTGCCTTTTTCTTTGAGTGACTGGATAAATTTCACGGGACCGCGTTTACCGTCTTCTTCAGGCTCAAAAGGTGCACCGTCACGTTTGTTTTTTAACATCGCTAAGGCGTGCATAGGGATGTCTGGACGAGTTGTCGCATCTGGAGCAGGAGAGAGGTCGTCAGTATTTGTCTCACCAGGGACTTTAAATACGGTGATTTTTAGGCTTTCTGGTACTTCTGGACGGCTTGTAAACCACTCAGCATCAGCCCAGCTTTGGAGGACTTCTTTTGCAAACGCATTGCCTTTATCAGATTTTTCTTTGACATCATGGAATGCATCAAACATCAATAATGTTTTCTTAAGAGCATTTGCTGCAATTTGACCTAACTCAGGATTATCTAATAAATCCACTAATGGGCTGATATTGTAGCCACCTAGCATCGTGCCTAATAATTCAGTCGCATGTGCTGGACTAATGAGGGGATTTTTTTCTGTGCCGAAAGCAACAGCAGCAAGATAAGAGGCTTTTACTTTAGCCGCATCATCTACGCCAGCAGGTACACGGTGCGTTAATAACTCAAGTAAAAACGCTTCTTCACCTGCGGGTGGGTTTTTTAATAGTTCGATAAGGTCAGCCGTTTGTTTTGCTGATAGTGGAAGGGCTGGAATGCCCAGAGCAGCGCGTTCGGCTGCGTGTTTGCGATATGCTTCCAACATAGTATTTTCCTAAAGTCGGTTAAGATAAATAACCTTATTATTATAAATGAAAAATCAGGTTTCTGCTTAAGTCTTATATAAGACTTGAAAAAAACCAACAATTTGAATAAGTATTTAAAATTCAAAGAGATGGTTTTATTTATTTGAGCCTTGGTGAAATAGTTTGAAAAATGAAAGTCTATTCCTAGGGAAAGTCCTAGTCAGTATTTTCCGCTATAATTTGGGCATCTATCATTTCGTTAATAAAGGAATAAGAATGAGTAAAACAAAATTACTAGTCGGTGCTGTTGCGGTAGCTGTGGCGGGCTTGGCTTGGCATTTTGCGGGGAATAAAGACGCTACATCACCCGTAGGTAGTATGGCAGAGCAACAGCTCAATCCACAAGAAGCAAAAAGTGCGGCACTAGTGAAAAATTTTGAGGCGTATCTTGCAGGCACAGAGCAAACAGGCGCTTATAAATGGGAACGTATCTCGACATTAGATGACGGTACGGCACGTTTACACAATGTATCGTATCAAGCGCCTAATATGACAGAACAAGAGGTGATTAAGTTTAAGCATTTTGATTTGCAAAAAATGACGTACACGTCAGAGTTGTATGAGCAAAAGGTCAGCTTTGAGGGTTTGTCTAATGCGGAAGGTAAATCATTAGTGCAGGAGGCTCTTTATCAGGATGATGTTTATAAGAGTTTGGGTTATACCGGTGATTTGCCTTTATCAAACGGTGAGTTTGATTTAATGCATGATGTCAAAAACAATAAAGCAGCCATGAGTATTTTGTTTAAGCAAGCTGACTTTTTGAATATTCAAGTTAATTTTGCCGGTACGCAATTAAATGACTTTTTGGATGTCATCACTAAAACATCAGATAAAGAGTTAGAAGAAAATCCAATGAAACTAGTTGGTGCCTTATCGCCCGCATTAATTGAGAAGTTATCTATTCAGGCGAATGATACAGGTCTTATAGAGCGCACGCAAAAACTGTCAGATGCGACACCATTAACAATGGATACATGTCAATTCAGTTTAGCAATGATGGGTATTTCTCTAGATGATTCAGCATGTACTAATTTCACTCATTTTGTGAATGGACAGCAAAAGCAGTTAAAAATTAGTATTAATCCTGCCCAAGCCGTAGCGGTAGGCAAGATGATGTTAGACCTTGCATCGCCAACGCCAGAAACTATTGCGGCTATTGTCAAAGACTTAAATTTAAAAGTTGAGAACTAATCGAATTGGTTTAACGAGAAAATACGTAGTTAATACATCAGAGGCTGGTAGATTGTGAACTATCAGCCTTTATCTTTCCAAGGATTTAAAGTCAT
Source organism: Pelistega suis (assembly GCF_013133795.1). Taxonomy (GTDB): domain Bacteria; phylum Pseudomonadota; class Gammaproteobacteria; order Burkholderiales; family Burkholderiaceae_B; genus Taylorella; species Taylorella suis. The sequence goes on from NZ_JABGBN010000003.1 coordinate 4,238, forward strand.
GTCAAAAAAATTAGTGGGTACGTTAGCCGCAGTGGCTGTCGTGGGTGCTGGGGTATGGTTTGGTGGTAATTACTATCTTACCCAAAAGGTAGAAGAAGAGGCAAAAGCCTTTATTACGAAAAATAACCTAACTGATCAAATTCAATGGGCTAAGGCAGAGGGTCGTATCAATAAGACAGCGACATTTTATGATGTCGTTATTAGTCCTAAGAAAATGAAAGAGAAGATTTTTGTGAAAGAACTTCATGTCAATGATTTTTCGGATAAGCAGGGTAATTATGTCTTAGACCTTTCATTTAAAGGGTTGTCAGACAATCAGGGTAAAACGTTATTGACTAAAGACTTAGCTAAAGCATCATGGGCAAAGCATATTGATACGCAAAGTCTGCCTTTGATGGATGGGCAATTAGCAGTGCGTCAGAAAGATGATAGTCTTGCTTTTACGATGGTGGCAGAGCAGGGTAATGTTGGTGATGTGAGTTTTAGTATTGATTTAGCCCAAACTGATGTTGTGATTAATACCTTAAAAGAGAAAGGTGTGTCACAAAATAATCCTTTCCAATTATTAGGTTTGTTATCCCAAGTGACCTTGGAAGATGCTTATTTGCAGATTAAGGACAAAGGGCTTATTCAAGGACGTGATAAGACAGCCGATGCTAATTTGGAGAAACAGTGTTTAGATGATTTAATGGCTCGACAAGTTTCTCAAGCACAAACATATTGTGCTAGCTTGAACAAGTTTATCAATGGCGAGGCAAAAACACTAAACATCGCCGTCAAACCTACACAAGCTATTTCACTCTTTGCGCTTTTTAATCAGTTGCAACGATCATCTAAACGACCAGACGGTGTTGCAGCATTGCTAGAAACACTCAAATTAGAAGTGAAAAACTAAGGAATTTAAGCGAGCAAATCTGCAAATTCAGGATGGCGCTTAATATAGGCGGCAGCATAGGAACAGCTTGGAATGACTTTCCAAGCTTTTTCTTTGGCTGTATTGAGAGCGGCTTCCATCAATTGACCTGCAATGCCACGCCCACCAATCGCCTCAGGGACAATGGTATGAGTAATATTCATCACATTATTAGCTAACTCATAATCAATATGAGCGGTATGACCTTCAACCTCTGTGGTGAATTGTTGCTTTTCCGGATGGTGAGTAATGGTCATGATAGATGTCCTTTGTTAAACAGTAAATGGTTATGTGTTTGTGATGAACGGTATGTTGGTGAGTAGTGTTATATTCTCAAGTACTTTACGCGGTTGTGCCGTTTTGAACAATCAGGATTAATACCCATAGCAATACCATGGCAATGATACCGACAAAGCAACCTCCCCATAAACCGAGTAAGGGAGCTTTGGTTTTGAGCGATACTAGGGAGGGATTAACGTGGGTGAGTTGTTGGTTTGCATGACCAATTAAACTCCAGCGCGTATTAGGGAAGAACACACGGAAAAAGTAGTCCAGTAAAATGCCAGTTCTATTGCCTAAGCTAAGACGTTGCCAAGGTAGGACATTTAAATACGGGTGCTTGAGCTCTGCGTTGACAGAAGAATGTCCAAATACAAATAGGTATAACGCACTTATCAATGTACAGGCTAAACAAAAAAATAAAAGCGTAAAAGTGTAGCTAAGCAGTGTAATCGCCATATTAAGGTATAAAGAAAGGGTGTTATTGTTGAAAAATGATATTTTACCAAAAACACGATCTAGGCTAAATGGATGTGTGGTGTTGAGATTTTCCTCACACTCAAGGCGCGAGTTTGGGTATACGCTGATAACAAACACCTCCCGATGAAGGGAGGTGTTTGCCGCTAAGTATTTAAGCGAGTCGTCATCACTTAATACACTAAGTGATGGCGCATTGAGTGCACTATTATGGACGCTGATCTAACGGTACAAATGGAATATCATCTGGACCTGTATAGTTGGCGGTCGGGCGGATAATCTTGTTATCAGCACGTTGCTCTAGAATGTGAGCAGACCAACCCGCAGTACGAGCAATCACGAATAATGGGGTAAACATCGCTGTAGGCACGCCCATCATATGATATGACACAGCAGAGAACCAGTCGAGATTCGGGAACATTTTTTTGATTTCCCACATGACTGATTCAAGGCGCTCCGCAATGTCGTACATTTTAGTATTGCCTTGCTCATCCGAAAGTTGTTTTGCCACCTCTTTGATGACCACATTACGTGGGTCTGAAATGGTATAAACGGGATGACCGAAACCAATAATCACTTCTTTATTTTCTACACGTTTACGGATATCCGCTTCTGCCTCGTCTGGGTTTTCGTAGCGTTTTTGAACTTCAAAAGCGACTTCATTGGCACCACCATGTTTTGGACCACGTAATGCACCGATTGCTCCTGTTACGGCAGAGTACATATCAGAGCCAGTACCCGCGATTACACGGCTTGTAAAGGTTGAGGCATTGAACTCATGCTCAGCATAAAGAATGAGCGAGGTATGCATCGCGCGAACCCAGCTTTCGGGAGGTGTTTCACCATGTAATAGGTGGAGGAAGTGACCGCCAATACTGTCATCATCAGTTTGTACATCAATCACACGACCATTATGACTAAAGTGATACCAATAGAGTAATGCAGAGCCTAAGCATGCCATGAGACGATCAGCAATATCACGTGCATCAGCGGCATTGTGGTCGTCTTTTTCGGGTAATGTACAACCCAAAACCGATACCGCGGTACGCATAACATCCATTGGGTGGCTAGCGGCGGGTAAAGACTCTAAAACCGTTTGTAAATTAGCGGGTAAACCGCGAAGACGTTTTAACTTGGCTTTATAGGCTTCCAGTTCTTTTTTGTTAGGTAATTTACCATGGACTAATAAGTGGGCGATTTCTTCAAATTCACTCACTTTGGCTAAATCAAGAATATCATAACCGCGATAGCTTAGGTCATTACCTGTACGACCGACGGTACATAGTGCCGTATTACCAGCGACGACACCAGATAGTGCGACTGATTTTTTTACTTTTGGTTTAACTTCTTCCGTGCTCATTTAACACTCCTTTCAGTGAGAATCGTTAATCATTAAATTATTTGTTCTTAGCAAATAGGGCATCTAATTTTTGTTCAAATGCATGGTAGCCAATGCGGTCATATAGCTCTTCGCGAGTTTGCATAATATCAATAACCTCACGCTGATGACCATTTTTTCGGATACTGTTATAAACGGTTTCTGCGGCTTTATTCATGGCACGGAAAGCCGATAATGGGTATAGCACCATACCTACGCCAACACTAGAGAGCTCTTCGACGCTAAAAAGTGGCGTTGCACCAAATTCCGTAATATTGGCCAAGAGAGGAACATTGATAGCTTTTGCGAATTTTTCATAAGTCGGTAAATCATAAGCTGCCTCGGCAAAAATACCGTCAGCACCAGCTTCTACGCATTTAATAGCACGTTCGATAGCTGCATCGACACCATGGGCTTGGATAGCATCAGTGCGTGCGATAATGAAAAAATTCTCGTCAGTACGTGCGTCGGCTGCCGCTTTAACGCGATCGACCATCTCTTCGGTAGAAACGATTTCTTTGCCTGGACGATGTCCACAACGTTTTGCGCCAACTTGGTCTTCGATATGGCAAGCTGCCGCACCTGCTTTAATGAGACTCTGTACAGTACGAGCGATATTGAAAGCAGAGGGTCCTAGACCTGTATCAATATCGACCAATAAAGGTAAGTCGCATACATCGGTAATGCGACGTGTATCGATAAGAACATCTTCTAATGTATTAATCCCAAGGTCTGGTAAACCTAGTGAGCCTGCTGCAACACCCCCACCAGATAAGTAAATGGCTTTAAAACCAGCACGTTTAGCTAACAATGCATGATTGGCATTGATAGCACCGATAATTTGTAATGGATTTTCTTCGGCTAGAGCTTGGCGAAATTTAGCACCTGCTGATTGAATGGTCATAATGTGTTATCTCCAATATCGTTTTTAAATTTATCTTGCAAGTATTGGTGAAAATCTTGCAAATGAAAATAGGGGAAACTACTCTTTTTAAATAGTAAAAAAGCCACGCATTGTAGGCGTGGCTAGTAGAACAACATCAGCACCAAGCAAGTGAGTCCATATGGCTTGCTTGGGCATAATGCATCATCACTATTGAGATAAGTGATTAAATTACTTTAGAAGATCAGCCACGCCGTCACGTTCTTCAGTAAGTTCGGCTAAGGTCTTGTCCATACGCTCACGAGAGAATTCGTTGATTTCTAAGCCTTGAACAATTTTGTATTCACCGTTTTCGGTAGTGACTGGGAAGCCGTAAACGATACCTTCTGGGATACCATAAGAACCGTCAGATGGAACACCCATTGTTACCCATTTGCCATTAGAGCCAAGTACCCAGTCACGGATATGGTCAATCGCTGCATTGGCTGCAGAAGCGGCTGAAGATAAGCCACGAGCTTCAATAATAGCAGCGCCACGTTTACCAACAGTAGGGATAAAGTTTTCTTTATTCCATACGTCGTCATTGATTTTCTTCTCTAAGCTTTCGCCATTTACTGTCGCAAAGCGGATATCTGGATACATGGTTGGAGAGTGGTTACCCCATACGATTAAGTTTTCGATATCTTTAACTTGTGTACCAGATTTTTGTGCTAATTGCGTTAATGCACGGTTATGGTCCAAGCGTAACATTGCCGTGAAGTTTTTAGCTGGTAGGTCTGGAGCAGATTTCATCGCAATATACGCATTCGTATTGGCTGGGTTGCCTACCACTAATACTTTGACATCACGTTTGGCGACAGCATTTAGTGCTTTACCTTGAACTGTGAAAATTTGAGCATTCGCTTGTAAGAGGTCTTTGCGTTCCATGCCTGGGCCACGAGGACGTGCGCCGACTAATAAAGCAATATCTACGTCTTTGAAGGCTGTCATTGGATCACTATGTGCTGTGACTTCTTGGAGTAATGGGAACGCGCAGTCGTCTAGTTCCATGATAACGCCTTGAAGTGCTTTTTGAGCTTTTTCATCAGGAATTTCAAGAAGTTGTAGGATAACAGGCTGGTCTTTACCTAGCATTTCACCAGAAGCGATGCGAAATAGTAAAGCGTAACCGATTTGGCCTGCAGCGCCTGTGACGGCAACGCGAACAGCTGGTTTAGACATATTTATGCTCCAATAAAAATTGAAAATAAGGGTTTTGTTTGAAAAAAACAAATACCAAAACAACAAAAAATTATACGCGTATATTAGCCGATAATCTTCTTTTTCGTCAATAAGTCTTATATAAGATATATGAGTGGACAATAAAGGGTAAGATATGAAATAATTTCAAACCATTAATGCGGTATCCCTATAGGACATTTGGCGAGATACGAAGAAGGTAAAGAAATATGACCAAGTCATTAAAACCAAAGACTTCTGCTTCTTTTAGCCCGCTTTATAAGCAGATTAAAGAGCTATTATTGCAGAGCTTGGAGACAGGTGAATTTAAACCCGGTAGTGTTATTCCTAGTGAACAAGAATTGGCGGTACGGTTTCAAGTGAGTCAAGGTACTGTCCGTAAAGCGATTGATGAGTTATCAACTGAAAATGTTTTAATTCGACGCCAAGGGAAAGGCACGTATGTAGCGACGCATCATGAACCACAAGTGCGTTATCGTTTTTTACGTATGGCGACAGATCAGCCAGGTGGTGTCAAACGTACCAAAAGTGTGATTGTTTCTTGTGATGAAGTTAATCCGACGCTTGAACAAACACGTTTATTTGAGTTAGAAGCTTCGCAAAAAGTAATCTGTATTAAGCGTGTTATGCATCTTTCAAATGCACCAGCAGTGTATGAAGAAATTTATTTGCCAGAACCCGTTTTTAAAGGTTTAACATTTGAGTTGCTTCATTCCGAAAAAATGCCTTTATACGGTTTATTTGAGAGTCATTTTGGGGTGCAATTGTTACGTTGTGACGAGAAGTTACGAGCAGTAAATGCGCCTGCAGATGTGGCACGTCTACTTGAAATTAAGGAGGGGGTGCCATTATTGTCCATTGAGCGTGTGGCGTATACCTATGGCGAAAAGCCGATGGAAATTCGGAAAGGTTTGTATCTAACAGAGCATTATTACTACAGAAATAGCCTGAATTAAACCCTTGAATGTAACGATTGTTAAATTTCTTTATGAGCTATGCTAAAATCATAAGGTTTAATAATTGATTTTTTTATTGTTGTAAATTTTAGAGGCCAATATGTCAGACTTAAAGTCAAAACCTCGCCGTGAATTTCGCAATGTCGATTTTCAGCTGATTACGACAAAGTATCGCTTACCTTTTGCGGGTAAGGTGTCGATTCTTCATCGTGTTAGTGGCGCACTTTTATTCTTAAGCTTACCTTTACTCATCACTTTATTTGCTTATAGTGTAAATCCTTTCGGTTTTAGAGCATTAACCGAAGGTTACTTAGGCTTTTTTGTGAAGTTCTTATTATTAGTGGTGCTATGGGGTTTCATGCATCACTTATGTGCAGGTATTCGTTATTTAATCCTAGATTTACATATCGGTATGGATAAAGTCACCGCACAAAAGAGTGCAAAAATCGTTCTTGGTGTGAGCTTGGCTTTAACGCTAGTATTTGCGATTAAATTATTTGGAGTTATCTAATGGCACAAGATCAATTCGGTAGAAAGCGTCGCGTGGTTGGCGCGCATTACGGTACTCTGGACTTTATCGCTCAACGTGTGACAGCGGTTATTTTAGCGGTGTATTCCGTACTCTTTTTATTGACGTTATTATTTACGTCGGTGACCTATAAGAACTGGGTCGGTTTCTTTACATTTACCTGTTTTGATGTGCCCGTCGGCAAAATGTTAGCGACGGTTGCTTTCTTTGCGTTGGCATGGCACGCATGGGTAGGTGTTCGCGATATTTGGATGGACTATGTTAAATCAGCAGGTGTTCGTCTTGCCTTATTTGCATTAACACTTCTTTGGTTAGCAGGCTCAGTTGCCTACTTTGCTTCAATTGTTTGGAGACTATAAATGACAGCGATTCTTTCTTCATTACCACGCCGTAAGTTTGATGTAGTGGTAGTTGGTGCAGGTGGTGCGGGTATGCGCTGTTCATTACAGTTAGCACAAGCTGGTTTATCTGTTGCCGTTCTCTCAAAAGTATTCCCAACACGTTCTCATACCGTTGCGGCACAAGGCGGTATTAGTGCCTCTTTAGGTAATATGTCAGAAGACAACTGGAAATGGCATATGTATGACACGGTCAAAGGTTCTGACTGGTTGGGCGACCAAGACGCGATTGAGTTTATGTGTCGTGAGGCGCCTAATGCGGTATACGAGTTAGAGCATTTTGGTATGCCATTTGACCGTAACCCTAACGGTACGATTTACCAACGTCCTTTCGGTGGTCATACAGCAAATTTTGGTGAGAAACCAGTTCAACGCGCTTGTGCAGCAGCTGACCGTACAGGTCATGCTTTGTTGCATACGCTATACCAACGTAACGTTGCTGCACGTACCCACTTCTTTGTTGAGTGGATGGCATTAGACCTCATCCGTAATGATGACGGAGATGTTTTAGGTGTTACGGCGCTAGAGATGGAAACAGGCGATATCTACATCCTTGAAGCTAAGACAACAGTATTAGCAACAGGTGGTGCAGGTCGTATTTGGGCAGCATCAACTAACGCATTCATCAATACGGGTGACGGTTTAGGTATGGTGGCTCGTGCAGGTATTCCTTTACAAGATATGGAATTCTGGCAATTCCACCCAACAGGTGTGGCAGGTGCGGGTGTTCTTATTACTGAGGGTGTACGCGGTGAGGGTGGTATCCTTTTAAATAAGAATGGTGAGCGTTTCATGGAACGTTATGCGCCTAACCTAAAAGACTTAGCACCTCGTGACTTCGTTTCTCGCTCTATGGACCAAGAAATCAAAGAAGGTCGTGGTTGCGGTCCAGACGGTAGCTATGTGGTGCTTAAATTAGACCACTTAGGTGCTGATGTGATTAATAAACGTCTACCTTCTATTCGTGAAATCGCGATTAAGTTTGGTAACGTAGACCCTATTAAAGAGCCAATTCCCGTTGTCCCAACTATTCACTATCAAATGGGTGGTATTCCAACTAACTACCATGGTCAAGTATTATCATGGGATGCTGCTACTCAATCAAATAAAGTGGTTAATGGTTTATATGCAATTGGTGAATGTGCAGCAGTCTCTGTGCATGGTGCTAACCGTTTAGGTACTAACTCATTACTTGACTTAGTCGTCTTCGGTCGTGCGACAGGTAACCATATCGTTGAGTCACATCCAGAGCGTCAAAAAGCTCACAAAGACCTCGCTGTTGAGTCAGTGACTAAGTCGCTTGACCGTGTGAATGCACTAGAAACGCGTGCTTCGGGTGAAAAAGTTCAAGACGTGGGTAATGCAATGCGTATGGCAATGCAACACCACTGCGGTGTATTCCGTACATTAGACTTGTTGAATAAGGGTGTGGCTAAGATTGATGAAATCGCCGAACAAGCGAAGAACATCTACTTCAAAGACAAATCTAAAGTCTTCAATATGGCTCGCCAAGAGGCATTAGAAATTGAGAATATGATTGAAGTGGCTCGTGCGACGATTAAATCGGCTTCTCAACGTACAGAGAGCCGTGGTGCGCATGCACTTAATGATTACCCAGAGCGTGATGATGTGAACTGGACGAAACACACATTATGGTATTCTGATGACGGTCGCTTAGAGTATAAGCCTGTTCAAATGAAACCATTAACAGTTGAATCATTCCCACCAAAACCACGCACATTCTAAGCAGGATATTATGACTAAACGTATCGTAAAATTTGAAATTTATCGCTATGATCCTGATAAGGACGAGCGTCCATACATGCAAAAATTGGATGTAGAACTAGGTCCAAATGACAAAATGTTATTAGATGCGATTGTTCGCATTAAGAACGATGTGGATGATAGTATTTCTATCCGTCGTTCTTGCCGTGAGGGTGTTTGTGGTTCTGATGCGATGAACATTAATGGTAAAAATGGTCTTGCATGTTTGACTAACCTTAATGACTTAACTCAGCCTATCGTGTTACGTCCATTACCAGGTTTACCTGTTATTCGTGATCTTATTGTTGATATGACGCATTTCTTTAACCAGTATCATTCGGTTAAACCGTATCTTATTAACAATACACCAGCACCAGAAAAAGAGCGTTTACAAAGTCCAGAGGCTCGTGATGAGTTAGACGGTCTTTATGAGTGTATTTTATGTGCGTGCTGTTCTACATCTTGTCCATCATTCTGGTGGAACCCTGATAAATTCGTGGGGCCTGCTGGTTTGTTACAAGCTTATCGTTTCTTGGCAGATAGCCGTGACGAAGCGACAGCTGAGCGTTTAGATAACCTAGAAGATCCGTACCGCTTATTCCGTTGTCATACCATTATGAATTGCGTGGATGTATGTCCAAAAGGCTTAAATCCAAGCAAGGCTATTGGTAAGATTAAGGAAATGCTCGTACGTCGTACTATCTAATAGCTTATGGCGAACTTAACAGAACTAGAGCGTGCACGTCTAAGATGGCGTGCACGCCGTGGTCTTTTAGAAAACGATTTAATTATTACGCGTTTTCTAGACCGCTATGAAACTGAGTTAAACGATGAGGACGTTCGTAGTTTGACTCATCTTTTTGAAATGGACGATAATTCTTTGCTTGATGTCTTACTCGGTAGAGCAGAGCCAGAAGGCAACTATGATACAGCGAATATTAACCGTTTGGTTAAGCTTATGCGCGAGGATTAGAGATTAAGTGTAGGATGTGTCCGGGTATAACTTTACAAAGGAATTTAAATGAAGTTATCAGATAAAAAAGCTACCCTAAATATTGATGGTAGCACACCAATCGAATTGCCAGTTTATTCTGGTACTGTTGGTCCAGATGTACTAGATATTCGCAAACTATATGCTCAAAGTGATATGTTCACATTTGACCCAGGGTTTATGTCGACGGCATCTTGCGAATCAGCGATTACGTACATTGATGGCGATAAAGGTGAATTGTTATACCGTGGTTATCCAATCGAGCAATTAGCGGTCAATTGTGATTATTTAGAAGTCTGCTATTTATTATTAAATGGCGAACTTCCAAATGCACAGCAAAAAGCCGAGTTCGAGTACTCAATCAATCATCACAACTTAGTGCATGAGCAAATGCATTTCTTCTTACGTGGTTTCCGTCGTGATGCTCACCCAATGGCGATTTTAACGGGTTTAGTGGGTGCAATGTCTGCGTTCTATCATGATTCTACAGACATCACTAACCCACGTCACCGTGAGATTTCGGCGATTCGTTTGATTGCCAAAATGCCAACATTAGTGGCAATGGCATACAAATACTCTCGTGGTGAGCCATACGTCTATCCACGCAATGAGTTGTCTTACTCTGGTAACTTCTTACGTCAGATGTTTGCAACGCCTTGCGAAGATTACAAAGTCAATGAAGTCTTAGAGCGTGCCTTTGACCGTATTTTGACGTTACATGCTGACCACGAGCAAAATGCTTCTACATCGACTGTTCGTCTATGTGGTTCTTCTGGTACTAACCCATTTGCAGCGATTGCAGCAGGTGTGGCGTGCTTATGGGGTCCTTCTCACGGTGGTGCTAACGAAGCATGCTTACAAATGCTTGAAGACATCCAAGCTAATGGTGGCGTAGCCAAAGTTGGCGAATTCATGGAAAAAGTGAAAGACAAAAACTCTGGCGTACGCTTAATGGGCTTTGGTCACCGTGTTTATAAAAACTATGACCCACGCGCTAAATTAATGCAAGAAACATGTAAAGAAGTATTGACGGCATTAGGTTTAGAAAACGACCCATTATTTAAATTAGCGATGGAACTAGAGCGTATTGCCTTAGAGGATCAATACTTTGTGGATCGCAAACTCTATCCAAACGTTGACTTCTACTCAGGTATTGTTCAACGTGCGATGGGTATTCCAACACAGCTCTTTACGGCTATCTTTGCATTAGCACGTACAGTCGGTTGGATTGCTCAATGGAATGAGATGTTATCGGATGCCAACTATAAGATTGGTCGTCCACGTCAGTTGTACGTGGGTAGTGCTCGTCGTGATGTGCCAGCATTGGATAAACGCTAGAGCGTACTGATTAATTATCATCAAAAAAACCGTCTCTTTAAGAGACGGTTTTTTATGTTGGTGTCTTTATACTGTCTTGTATAATTTGTTTAAATTGACGGGATATCCTTTTTGATTTCAGCGCACCTGCTATAATTTTTTCTAAAAGTGTCTGTGAGCATGGTTCTTTTTTGACAAATACGCCTTTGTCTAATAAACTATTAATGTGTGCTATATTATCTTCTCGAGCGCATCTGTAGTTTACATAACTTTTATGTTGAATAAAGGGGTGTTCACCTGCCTGTACAACACAGGCGTCATCATAAGGAACATCATCACGAATACTTGTAAAGTTGACTAGAATAACGACTGGTATACTTCCTGTTTGTGGTAATGTCACAGGGTCTATCACGACGGTAAAAAGATGTTTGTGGTTGTTGTCGCCTGATGGTATGAGCATACATTGACCACGCATACTTACCTCATTTGAAGTCTGGCATTGATTTCTGCCTGATCGCGCATATTGTTCACAATACCTTTGATTTGGGCTTCATTGTAATTAAGAATCTTTAATAGTTTTTCAATCCGGATAGGACGGCTAGATCCTTTTGGGTCTTCCCACTCAGGGCAGAGTCCGTCGTGAGTCTTGTTACGTAATTCCCATGCACCATAATGCCCAAACTCTTGCCATGTCTTATCAAGTGTTTCTAAGTCAGATTCAGACAGTGCTAATAAATCCTCTTCAGGATTACGTAACATGTTAGGGTCTTTGAGTGCGACAAAATGATTTTCTTTGTCTGCAATCCAATCGTTCCAACCACCAGCCTTATGCTTGGTATTCCCATTGATACAGTCATATGTCATGGATAATACTGGTCCATGTGGCATAGATACAAAGGCATCTCCTGTGATTGTTTCACCGAAAAGACGCAATGATTCTCTTTCAGCTAAATACATTAGCTTTATCAGCTTTAAAATTTCCAGTTTATTGTTTGCTTTGTGTATGAGGAACGCTGCGACTTGAGCAGCTTTTTGCTCTTGGAAAAGCAAGGAATTGTCAATCATTTCTATGGCAGCCCTACTGTCAATTAAAATATCTGTGATACTAACCACTCTGTAAGAAGTTTTATGCTAGTTTATAAGTGGATATCTTGTCAATTTAGTGTAAGCCCCTTATTAAATCTTTAGGAAAGTTATTTTTTTGCTAAGAATAGTTTATTCCAGGTTATGAGAGGATATATGGATCTTTTTGTAAAGACCCATATAAGATTATACAAGTTTGGTATGAAAACAACATCCCATAGTCTATGAGTCAACTGCTTGGCAGTTTTTAGTATATATAGAACATGTAGAAGATTCATGCTAGTTCATGATGACATGACACATGATGCTATCATGGCTTAGCAGACGGATAGTCAGTAAAAAATTAAACAAAGGAATTTTATGTCGATAGCGATGAGTTTTATTATACCGATGTACAACGTTGCTCCCTATTTACAGCGTTGTATAGACAGTATATTGGCACAGACAATTAGTAAAGAGATTTTATTGATTGATGATGGGTCTACAGATGAGACGCTTAATATCGCATTGAGTTATGTGCGTCAATATCCTTTTATCCATTTGGTCGCGAATCAACATCAAGGCGTATCCAGTGTTCGTAATATGGGCTTGCGTTTAGCAAAAGGCGAGTTTGTTTTTTTCTTGGATGCGGATGATTGTTTGGCGCCAGGTCTAGATTTACAGGCGATTTATACACAAATTGAAACCCATTATCCAGAAGCGGTTATAGTGAAAGGCTTGCTGCAAATTCATTTGCCCGCACCATTTAACACTATCAATACGTCTAGACCAGTGATGACAACGCTAGAGCCTCATTCAATGATGGTGGTGGGGAGTATTGCTTTTACAGAACACATGGTTCGCACAGATAATTGTTTTATCCATACAGGGAGTTACTTTATTAGGCGTGCTTTTTTACGAGAACACTCTATCTATTTTCATGAGCAAACTGCCTTTATGGAGGATTTTCAGTTTCTTTGTGACGTATTTGAGTATGATAAACCTATTGTAGAAATATCGACCTTGTTTTTTTACTATATGCGTCGGTATGGGAGTAGTTTTCCTTTGATGGGGAGTATGGAAGTTTTTCATAAGAAAGCTGGATTTTTAGCCTATTTGCGCGAGGCAATGGCACATACACAACGACTAAAGCCTTATCTGCGATACCTTTATCAACGACAATTACAAGAGTATCAGTATATCTATGACGTCGTATCGATTGAATATAAATATGCCATTCAAGGGCATCCCGAATTACGCCAATGGTTATTTATTTTGCCAGATGAGCCTTGATGGCACATTTTATTTTTCCAATCAGTTACAATAGCCAAAGGAACTATTTTTTTATTTAAAAAGGACAAAGAAAGTCAGCACTATTCGCCTGACAATACATGGGAAGAATCTAGATGAATAAGGTTTTTAAAGTTATTTGGAGTCAATCACTAGGCACATGGGTTGCCGTATCTGAATTGACTAAATCGGCGAGCAAAGAAAAATCTAGCCGTGCTTTGCGTCGAGCGGCGGGCGTGGCAACGTTGAGTCTGGGGGCTTCTCTGAGTGGAGGAGTGGCGCATGGTGCAGTAGTCGGTGAGGATGGAGCTGTTGAACAAGCTCACAGGGCTTATAATCTCACGGCTACCTCCAATAATTATGTTGAACAGTTCTATTTGATCGGTGGAATCCGAGGTGTGGCTATGGGGGAGACCTCTATGACCCTTGATAGGACTTCTACAGCGATAGGACATGCTACTGCCGCATTGGGTTCAGGAGCTTCTGCATATGGTGATGAAGCTCTAGCTCGTTCAGAAAATGCGACGGCGATAGGTAGTAGTAGTCGGATTTTGAGAGGGGGGGTTAATGCTACAGTAGTGGGGGATCGGTCATATTCAAATGCTACTAACTCTGTCGCCTTTGGGGTCTGTGCAACTATTTCGAATAATGCAAACGCTGCTATTGCGATTGGTAATCATTCATTTGTCGCTGCCAATGCGACAAATGCGATTGCGATTGGTTCATTGGCAAATGTGAGTGCGGTAAATGCTTTGGCGTTTGGTCCAACGGCGTTGGCTAATCGTACCAATGCGATTGCGATTGGTAATAGTTCAAAAGCAACGAGTGTTGATTCCATTGTGATTGGTAATCAGGCATTTATCGAGAATCAATATACTGATTCTCGCTTTCCTAATCTGCGGAGCCCCGATTTTAGTGGCACTAATAATACGGTGATGGGAACTGGAGCATCAATTCGTGTTTATCCAATTTATGATAATTCTGGCTTTTTTACGGATTTTGGTACTGTAGGAATATATTCATCACGCAATAGTGTGATAGGTGCGAATGCGACGGTTATTTCAGGGAGTGGTAATAGTGTATTTGGTTCAGATGCATCTTCTACACTAGGTCTTAATACAGTAGTGATAGGTCAAAATGCCAAAGCTGAGGGTTCTAGAGACTCTGTGCAAGAGATTCGTTCTGCTGTTGCGATTGGTGATAATGCAACTGTCTCAATTAATCTAGTAACTCAGCCTGGGGATTATACGAAGGGAGTATGGGGTAGGGATGTTCCTTTGGGAGAGACAGGCCGGTTTGGTACTGGCTATGTATTTGACTACTCTGTCAAGGGGGGAATAGCAATTGGTGATCATAGCCGAGCTTTTCTCTCGGGGGTTGCCGTGGGTAATCGTGCATTAGCAAAATCAGACCAGTCTGTTGCGGTAGGTGTTAATGCCAATGCGACAAAAGGGGGAGCCGTTGCGATAGGTTATAAATCAGCAGTGGATACGCAAGACTCCTTGTCTATAGGGGCTTTTTCTCAGGTGAAAGATAGTCGGATGGATACATGGGGTATTGCTGATGTGTATCCTGGCGGTGGGCGTCACTTTGTATTGACTGATTATAGCTCTGCGGTGTTTTTTCAACCGCACTCAGTAGCAGTCGGCTCTCGTTCTTTGGTGGATGGTGCTTATTCTACTTCAGTGGGACCAGATGCGACTGTATTTGGTGATCGATCTATTGCGATTGGTGATCAGGCGGTTATTGGTGGCGTCAGTCTTGAAAAATATGCGGAGGGGTTAGGGGATGGTCAATGGAAACAAAATGCTAACTTTCAGACCTCAGCTTTTGAATATCGTCGTTTTTTAGATATTGATTCTGTTACAGAAGTAGGAAAATTAGACTTCTTTACTAACTCAACGGCAATGGGAACCCAGGCGCAAGTATTGGGTAATTCATCCATTGCTTTTGGTGATGGGGCGCATGTCGGTTTTGCTACTAAAGTGATGACTAATAATAACGAAACCGCGACACTTGGACGAGTAGCAAATCAGTCAATTGCGATGGGTACCAATGCATCGGTGATTTCTGATAAAGCTATAGGTATTGGTAATAGTTCGCTCGTTGCGGCAAATGCGACTAATGGTATTGCGATTGGTAATAGTTCGGCGGTCAATGTTAATGCAACTAACGCTATTGCGATTGGTACACAATCTAATGCTTCAGGTGTCAATGCGACAGCGATTGGTACATTGTCTGTGGCTCGTGGACTGGAATCTATTGTACTAGGTAGTAATAGTAGCGTGATTGGTAATCAATCGGTTGCCGTTGGTGTAGGACACCGTATTTTGGCGGATAATGCGGGTGTATTTGGTGATCCCTCTTATTTAACGGCAGAAGCGGATGGTTCTTATGCTATTGGTAACAATAATACGATTACGACCAATAATACATTTGTGTTAGGTAGTGGTATTAATCGTCGATTGGACTTGGTGACGAATGGTCCTGGTACTGTTGCCAACTCAGTATATCTAGGTAATGAATCTGAGGTTACGGGTGGTTCAGGTGGTGTTGTATTTGGTGGTATAGGTACATTAAAAACTTTCAATGCTAATCAAACGCAAACAGGGACAGCGACGACGGCGGGTGCGGTTGGTACGGTCTCAAGTGCGACAGTAGGAACCTTAACTTATAATAACTTCCAAGGTGCAACAGCAATTGGTGCGGTCTCTGTGGGTGCTTCGGGTATGGAGCGCCGTATTCAAAACGTCGCTGCCGGTGAGATTTCTAGAACATCTACGGATGCGATTAATGGTAGTCAGTTATACTCTGTAGCTAATGTATTAGGACAAGGTTTCCGCGTACTTGATTACGCTAATGTACTTAAAGGTACGGTGACCCCAGGCGAGGCTATTCAGTTTGTCAATGGTACAAACACCATAGCGAGAGTAGAGGCGGAAAGTGGCAATATTACCAAAATTGGTTTTGATGTTGCATTACAGACGACTCCTTTAACCATCACGGGGGCTGGTGATGCGGCAGCACCGACAGGGAATGCGACTCATTATATGACGGCAAATCAGATTGCTAATGCGATGAATGGAGTTGGATGGTTTGTAACTGGTGGTACGACAGGGACAGGCACAAGTGATGGTGCGGTAGAGAATCAGTTAGTGACAAGCTCAGATTCAGTTAAGTTTGTTGCTGGGGATAATTTGGTTATCAGTGTACAAGAGGAGAGTGGCCCAACAAGAACAAAAGTAACGTATAGATTATCACCATATTTAACAGATATTATTTCTATTAATGTGACTGACGGTCCTCTAATTAATGGTGATGGAATTACCTTGAGTGATGGGGATAAGATTACCAATCTTACTCCGCAGCTGATTAATACCTATACAACGTCTAGTCAAGGCTTTAATCCTCAAACGATTAATCGAGCCGATGCGGCTTCGATGGGCGATGTGTTAGCGGCAGGC
Source organism: Pelistega suis (assembly GCF_013133795.1). GTDB lineage: Bacteria > Pseudomonadota > Gammaproteobacteria > Burkholderiales > Burkholderiaceae_B > Taylorella > Taylorella suis. The sequence goes on from NZ_JABGBN010000003.1 coordinate 21,178, forward strand.
TGGAACTTACAGGAAAATAGTTCAGCCAAAGATTTTGTGAAACCTTATGACACCGTTAATTTTGTTAATGGTACAGGCACGATTGCTAATGTGACAGTCTCGGGTTCTAATTCGACAGCAGCGGTACGCTTTAATGTGGCTAATACAACATTAACGTCTGTTAGTACAGGGACTACGCGTGGTAGTTTGGCATTGAGTATGTCTAATGCTGGGTCTAGCTTTGTTAATGCCGCCGATTTAGTGAGTGCCATCAATTCAAGTGGGTGGCGTATTACGGCAGGGCAAACAACAGGTGTTGCAACAGGGATTACTGATCAATTAATTAAACCTGGTAATTTAGTTGAGTTAATTGCTGGTGATAATGTCAAAATTGAACAAACAAATGGTCGTTTTGTTATTTCTACCACAGTAGCTAAAGGTGATACGGGCGCGACAGGTCCTGCTGGTGCGACAGGTGCTACGGGCGCAACAGGTGCTACAGGTGCGACAGGTGCTACCGGCGCTACGGGTGCAACAGGTGCGAGAGGCGCAACAGGTGCGAGAGGCGCAACAGGTGCTACCGGCGCAACAGGTGCGACGGGCGCGACAGGTGCTACTGGTGCTACTGGTGCTACAGGCGCGACAGGTGCTACGGGTGCCACAGGCGCAACAGGTGCAACAGGCGCTACGGGTGCCACAGGTGCGAGAGGCGCTACAGGTGCTACCGGTGCGACAGGCGCTACTGGTGCTACAGGCGCTACTGGTGCTACGGGTGCGACAGGCGCAACAGGTGCTACTGGTGCCACAGGTGCGAGAGGCGCTACCGGTGCGACAGGCGCTACAGGCGCTACTGGTGCTACGGGTGCGACAGGTGCTACGGGTGCGACAGGCGCAACAGGTGCTACTGGTGCCACAGGTGCTACTGGTGCCACAGGTGCGAGAGGTGCTACGGGTGCTACAGGCGCTACTGGTGCTACAGGTGCTACGGGTGCGACAGGCGCAACAGGTGCTACTGGTGCCACAGGTGCGAGAGGCGCTACCGGTGCGACAGGCGCTACTGGTGCTACGGGTGCGACAGGTGCCACAGGCGCAACAGGCGCGACAGGCGCAACGGGTGCTACCGGCGCGACAGGCGCAACAGGTGCGACAGGTGCTACCGGCGCAACAGGCGCAACAGGTGCTACTGGTGCCACAGGTGCGAGAGGCGCTACCGGTGCGACAGGCGCTACTGGTGCTACGGGTGCGACAGGTGCTACGGGTGCGACAGGCGCAACAGGTGCTACTGGTTCCACAGGTGCTACTGGTGCCACAGGTGCGAGAGGTGCTACGGGTGCTACAGGCGCTACTGGTGCTACTGGTGCTACTGGTGCTACAGGCGCGACAGGTGCTACGGGTGCCACAGGCGCAACAGGTGCAACAGGCGCTACGGGTGCCACAGGTGCGAGAGGCGCTACAGGTGCTACCGGTGCGACAGGCGCTACTGGTGCTACAGGCGCTACTGGTGCTACGGGTGCGACAGGCGCAACAGGTGCTACTGGTGCCACAGGTGCGAGAGGCGCTACCGGTGCGACAGGCGCTACAGGCGCTACTGGTGCTACGGGTGCGACAGGTGCTACGGGTGCGACAGGCGCAACAGGTGCTACTGGTGCCACAGGTGCTACTGGTGCCACAGGTGCGAGAGGTGCTACGGGTGCTACAGGCGCTACTGGTGCTACAGGTGCTACGGGTGCGACAGGCGCAACAGGTGCTACTGGTGCCACAGGTGCGAGAGGCGCTACCGGTGCGACAGGCGCTACTGGTGCGACGGGTGCTACAGGTGCTACCGGCGCAACAGGCGCTACGGGTGCAACAGGTGCTACGGGTTCTGCTGGTGCTACAGGTTCTGCTGGTGCTACGGGTGCTACTGGTGCCACAGGTGCAACAGGTGCTACGGGCGCGACAGGTGCTACAGGTGCCACAGGCGCAACAGGTGCTACAGGTGCTACCGGCGCAACAGGTGCTACAGGTGCTACAGGCGCAACAGGTGCGACAGGTGCTACAGGTGCTACAGGTGCGACAGGTGCTACAGGTGCGACAGGTGCTACGGGTGCTACAGGCGCAACAGGTGCCACAGGTGATACTGGTGCTACGGGTTCTGCTGGTGCTACAGGCGCTACGGGTGCGACAGGCGCGACAGGCGCTACGGGTGCTACAGGCGCAACAGGTGCTACAGGCGCAACAGGTGCTACCGGCGCAACAGGTGCTACCGGTGCTACGGGTGCTACAGGTGCTACCGGCGCGACAGGTGCCACAGGCGCGACGGGTTCTGCTGGTGCTACCGGCGCTACAGGCGCGACAGGTCCTACAGGTGCTACTGGTGCTACGGGTGCGACAGGCGCTACGGGTGCGACAGGCGCAACAGGTGCTACAGGTGCTACAGGTGCTACAGGCGCAACAGGCGCTACCGGCGCAACAGGTGCAACAGGTGCTACGGGTGCTACAGGTGCTACAGGTGCTACCGGTGCTACGGGTGCTACGGGTGCTACCGGTGCCACAGGTGCAACAGGTGCTACAGGTGCTACAGGTGCTACGGGCGCGACAGGTGCTACAGGCGCTACGGGTGCCACAGGCGCGACAGGCGCGACGGGTTCTGCTGGTGCTACCGGCGCTACAGGTGCTACAGGTGCTACAGGTGCTACCGGCGCGACAGGTGCTACTGGTGCTACAGGTGCTACAGGTGCTACAGGTGCAACAGGCGCTACGGGTGCAACAGGCGCTACGGGCGCGACAGGTGCGACAGGCGCTACGGGTGCAACAGGTGCTACAGGCGCTACCGGTGCGACAGGCGCTACGGGTGCGACAGGTGCTACAGGTGCCGCTGGTGCTACGGGTGCGACAGGCGCTACAGGTTCTGCTGGTGCTACCGGTGCCACAGGTGCGACAGGCGCAACAGGTGCTACAGGCGCTACCGGTGCTACAGGTGCCACAGGTGCCACAGGTGCTACGGGTGCGACAGGTTCTGCTGGGGCTACAGGTGCTACGGGCGCGACAGGTGCTACAGGCGCAACAGGTGCTACGGGTGCCACAGGCGCAACAGGTGCTACAGGTGCAACAGGTGCTACGGGCGCGACAGGTGCTACGGGTGCGACAGGTGCGACGGGTGCTACAGGTGCTACAGGTGCGACGGGCGCGACAGGTGCTACGGGCGCTACAGGTGCCACAGGTGCTACAGGCGCGACAGGTGCTACGGGTGCTACGGGTGCCACAGGTGCTACGGGTGCCGCTGGTGCGACAGGTGCTGTTGGTGCGACGGGTGCTACAGGCGCGACAGGTGCCACAGGTGCGACAGGTGCCACAGGTGCTGTTGGTGCGACAGGTGCTACAGGTGCTACAGGTGCGACAGGTGCTACAGGTGCTACAGGTGCTACAGGTGCGACAGGTGCTACGGGTGCTACGGGTGCTACGGGTGCTACGGGTGCTACGGGTGCTACGGGCGCGACAGGTGCGACAGGTGCTACAGGTGTCGCTGGTGCTACGGGTGCGACAGGCGCTACGGGTGCCACAGGTGCGACAGGCGCTACAGGTGCGACAGGTGCCACAGGCGCGACAGGTGCTACAGGCGCTACGGGTGCGACAGGTGCTACAGGTGCGACAGGTGCCACAGGTGCTACGGGTGCCGTTGGTGCGACAGGTGCCACAGGCGCTACAGGTGCTACAGGTGCTACAGGTGCGACAGGTGCGACAGGTGCGACAGGTGCTACGGGTGCCGCTGGTGCGACAGGTGCCGCTGGTGCTACGGGTGCTACGGGTGCTACGGGCGCGACAGGTGCCACAGGCGCGACAGGTGCCACAGGCGCTACAGGTGCGACGGGTGCTACAGGTGCGACGGGTGCTACAGGTGCGACAGGCGCGACGGGTGCTACAGGTGCGACAGGCGCTACCGGTGCTACGGGTGCTACGGGTGCTACGGGCGCTACCGGTGCTACAGGTGCCACAGGTGCTACGGGTGCTACGGGTGCTACGGGCGCTACAGGTGCTACAGGTGCTACAGGTGCTACGGGCGCTACAGGTGCTACAGGTGCGACAGGTGCTACGGGTGCCACAGGCGCTACCGGTGCCACAGGCGCGACAGGTGCTACGGGTGCCACAGGCGCGACAGGTGCTACGGGCGCGACAGGTGCTACAGGCGCTGATGTTTACACGACAAGCGCTGATTACGATACGAACGGCACAAATGTTATCTTTATGCGTAATGATGGCTCGACGTATACCTTACCGGTGGACAGTCGCCTAATTGCCGATGAGAAGAACAACGGTTCTAAATACGGTGATGTAGGCTCGGGTGCGTTACGTATGGGAGAGACAGCTAAAGCAATTGGAGAGAACTCTCTAGCTGCAGGTAATAACTCTGAAGCGACTGGTGCTAATTCTGTTGCGATGGGTCAAGCATCTAAGGCCTTGGCGGATAATGCAACCGCTATTGGTCAAAGCGCCTTGGCTGAAAAATCTAACAGCTTAGCTGTTGGTCAAAATGCTAAAGCGCTAGCCTCTAGTGCGACAGCTATTGGTCAAAATGCTGAGGCAAGAGGCGACAATTCTGTTGCTTTAGGTCGTGGCTCTGTGGCAACAGAGGCTAATACGGTATCGGTTGGTGCTAAAGGTAGTGAACGTCGTATTACCAATGTGGCGAACGGTACCCAAGCGACTGATGCACTTACTGTTCAACAGCTTGAAAATAGTGCAGGTAAGAACATTAAAGTAACGCGTAATGGTGATAAGTTCTCTATTTCTACTGAAGATAATGTGAGCTTTAATCAGGTGAATGTTGGTCCTGTGACGATTAATCAAGCGGGCATTAATGCAGGTGGTACACGTATTACTAACCTTGCCTCAGGTATTGTTCATGGTGATAACCGTGATAATAGCAATGCAGCTAATATCGGTGATGTGAAGCGTTTAGTTGGTGATAGTCATAAGTCCTTGAACCAATATATCAATGCTTCAGCAGCCTCAGCATTAGCAGCAGCAGGTCTACCACAACCTCATCGTGAAGGTCAATCGGGTCTTGTGGCTTCGGTTGGTCAATATCAGTCGCAGTATGGTCTTGCGATTGGTTATTCGCGAGTTTCTGATAACGGTAAGTGGATTATCCGCGGGGCAGTAACAACCAACTCTAAGAAGCAGTTTGGTAGTCAGGTTGGTGTAGGTTACTTCTGGTAATACATCAGCGGTAGTTATAAGGGTTTATCTTGTAAGAGATAGACCCTTATTTATTTGAGGGAAGCGAAATGTCAACGATTTGTTTGAATATGATTGTCAAAAATGAGAGTCATATTATTGAAAAAACCTTAGAAAATCTTTGTCAGCATTTAACATTTGACTACTGGGTTATTTCAGATACAGGCTCTACAGATAATACGGTTACTTTAATTGAACAGTTTTTTAAACAACGTCAAATTCCTGGTGAAATTTATCATGCTGAATGGAAAAATTTTGCCTATAACCGTAATCTTGCTTTACAGGCAGCCACTAAGAAAACAGATTATGTTTTGTTTTTTGATGCAGATGATTCTCTTCATGGAGAAGTCATTATTCCTGAATCACTAAATCAGGATGCCTATTTTTTTAAGTTTGGTGCTCAAACCTCAGGGACGGCCTATCAGCGGTTATTACTGGTTCGGAACGATGGGAGCTTTTACTGGCGAGGGGTGTTACATGAGTTTATAGAACGTCGTATACCCGCGAGTCATGGTCTTATTGATGGGGATTATTATGTTATTTCTGGTCGTCTAGGTGATAGAAATAAGAATCCTCAACAAAAATATATCAATGATGCTCGTCTATTAGAGCAGGCCTGTTTTGATAATCAGGAACCTGATTTATTGCCTCGTTATATGTTTTATTGTGCGCAGTCCTTTCGTGATGCTGGATTATCTGAAAAGGCGTTGGAATGGTATACAAAACGTGCGCAATTCGCCGAAGGCTGGGTTGATGAGCGTTATTTAAGTTATTTAGCTGTCGGGTTTATTTATGAGGGAAGAGAGGATTATGAGGCGGCACAGCAAGCATGGTTGCAAGCCGTATGTTTATGTCCTGAAAGAGCTGAAGCATGGTATCATTTAGCACGACGTTGTAATTGGCAGGGGCATTATACGCTAGCTTATACTTATGCTCGACAGGGGTGTGAGTATGCTTTTCCTACCAATAGTCGTCTGTTTTTGTCGGTCGATATTTATCGTTATTGGCGCTATTATGAGTATTGTTTAAATGCGGCATTGCTACAAAAATGGGAAGAGTCATATCAAGGATTTAAGCAATTGGTCGAATATGCCCCTGCGGATTTGATTATGCGTTTAGAGGTCTATTTGCCTCATTATCGAGAGTTTTTAATGAAAGATAATTTTGAACAGGTTTCTCAATTACAGCAGATGTTAGAGATTAAGGGGTTAACCTCTTTTTTTATGCTACTATTAGGAAAGTAGGATTTGTTGAATAGGTTCTGAGTAGTTTAGTATTGGGTAGTATGATATTTTAGATGAGTGACAAATGAATAATGAATTAATTTTTAAAGACCCTGATTGGTTTAGTCATAATATTCCATCATTTTCAGCAATTTTTGATCGTATCAAACCTAAACGTATTTTAGAGATTGGTTCGTATGAGGGACGTTCGGCAGCTTATATGATAGAAAAGGCGCTTCAGTATCATCAGGAAGTAGAGCTCTTTTGTATTGATACCTGGGAGGGAGGTCAGGAGCATATCGGGGTTAATGATATGAATATGGTGGAGAGAAATTTTCTTCACAATATGCAAGTGATGCAACAACGTTATCCTGGTCTTAAATTGCATCAGCTTAAGGGGTACTCGCATCCAGCAATGATGCAGTTATGTACTCAAGGCTTAGAGGGCACGTTTGATTTCATCTATGTAGATGGGTCACATGAGGCTCCTGATGTTTTGATGGACGCTCTGTTAGCCCATCGTTTGGCAAGAAAGCAAGGTGTGATTGCTTTTGATGATTATCTCTGGACGTCGTTGCCTTATGGACAGCAGGATCATTATTTATTGGTTAAACCTGCCGTAGATAGTTATATCAATACGTATAATCGTAAAGTTTGTGTATGGCGTAATTTCCCGCTTTATCAGCTTTATGTTGAGAAAATTGCGGATTAGTGAATACATATTACTCATTGGAGAAATGTATGCAAGAGAGTGATATTAAATGTTTTATTGAGAATAGGGTTAATGAGGAATGGGAAAAGAAAAACTCACCTTTATTGCTTAGTTCTTTAGGAATTTTGTTAAAAGATAAATTTGGTGATGATAAACCTGAAGGAGTGAGTTTAAAAAAATGGATAGATAGTTATAGTATTGATACTATTAAGTATGTTTATCATAAACATAAAAAAGCCAAAATAGGCCTAATTCCCGCTAGTCAAGAATATGAGTGGGATAGTGTTGATAGAGTCAATAATGCGATGGTATCGACAAAAATGGATTTAAAAGATTTTTCTGTGTTACTAAAAGAGAAACTTTCTAAGGAAGAGTTGGATCAGATACCGTTGAGTATATTATTGAAAATTTTTAGTTAACATTATTTATGCTGAAAGTATCTTTTATTCACAATGAAAATTACTTTAAATTAAAAGATCAATTAGAGAGTTTATTTAATTCTCAATTAAAACATAAATATAAAATTATGGATAATCCAGATGTTTATCCGTCTGTAGATATTTTTTTAGAAAATGAGCTGTGTAATGTCAAAAATGGAAAATATTCCAGTGTTCTGATATTTATAGATGAAGATATTTTAATTCCCGAAGAATTAAAATACGTATATTTATTTCATCAACTTAATCCACCGTACAAGGGGTGTGATAAAGTAGCAGGTAATAGGGTTTATCTTCAACAACAAATATCATTTGGATTAAAAAGAATAAATTTTATTCGATCAAATTTTAATGATAAGATGATTCGGTCTATTTTGATAATGCCAAGGAGAAATTTCTCATCTTCTACGCTAGAGCAGTTGTTTAGAACTATTATTGAAATTAAAAGAAATAAAGGGAACGAACACACTAATCAAATACAAAGGCTTTTTTATGAATTTATTGATCAACATAAAAAACCTAAATCAAAGTCTGATAATGCGAATATAAAGTATATGAGAGATGATAATGATGTATTTTTTAGGTTGGGGGAGGAAAAACATGGGCAAGCCGAAACGAAGCAACCTCCTCATGACAACGATTGTATATTGAGTAGTTATTTTAGATTTGGTGTGAGATTAAATAGAGATATACATTTCAATGTCTCAAGTAGTGATGCATATATTGCAACAAGCAGTAAGTTTTGGAATTGTCATCGTAAACCTTATTGGGTTAAAAAAAACACTTCTCATTTGAATATATTTCCCAATGATTTTATCCGATGAGATAATATTCGTGCTATATAAATGAAAAGGCTCTCAATATATCGAGAGCCTTTTATAGTATTCAATGATACTTAAAATTATATAGAAAATCTATAAATTTTATTTCGATGGAATCTCCCCTAGCTGCCTCCATTGTGAGAATGTGACAGGCAATGAAATTTTGCCATCGAGTATATAAGGTTATAAATTTGCTTAGTGTACTAACTACTTGAATCTTTCTATTCGCTTATCACTTTAAAAGTGTGATAAGCGATGAAATTATGTAATAGTTACATCTAAGATTTACATTTATAACTTAAATTTTTTACGATTGTACCGTAATTTACACTAGTTATCTAGTGTTTTGCTGTGCATCAATCACGGCTAATGCTGTCATATTAATAATACGACGAGTGGTTGAACTCGTTGTCATAATATGAACAGGTTTTGCTGCACCTAGTAGGATAGGACCCAAGGTAATACCATTACCACTTGTCATTTTGAGTAAGTTGTAAGAGATATTACTTGATTCTAAACTTGGCATAATTAAGAGATTAGCACTGCCACGAAGTGTACTGTCAGGGCAAGCTTCTAAGCGAATACGCTCACTCAATGCCGCATCTGCATGCATTTCACCATCAACTTCTAAATGTGGCGCACGTTCTAAAATAATATTGCGTGCTTCTGCCATTTTTTTGGAGCTCGCATTTGGGCGACTACCGAAATTAGAGTTAGAAAGTAGGGCAACTTTAGGTGTAACACCAAAGCGTTGCATTTCTTCTGCGGCTAATAAGGTAATCTCTGCAATGGTTTCTGCGTCAGGGTTTTCATTGACATGCGTATCCGCAATAAAGAGCGTATCATTTGGCATAATGATGACGTTCATTGAAGCAAAGTTCTTAACGCCAGGTTTAAGACCGATAACTTCGGATACGTATTGGAGTTGGTTTTCCCAACGAGTACGTGTACCACAAATCATGGCATCTACATCGCCACGTTCTAATAGTAATGCACCAATGAGGGTATTGTGTTTGCGCACCATCATCTTTGCAATTTCTGGTGTGACCCCTTTACGACCGCGAAGTTTGTAATAATGTTGCCATGCTTCTGTGTAACGCTCGTCATCTTCGGGGTTCACAATCGTAATGTTTTTACCATGTTGCAAGCGTAGGCCTAGTTTTTGGATGCGCATTTCGATAACAGCAGGGCGACCAATGAGAACTGGGATAGCAATGCCTTCGTCGACGACGGTTTGAACAGCACGTAATACGCGTTCGTCTTCGCCATCGGCATAAACGACACGTTTTTGTGCTGATTTGGCTTGCATAAATAATGGACGCATTAATTGACCAGAGTGATATACAAAGTTCATCAACTGTGCACGGTAAGCATCCATATCAGCGATGGGTTTTGTCGCTACACCCGAATCCATCGCGGCTTGTGCAATCGCTGGGGCAATTTTGACGATAAGTCGTGGGTCAAATGGTTTTGGAATGATATAGTCAGGACCAAATTCTAAGGTTTGCCCCTCGTAAGCATTGGCTACTTCGTCGCTTTGTTCTGCTTGTGCTAAATCGGCAATTGCGTGTACGCAGGCCATTTTCATTTCTTCGTTAATGGTTGTTGCACCAACATCAAGAGCACCACGGAAGATAAATGGGAAGCAGAGAACGTTATTTACTTGGTTTGGATAGTCAGAACGACCGGTTGCAATGATAACGTCTGGACGAGCTGCTTTTGCATCCTCAGGTAAAATCTCTGGGTCTGGGTTAGCTAGCGCTAGAATCAGTGGATTAGCCGCCATGGTTTTAACCATATCGCCTGTGAGAACACCTTTTGTTGAGCAGCCGAGGAAGACGTCAGCGCCTTTGACGACATCGGCTAAAGTACGCGCCTCTGTTTCTTGGGCGTAGCGTGCTTTATTTTCTTCCATATTGGCTTCACGGTTTTTGTAAATAACGCCTTTTGAATCGCAAACATAGATATTCTCACGTGTTACACCAACACGGACTAATAGATCTAAGCAAGCAATCGCTGCTGCTCCAGCACCTGAGCAGACTAATTTTACATCAGCTGGGTTTTTACCAATGAGTTTTAAGCCATTAAGAATAGCGGCAGAAGAGATAATCGCTGTACCGTGTTGGTCATCATGAAAGACAGGAATCTTCATGCGTTCGCGGAGTTTTTTCTCAATGTAGAAACACTCGGGGGCCTTGATGTCTTCTAGATTGACACCGCCTAGTGTAGGTTCGAGTGCACAAATGATGTCTACAATTTTATCCGGGTCATTTTCGGCTAATTCAATATCAAAAACATCAACACCAGCGAATTTTTTAAATAAGCAACCTTTACCCTCCATGACAGGCTTAGCAGCAAGGGGACCAATATTACCTAAACCAAGCACAGCGGTGCCATTTGTAATCACGCCTACAAGATTATTACGCGAGGTATAGCGTGCAGCCGCCGCTTGACCATGTGCGTAAATTTCCATACACGCATGTGCAACGCCTGGAGAGTAGGCGAGAGCTAAATCATCTTGGTTTGCCATGGCTTTTGTCGGTACGACAGAAATCTTGCCAGGGCGAGGGTATTCGTGGTAATCAAGCGCCAGTTTTTTTGAATCAGTAGACATAGTTCGTCCTATAATAGTCCTGTAATAAATTAATCAAAAACTAATAGTGTAAATGGTACATTCTTTTGTTTAAAAAATCTTGATTTTTGATAGAGGTAAGTATTTGTGTTTCAATCCGTCAAGAAAAGCAAAGGAAATCAGTTGAATTAGGGTTAATACGCTATTTTTCTTTGCAAAAAAGGTTATACTACTGCCTAATCGGATTTATGTATTTGAGTCCGCCTTCTTTTTTTATCGCTATCCGTAATTCGGTAAGGCCGTAAATCGGAAGGTTTTCCTGCATCCATATGGTGAAACACTCATAAAAGGTGAAGCGTCGTTATGACTACAGCTATCGAAAAGAGTAAAAACTCGTATCTTTTTGGCAGTAACGTTGCGTATGTTGAAGAACAATACGAAGCGTACTTAGATAATCCAGAATCCGTCACTCCAGAGTGGCGCGAATATTTTGATAATCTTAGCCATCTTCCTGCCGTTGACGGCAAAGAAACTACACGTGACCAAAATCACTCTTCAGTGATTGCATCTTTTGCACAACGTGCTCGTTCTAATACTTTATTAACACAAGCTGCGCCCGCAAACTTAGAAGTTGCTGGTAAGCAATTAAAAGTACAATCTTTAATTGCCGCTTATCGTAGCTTAGGCGTACGTTACGCACAGCTAGACCCATTAAAACGCAGAGAAAGACCTGAAATTCCAGAGTTAGACCTAGCTTTCTATGGTCTGACAGAGGCGGATTTAGACGAAGTTTATTCGGCTACAAATACATACTTCACTAAGAAGTCAACCATGACTTTACGTGAAATTCTTAATGCTTTACGCGATACTTACTGCCAATCTATCGGTAGTGAGTTTATGCATATTTCGGATCCAAAAGCAAAACGTTGGATTCAAGAGCGTTTAGAGAGCTCTTTAGCTAAAGCGGAATTCTCAGTCGCAGAAAAGAAAAATATCCTTAAACAATTGACAGAAGCAGAAGGCTTAGAGCGTTACTTGCATACGAAGTACGTGGGTCAAAAACGTTTCTCACTTGAAGGTGGTGAAAGCTTTATCGTGAGCATGGACGAAATCGTTAATCACGGTGGTCGTATCGGTGTTCAAGAAATCGTGATGGGTATGGCTCACCGCGGTCGTTTAAATATGCTAATTAACGTCATGGGCAAACGTCCGGGCGATTTGTTTGCCGAGTTTGAAGGTAAACATGCCGAAGGTCTAACTGACGGTGACGTAAAATATCACAACGGTTTCTCTAGTGATATTTCAACACCAGGAGGTCCAGTGCACCTATCATTAGCGTTTAACCCATCTCACCTTGAGATTGTTAACCCAGTGGTAGAGGGTAGTGCACGTGCTCGTCAAGACCGTCGTCAGTCTAAGAAAGATGTATTGCCAGTGCTAGTACATGGTGATGCGGCTTTTGCAGGTCAAGGCGTGGTGATGGAAACTTTAAACCTTGCACAAACACGCGGTTATGGTACCGGTGGTACAGTACATGTCGTGATTAATAACCAAATCGGTTTCACGACATCTGACCCACGTGATGCACGTTCTACATTGTATTGTACTGACGTTGTTAAGATGATTGAAGCACCAGTATTCCACGTTAATGGTGATGATCCAGAAGCGGTGGCATTTGTTTCTCGTCTAGCGTTAGATTATCGTGCAGAATTTGCGCATGATGTGGTGATTGATATTGTATGTTTCCGTAAATTAGGTCACAACGAACAAGATACACCAGCATTGACACAACCATTGATGTACAAATCAATTGGTAAACACCCAGGTACACGTAAACTATACGCAGACAAATTAGTCGCTCAAGGCGTATTGGGTACAGATGATCCCGAAGAAATGGTCAAAGAGTACCGTGCGGTGATGGATGCCGGTGGTGAGACTGCTGAGCCAGTTCTTACAGACTTCAAAAACAAATATGCGATTGACTGGACGCCTTTCCTTGGTGCTAAATGGACTGACAAAGCAGACACAGCGATTCCAACGACAGAGTTACAACGTCTTGGTGAGCGCATTACGACGGTGCCAGAGACATTTACTCCTCATAAACTCGTTGAGAAGTTATTAGCAGACCGTGCAGCGATGGCACGTGGTGAGATGAATCTTGACTGGGGTATGGGTGAACATTTAGCGTTTGCTTCTTTAGTGAGCGCAGGTTTTGATGTGCGTATTACAGGTCAAGATGCGGGTCGTGGTACATTTACACACCGTCATGCGGTATTACATGACCAAAAACGTGAGCGTTGGGATGACGGTACGTATATTCCATTACAAAACATTAGCGAAAACCAAGCGAAATTTACTGTTATTGACTCTGTATTATCAGAAGAAGCTGTGCTTGGTTTCGAGTATGGTTTTGCTTGCTCAGAGCCAAATACATTAACGATTTGGGAAGCACAATTCGGTGACTTCGTCAACGGTGCACAAGTAGTTATCGACCAATTTATCGCTTCAGGTGAAGCAAAATGGGGTCGTCAATGTGGTTTAACCATGATGTTACCGCATGGCTACGAAGGTCAAGGTCCAGAACACTCTTCAGCACGTATCGAGCGTTTCTTACAATTATGTGCTGACAACAATATGCAAGTGGTTCAACCAACTAACGGCGCACAGATTTTCCACTTACTACGTCGTCAAATGATCCGTAAGTTCCGTAAGCCATTAGTGATTTTCACACCGAAGTCATTATTGCGTAATAAAGATGCGAGTGTGCCATTAACAGAGCTTTCGGAAGGTTCATTTAAACCTATTATCGGTGAAGTGGATACAGCAATTAATGCAAGCAAAGTAAAACGTGTATTAGTTTGCTCTGGTAAGGTTTACTACGATTTAGTCAATGCGCGTAAAGAGCGTGAAGCTGATGATGTAGCGATTATTCGTGTAGAGCAACTTTATCCATTTGCACACAAAGATTTCGCAGCTGAATTAGCGCAATATACTAATGCCAAAGAAGTGGTATGGGTTCAAGACGAACCACAAAACCAAGGTCCTTGGTTCTACATCCAACATCATATTTATGAGAATATGAAAGAAGGTCAAAAACTTTCTTATGCTGGACGTAATGCTTCTTCTTCGCCAGCAGTGGGCTATTTAGCTAAGCACAATGAACAACAAAAAGCTTTGATTGAGCAGGCATTTGCTAGTCGCTTAAAAGGCTTTGTATTAACAAAATAATTTTTAAGTTTAAAGGATTTTAATTATGGCAATTATCGACGTAGTCGTACCGCAATTATCTGAGTCAATTTCTGAAGCGACTCTATTAGAGTGGAAATTTAAAGTAGGCGCTTCTGTTTCTCAAGACGAAACATTGATTGAAGTAGAAACGGACAAAGTGGTTCTAGAAGTTCCATCACCAGCATCAGGCGTGATTACTGAAATCATCGAGGGTGACGGTAGCACAGTGACTTCTGGTCAATTATTAGCAAAAATCGATACAGAAGCGACAGCAGCAGCGTCTGCTCCTGCAGCGGCACCAGCTGCAGCTCCGGCGGCAGCAGCACCAGCAGCAGCTTCAAAAGGTGATGTGGCTTCTCCAGCAGCCAGCGTTATCTTAGCTGAAAAAGGTCTCAATGCTTCTGATGTAGCAGGTTCAGGTCGTGATGGTCGCGTCACTAAAGCAGACGCACAAGCAGCATCTGCTAAACCAGCTGCGGCAGCAGCACCAGTAGCCGTACCTTTAAACTTAGAAGGTCGTCCAGAACAACGTGTTCCAATGACTCGTCTACGTGCACGTATCGCTGAGCGTTTATTACAATCTCAACAAGAGAATGCTATTCTAACAACGTTCAACGAAGTTGATATGAGCGCGGTTATTGCTTTACGTAACCAATACAAAGACAAGTTTGAAAAAGAGCATGGTGTTAAATTAGGCTTCATGTCTTTCTTCGTAAAAGCGGCTGTTGCTGCATTAAAACGTTACCCAATCCTAAACGCATCAGTTGATGGTACAGATATCATTTACCACGGTTACTTTGATATTGGTATCGCGGTAAGCAGCCCACGTGGTCTAGTTGTACCTATCTTACGCAATGCGGATCAATTAAGCTTAGCGGATATCGAAAAAGCTATCGCTGACTTCGGTGCACGTGCTCGTGACGGTAAGTTAGGTTTAGAAGATTTAACTGGCGGTACATTCTCTATCTCTAACGGTGGTGTATTCGGTTCTATGATGTCTACACCAATTATCAACCCACCACAATCAGCGATTTTAGGTGTTCACGCGACAAAAGAGCGCCCAGTAGCGATTAATGGTAAAGTTGAAATCCGTCCAATCAACTACTTAGCGATGTCTTACGATCACCGTATCATTGACGGTCGTGAAGCAGTATTAGGCTTAGTAGCAATGAAAGAAGCGTTAGAAGATCCACAACGCTTATTATTAGATATCTAATCGTTAGATACCGAGAGGGCGCCCCTGATAATAAGATTAGGGGCGTTTGGTTTTTGTAAGAATACAGATTTTTAAAGAGAACAGAATATGTCTACACAATTTGACGTTGTTGTTATTGGTGCAGGTCCTGGCGGTTATATCGCTGCTATTCGTGCCGCTCAATTAGGTAAAAAAGTCGCATGTATTGATGCTTGGGTTGATGAGAAAGGTAATGCGAAACCAGGTGGTACGTGTACAAACGTAGGTTGTATCCCATCAAAAGCGCTTTTACAATCTTCTGAGCACTATGAGCAAGCGAATCACCACTTCGCAGAGCATGGTATCGAAGTAGGTAGTGTGAAATTAAAATTAGAGACTTTAATTGGTCGTAAAGATACGGTTGTTAAACAAAACAATGATGGTATCCAGTTCTTATTTAAGAAAAATAAAGTGACTTTCCTTGTAGGTAAAGGTTCTTTCGTGGGTAAAGAAGCTGACGGTACTTACAAAATCAAAGTTGACGGTAAAGATGCAAAAGAGTTAACAGCCACTCACGTTATCGTGGCAACGGGTTCTGCTCCACGTGCTTTACCAGGTTTGGCCTTTGATGAAGAGCAAATCCTATCTAATGACGGTGCCTTACGCATGTCTTCTGTACCTAAGAAATTAGGTGTGATTGGTGCGGGTGTTATCGGTCTAGAAATGGGTAGCGTATGGCGTCGTTTAGGTGCTGAGGTGACTATTCTTGAAGCGGCACCAGCATTCTTAGCGATGGCTGACGAGGCTGTAGCGAAAGAAGCGAAAAAAGCCTTTGATAAACAAGGTCTAAAAATCGAAGTTGGCGTTAAGTTAGGCGAAATCAAACAAACGGCTAAACAAGTTAAAATCCCTTACACAACAGCTAAAGGCGAAGAGCACACACTAGAAGTGGATCGTCTCATCGTGTCTATCGGTCGCGTACCTTATACCGATGGTTTAAATGCCGCAGCAGTTGGTCTAGCACTTAACGAGCGTGGCTTTATCGAAGTTGACGGTGATTGCAAAACAAATCTTCCAAACGTATGGGCGGTAGGTGACGTTGTTCGTGGTCCTATGTTAGCGCACAAAGCAGAAGAAGAGGGTGTGGCTGTGGCTGAGCGTATCGCTGGCAAACATGGTCATGTTAATTTTGACACGATTCCTTCTGTTATCTACACATCACCAGAAATGGCATGGGTAGGTAAGACTGAGCAACAATTAAAGCAAGAAGGTCGTGAGATTAAAGTAGGTAGTTTCCCATTCTTAGCGAATGGTCGCGCGCGTGCTTTAGGTGATACGACTGGTTTTGTGAAAATCATTGCTGATGCAAAAACAGATGAAGTATTAGGTGCACATATCATTGGCCCTATGGCATCTGAGCTAATTTCTGAATTAGTAACCATTATGGAATTCAAAGGCGCAGCAGAAGATATCGCACGTATCTGCCACGCTCATCCAACATTGTCTGAGTCAGTGAAAGAAGCAGCGCTCGCGGTGGATAAGCGTTCGTTGAACTTCTAATCGATACTCGTCGCTCTTGCAGTATGTTGTTCTTACTGCAAGAGCTTGTGTATTCGCTCGGACAGCAAAGTGCATCGCTATCGCTCGCCGTTTGCAAACTCGCTCGGTACATCAAGTTCTCTTCGTGAGGACTGCCATTAACTAGCACAGCAATGTTTACTCAAGCACTTAAGGTTTGTGGAGACGTTTCGATGCACAAAGCGAGTTAGGCGAACGAAGTGAGACTCTGTCCGAGCGACTGCACGGAACGTGTAGCAAACCTGATGGTGAGTTAGCAACTAATGACAAGCGACTGACAAAAACCTGTAGGTAGATTGGTGTATGCACATAATGCGAGTTAGCATTTAAGAGTGAATACACAATGTTCTGAAGTAGGTGATTGTGATTAATACAAGCACTTAAGGTTTGTGGAGACGTTTCGATGCACAAAGTGAGTTAGGCGAACGAAGTGAGGCTCTGTCCGAGCGACTGCACGGAACGTGTAGCAAACCTGATTGTGAGTTAGCAACTAATGACAAGCGACTGACAAAAAACAATATTTTCATCACTGACACGATATTAATGAACGTTATCCAGTATTACCAAAAAACACTTGCCGACAAAGGCTACAAGCCTGACGAGGCACAGTTAAAAGCGATTGAGCGTTTACAAAAATTCTATGACGATTGGGTGAGTTTACCCGCACCGACAGAACAGTCTTTTTTTAAGCGTTTATTTGCAAAGCCAGCTCCACCAGCAGCACCACGAGGAGTCTATATGTGGGGAGGAGTTGGTCGTGGTAAAAGCTTTTTGATGGATTCCTTTTACTATACAGTGCCTTTAACGCGTAAAACGCGTATCCATTTCCATGAGTTTATGCGTGGCGTACATGCGCATCTTCAAGCCATTAGCAAAGAAGCGGACCCACTTGATATCGTCGCTAAACAGATTTCTGAGAAGTATCAGTTAATTTGCTTTGACGAGTTTCATGTTTCTGATATTGCCGATGCGATGATTTTGTATCGCTTATTGCAGAAACTGTTTGATAACGGCACTAGCTTTGTCATGACATCGAATTACGAGCCGTCGACACTTTATCCTGACGGTTTACATCGTGACCGTATTTTGCCGGCAATTGCTTTAATCAAAGAAAAGATGGATATTCTTAATGTCGATACCGGTGTGGATTATCGTCGTCGTACATTAGAACAATTGAAGCTTTATTTTACGCC
Source organism: Pelistega suis (assembly GCF_013133795.1). Lineage (GTDB taxonomy): Bacteria > Pseudomonadota > Gammaproteobacteria > Burkholderiales > Burkholderiaceae_B > Taylorella > Taylorella suis. Next base: position 39,312 of record NZ_JABGBN010000003.1, read on the forward strand.
GATTACCTCAGAGACCAATCAAGAGTTAATGCAAATCTTTGATACCTTGACGACACATCGTAATGAGGTAAGCAGTATCAACGTAGAGGGGCGTGATATCCCTGTGGTGGCAGAAGGAACAGGCGTGGTGTGGTTTACCTTTGCTGCATTATGTGGGACAGCTCGTTCGCAAAATGACTATCTCGAACTCGCTAATCATTATAAGACCCTCATCCTTTCAGATATTCCTAAGCTTGAGGCAAAAGATGCCTCTGAAGCACGTCGCTTTACTTGGTTAATTGATGTACTGTATGACCATAAAGTGAAACTCATCATGTCCGCTGCTACCGAGCCAGAGCAAATTTATGTTGAGGGAGTCCAAGCAAGTGAGTTCCATCGCACGGTCTCTCGTATGGTGGAAATGCAGTCCAAGGAATATATGGAAGCGGAAACTCGCCATTCGGTGACATTGTAGTTAAAAGAGTTTATGCTATCTAAATTAAGTAGCTAAGAGCATAATTATTTCAAGATTAAAAGTTTTACATTTAAAGAGAAGATGATGAAAAGAACTCGCGTATTAACAGGCATTACCACAACAGGTACTCCGCATTTAGGTAATTATGCCGGTGCTTTGCGCCCAGCGATTCAGGCGAGTGAGCGAGCGGATGTGGATGCGTTCTTTTTCATGGCAGATTATCATGCCTTGATTAAATGTGATGATCCAGCGCGTGTAGCACGTTCTCGGTTGGAGATTGCGGCGACTTGGTTAGCGGCAGGTCTTGATCATGAGAAGGTGACGTTTTATCGTCAATCGGATATCCCTGAGATTCCTGAGTTATCATGGATTTTGACCTGCATGACACCTAAAGGTCTGATGAACCGTGCGCATGCTTATAAAGCATCGGTTGATCAAAATACAGCCAAAGGTGTCGAGATGGATGATGGGATCACGATGGGTCTATATTCGTACCCAATTCTGATGGCTGCCGATATTTTGATGTTTAATGCGCATATCGTGCCAGTAGGTAAGGATCAAGTACAACACTTAGAAATGGCGCGCGATATTGCCCAACGTTTTAATCACCATTATGGACAGGGTAGAGAGTATTTTGTGCTACCTGATGTCCAAGTTGACGAAGATGTTGCGACCTTACCGGGTTTAGATGGTCGCAAGATGTCAAAGAGCTATGGCAATACGATACCTTTATTTGAAGGCGGTCGTAAAGAGTTAAAAGCGGCGATTGCACGTATCCAAACAGACTCTAAATTACCTGGCGAACCTAAAGATGCTGAGAACGCTCATCTCTTTAGTTTATATCGTGCTTTTGCAACGGTTGAACAAACCCAGCAATTTAAAAAAGCCTTAGAAGAGGGGTTAGCATGGGGGCAAGCGAAAGAAGACCTCTTTAATCTTTTAGAGGGTATTCTAGGTCCAATGCGTGAGCGTTATGAAGCCTTGATGGCTAAACCTCAAGAGATTGAGGATATTTTACAAGCGGGTGCCGTTAAAGCGCGTGCGTATGCATCACCATTTATTAAAGAAATTCGTGAAGCGGTGGGTCTACGCAATACCGTGGTGGCAGTCACAGAGCCTAAAGCAGCCAAAAAATCCGCTAAAACAGCACGTTTTGTGAGTTTCCGCGATACCGACGGTCAATTTAAATTCCGTCTAGTCGCCGCTAATGGTCAAGAATTATTGTTATCCGTACCTTTTGCTAATCCTAAAGACGCTGGGCTTTCTACCAAAGCGATGACGCAAATGGATATGACAAGCGCTGTACAAGTGCGTGCTGATGAGGGCGTTGATATTGTGATTGACGGTCAGGTGGTCGCTTCTAGCATTGATGTTAAGACAGCCGCTGAGCGTGAAGCTATGCTGGCTTTATTGGCAGAAAGTTTGGCGCAGTTAAATGCTGAATAAATAAGGATATAAAAAGCGTAGAGAAGGATTGCTTACGCGACTGATGTCTTCAGTGATAAGGGCTAGAGAATATTAATCTCTAGCCCTTTTTGTTATGTGTTGTAGATGTTTAATATATGTTTAAAGTATGTGTAATTGGTGTGAAATGTGTGTTAAATAAATTTACACCACATCAATTAAATCATTATCTAACATCGGATAGTCAAAAGCGCGGGGCAGTTGATAATGCCACCATTCGTATTTGATTTCACTAAAGCCAGCGTGTAGCATGATACCGAGTAAAATGGCACGATTGCGGATAATATCTACTGGTAAATCAGCGCAGTCGGTATGCGATAGCTCACTCATATCGTCAAATCCTGTACCCATATCTACCACTTCACCAGTGCGATTGTCGATAAGACCTAGGTCAATCGCAACACCTCGTGTATGGGCAGAGCCTTTTTCAGGTGGTGTCACATAATTAGAGTCTGGTAAGAACTCCCATAGGCGTTGTTGTGCTTTACTTGGACGGAAAGCATCGTAGATAATGAGTGTATAGCCAGCACGCTTAGCGTGGGCAACCGCTTTTTTTAAGCATTCTTCTGCGTCTGGATGCAGAGCGCAGATGGCATTTTTATAAATGAGTTTGCCTGTAAAATTGTCTTCTGTCGCATAAGCGAGAGATAATTTCACGCCATGCGTTTCTTCAGTAATGATTTTGAGTTCTGTCGTATTCATCGTAAATTGACCTGTATCGTGTGTGGATTACAATGAAGCAACGAGTTTGCGCAAGAAATTATCACATTCATCGAGTTGTTCGAGACTGATAAATTCATTTGGCTTATGGGCTTGCTCGATATTACCCGGACCACATACGATGGTTGGAATACCAATTTGCTCAAAAAGACCTGCCTCTGTACCATAGGCAACTTTACGCACTTCGTTATCACGAGTCAATGCGCGGACTAGGGCGGTAATCGCCGCTTTTTCTGAGGCTTCTAAACCAGGTGCACGAGAGTTAGCTGTGATTTCCACTTTTGCATCTGGGAACTCTTTCTGCATACGAGGAAGTAATTCTTCTTGCACATAGCGCTCAACTTTGCTTTGAATTTCTTCGACTGGAATACCTGGTAAATTACGGAATTCGTATTTAAAGGTACATGCTTCAGGAATGGTGTTGACCGCAATACCCCCCTCAATGAGATTGGTGGTCATTGTCGTAAATGGCACATCATATTTATCATCAAAAGGACCTTGCTGACGGTAATAATCGGCTAAATCACGGATATGACAAATTAGGCGAGCGGCATGTTCAATGGCATTACAACCGCGTGGAGTCAGTGAAGAGTGAGCGGCTTTGCCATGCACTTTACATGTAAAGAGATTAATGCCCTTATGAGCGACAACGACACGCATACTCGTTGGCTCACCGACGACACAACCGTCCACCTGCTGACCACGTTTTTTGAGTTCATCAATCATCACCGGTGCACCCGCACAACCGACTTCTTCATCATAAGAGAGGGCAAAGTGAATCGGTTTATTACGTTGTTGCTTTGTCCATTCTGGGAGTAAGGCGAGGGCTGAGGCGATAAAACCTTTCATATCACAAGTGCCACGACCATATAAAAGACCGTCTTTTTCAACCAGTTGGAAAGGATTAGTGTGCCAGTCTTGACCATCAACAGGCACCACGTCCGTGTGACCAGATAGCACAATCCCGCCTTGTGTCTCACCGTTAGAGGCAGGGAGTGTCGCAAATAGGTTGGCTTTGTTGCCTTCGGGATTCATGGTCAGCCAACTTTGTAAACCAAAAGAGTCCAGATAGTCTTTTACGGTATTAATCAGTTCTAAATTAGAGTTGCGGCTGGTGGTATCAAATGCTACGAGCTTTTCTAGCCATTGTCTGGTATTCATAAATAGGTCTTCCAAATAATTATTTAAATCTATACAAATTTAAATCGTAAGTCGCATGAAATCTATATCTTACGCATTTAACTCTATCTTAAAACGAAAAAAAGGCTAGGACAAGTTTATCCACCCATCTAGGCAAGAAATTATTGCTCTTTCATACTTTTGGTGCAAAGAATGAAAAATTGATAGAGGAATGTATGAGCGGTCATTTAGCCATTTTATATAGTTGTGCTTTATCAGGATTGCAAGCGCCCACCGTATGTGTCGAGGTGCATTTATCAACAGGCTTGCCTGCTTTTCATATGGTGGGCTTACCAGATACGGGTGTACGAGAGAGCAAAGAAAGAGTACGTGCCGCCATTGAGTTTGGTGGTTGGGACTTTCCCGCAGGGCGGTTTACCGTCAATTTATCACCGACTAACTTACCTAAAGAATCAGGGCGATTTGATTTGCCGATTGCGGTAGGCATATTAATGGCAACAGGGCAACTTGTCTTGCCGAATGAGCTACAACAGCAACTACCGCATATCTATTTGATGGGAGAGCTATCGTTGACGGGCGCCTTAATTTCCATACAAGCTCCGTTGATTATGGCATTGTCCATTTACAAACGTGACCCCAAGGCAATCGTGATTATGCCAAAAGAGGATGCCAAGGTGGCTGCACGTATTCGAGGCTTACAGGTGATTGGCGCAGAGACTTTAGCCGAAGTGGTGGCGTATTTATCTGGGCAGCGGACGATACAGGAGATGTTGATGGGTCAAGAGGGTGAGTCGATTGACGAGGCTAGTCGCGGAGTGGAGAGTACATCGTTATGTTTATCGGATATTCGAGGACAGGCACAAGCATGTAAGGCATTAGAAATTGCAGCGAGTGGTGGGCATGGTTTGATATTGGTAGGCTCACCAGGAGTAGGGAAAAGCATGTTGGCGTATCGTTTACCCACCTTATTACCTCCTTTAGATGAGCAACAACAACTGGATGTTATGGCGATTTATAGTTTAACGAAACTGATGCCACCACCATTAGGTATTGCTCCTTTTCGGGCGCCTCATCATTCGGCATCCGTAGTTGCTTTGATAGGGGGTGGGGCGAATGTACTACCAGGGGAGATTAGCTTAGCAAACCATGGTGTATTATTCCTCGATGAAATGGCAGAGTTTGATAGGCGAGTTTTAGAAGCATTGCGAGAGCCTTTAGAGTCAGGGGAAATTCATATTGCTCGAGTCAAACGAACCCAGACATACCCAGCACGCTTTCAATTAATTGCCACATGTAATCCTTGCCCTTGTGGTTATCTTGGACATAGCCAAAAGCTATGTCGGTGCACCAGCGATCAAATTACACGTTATCAAAATAAGTTATCTGGACCTTTATTGGAGCGAATCGATATGCATTTTAATGTGCATGCGATTACACAGGATTGGTTACAAGCTGTACCTGCGGAGCGTTCTGAAGTGGTGCGAGCGCGTGTGGAGCAATGTCGCCAACGACAAATACAACGACAGGGTGTGCTTAATGCCATGCTAAGTGATGCACAGGTAAAAGCGGTTTGTACCTTGGATAAATCCGGTGAGAGCTTATTGTCAGGTGCGATGCAACGTTTGGCTTGGTCAGCGCGAGTGAGCCAGCGCTTGTTAAAAGTTGCTCGGACAATTGCGGATATGTCTGAGCATGAGATGATTTTGGAGGAGGATTTAGCACAGGCGATGATGTTTAGAGGAGGGAGTGGTGGATAGGTTTAGGAAAAGAACGAGATGGCAGGGCGTGAAGAAGAAAAACACGTTTTATCGATTGGTGTTTCCTACGATGGAGAGGAGAAAGAGTTTAGCGAGCATTCTAGATATGCTGACATCATCTGCTATAATCAGTATTACCGTAAAGTTAGCGGGATATTCTAAGATTACCGATAGTGAGGCTATTGAATTAGCTATCGCATCGGTTTGTTTAGTGATATTCTCATACCTTATCAAAACGGAGTGACCTAATGACTTCAGCGTTAATTACTATTGTGGTTGTTGCCGGTATTATTACGGCGGTGATGGTTTATTTTGCTATTAAATATCCTGATTAATGACAACCTTTACTTTCCTCGGGACAGGCAGTTCTTCTCAAGTCCCTGTTTATAACTGTGATTGCCCAGCTTGCCAGCGAGCGAGAAGCGATGAGTCTTGGGTGCGCCGTCCTTGTAGTGCCATGCTTGAAAATACACATGGTAAGTGGCTTATCGATAGCGGCTTGATGGATTTGACGACTCGTTTTGCCCCACATGAGCTTAAAGGGATTTTACAAACGCATTACCATGCTGACCATGCGCAAGGCTTATTACACTTGCGCTGGGGTGTTGGCTTAAAAATCCCTGTCTACGGACCCATCGACGAAGTAGGCTTTGCAGACTTATATAAAAACTCAGGGATTTTAGATTTCCAGCCGGGCTTTTCGCCATTTGATACTCAACGCTTTCCAGACTTTTCGGTGATGGCGATTCCCTTACAGCATTCTAAACCGACTGTCGGTTATTTAATTTCCACATTTGCTGGTGAGAATTTGGCTTACCTAACGGATACTTGTGGTTTGGCTGATGATGTCATGCAGTTTTTAAGTGCCTTACCATTGAAATACGCTATCGTCGATTGTTCTTATCCACCAGCCACCCAGCCACGTAATCATAATGATTTGACACAGGCCTTAGCGATATTGGCGCAGTTGTCGCCTGAGCAAGGTTTTCTCACGCATATTGATCACCGAGTCGATGCGTATCTGATGGAGTATCCTGAGGCTTTGCCCCCTGACGTGTATTTAGCTAAGGATGGTATGCAGTTGGTGTTGTAGTTAAACTTTCCCAAACCCCTCAGGCACGATTAAAATTTCTTTATCCACTTGCTGAATATCGGTATGTCCGCAGAATGCCATGCTGACATCAAGTTCTTTTTGTAAAAGCTCAAGTGCGCGATAAACACCTGCCTGTCCGTATGCGCCTAAACCGAATAGGAAGGCTCGTCCAATCATCACAGCATCGGCACCGAGAGCATAGGCACGTAGAATGTCTTGTCCGGTACGTACGCCACCGTCCAAATAAATCTCCATGGTGCTATTGAGGCTTTTAACTTTTTCGACAATGGCTGGTAGGGCAGCAATGGTTGAAGGCGCACCGTCTAGTTGGCGACCACCATGGTTAGAAACGACAATCGCATCTGCACCGTATTGAACTGCGTTTTCGGCATCGCGTGCATCAAGAATGCCTTTTAGAATAATTTTACCCCCCCATTGCTCTTTAATCCACGCGAGGTCATTCCAGTTTAAAGAGGCATCAAATTGCTCGGCTGTCCATTTGGCTAAGACAGAAAGGTTTTCTGCGCCGGGGACATGACCGACAATATTGCCAAAACTACGGCGATTGGTCTGGAGCATATGCCAGCACCATTCGGGTTTGGTGGCGAGGTTGAGCAGATTGCGTAGGGTAGGCTTGGGGGGGGTCGATAAGCCATTTTTAATATCGAGATGACGTTGGCCTAAGACTTGTAAATCGAGGGTAACGACCAGTGCTGAGCAACCTGCTTTTTTAGCACGCTGAATAAGGCGAGCCATAAAGTCGCGGTCTTTCATCATATAGAGTTGGAACCAAAATGGGCGTGACGTGTGGGCGGCAATATCTTCGATAGAACAACAGCTCATGGTCGAGAGGGTAAAAGGAACGCCAAACGCTTCAGCGGCTTTGGCAGCGAGAATCTCACCGTCAGCCCGTTGCATTCCTGTAATACCTGTTGGTGCAATTGCTAGCGGCATTGCTACTTGTTCACCTAATAGACTGGTCTTCGTGCTGCGTTGAGAAATATCAACGGCAACACGTTGGCGGAATTTTAGCTGTTCAAAATCACTGCTATTAGCACGATACGTGGATTCTGTATAGGATCCGCAGTCTACATAATCGTAGAACATCTTTGGTACTTTACGTTTTGCCACTTTGCGTAAGTCTTCGATACAGGTGATTTTGCTTAAGTCAGCCATCTTGATTTTCCTACTCATGAAAGGTTTTATTGTAAACCTGAATAGCATGAAAAGAAATAGGGAAAGGCAGAGCAGTTGGTGCTGGCTTTTAGGGGAAATGACGATGTATTAGAAAAAGCTTCAGGGGGAGGGAGAAGTGTGAATGATGTGTTGAAGTAGTATGGTCGGAGCGGCGGGATTCGAACTCGCGACCCCTTGCACCCCATGCAAGTGCGCTACCAGGCTGCGCTACGCCCCGAACAAGAGAGCATTCTAGCAATATCTGTAGAAATATTCAAGTCATAAGATAATTCACCTTCATTTGAGAGGGATAGTAACAATTGGGTTGAACGGTAACAATTTAAATAATACTGAAATAATCTATTCCCTCTCGATTTGTGCTAATATCTTTTTCATACACTGTTTTAATATTTAAACGCTTGTTTTAAAAAGAAAATTTATGCAATCTATTCTCGATTTTGTCGCTGCTGGTCTCCTTCAACTTAATGTCTGGCAAGTGATTGGTATTACCCTTATTTTGACGCATATCACGATTGCGGCGGTCACGATTTATCTCCATCGTAGTCAAGCTCACCGTGGTTTGGATTTACATCCTATCGTTTCGCATTTTTTCCGTTTCTGGTTATGGATGACCACAGGGATGGTGACGCGTGAATGGGTAGCGATTCACCGTAAACACCATGCGAAATGTGAAAAAGAAGGCGATCCTCACTCACCGGTGATTTATGGTATTGACCGTGTTTTATGGCGTGGGGCGGAGTTGTATCGTGATGAAGCACTTAATGAAGAGACGATTAAGCGTTTTAGCCATGGCACGCCCAATGATTGGATTGAGAATAATCTTTATTCTAAGCATCCGTCATTAGGTATTTTGTCTATGCTCGTGATTGATATCGCACTATTTGGGGCGATGGGTCTGTGTGTATGGGCAGTACAGATGGCATGGATTCCATTCTGGGCAGCAGGTGTGATTAATGGCTTAGGTCATTATGTGGGCTATCGTAATTTCTCGAGTCCAGATACGAGTACGAATTTAGTTCCTATTGGTATTCTGATTGGTGGTGAGGAGTTACACAATAATCATCATGCGTATGGTACATCGGCTAAATTCTCTAGCAAATGGTATGAGTTTGATATTGGTTGGATGTATATTTCAATCTTAAAATTCTTCCGTTTGGCAGAGGTGAAAAAGGTCGCACCTAAATTAAAATTAGCTAAGCAAGTGCAAGAAGAGGTCACAGAAAATACGCTGCATGGTATCATTACACATCGCTACGAGATTATGACGCGTTATGCTTCTTTATTAAAGCAGACGGCATTACAAGAGATGGCTCGTCTACAAAGAAATCCAGAGGCTAAGGCTGAAGTAGCGAAGTTAAATTTTATTTCACAGCACATTACCCAGTCTGAGCAAGGCTTAAATGAGGCGCAGAGAGCGGAGCTTGCAGAGAGCTTGAGTCAGAATAAAGCATTAGCACAGTTAGTTGCAATGCGTGAGGAGTTATTCCGAGTATGGAGTAGTTCGACGGCAAGTACGGAGCAATTACTGCAAGACCTACGTCATTGGTTGCAACAAGCTCAACAAAGTGGTGTGCAGAGTTTAGAAGAGTTTGCTCTTCGATTACGTCGATACGCTGCATGATAGATATTCAACAATTAAATCCTGAACAACGTACTGCCGTCATGACCGATGCGCAGTACGTTTTAGTTTTAGCGGGCGCTGGAAGTGGTAAAACCAAGGTATTAACGACGCGTATGGCGTGGTTAATGGAACAGGGGATAGTCAGTCCTGGCGGTATTCTAGCGGTAACGTTTACCAATAAAGCGGCTAAGGAGATGCTGACGCGTATCAGTAGCCTGTTACCTATTAATACGCGAGCGATGTGGGTAGGGACTTTCCATGGTTTATGCAATCGCCTATTGCGAGCGCATTATCGTGATGCGGGACTACCGCAGAGTTTTCAGATTTTGGATATTCAAGATCAGTTATCAGCAATTAAGCGGCTGTTGAAATTCCATAATGTGGATACGGATAAATACCCTCCTAAGGATATTCAAAATTTTATTAATGGCAGTAAGGAACGAGGTTTACGTCCAGATGATATTATTCCTCATGATCCTTTTGAGGCGCGTAGTGTAGAGCTATATGCGCTTTATCAAAACCAATGTGATAAAGAAGGGGTGGTGGATTTTGCCGAGCTGTTATTGCGTGCGTTTGAGCTCCTTAAAAATAATGCGCTGATTCGTGAGCATTATCAACGTCGTTTTAAGCATATTCTGATTGATGAGTTTCAAGATACCAATGATTTACAGTATAAATGGTTACGTCTCTTGGCTGGGCAGCATAATGCAATGTTTGCGGTAGGTGATGATGATCAGTCTATTTATGCTTTCCGTGGGGCTAATGTAGGCAATATGCGTGCCTATGAGCAGGATTATGCTAAAGGTAATATCATCCGTCTAGAGCAAAATTACCGTTCTTACAATCATATTTTGGATTCTGCCAATGCACTGATTTCGCATAATACCGAGCGTCTCGGGAAAAATCTCTGGACCGATCGTGGTGACGGCGAGTTATTGCGGATTAATGAGTTAAGTGATGATAGAACTGAAGCACAGTGGATTGTGGACGAAGCCAAAAGCTTAATTCGCGACGGAATCGATTATCAGCAAATTGCGGTGCTTTATCGGAGTAATGCACAATCACGCGCTATTGAGCATGCTTTTTTTAGTGTTGGGCTGCCTTATCGGGTTTATGGGGGATTACGCTTTTTTGAACGACAAGAGATTAAGCATGTCTTGGCTTATTTGCGTTTGATTCATAATCTAGATGATGATACGTCTTTTTTACGGGTAGTGAATTTCCCTGCGCGTGGTATTGGTGCGAGAACTTTAGAGAACTTAACCGATGCGGCCACACAAATTGGTTGTAGCTTGGCATTAGGGATTGGGGCACTAAAAGGCGCTCCAGCGACAAAACTGGCGGAATTTGTTGGCTTGATTAAGCGATTGTCTGACATGGCAAAGATATTGAGTTTGCCAGACCTTATTCAGCAAATTATGCATGATGCTGGGATTGAGCAGTTTTATAAAGGTGAGCGTGACGGTGAAGAACGCCTAGAAAACTTGCAAGAGCTGGTTAATGCGGCACAGGTTTTTTGTTCAGAAGAGTCTTTTGAAGGGCGATCAGCTGCCGAATTGGTGAGTTTAAGTGCTTCAGAAGATCAAGCATTTCCAGAACAAACATCGGCGTTAGCGATGTTTTTAAGTCATGCGAGTTTAGAGGCGGGTGATAATCAAGCTAAGCATGGTGAGAATGCCGTACAACTGATGACTATTCATGCAGCAAAAGGGCTAGAGTTTGATGTGGTATTTGTGGCGGGTCTAGAGCAAGGACTTTTCCCTCATCGTAATAGTCTTGTGGCAGATGATGGTTTGGAAGAAGAGCGTCGCTTAATGTATGTGGCGATTACGCGGGCAAGAGAGCGCTTATATTTATCTGCGGCACATGAACGTATGCTTTATGGACAGACGGAATATACGACGCGTTCGCAGTTTTTGGACGAAATTCCTGAGGAGCATACCAAGTGGCTATCACCCAAACTCAAAGAGAGTGGCTTTACGCGCTCGGAATTTGCTTTCCGTCAGGGAGCTGGACGAGCTACGAATGAGCCAAAACGTCAAAGTGCGATGTTTGCCGGTATGTCAGGTGGCGTACAAGTGGGGGCACAACTTTTTAAAGTAGGTCAACGAGTGGCGCACGCTAAATTTGGTGAGGGTATGATTATTAATCTAGTGGGGCAAGGCGCAGAAGCTCAGGCACAGATAGTATTCCAGAATGTAGGCGTAAAGACCTTAGCATTGGGAGTGGCTAAGTTGGAGATTTTGTAGGTTTTCTTTTTATAAGAAAAGCGAGCAATGAACACCAACCAATTGAAATATCCCTTACGTTTATTAACAAGCAAAACATTAGTTTTTCGTTAATATACCTTCATACGTATGAACAGAAGGAATTTATCATGAAAACAATGACAAAATTAATGGTAGTGGGTGCGTTGGCGGTGAGCGTAAGTGCTTGTGTAGTTCACCCTCGGGGTGGCTATTCGGGATACCCAGGCAATAGTGCATATGGTCATGCTCAGGGTAATGGTCCTAAAGGCTATACTAAGGGGTATAGACATCAAGGTGGGAAAGCGCATGGAAATAGTGGAGCAGGTATACGAGGTAGTGGCTCTAAAGTTGAGGTTTACGGTGAGATTGATGCTGGGGTAGGATATAGCAGAACTAAAATCTCTCGTTAGTGAGTTGTTTAAAACATAAAATAGAAAAACCTTCACTGTGTGAGCAGTGAAGGCTTTTTTTGCAGAAAATGAGACTAAGTCATTAGCGTTTTAGCTTAGCAAAGGCAGCGGCCATCGCTCCTAGTCCTGCGGGTTCAGCGCCTTTACGTTCATCGCGCTGGCGATTAGGCTCACGGCGTGGTGCAGACGGGCTATCGCCACGTTTCATCGGTAGGCTGTCATCATTTAGGCGCATGGTGAGACCGATACGTTTGCGAGGAGCATCCACCTCTTGTACTTTGACTTTGACCATTTGACCCACACGGACGACATCACGAGGGTCTTTGACAAAGGTTTCCGATAGTGCAGAGATGTGAACTAAACCATCTTGATGAACGCCGATATCGACAAAGGCACCAAAGTTAGCCACATTGGTAACGACTCCTTCGAGAATCATGCCGACAACGAGGTCGTTAATGGTTTCGATACCCTCTTTAAAGGTTGCTGTTTTAAACTCTGGACGTGGGTCACGACCGGGTTTTTCAATCTCGCTAAAGATATCACGGATGGTAGGAACGCCAAATTTCTCGTCGGTAAAATCGGCTGGAGAAAGACCTTTGAGGGCATCTTTTTGACCGATAATGGTTTTAACGTCTTGTTGTAGTTTGCTCACAATGCGCTCCACAACAGGGTAAGCTTCTGGGTGCACCGCAGAGGCATCAAGAGGATTGTCCCCGTCATTAATACGCAAGAAACCTGCGGCTTGTTCAAAAGCTTTAGCCCCAAAACGTGAGACGTCCATCAGTTTTTTGCGATTGGTAAAACGACCATTGGTATCACGGTATTCGACGATATTTTTGGCGAGTGTCGCATTTAGACCTGATACACGGCTGAGTAAAGCCGCAGAGGCCGTATTGACATCTACGCCCACGGCATTGACACAATCCTCGATAACCGCATCGAGTGAACGTGCTAATTCGCGCTGATTGACATCATGTTGATATTGACCGACACCAATTGCTTTAGGTTCGATTTTGACGAGTTCTGCAAGTGGGTCTTGGAGGCGACGCGCGATAGAAACAGCGCCTCGTAAACTTACGTCAAGGTCAGGGAATTCTTTAGCTGCTAATTCTGAGGCAGAGTAGACCGAGGCACCTGCTTCGGAAATAACGATTTTCTTCACATTGGCATCAGGGATGGATTTGAGTAAATCACCCACGAGTTTCTCTGTCTCACGAGAAGCAGTACCATTACCAATCGCAATGAGTTCGATGTGATGTTTGGCAATTAGAGCCAATAGTGTATTGATTGAACCGCTGACATCACGGCGTGGCTCAAAAGGATAAATGGTGGTGGTTTCGAGTAACTTACCTGTTGGGTCAATGGCAGCGACTTTGACGCCTGTACGAATACCAGGATCAAGACCGAGCACTGCTTTTGGACCTGCAGGTGCGGCAAGTAATAAATCTTTTAAGTTAGCCGCAAAAACGCTAATCGCATCTTCTTCTGCTTTTTCGCGTAATTGAGTAATGATTTCTGTTTCGAATGAGGGGAGAAGTTTGACGCGCCATGTCCAACGAGAAACCTCAGCTAACCAACGACCACGAGGGCTAGCATCAATATTGTACTCTGCATCTAAACCGAGGAAGTCACTAATGCGAATAACACATGGATGAGGCGTGAGAGCATCTTGTTCTGGGTCAAGACCAACACGCAAATCTAGCACACCTTGGGTACGACCACGTAATAAGGCCAGTATACGGTGAGAGGGGAGTGTGCGAATGGTTTCTGAGAAATCAAACCAATCACGGAAATTATCCCCTTCTTGTTCTTTGCCTTCAATGACTTTGGAATACAGATAGCCTGCTTTTTGGAGATAATTACGCATATCGGCTAATAGATCCGCATCTTCAGAGAAACGCTCAGCGAGAATATCACGAGCGCCGTCCAGAGCCGTTTTAGCATCTTCAATTTTATGTTCGGGATTGAGATAGCTTGCAGCCAGTACCATCGGGTCAGCCGTTTTATCTGTCAAAATCGCATCGGCAAGCGGCTCTAAACCAGCTTCTTTGGCGATTTGTGCGCGTGTACGACGCTTAGGTTTATAAGGAGCATAAAGGTCTTCGAGTCGTTGCTTGGAGTCAGCTGCTAAGATTTGAGCTTGTAACTCATCGGTCATTTTGCCTTGTTCGACAATAGAACTCATAATGGCTAGACGACGTGCTTCTAACTCACGTAAGTACACGAGACGAACTTCGAGGTTACGTAGAACAGTGTCATCAAGACCACCAGTCACTTCTTTACGATAACGGGCGATAAAAGGAATGGTGGCACCGTCATTGATGAGCTCAACAGTCGCTGCGACTTGTTGGGGACGGACGTTTAACTCAGTCGCAAGCTGTTCGATAATACGGTTTTCATCAATTGTTTCGTTTACTATACTCATGGTCTTATCAAAGGGAGTTAATTTAATAAAGGTGACATTATACCTAAAAACACTGTATAAAAATACTGTATAAAATGGATAAAAAAGTCCTAGTTTGCATTTTTTAATAGTTTTATTTGATACTATATAGGCTCTTTATCGTCTTCTTGAGTCATTTTCTATGTTAAGCCTTGATGTGCGTGACTTTTTTGAAAGAAATCTTGCTGATACGCAGCCAGGCTATGTGTTACGTCAGTCGCAGGTGGAGCTTTCTCTTGCGATTGAGCAGGCGATGCATGAAAACTCGATTCTCATTGCTGAAGCTGGTACGGGTACAGGTAAAACATGGGCGTATTTGGTGCCAGCTTTTGCGTCTTTGCGTAAGGTGATTGTCTCGACAGGGACGCGTGCTCTACAAGATCAGCTTTTTCGTAAAGATGCTCCGATGATTAAAAAGGCATTGGGTTTGCCTATTCATATCGCTTTACTGAAGGGGCGTGGTAATTATCTTTGTCATTTTCACTATAAACGGTTAGTGGATGATGAACATGCTCAGCTCAAGAATCAGCAAGAGGCAGAGCATTTAAAAGAGATTAAGATTTTTTTCCAAAAAACACAGACAGGCGATAAATCGGATTGTGCTAAAGTACCGGATAGTGCTTCTATTTGGTCTCGCGTTACCTCGACAAAGGAAAACTGCTTAAATAAAGATTGTCCTTATATTGATGAGTGTTTTGTCGCAAAAGCACGGGCTAATGCCAGAGATGCGGATGTCGTGGTGGTTAATCATGCTTTATTTTTTGCCGATATTGCCTTGCGACAAGAGGCTGATATTGATTTACTGCCAGTGGCTGATGTAGTTATTTTTGATGAGGCTCATCAATTACCTGATGTGGCGACACAGTTTTTGGGTAGTACGATATCATTGAGTGATATTGATAGAGTTCAAAAGGAAATTCTTATTCATGCGACAACGCATGTTAAAAGTTCGGCTGACTGGGAAAAACTGTGTAATTTGGTGAAGCACTCGTGTTTGGAGTTACGGTTAGAGGGACGTGATATTGAAGATATGCCCGGTAAAAAGGCCGTTTTTGATACCTTACCTAACCCAGAGCGCTTTTTGAGTGAATTGGATAATTTACTTAATCATATAGATACCTTGTCGCGAGTATTGGGACAAGTAGCTGAACACCATATTGATTTACAAGAAGTATATAAGCGATTACATAGTTATCATGTTATTCTCCATCAATGGACTTATCCTGAGCATTATGAGAAAGAGGACAAAAACACTTATGTCCGTTGGGTTGAGTTTGGTACACAACAATTACGCTTCAGTCGTGCCCCTCTATCCGTAAAGAATTTCGCTAATTTTAAACGTCCCGATCAGTCGTGGATTTTAACCTCGGCCACTTTATCTGTGAATAAGCAGTTTACGCATTTTCAAGCGCAATTAGGTTTGTTTAATGCGACGTGTCAGTCTTGGGAATCACCGTTTAATTATGCAGAAAAAGCGGTGATGTATGTGCCTAGTGATTTACCTCATGTCAAAGACTTTATGTACGAACAAAAGTTTATTGATTTGTTAGTGCCTTTTATTCAGCGTACACCAGGAGGGGTATTGATACTTTGCACAACACTGCGAGCGGTTGAGGTATTGGGCGATTTATTATTAGAGGCATTTGATAAGGTAGGTATTAATCGGGCAGTATTAAGGCAAGGTGAGTCAGCTCATCGTGTACTTGTTGATAAGTTTAGACAAGAGGGTAATGCGGTTCTTATTGGCAGTGCAAGTTTCTGGGAAGGCGTGGATTTCCCTGGCGATTTAGTAACCTTGGTAGCGATTGATAAATTACCGTTTGCACCTCCTGATGACCCTGTGTTAGAGGCAAGGATTGATGAGTGCCGTAAGCGAGGAGGGAATCCTTTTATGGAGATTCAAATTCCTATGGCAACCATTGCCTTAAAGCAAGGGGCTGGACGTCTGATTCGTACAGAAAATGATTGTGGGGTATTGATTATTGGTGATGAGCGTTTAGTGAGTCAGCGATATAGTAAGCTGTTGTGGAATAGTTTGCCGAATTTTTATCGTACGCAGAATAAGCAGGTGGCTTTGGATTTTTGGTCAGAACCAACGACATCATAGACTATTGGTAAAATGAAATAGATATTTTTGTTATTTTCTTGATATTGTGCATTGTTATTATCAAGAGAGAAAAATCAAAAATGAGCCTCTGTTAGTAGAGGCTCATTTTTTAATTTACTGTCAGATGGTGTTTGTCCAACGAGATGCGTTAGTAGGAGAACTAGTTAAACCAACCTTTTGGTGAGAACCAATCCATCCAAGAAGTTTGTGCTGTTAAACCTTGCTTATAATATTTACTATCAGGGAAGTTTTGGTCAAGCACGCGCTTAGCGTCATTGGCTTCTTCGGTCATATTCAATGCTTCGTAAGATTTCATCATGATGAATAAAGCACGTTCAGCTGCTTGGACACCAGAGAATTCGCGAAGAACACCTTGTGCGCGGTTAATCGCTGCTACATAACCATTACGGATATAGTAGTATTCAGCAATATTCGCCTCGTTATCAGCAATGGTACTGACTAACCACACCAGACGCTGACGAGCATCATTGGCATAACGGCTTTCGGGGTAACGTTCAACTAATTCTTTAAATGCGGTATAAGACTGACGTAAACCGCGAGGGTCACGCTCACTAGGGTCTTGACCAGTGTAGCTTGTTAAGAAAGCACTAGGTGGTGTAAATGTCACCATACCTTTGAGGTAGAGCATATAGTCTGTACCAGGGTGATTAGGATAAAGTGCTAAGAAACGATCAATCGCAGCAGTCGCTTGTTCTGGCTCATCATCTTTCCAGTTTACATAAGCTAAATCAATCAGCGATTGTTGTGCATAAGAGCTATAAGGGTGACGGCTTTCTACCGCAGCAAGGTAGCGACGTGCTGACTTCCATTCGCCTTCACGTACGCTTTCGCGAGCGGCTTCATAAATTTGAGGGGCAGTCCAACCTTTGGTCTCATCCACATCATTTTTGAATGCGCCACAACCAGCAATGACGGCAGTACTGAGAAGAATCAGGCTACTTTTGTATAGTCTTTTCATAGCAAATATTAATATAGGTAAATGAAAGATAACGCTAATGATAACATTAGACAAGGTATTATAGTGATTTTCTTCGCATTAAGTAACATTAGGTTCTACAATATGCGTTATTTTTAATATTTTATTCCACAAGGTTTGTGGGTGAGTAATTTTATGTCAGAGCAAAATCTTTCTTTGGTAAGCGATAATGAGTTTGAGCAACAAGAGCCTATTGTATTTCGTTTGGAACGTGATGTTAAAGCGGATCGTTTGGATAAAATCTTGGCTCAGTTATTATCTGAGCATTCACGAGCAAGATTGCAAACATGGATTGAGGATGGTTTTGTCACTGTTAATGATAAGCCTGCCAAAGTTAAGCAAATTGTTGGTCCGGGTGATGTTATCTCGGTATTAGAACAAGAAAGTGAGCAAAGTAAGGCATTTATTCCTGAACCTGTAGAGTTTGCTGTGGTGGCAGAATCGGATGCTTGGATTGTGGTGAATAAACCCGCTGGTTTGGTCACGCATCCCGGTGCGGGTAATTGGCATGGTACTTTATTAAATGGTTTGCTATATCGCTATCCTGAACTAGCAACAGTACCGCGAGCAGGGATTGTGCATCGTTTGGACAAAGACACATCAGGTCTTTTGGTCGTTGCAAGGACAGAAATAGCTCAAACACACTTGGTACGTCAGTTACAAGCACGTACGATGGGGCGACGGTATATGGCTTTAGCGCAAGGGGCAATGCTAGCTGAAGGTTCGGTTGATTTGCCTATTGGTCGTGATTCAAAAGTACCTGTGCGAATGTCAGTTGAAAAGCCTATTGCACCAAAACCAGCTTTGACGCATTACACATCTTTAAAATTAGGTGTTTATAAAGATAAGAAAGCAGAAAAAGGGGTTTGTTTGATTGAATGCCGTCTTGAAACAGGTAGAACGCATCAAATTCGTGTGCATATGAGCGCTTTAGGTCATCCTTTATTGGGTGATAGTTTATACGGTAGTCATATTGATGTCGCTCGGCAAATGTTGCACGCCTATCGTTTGCGTTTTGTGGATCCGATGAGTGAAGAAGAGGTTGAGTTTGAAGCGCCAATTCCTGAGGATATGCAGTCCTTAATTGATATGATTCGCTGGGAGGAGTAAAGATGTGCCTAGAGGAGTTAGTGACTGGTAAAGCATGGAAAAATGTACGTTATGGTACAACAACACGTGATATGACGGGGGGCGTGAGCGAAGCCCCTTATGATAAGTTTAATCTAGGCTTACACTGTGGTGATAAGGCAGAGCATGCACAAGCTAATCGGGATGCCTTGACTGCCGTTTTACCTAGTCGTCCGTTATGGCTTAATCAAGTTCACGGTACGGAGGTATTGAATGCGGATAAGTTTTTTCAGTACCCAGCGACAGCAGATGCTGCCATCACCACCCAAAAAGGGCGCGTATTAGCGATTATGACGGCGGATTGTTTGCCTGTAGTGGTAGCGGATAGTGAGGGGCGTATTATTGGTGCTGCACATGCGGGTTGGCGTGGTTTACAAGCAGGGATACTCGAAAAATTAGTTCGACAAATGCAAGCACAATTTCCAGACTCGGTTCTTCAGGCATGGATTGGTCCAGCTATTTCACCAGCAGTTTTTGAGGTGGGTGCAGAAGTATATGAGGCATTTGCAGCAACGGATTCTGCGCTTGCGGTGTTTTTTAAAACTGGTGAAAGGGTAGGTAAATATTTCGCTGATTTACCGAGTATCGCGCACTATAAGTTAAAACAAAGTGGTGTTCAGCAGGTTGAGTTAAGTTATGAATGCACGTATTTGCAAGAAAATAAATATTTTTCTTATCGTCGCGCCAATCCAACAGGTCGTATGGTGACGATAGCATATATTGAAGATTAAAACTATTTAGGGCATTTTTGCGGTAAGCCACTTTCTTTGGAGTAGGGAGGTTGTCAAGGTAAATCCCTATTTTCAACGGATGAGAAATTCGGTAATCTGGCAGGATGTAAAGGAGAAATGAGATGACTGCGCCAAAAGACGATTCCCCATTAATGATGTGGATGGCTCCTTTGCTTGGAATGAGTGAGCAATACTTAACCATGCAAAAGAGTTTTATGGAGGATTTTCAAAAGGTTTTTACTCAAGTAGCTAATGGGTCTTTGCCTGCCTTGACGGATAGACGATTTAGTAGTGAGGCATGGCAGAAGAACCCACAGTTACTGAGTTTAGCTCATCTTTATCTATTATCTGCTCAAAAGATTTCCGAGATGGTTGAGCATTTAGAGATGGATCAAGAGGCCAAGGATAAATTGGTGTTTTCTATGCATCAATGGCTAGATGCCATGGCTCCTTCTAATTTCTTTGCTCTTAATGCGGATGCTTTAGCTACGTTTGAGAAAACAAAGGGTGAGTCTTTGCAAAAGGGTTTGCATAATCTTTTACAGGATTTACAAAAAGGGCGAATTACACAAACAGACGAAAGTGCTTTTGAGGTAGGTGGCAATTTAGCGGTAACACCGGGTAAGGTGGTCTATAAAAATGCCTTTTTTGAGTTAATTCAATATGCTCCTCAGACAGAATCTGTATATGAGATTCCGTTGCTCATCGTACCGCCTTGTATTAATAAGTTCTATATTCTTGATTTACAAAAAGACAATTCGTTTGTACAAGGGGCTGTTGAGCAGGGACATACCGTTTATTTGATGTCTTGGCGTAATCCATTACCCAATGATATCGATCAACCCGAGCAATATACATGGGATGATTATATTGAAAATGGGGTACTGCGTGCTTTACAAGCGGTCACTGAGATTAGTCAAAAGGATAAGATTAATACGCTAGGTTTCTGCGTAGGTGGAACAATGTTGGCGACAGCGTTAGCGGTTGCCAAGGCTAGAGGTATAGATTATGCCAATAGTATGACCTTACTGACGACCTTCTTGGATTTTTCCGATACAGGTATTATGCATGTCTTTGTGGATGAGGCAAGTGTGGCGTTGCGTGAGCAGACAATTGGGCTAGGTGGTTTAATGCCTGCCAAGGACTTAGCAACGACATTCTCCTTTTTACGCCCCAATGAGCTTGTCTGGAATTATGTCGTTAATAATTACTTCAAGGGTGAGACGCCAGTTCCATTTGATATTCTTTATTGGAATGCGGATAGTACGAATTTACCCGGACCGTTCTATGCTTGGTATTTGCGTCATACCTATTTAGAAAATAATCTCAAAAAAGAAAATTATTTAACGGTAGCGGGTGAGTCTTTGAATTTAGCCCTATTAGATATGGATACGTATTTATATGCTTCTAAAGATGATCATATCGTGCCATGGAAATCGGCTTATTTAAGTAATGATATTTTGACTGGTGATGTACGGTTTTGTTTAGGTGCTTCTGGACACGTGGCTGGTGTTGTTAATCCACCAGCTAAGAAAAAACGTCATCATTGGGTAAACGAATATGAGTATGATGACGGTTATTTGAGTGCTGAGCAGTGGCTTGAAGATGCCGAACGTCAAGAGGGTAGCTGGTGGGTGGATTGGTATGCATGGATTGCTGAGCGAGCAGGTAAGCAGGTGCGTGCTAAGAAAACCTTAGGGAATCGTCAATATAAACCGACGGTAGATGCTCCCGGTGCTTATGTAAAAGTACGAGCGGTGCAATAAAAGTTACGACTTATTTAAGAGTAAAAGTGTGCGCTATAAATAAGTCAAGCATAAAGAATAGTTGAATGTTAAACTAATTTTATTGATATAAAAATCTTAAGGAGATACAAAATGAGTCGCAAAATTGCTTATGTGACCGGTGGTATGGGTGGTATTGGTACTGCGATTTGTCAGCGTTTAGCCAAAGACGGCTTTAAGGTGATTGCAGGTGCGGGACCAAGCCGTAATTATCAAAAATGGCTAGACGAACAAGCGGCTTTAGGATTCACTTTCTATGCTTCTGTGGGTAATGTGTCTGATTGGGATTCTACGGTTGCGGCATTTAATAAAGTAAAAGAAGAACACGGTAATGTGGATGTACTTGTTAATAATGCAGGTATCACACGTGACGGCGTATTCCGTAAAATGAGCCTTGAAGATTGGACAGCTGTGATGGATACTAACTTGAATAGTCTTTTTAATGTGACTAAGCAAGTGATTGATTCTATGTATGAAAAACGTTGGGGTCGTATCATTAATATCAGTTCTGTGAATGGTCAAAAAGGTCAGTTTGGTCAGTCTAACTATTCCACAGCCAAAGCAGGTATTCATGGATTTACGATGGCTTTAGCGCAAGAAATGGCAAGCCGTGGTGTGACCGTTAATACAGTATCTCCGGGTTATATTGGTACGGAGATGGTGCGTGCGATTCGTCCTGAAGTGTTAGAGCAAATCGTATCAACCATTCCTGTGCGTCGTTTGGGTACGCCAGAAGAAATCGCTTCGATTGTTTCTTGGTTAGCCTCTGAAGATGCGGGTTTTGCTACTGGTGCTGACTTCTCAGTCAACGGTGGCTTACATATGAGCTAATAGAATGCGAATTATTAAGAAGTATCCTAATCGCCGTTTGTATGATACGGAAACAAGTGCGTATATTACTCTGACGGATATAAAACAACTCGTCTTGGAGGTCACGCCATTTCAAGTGGTGGATGCCAAGACGGGTGAAGACCTGACACGCAGTATTCTTTTGCAAATTATCCTAGAGCTAGAAAGCGAAGGGGTGCCCATGTTTAGTGCTGAAACACTGAAACAAATTATTCGTTTTTATGGGCATGCGATGCAAGGGGTTATGGGATCTTATCTCGAAAAGAACATGCAAGTGCTGACTGAAATGCAAAATCGTATGCGTGATCAATCAGACGTATTGTATCAACAGCAATTTAGCCCAGAGGCATGGGCTCAGTTCATGACGTTTCAAACGCCCATGATGAATAATGTGATGAACAATTATGTTGAGCAATCTAAAAATATGTTCATTCAAATGCAAGAGCAAATGCAAAATCAAGCCAATAATATGTTTGGTGCATTTAATCTCAATAGCGATAAGAAAAAGTAGTGACTACTTTAATTCCTGTTGGTCTTGTGGTGGGTTTGTCGCCATCTTTACGGGGCGCTCTTATTGAGCGCCTTCAGTCGTTTTTAGCAAAAACAGTTGTTTTACCTATATCTCATCGTCCTGTATCTGTGCAAGGGATGTGTTTGTGTTGCCAAATGCATAATGAAACTTCTGATAAATTGCGTCAGCTATTTATGCAGGCATTGCAGAGAAAGCGAGCTGCTTTTGAACAAGTATGGGTAGATTGTAAAGAGGGAATTGACCCTAGTAGTGTCAGCTATACTTTGCAACAAGACTTCTTTTTAAAAGAACGTTTTCGAGAAGCAGGGACAATTTTAGTGTTAGATCGCTTATTACTTGAAAAAGTACTCACGGCTTATGAAGATGCCATGATGTATTTTTCTCATACATCGCTGATAGTGCTCGCACCAGCACTATTTAAAGATGAGCGAGAAAGTCAGGCGTTGGTGGAGAAATTAGAAGTTATTTATGAACATATCCGTATTTTTCAGCCGACTTTCCAACAGGCATCGCTTATTCAATTTGATGAGTTGACGCCTGAGTATTGGGAGAACTATCAACGTAGTTTGCCTGTGCTAGTCAGCCCAACAAGACATCGTTTGTTTGTGTGATGTTATTGATTATGGTAATGTGCAAGTAACATTCGTAGGCATTCCGTACGAGTAATGCCGTGCTTTTTAGCTAAACCGTCGAAGTCGTTAAATACTTCGATAGGTAGGCGTAAGCCAATATTTTTAATTAAGCCAAGCTCACGCATTTTTTTATCGTACTCATGCGCGGCTTTCATGCGAGCAGCTTTGCTGGCTGGTGATTGGCTATTGGTGTTGTATTTGTTTTTGCTCATATTGATGTGTTCCGTTACATGTGATAATATACACGAGTGTCAGGGGTACTTGACTGATGTCTTTCCCCCTTTCACTACCCTAGTAGTACTTCATGATTTCGAGAATGTTCCTAGCAATCTCTACTATCAAACTAACTAGGGTGAGTATTAAAAGTGTTCGCTTCACTTTAATTACTCCTTGGTATCTCCCTAAGTTCAAAGGTCTAGGGATTTCACCTTAATGAGAGAGTTCCCCCTCTCTCATTAATTTTTATTATACTATATTGTATAATAAAATTGGAATAGTAGTGTAAAAGCACAAGTCAGATGAGTCAGGGTTGATGACGCCATTAGAACTAGAACTTGTGGGCGGAGATGGAGGAAAAAGTAGATTGATTACCAGTAATAGAAGATATCAAACAGAGTGGCTATGATGATAGGCATAGCAAGCATGAATAAAAGAATATTACGCGTCTGTTTACGATCTTTTTCCTTGTCCTTTAATTCACGAATCAAGTCACTCAGTTGTTCCTCGGTCATATCCTCAATATTAGAAGGGCGCAGCGCTTTTTTAATAGCAATCGCTAATTCATCCGTTGTGTAGTGTCTATCTAACATAACAGCCTCCCTTAAAAAGAAACACCTATATACAATAATACATGAAAAGTATATAAACGTATTATTCTGAGAGTTGATTTTGTATTGGTTATCTGATTTTATTAAGGATGATTAATTATGTTTTATCCAGCACATTTTGAACCAGCTGAAGAAGGCGGTTTTGTAGTGACATTCCCAGATTTACCAGAGGGTATTACCCAGGGGGATACCTATGAAGAGGCGATGGAAATGGCAGAAGATGTACTGATATCGTGTGTTGAAATCTATTTTGACGAAGAAAAACCATTCCCAGCGCCAAGAATGGCTAAAAAGGGGGAAGAGTCAGTATTTTTACCAGATAGCATTTACGCTAAGGTGTTATTGCATAATACGATGTTAAAAACAAAATGAGTAAAGCCGAATTAGCGCGCTTGACTTCTATTCGTCCACCTGAAATTCAACGTATTATGGCGAAAATTGCTACCCCAATTGCATTAGTCACATAATCTTATATAGCTATTTCACTGCTCCTCGAGGGCGGTTTTTTATGGTGGATATTAGGATAAAAGTATCCAGGAGAGAGAAAACAGATTCAAAAGTTTCTTGGAAACTTTGCTGGCAGTTGAATTTTGGTTTTTGTGAGATTATTTTTCTTTATAAATCAATAGATTATATATCAAAAAAGCACGAAATCACAAAAATCACACTTTTTTACATCGAACTCTAAAAATAGATATTGAATAAATGGCTGATGATGAGTGTTTTTGAGGGTTTCCGATACGTCAAAAATGATTAAAATAGCCTTATTTTTCCGGCTCTTTCAGTTAATTTACTATTGAATTTAAAACGTGCGTTTTAAAAATACCGAGGGTACGGCTGGGTGGGGCGAACCAGCAGGAGCAATGCATAAAAAACGCTTAGACGGTGCTAAGCGGTTTATGGTGGAGATTATTTATTGTTGGCTATTAGCTAAGTCTAATAATTTTTTTAATGCCTCAGGTCGTTTGATATTGTGTGCCTCGCAGTAGGTATCAAAGCGATTGGCGAGTTCTGTTTCTAATAGGAGTCTGATTGCTCGTGCCTCACCAGATTCAATCTTGCGCTTTTGGTGGGCGGTGGCGGTTTTGGCTCGCAGTGCTTTGCTGTGTGCGGTGTTGCTATTTGCCATATTTAATCCTTTAAAAGGGTGGGGCTATCAAGGCTTGACAGCCCCATTAAAAAGCCTTATATTTGTTCATGAACACCTAGGGGGGGCAACCCCTAGGCTTCATCTGATTAACTACCTACTTTTTAGTAAGCAGTCCCTGGTAACAACACCAGGATTATCAGAATAAGGATTATGAAGACGATTTTCATAATTCACCTTATTGAACTAAGCCCTACTGTTTGAATAAGACGGTGGGGCTTTCTCTTTATCCGTCCTACCCATACGATGAACATCACCGCATCTTGATTAATATCTGGGTCGATGAGGTGAACAATAGAGCCTGGACGGAATTCGTGCTCGTCCTGACCGAAGTCGATGTTGATAAAATAGTATTTATTGAGGTCGGTACCACGTCGTGTGTATTTGGCTAAGCTGGGTGATAGTCGTACCAGCTGCCCTAAGAATATTGACAATAAACTTAAAGAGGTAACACAACAAATTGAGAAAATTGTTGCTTTATTGTCAAAAATAGGTGCGGATGTCAGTGAAAGTATTATTAGAAAATTATCTGAGCTAGAAGAAGAAAAAGCCAGGTTAGAGAAAACAAAAATGTTTCAAAACAAGATGAATGCTCAATTACCAGATATCACCACTATATATAGTAGTGTGCTTGATAATTTGACAGAAAAAATAAAAAGCAGGACTGATAAAATCAGACCTGCTTTCGATGAATATCTTGGAGCTGTACCATTAACTATTGAAAACAATAGTGTATATGCCCATATTCGGACATCCGCTAGTAAGTTATTGACTAAGCAACAATATTTAGCGGTGGTTGCGAGGGCAGGATTTGAACCTACGACCTTCGGGTTATGAGCCCGACGAGCTGCCAGACTGCTCCACCTCGCGTCAGAAAAATAAATTATATAACTGATGTTATAATAATGCAAGTGTTTTTTTAAAATTTTTACTGTTGAGTGAGAAAATGGATGAATTATTCCTTAAGCAGGTCTTAGAAACAGCTTTATTATGTGCAAATGAACCAATGCGTGTTGGGGAGCTATCTAAGCTTTTTAGTGAGACTGATGGTGTAACGTCTGATGTAATTAAGCAACAGTTATTAAAATTACAGAGCGAATGGGCGGATAAAGGGTTAGAATTAGTAAATCTTGCAGGTGGGTGGCGTTTTCAAAGTCGCCCAGAGATGCAAAAATATCTTGAACGCTTAAATCCAGAGAAACCTCCTAAATATTCTCGAGCAGTGATGGAAACGCTAGCAATTATTGCTTGGCGACAGCCTGTTACTCGAGGGGATATCGAAGATATTCGTGGGGTGTCTGTTTCTTCTCAAATTATTAAAACTTTAGAAGATAGGGATTGGATTGAGGTAATCGGTCATAAAGAAGGTCCTGGTCGCCCAGCATTATTTGGTACAACAAAGCATTTTCTTGATGATATGGGCTTAAAGTCTTTATCGCAGTTGCCGGCTATTGAGGCAGATGCTGAGTTATTAATGGCGAACGATACTGAATTAGCGCAGTTGCTCCAAGAGCAGTCAGCGCAATTAAAATTACCAAACGAGGTAGCTCAAACGACAGATGCTGAGGGCGTTTCTGGAGATGTTGGGCTCGTCCAAAGCGAACAAGCAGATACAACAGAATTGATAACTGGCTCTGATGAGAATGAAAAACTATCAGAGGTTTAAAGGCTATAAAACATGAGCGAAAACTCAGAATATACAGAAAATACATCATCAAGTAGTGAGGAAACACCTAAGCGTGGGCGTAAATTGCGTACGCCATTTCGTCGCCGTCGTACAGAAACCGTAGAGAAAGTGGAAAAGCAGGTAGAGCTTGCGTCGTCTGTCGAAACTAATTCACTAGCTTCTCCTGCTTCTGAAGATGTTCCTGTTAAGCCAAAGCGTACTCGTAAGAAAGTCGCAGAGGTTGCTGACCAAGTGGTGTCCGATGGTGAGGTTGCCAAAAAAGCAATTCGTAAGCCGCGTGTGACTAAGAAGGCGAAACCAATTGCTAATCAAGACTTGATGGAATTGGATGATATTTCAGGAGAATCAAATCCTGAAATGGATGTAGAGGTTTCGGAGCAAGAGCAAAAGCAAGTTTTTTCTTTCCTTGATAAAAAGAATGATAAGTTAGAAAAGCGTCTTGGTAAGTATCTCAGTTCTGATTCGATTATGCCAAAGCTGCATAAAGTATTGGCAGATGCTGGCGTGGGTTCTCGTCGTGATATGGAAGAGTTGATTCTCCAAGGGCGTGTTTCTGTTAATGGTGAGCCAGCACACATTGGTCAGCGAGTGGGGGTTGATGATGTCGTACGTGTTAATGGGCGTTTGGTTGCTCGTCCTAAGAGCAATCGTCCTCCGCGAGTCATTCTTTATCATAAGCCGGCAGGTGAGATTGTTACGATGGATGATCCAGAAAATCGTGCGACGGTATTTTCTCGCTTGCCTAAGATGCGTACAGGTAAATGGGTGTCAGTGGGGCGTTTAGACTTAAATACTGAAGGGCTATTGATTTTTACGACTTCAGGTGATTTGGCCAATCGTTTAATGCACCCTCGTTATGGTAGTGAGCGTGAGTATGCTGTGCGTGTGTTGGGTGAAGTGACTGAAGAGCAGCGTCAACAATTATTACAGGGTATCCAATTAGAGGATGGTTTGGCGACCTTTGGTTGTTTGGACTATATCGGTGGAGAGGGTAGTAATCGTTGGTATCGTGTAACGATTAACGAAGGGCGTAATCGTGAGGTTCGTCGTATGTTTGAGGCGGTGGGCTTGTTGGTTAGTCGTTTAATCCGTTCTCGCTTTGGTGATATTACGTTGCCGCGTAATCTACGCCGTGGTCGTTGGGAAGAGCTTGATGGCAATCTTGTGTTGGCGCTGATGGAGCAATTGGGTCTGAATAAGCCTGTTTTTTCTGATGAGGATAGTAAGGTGCGAGGGCGAGGTCGTGGTCGCTTTATCGATCAGCGCCGTATTTCGCATGATAATGCCATGCCACCAGGTTTTGAAAATGCGGTAGATATGTCTGCTGAGTTTAGTGTACATCAACGTCGCTCTCCTGAGAAACGTGGTGCTGGTATGGGTAATCGTGCGGGTAAAAATACGACGGCTAAAGGTGGTCGTGGTTCTACTCGTCGCACAGCGGAAGGGCGCTTTGATGAGCAACGTCCAGTTCGTGGTTCGAGAGAGGCTGCGGGTCGTAAAGGTGCGCAAAATGCTAAGTCTAACAAATGCTCATTGCGTTCTCGAGATGATTGGCAACCGAGAGGTAGCAATGCTCATGAGTCCCAATTAGGGTTTGGGTTATCACGTCCTCGAAAATTGCGTTAGATTTTATTGGGTAAATACTCAATTTCTTGAAACTTAAGCGTTTTTCCTATATAATGCTTAAGTAATCCACATTTTTAAGTGTGGGCATTTTTACTGTGTTTAGTCGTTGTGGCTATCGAGAAAGCCCGCAGCGACTGAAGCACTTTCAAAATGATGGGCTGTTTAGCCCATTTTTTTTTAATATTTTTATGGCTGATTTATATACATTAACCGAACAAACAATCGCAGGTTTAGATGTTGAACTTGTGGATGTTGAGCGTGCGGCTTTAGGTTTGTTGCGTATCACTATTGATAAACCAGGTGGTATCAATATCGAGGATTGCGAGCAGGTATCGCGTCTCTTATCTCGTGTTTTTGAGGTAGAGAATATTGACTATAAGCGCTTAGAAGTAGGCTCTCCGGGCGTGGATCGTCCTTTGCGTACATTGGCTGACTTTAAGCGGTTTGCTGGTGAGCGAGTAGAAGTTAAATTACATACACCGATTGATAATCGTAAGGTTTTTAATGGTGTTTTATCAATTAAAGATGAGCAGAGCAATACATTCTGCTTAACATTCGAGGTTAAAAAGAACGAGACGCAAGTGGTTGAGTTTGTTTACGAAGATGTAGATAAAGCTAAGCTTGATCCCGTTTTGGATTTCAAAGGTAAAAAGAAATGAGTCGTGAAATTCTTCATTTTGTTGATGCACTTGCACATGAGAAAAATGTACCAGCAGAAGTTGTGTTTAGTGCCTTAGAGGGTGCTTTAGCGTCAGCAATGAAAAAGCGTTTTAAAGAAGATGCTGACATTATCGTGACGATTAATCGCCAAACTGGTGCACACAGTGGTGTGCGTCGTTGGTTAGTTGTGCCTGATGAAGCTGGTCTTCAAGAGCCAGAACGTCAAGAGTTATTGAGTGATGCCCAAGAAATCCAGCCTGGTATCAAAGTGGGTGAGTATATCCAACAAGACCTCGAAATTGAGGACTTTGGTCGTATTGGTGCGCAAGTGGCGAAACAAGCCATTCTTCAGCGTATCCGTGATGCGGAGCGTGAGCAGGTGCTTAATGAGTTCTTAGAGCGTGGCGATAGTATTGTGTCAGGTACGATTAAGCGCATGGATAAAGGTGATGCAATCGTTGAAATCGGTAAGGTGGAAGCTCGTTTGCCTCGTTCAGCAATGATTCCAAAAGAGAACTTGCGTTCAGGTGACCGTGTACGTGCATGGGTCGAAAAAGTTGATCACAATTTACGTGGCCAACAAGTGTTGCTCTCTCGTACGGCGCCTGAGTTTATTCGTGAGCTTTTTGAAAACGAAGTGCCTGAGATTGAACAAGGTTTATTAGAGATTAAAGCGGCTGCACGTGATCCTGGTATTCGTGCCAAAATTGCAGTGGTTGCTTACGACAAACGTATTGATCCTATCGGTACTTGTGTCGGTATGCGTGGCTCACGAGTGAGTGCTGTTCGTAATGAGCTTGCTGGTGAGCAAGTGGATATTGTTTTATGGTCTGATGTTCCTGCCGAGTTTGTGATTGCGGCTTTAGCACCAGCACAAGTAGAGTCTATTGTTGTCGAAGAAGACAAGAAAACAATGGATGTTGTGGTTGACGAAGAGAACTTAGCGAAAGCCATTGGTAGCCGTGGTCAAAATGTCCGTCTAGCTTCTGAGCTGACAGGTTGGCAAATTAATATTATGACGGCTGAAGAGAGTAATAATCGTAAGGCAGAAGAAAATGCCAAACTCTTGAAATTATTTGAAGATAAGCTAGATGTGGATGAAGAAGTTGCGTCTGTACTTATTGAAGAAGGCTTTACAGGTTTAGAAGAAGTGGCGTATGTTCCTGAGCAAGAGCTATTAGATATTGATGGCTTTGATGAGGAGTTAGTTGCCGAATTGCGTAGCCGTGCCCGTGCCGCTTTATTAACAGAAGCGATTGTTCGCGAAGAGGCGGTAGAAAGTGCGCAAGATCTTGTCGGTTTAGAAGGCTTAGATGCTGAACGTATTGCTAAACTTGTACAAGCAGAGGTTAAAACACGTGATGATTTAGCAGAATTGGCTAGCGATGAGTTGGCTGAGATTCTTTCTGTATCAGAAGAAGAAGCTGGTCAAATTATTCTAAGTGCGCGTGCGCATTGGTTTGAATAATGTGATTTAACGAGTTATTGATAAATTATTTTAGTTGTTAAGAAAGAGAACCGAATGTCAAATACCACTGTTTCACAGTTTGCTGAAGAAATAAAACAGCCAGTTGAAGTTTTGTTA
This sequence comes from Pelistega suis, assembly GCF_013133795.1. GTDB lineage: Bacteria > Pseudomonadota > Gammaproteobacteria > Burkholderiales > Burkholderiaceae_B > Taylorella > Taylorella suis. The sequence goes on from NZ_JABGBN010000003.1 coordinate 70,152, forward strand.
GATCAACTCCGTCAAGCAGGCTCGACGATTAAATCGGCAAATGATGTTGTGACGGAAGAAGATAAAGCAAAATTGCTGAAAATGCTGAAGCACGAACATGGTGAAAAAGAGAAAAAGAAAATCACGTTAACGCGTACTAAAAAGTCGGAAATTCGCCAAGCGGATGGCTCTAAAGTACAAGTTGAGGTGCGCAAAAAACGTGTTGTTGTGTCTCCTGAAATTACAAAGGCAGAGATTAAGGCGGCTACTCAAGAAGCTAAAACCGCAACAACGCCATCTCCAGTGGTAGACAAGGTGGAAGCCCCTGTTAAAGCTGTTGAATCAACACCAAAAGAGGTTGCCGAGGCTACGTCTCCGGTTGCTCAAGTGGTGGCTGTAGAAGCAAAAGAGCAGGCTGTTGCCCCTCAGACTACTGCACCGATTGCTGAGGCAAAGCCAGCACTTATCGAAACTCCTGTGCAAGATAAGTTAGAGGCTAAGGCTGAACCTCAAGCTACATCGAAAGAAGAAGCTAAGGTGGCGCCTGTTGTAGAAGCGAATAAAGCAGCGCAACCAGCGAAAGAGACAAAACCAGAAGTGTCTAAACCAGAGGTTAAAGCAGACAAGCCTAAATCAGAGCCTGTTAAATCAGCCCCACAAGCTAAACCATCAATGAATCATGCTGAGCGCGAGCATGCTCGCAAGAAAGTGGAAAACGAAGCAGCAGCGATTCGTGATTTATTGCGCAAACCAGCTAAACCAGCGAAAGCAGCTCCTGCGGTAGTAGAAGAAGAGCAAGTGACTAAAAAGTCAGGCAAAAAAGAGGTGAAAGGCACTGCGAAGAAAAGTGGCGAAGTTGATAAAAACTGGACTGACGGTGCTCGCAATGCGAAGAAAGCACCGAGTAATGATAAACGCAGTGTATTAAAAGGTGATGAGGACGGTTGGCGTGCTGGTGGTTCTCGTAACAAACATAAGAACAAACAACAAGAGCAACGTCAGCCACAAGTAGTTGAATTTATTGCACGTGAGATTCATGTACCCGAAACGATTACGGTAGCTGAGTTAGCGCATAAGATGTCTGTTAAAGCAGCAGAAGTGATTAAAAAGCTGATGATGTTGGGACAGATGGTGACAATTAACCAACCATTAGACCAAGATACAGCGATGATTGTGGTCGAAGAGTTTGGTCATACCGCGGTTCAAGCGAAATTAGACGACCCAGAAGCCTTCTTAGATGAGGACGTAGAGGTTCGTGAAGTTGAGTCTTTACCTCGTCCACCAGTGGTGACGGTCATGGGTCACGTTGACCATGGTAAGACTTCTTTACTTGACTATATTCGTCGTGCGAAGGTGGCTTCAGGTGAAGCGGGTGGTATTACTCAGCACATTGGTGCATATCGCGTTAAAACCGATGCCGGTGTGGTGACTTTCTTGGATACACCGGGTCACGAAGCGTTTACGGCGATGCGTGCTCGAGGTGCTCAGGCAACGGATATTGTGATTCTTGTTGTGGCGGCCGATGACGGTGTGATGCCACAAACTAAAGAAGCGATTCGTCATGCTAAAGCCGCTGGTGTGCCATTAGTGGTGGCTATTAATAAGATTGATAAACCTGATGCAAATCCAGAGCGAGTAAAGCAAGAGTTAGTAGCTGAGGAAGTCGTGCCAGAGGAATATGGTGGTGACTCACCATTTGTACCTGTATCCGCTAAGACTGGTCAAGGTATTGATGACTTATTAGAAAACGTTCTTTTACAAGCTGAGATGCTTGAGTTAAAAGCGCCTGTTGATACACAAGCTAAGGGTCTAGTAATTGAAGCTCGCCTTGATAAAGGTCGTGGTGCAGTAGCGACGGTACTTGTACAGTCTGGTACGCTTAAACGTGGTGATGCTGTACTGGCTGGCTCTACCTTTGGTCGTGTACGTGCGATGTTAGACGAACATGGCAAGAGCGTTGAGTCTGCAGGTCCTTCATATCCAGTAGAGATTCAAGGTCTGACAGATGTTCCTGCAGCAGGTGATGAAGTACAAGTCCTTTTAGATGAGCGTAAAGCACGTGAGATTGCTTTATTCCGCCAAGCTAAGGCGCGTGATGCAGAATTAGCACGTCGTCATGCACAGACATTAGAGAATATGTTCCAAAATACAGAGGGACAAAAAACATTATCACTCATCATTAAAACGGATGTACAGGGCTCACAAGAAGCATTGGCACAGTCTTTATTGAAACTGTCAGGTGATGAGGTTCGCGTTCAAGTTGTTTATGCCGCGGTAGGTGGTATTTCTGAGAGTGATGTTAACTTAGCTATTGCTTCTCAAGCGGTTATCATTGGTTTCAATGTACGTGCTGACCAAAATGCGAAGAAATTAGCTGAGACAAGTGGTGTAGATATTCGTTATTACAATATCATTTATGATGCAGTAGACGAAGTAAAAGCCGCGATGTCAGGTATGTTAGCACCAGAAAAACGCGAAGAAATTATCGGTATGGTAGATGTACGTGAAGTTTACCGTATTTCGCGTATCGGTACGGTAGCCGGTTGTATGGTGACAGATGGTGTCGTACGCCGTGATTCACAAATTCGTCAATTACGTAATAACGTGGTGATTTGGACAGGTTCATTAGACTCACTCAAACGCTTCAAAGATGACGCCAAAGAGGTTAAGTCAGGCTTTGATTGTGGTATCACTTTACGTGGTAATAATGAAATTGAAGTGGGCGACCAGTTTGAAGTCTTTGAAATCCGAGAAATCGCTCGTACGCTATAAGTTATGACACGACACAAAAGTAAAGCACCTGCGAGCCGTAATTTGCGACTCGCAGAGCAAATTCAAAAAGATTTAGCCCAACTTATTCAACGTGAGTTGGGTACGCGCTCAGGACTAATTACGCTGACGGGTGTAGAGCTGAGTCCTGATTATGCGCATGCTAAAGTTTATTTCACAGTATTGGGTGCAGAGCCAGAAGTGGCATTAGATGCACTTAATGAAAAAGCAGGGTACTTACACTCATTACTCTTTAAAATGCTACATATCCATACGGTACCCACTTTGCATTTCCACCATGACAATCAATTAGCACATGGTATGGAGATGACTAAGCTAATTGATCGTGCTAATCGACCAGAAGATTTCCCAGAAGAAGACGAAGTGGCAGATTTTGAGCCACCGAAAATTCGAGGATAAAGCATTTTATTCGTAGGGATATAAAATGGGTCGAAAAAAAGGTCAGGAAATTGACGGTGTGCTGTTGTTAGACAAACCAGAAGGTGGGTCTAGCAATCATGCCTTGCAAAAAGCACGTCGTAAACTGGATGCCAAAAAAGCAGGGCATACAGGGACATTAGATCCTTTTGCAACGGGTCTCTTAATTTGTTGCTTTGGTAAAACCACAAAAATTTGTGGAGCCATGCTGAATGTCGATAAAAGTTATCGTGCAACATTGACCTTGGGTAGCGAGACAGATTCTGGTGATCTAACTGGTGAAGTGGTGCAACAAGCTGCTGAGTTTGCAGGAATCACCTTAGCGCAATTAGAGACCGTATTGCCACAGTTTTTAGGTGTGATTGAACAAATTCCGCCGATGTATTCGGCACTTAAACGAGACGGTAAACCTTTATATGAATATGCTCGTCAGGGCATTGAGTTAGAGCGTGAGCCTCGTCAAGTAACGATATATGATATTCAGATTGCTGAGTTTTCAGCAACCGAAATTGTACTGGATGTATTTTGTAGTAAAGGCACGTATATCCGTACATTAGCACAAGATATCGGTCGTGCTTTAGGTTGTTTTGCGCATTTACGTGCTTTACGACGCACTTCAGTAGGACCATTTAAATTAACCGATGCGATTACGCTAGAAGATTTTCAAACCTTAGAAAATCCTCAAAGCGTATTGCTATCACTCAATGATTTACCTCCGGACTTATTGCCGGAAAAATTAAGACAAAAGGAAACACTATGAGCCGCGCGCTCCGTAACATTGCTATTATTGCTCACGTTGACCATGGTAAAACAACGCTGGTTGACCAACTATTACGCCAATCAGGTACATTCCGTGATAATCAACACGTTGCAGAACGTGTGATGGACTCTAATGATATCGAGAAAGAGCGTGGTATTACGATTCTTTCTAAAAACTGTGCGGTAGAGTACGAAGGTACACACATTAATATCGTGGATACTCCAGGACACGCGGACTTCGGTGGTGAAGTAGAGCGTGTATTATCGATGGTTGACGGTGTATTACTATTGGTGGACTCAGTAGAGGGTCCAATGCCACAAACACGTTTTGTGACGAAAAAGGCATTGGCATTAGGTCTAAAACCAATCGTAGTCGTCAATAAAATTGACCGTCCAGGTGCTCGTCCTGATTATGTGATTAATACGACTTTTGATTTATTTGATAAATTAGGTGCAACTGACGAACAGTTAGATTTCCCTATCGTTTATGCTTCAGGCTTAAACGGTTTTGCGGGTCTCACAGAAGATGTCCGCAGTGGCGATATGCGTCCATTATTTGACACAGTTCTTAAGCATGTCCCAGTGCGTAACGATGATGTGGACGGTCCATTACAACTACAAATTATTTCTCTAGACTATAACAGCTATGTGGGTAAAATTGGTGTAGGTCGCGTTAACCGTGGTCGTGTTCGTCCTGGTCAAGATGTCGTGGTGAAGTTTGGTCCTGAGGGTGAGCCAATCAAGGGTCGTATTAACCAAGTACTAAAATTCAAAGGCTTAGACCGTGAATTAGTGGATTCTGCTGAGGCAGGTGATATTGTATTAATTAACGGTATTGATGAGATTGGTATTGGTTGTACTTTATGTGATCCAGCTAATCAAGAAGCCTTACCTATGTTAAAAATTGACGAGCCTACATTAACGATGAACTTTATGGTGAATACTTCACCGTTGGCTGGTCGTGAGGGTAAGTTTGTAACAAGTCGTCAAATTCGCGATCGTTTAAATCTAGAGTTAAAATCTAATGTAGCTTTACGCGTTAATGATACAGATGATGATACCGTATTTGAGGTTAATGGTCGTGGTGAATTACACTTAACCATTTTATTAGAAAATATGCGTCGTGAGGGTTATGAGTTAGCAGTATCTCGTCCACGTGTAGTATTCAAAGAAATTGATGGTGTGCGTTGCGAGCCAATGGAGCTTTTGACGATTGACTTAGAAGATGAGCACCAAGGTGGTGTGATGGAAGAGTTAGGTCGTCGTAAGGGTGAATTGCTCAATATGGAGTCAGATGGTCGTGGTCGTACACGTCTAGAATATCGTATTCCAGCACGTGGCTTGATTGGTTTCTCAGGCGACTTTTTATCAATGACACGAGGTACAGGTTTGATGAGTCATATTTTTGATGACTATGCGCCTGTGCGTGAGGGTAGTATTGGTGAGCGTCGTAACGGCGTATTAATTAGTCAGGATAATGGCGATGCAGTAGCTTATGCACTATGGAAGCTACAAGACCGTGGTCGTATGTTTGTTTCTCCAGGTGAGCCATTGTACGAGGGTATGATTATTGGTATTCATAGCCGTGATAATGACTTAGTGGTTAATCCAATCAAGGGTAAGCAACTGACCAATATCCGTGCTTCAGGTACGGACGAAGCGGTTCGCTTAGTGCCACCGATTAAGTTAACGCTAGAGTATGCGGTAGAGTTTATTGATGATGATGAGCTGGTAGAAGTGACGCCGAAGAGCATTCGTCTACGTAAACGCTACTTATTAGAGCATGAGCGTAAACGTGCTGCTCGTGAAGGCTTATAATCCAAAGTGCCTTGAATTAAGGTAAAGACTTTTACCTCTATAAAATTATCTCAATAAAAAGCTAAGTATCCTGATGGAACTTAGCTTTTTTGTTTCAATTTCTTATATATTCCTATTAGAGTTATGACTTCCTGCAATAGGTTCTCCGTGATATTTATGGTGTAGCACAGTATCCGATATTTTTAGGGTAAAAAGGAGCTTATGCTTTGTGGAGAGTCACGGTTAATCCTTGGGTTGGATTATTAATGAGTTGCAGCTTTAAATGATGTAAGTGTGCAATGCTTTCTATAATAGAAAAACCCAAACCACTACCTTGTTGCGTTTGACCTGCAGGGCGATAAAAGCGTTCTTTAATGCGATTGATTTCTTTGGGATTAATTCCCGGACCTTGGTCGGTGACGCTAATCTGTGAATCAGAAAGAGAAAGCGTAACCTCTGTCTGCTCTGGACTATAGCGAATAGCATTATCGAGTAAATTACGAAGCATCGTTTGAATAAGCAAAGAATTACCTTGTAATGGTAAAGCATTTTCTAAGCCAATATCGCAATCTAGTTTGAGACGAATACGCTTTTCTCTTGCAGCCAAATTGACGCTTTGTAAGGTTTGAGGAATAAGGTGAGCCCAGTCAATCGGCTGGCTATCAGGAATGCCTTGCATAGGATCAAGGCGAGAAAGAATTAAGAGTTGCTCGGTTAAGCGATTTGCACGCTCAATACTGGCTTGCATATTAAGCAGGTGATGGAGTTGTTCTTCTTTATCCTCACTCATGGAGAGTACTTCCGCTTGAACCTTTAAGGCGGCCAATGGGCTACGCAACTCATGTGCTGCATCTGAGGTAAAGCGTCGTTCTTTTTGGATAGAGGCATTAAGACGCGTTAATAAATGATTAATTTCTTGTACGAGTGGTTTTGTTTCCTGAGGGACGTTTTCTGATACGGCTTGTAGGCTATTGGCATCTCGTGCTTGTAATTCTTGTGTCAGTATTTTAAGTGGAGATAGACCACGACGTACACCATAGAGGATGAGAATTAAAAGAAGAGGGATAGAACATAATATGAGGGATAGTTGTACCCACAAAGCATTAAAGAGCATTTCAAAACGCTCTTCCATAGTTTGACCGACAGCGATAGTGCGATTAGCATCAGTTAAATACACATAGCGCCAGCTATGGATATTCCAAAGATAGGTTTTGCCATGAAAGCCGGATTGAGTGCTATAAGGGAAATGTTGTCCTTTTTCATCAGCAAATAAAAGCTTTCCTTGCGCATCCCAGATGGCAAAACCAAAGTCATCGTCATCAGCATAGCCTTTATTGCCGTCTATAGCATCCTCAATATCCCTAACAATAGTGTTTGCTTGGAAGTTTGGAGAGGCTTGTTGAATAAGATTAGCTGTATGTAGCATTTGGGTATCGACAATTTCATTAATTTCATGAAATGATGCCCAGCTACTACCAATAGCGATAGCCAGCCATAATGATAAAAGACCACTGCTTAAATAGGTAATAAGGCGACGTTGAATACTGGTAGTAGCTTTCATAGATATTAAGGGGCTTCACCGAGTTGATAACCTAGTCCACGACGAGTGAGGATAAAGTCTTTGCCGATTTTTTTACGTAAATTATGAATATGTACTTCGACAGCGTTGCTTTCTACTTCTTGATCCCAACTATAAAGCTTGTCTTCTATCTGGGCGCGGCTGAGAATTTGTTTCGATTGCAAGAGTAATAACTCAAGAAGAATATATTCACGTTGTGTTAGCGTGAGTGCCTGTCCGTGCAAGGTCGCTGATTTGCGATGAGAATCTAGACTTAGGGCACCATAGCTAAGTATTGAGCTAGATTTACCTTTACTGCGACGAATAAGAGCTAATAATCGTGCAATCACTTCGTCTAAAGCAAAGGGTTTGCAAAGATAGTCATCTGCGCCAGCATTAAGCCCAGCCAGGCGATCAGGCAAGGCATCGCGAGCTGTCAAAATAAGGACGGGCGTATCAAGTTGTTGGCGACGCCAATGTGCCAAAATATCCATGCCATCTACCTGAGGTAAACCAAGGTCAAGGACAACAGCGTCATAGGGGGCGTAGCTGAGCGCATCTTTACCGTGAAGACCGTTATTAAACCAATCAACGCTAAAGCCATGCTTTTGTAAACCATGTAAAAGTCCATCGCCAATTAGAGGGTCGTCTTCAAGTAATAAGATGCGCATTATCTGTTGAAATTTAATTAGTGATTGTCATGGTCAAGCTTGCTGCGAACAACTTCACCTGTTTTCATGTCAAATTTTACCTCGACACGTTCGCCTTTGGGATTGATTCCTTCAATTTCATAGCAATTATCATCAGTATCAAAAGAGTGAATTTTATAACCTTGTTTTTCTAGGTTTTGTTGAAATTTGACAGCAGGAATACGTTCATTTTCTGGGTAATGGGTGCAGTTTGTGCTGGCCAAAGCAGCGCTAGAAAGAGAAAGCGCAAAAAGAGAGAATAAAATTTGTTTTAACATCATAAAATCCTTTAAATTTTTTGAAGAGATAAATATTGATTAGGCTATCGCTAAATAATATATGAATACATTGTTGAATAAACTAGCGTATTTGCCATAGTTGTTATTAAACCTGAGAAAGCTTAAGATAATCTTAAGGAATTCTCATCGGTTTTCTTAAGAAAGTATAGAGGATAAAAAAGTTGAACGAGTAACGGAGGGAGGGTAAAGTTGGCGGTGGGTGATGATGATTTAATCATATGAAATTATGTTTATGATGTATCAAAAATACAACAAATCATCATTTTTAAATAAGATGACTTGCAATGTGCATTAGCTTTTGTCATAATTCTCATTCTGATGTTGCCCCATAGCTCAGTCGGTAGAGCGACGGACTGTTAATCCGCAGGTCACTGGTTCGAACCCAGTTGGGGCAGCCAACATCAGCCCAATATGATTGCCCCATAGCTCAGTCGGTAGAGCGACGGACTGTTAATCCGCAGGTCACTGGTTCGAACCCAGTTGGGGCAGCCAAGAATTCTTAAAGCACTTACTTCGGTAAGTGCTTTTTTCGTATCTGACGTACATACACCACACAAAACGGCTATACTTATACATTTCATCAATTTGTCATATAGTTTTGATATAGGCAGCATCGACCATGTCGGTTTGCCAGTGATTTTGTCATGGTTAAACAATTTCCAACACGTATTGTGAAATACGCTTTGCTACTTGTCGTTTTGGTAGGCTTGGGTATTAGCTTTGGTTTTAGTCCTTCGTGGCTTAAGCTTTGCTATGGTCTTGCTTTATTCTTATTTGGTATGCAATGTATCGAAGAAGGTCTGAATAATGCAGCAGGTGGTTCTTTAGAGCGACTGATGGCCAAGAGTACAGCGACACCTACGCGTAGCATGGCGTTTGGTATGTTAGCCACTTTTATTTTGCAATCAACGACGTTAGTGTCTTTATTGACTATCGCTTTTTTAGGAACCGGGTTAGTCACCTTAGCGGGTGGTATTGCCATCATTTTAGGGACTAATTTGGGGGCGACAAGTGGTATTTGGTTGCTCGCCATGGTCGGACAAGGGATTAGTCTTAGCCCAATGTCTGTGCCTATGTTTGTGTTTGGAATTATTGCCTCCTTTTTTAAAGGAAGGATTAAATCAATTGGTCGAGTATTTGTTGGTATCTCTTTAATCTTCTTGGGTATTGATACATTAAAACTGGGTTTTGAGGGTATTGGTGGGCAGGTAGATTTTGCCTCATACCAACTCTCTGGCATTATGAATGTGTTGGTATTCTCATTGATTGGTTTGCTACTGACAGTCGTCTTGCAATCCACACATGCGACACTGATTTTGACCTTAGCGGCATTGGCAGGTGGTCAATTGAGTATCGATCAGTCCTTTGCTATTGCGATTGGTTCCAATGTTGGATCTAGCTTATCCACCGCCTTGGTAGGTATGCTGGGTAGTGCACGTAGTGGTCAGCGTCTTGCCTTGGCTCATTTAATGTTCAATGTTGTTACTGCTGTACTTTCACTCATTTTGTGGATTCCATTAACGTATTTTACGAAATGGGTAGGTGAGATGGCAGGTATGAATAATTTACTTCAATTAGCTTTATTCCATACCTTATTCAATGTCTTAGGCGTACTTGTTTTCTGGCCGATGCAAGAGCGGTTGGCAACTTTATTGCGCAAATGGTTGCCGAGCAAATCTCAGACGAATTTATTACCAGAAAATCAAATGGTGGTTCAGCCAGAGAAAGTGGAAGAAGCGGTTAAGGCACGTTATTTAGATAATAATATGTTGCTATCAAGTGACACAGCATTAAGGGCTATTTTCTGGGAAACCAAACATTTGATGGTGTTGTGTTTAGAGGTCTTGTGTCGAGCTGCTTATATTCCAATTTCTCGTATGTATGCGATTGATAATAAGGAAGTTTTAGAAGCGCCACAAGCGCCCTTAACATTAGATGCTAAAAGTATGTATGAGGAGCAGATTAAAAAGCTCTTTAGTGAGATTTTGGATTTTAATAGTCGTATGAGTGTGAGCAGTACAGATGTGCGTGACCAGTTATTCCAACTCTATCTGGCGGGCTCGCATTTATTAGATGCGGTAAAAGAGGGGAAAGGTTTGCAGAAACATATGTATGCATCACTCTCTTCACCAAACTCGCCCATGTTTGCTGCTCATATGCATTTACGTCAGCATTTATTTACGTCGTTACAGCATTTTGTGAGACTATCCTTAATTTCATCTAAATCAGCGGATTGGCAAGCTTTATTCGAAGATTTTCGTCATCATACCAACAGTTTTGATATTAGTATTCAAAATGACTATTTAGATAAATTGCGTGAGAAAGTCATTGATCGGGCTGAATTTAAATCACTGGTCAATGATAGCCATCATATTCGCCGTATTGATCGTAAGTTATTAGAAATCTTACAACTTAGCGCAGAGAATCTCCCCGAGGGCTTATCTATTTCACTCGAGGAAATGGAAGGTGCTATTCCAATGCCGATATAAAATCTATGTGGTGAACTAAAAAGCTCGTATTGAAGTTGTCCTTGTAATGAACTGTTTCCCCATAAGTTAGACTCTTATGGGGATTGATATGGGCAACAGTATAGTACTCAATAAAAGAGACGGATAGTTTTATAGTGACTCTTGTTTTAAAGAGGACATATCAATGACAAAACGATATTTCACATCACTTTTTAGCATACGCTCATAGGCGTGATTGATTTCTTGAATAGGGATTAACTCAATATCAGAAACGATATTATGCTGACCACAGAAATTAAGCATTTCTTGTGTTTCCGCAATACCACCAATCAGAGAGCCAGCGACTGAACGACGACCTAAAACCAATGGGGCACTATTGAAACTCGGTTCAATTTTATCGATCAAACCGACTAAGACTAAGGTGCCATCTAAGGTGAGAGTCTGAAGGTATGGCTGTAAGTCGTGCGCATAGGGTACGGTATCAATAATGACATCAAGCGTATTGGCAACGGCTTTCATCTGCGTCTTATCACTAGATAGTACGATATGGTGGGCACCTAGACGTTGAGCATCTTCCGCTTTATCTGGGCTACGGCTAAAGAGGGTGACTTCTGCACCCATCGCACGAGCAAGTTTAATCGCCATATGTCCGAGTCCACCTAATCCAATAATACCCACTTTTGAGCCTGCTTGTACTTTCCAATGTTTGAGTGGTGAATACACAGTAATTCCCGCGCATAGCAGGGGAGCAGCAGCGGCTAAATCTAGATGCTCAGGTACGTGCAGAGCAAATTTTTCTCGGACGACCATGCGTTCGCTATAACCACCAAATGTAGCTTGTTTATCTTGACGATCGGTATCGTTGTAGGTGAAAGTTGCTCCTTCTTCGCAGTATTGTTCTAATTGATTTAAACAAGGGCGACAGTGCTGACAAGAATCCACCATACAACCCACAGCGACAGCATCACCTATTTTAAACTGTGTAACGTTTTTCCCTATTTTAGATACGCGACCGACGATTTCATGTCCAGGTACGCAAGGGTAGTTTGTCTTCCAATCACCAGCGACATGGTGTAGGTCAGAATGACAGACACCACAAAATAAAACGTCAAATTCAATATCATCGTCACGTAGCTCGCGACGATCAAAGTGGAACAATGATAAAGGTTGATTGGGGGCGTGATTGGCGTAGGCTTTAGTTTTCATGATTGTATTATTTATGTTTATGAGAAGCGGTTTTCTCAACTAGGAAGTCAATAAATGTTCGTATTTTGGCACTTAAGAATTTACGATCTACATAGACTGCGTAGATAGTAGGGTCTAGAAAATCCTCGCTATTAGGGATGACACTGACAAGTTTACCGCTTTGAATATATTCGTCAGTAAGCCAATCAGGTAAGTAAGCAATTCCCATTCCAGTAAGCGCTAATTCTCTTATCATAAGGGTATTATTGGTGTCCACAATCGGTTGCATAGGGAGATGTAGCTGAGCGTAATTAGGAACAATACCAAAATGGTTTTTGAGGTCTTGGTAATCCTGTGGCTGTCCATAGCGCATAATATAACTAGGGCTAGCAACGAGTTTAAATTTTACCTTGGTGAGCGGCTTGGCAATCAGACCGGGTTCGATAGTTTTGGTAGAACGTAGCGCTAAGTCAAAACCATCGGCTACTAGATTCGTATGTTTATTTTCTAAATAGATAGAGAGTTGAATATCACTATAACGATCACGGAACTCTTTGAGAATATTAGCAAAGTAAGGGGTGCAGCAGATAAGAGGAATCGTGATTTTTAAAGTTCCTTTAGGGCTAATCGTGCCTTGCTGAACTTCGAGTTGGGCATTATCGAGAGTTTGTAGGGCAATGAGGCATTGTTGGTAGTAGTGTTCACCGAGTTCAGTCAGGCTTAATTTACGACTAGTTCGATTAAGCAGTTTAGCTTGAACACGCTGCTCTAAGCTATTGATATGTTTGCTTGCCATAGCTGTTGAAATATCAAGAAACTCGGCCGCAGCGGTAAAACTACCTAAACGTACCACTTGGCAGAAAACGCGAATACTTTGTAGTGAGTCCATAGTAGGGCATAAAAAAAGCAACTCAAATCGAGTTGCTTTCATTCTAAACGAAATTTCTTTGAAAAGGGAAATTCGTTTTGTTATCGGTGAGGGGTTAAGCCTCAGATGCTTTTTTGAGAATGACGTAAAGTTGATCTTTAAGTGCTAGCTTTTGTTTTTTTAGTGTTTCAATCTCAATTGCATTACTAGTGACAGGATTTTGCTCTAAACGAATGATTTGATGATCCAATTCATTGTGCTCTTCGAATAAGCGAGCAAAGTGTGCATCTTCAGTTTTTAGGCGAGAGATTAAATCACGGTATTCTGGAAACATAGAAACTCCTTTTTAAGAGAGGGATAAAAATTAAGAAATATTTTTCTCCATACCTCTATTATAGAGTATCTGAGACACTTATCGGTCGTTTTTTTCTGAAAAAGTTTTTTTCTTCCCTGTTAAGGATTGAATTTTTATTACTGATAGAGAAATATTTGGGCTAGAATAATTATTTCGATTTTATGAAAGGGAGGCAGTATGGTAGAAGATAATCGACGTCCTTTGTCGGTTCGATCCAATAGTATCATCCAGAAAATAGCAGCCTATCTTGCTAAGCGAGACTTCCCTAGTCCAAACCAGATTTCTATATTAAGCATGGTCTTTGCACTGGTGGGGGCTGTGCTTTATGTCAGTGTTATTACCAAAACAGAAGTGGAGTGGAAGTTAATATTAGCGGCAGTATGTGTACAATTAAGACTTTTATGCAATTTATTTGATGGTATGGTTGCGGTAGAGGGGGGCAAGTCGAGTCCCGTAGGTGGCTTATATAATGAGGTGCCTGATCGTGTGGCAGATACCTTGTTTTTTCTAGGCTTTGCATATGCGATAGATGCTTTTGTATGGGGCTTAGTGCTTTCTTTATTTGCGATGGCGACAGCCTATATTCGTACCTTAGGCGGTAGTTTAGGTTTGCCACAATCGTTTATAGGTCCTATGGCTAAGCAACATCGTATGGCATTATTAACAGGAGCGAGTATTTTAGCTGCTGGTGAATGGTGGCTTAGTCAGACGTTTTATGTGATGTACGTGAGTCTTGGCTTATTGATTATCGGTAGTGCCACAACGTGTATAACACGCCTGTTGGCAATTGCAAAAGCGTTAAACCAATTACATGGAAAATAAAAATATGCTTGGAACTTTTTTATCCAGTCTAACAAAAATTATGATTGGCGCTTATGCGTATTGGCGCCATACTACGCCTTCTAAAAATCAACGTGTATATTTTGCTAATCATTCGAGCCATCTGGATACGATGGCGATCTGGTCTTCGTTAGATCCTGAATTACGTAAAATTACCCGTCCTGTTGCAGCGAAAGATTATTGGGGTAAAGGGGGGATTCGGGGCATTATTGCCAAGGATGCACTCAATGTTGTGTTGATTGAGCGTTCAGGTAATGGCGAGGATGACCCTTTAAAACCACTTTATGAGGCCTTGGATCAGGGGGACTCATTGATTATTTTTCCAGAGGGAACTCGTCGTTATGAGGCAGAACCAACGGCATTTAAGTCGGGGCTCTATCATCTTTCTCGTCGTTATCCTCATGTGGAATATATTCCTGTGTATTTAGCCAATACGCGTCGTAGCTTGCCTAAAGGAGCCTTATTGCCATTGCCTGTGAGCTGTATGGCAACCTTTGGTGCACCATTAGAAATAGACTTAGAAGAAAGTAAAGAGGAGTTTCTCGAGCGTGCAAGACAAGCCGTGATTGATCTCTCAAAACCAGAAGGTGCCTTGCCTCAGGATAGCTATAATCGTCGCAAGCTTAAACGAGGCAAGTTTCGCTCCCCCGATAGAGTGAATAGTAATATATCAGAGAAAGCAACAGAAGACGCTGTGTCAACTACAGTAGGGCAAGCAAGCCATCAAGTAGAAGTCCAACCTCAGGGAGAAAAAAATGTTTGATTTTTGGCAAAATTTATTTGCAAGTGTTCCTGATAAGTTTTGGTGGGTTTTACTAGGGTTATTAGTCATTTTGGCTATCGCCACCTTGATTGGTCAGCGTTTGGCTCTAAAGCATCCAACATCAGAAGTGGTGGGTAATCTTAACCAACGTATCAATGCCTGGTGGGCAATGGTGGCTGTATTGGTCATCTGTTTTATTTTTGGTAAGACGGCTACGCTGATTTTATATGCCATGTTGTCCTTTTTTGCTTTGCGTGAGTTTATGACGCTGACACCGACAGAGCGATCGGATTATTGGGCATTGGTATTGTGCTTTTATGTGGCTATTCCTGTGCAATATATACTGATTGGTACGGATTGGTATGGTATGTTTGTCATCTGTTTGCCTGTATACGGTTTTATTGTGTTGCCTACGATTCAGGCTTTATCTGGTGATACTGAGCGATTTTTTGAACGTACAGCTAAAATCCAATGGGGAATGATGCTAACGATTTATTGCTTAAGTTATGCACCTGCCTTGTTGTTATTAACCAATGTAGAATACGATGGACAGGGGCTTATGCTATTGCTCTACTTATTAATTGTGGTGCAGTTGAGTGATGTATTCCAATATATTGTGGGTAAACTTATCGGTAAGCGTCCTATTGCGCCAACAGTTAGCCCCAATAAGACGGTAGAAGGATTTATCGGTGGTAGCATTATGGCGATTGCTGTTGGAACATCGTTATGGTGGATTACGCCTTTTAGTGTAGGTTATGCGGCCTTGTTTTCTTTTTTAATAGTAATTTGTGGATTTTTTGGTGGTTTATCCTTGTCTGCTGTTAAGCGCAGTCTTGGAGCAAAAGACTGGGGGCGTATGATTGCAGGGCATGGTGGTGTTATGGATAGAATTGACTCTGTCTTATTTGCAGCACCAGTATTTTTCCATGTCGTCCGATATACGTATTTTTAAGATAAATTTTGGTATAATTTTACTTTCCTACTGAGCCCTGACTGGGCATGAATTCCATGACAAAATATGTTTTCGTTACCGGTGGTGTTGTTTCTTCTTTAGGTAAGGGGATTGCTGCCGCGTCTTTAGCTGCGATTCTAGAATCGCGCGGTCTTCGAGTGACTATGTTGAAGTTAGATCCATATATCAACGTGGATCCAGGTACGATGAGTCCTTTACAGCACGGTGAAGTGTTTGTAACGGAAGATGGTGCTGAAACAGACTTGGACTTGGGTCATTACGAGCGTTTTATTTCAGCACGTATGCGTAAATCGAATAACTTTACGACAGGTCAGATTTATGAAACTGTATTGCGTAAAGAGCGTCGTGGTGATTACTTAGGTAAAACTGTCCAAGTGATTCCTCACATCACTAACGAAATTCAAGACCATATTGCGCGTGGTGCTGCGTCTGCTTACGATGGGCATGCAGATATCGCTATTGTTGAAATTGGTGGTACGGTAGGTGACATCGAGTCCTTGCCATTCCTTGAGGCCGTACGTCAAATGAGTTTGCGCGTAGGTCGCCAGAATGCAGCCTTTGTGCATTTGACCTTAGTGCCATTTATTCCATCTGCAGGTGAGTTAAAAACCAAACCTACGCAGCACTCAGTACAGAAATTACGTGAGATTGGTATCTATCCTAATGCCTTATTGTGTCGTGCCGACCGACCTATTCCTGATGATGAGCGTGCGAAAATCTCTTTATTCTCTAATGTTCCATTAGATGCGGTCATTTCTGTGTGGGATGCAGATACGATTTATAAAATTCCTAAAATGCTTCACGAACAAGGTCTTGACCAATTAGTGTGTGATGCTTTAGGCATTAATCCGCCAAAGGCAGATTTATCGGCATGGGATAAGATTGTCTATGACTTAGAGCACCCAGAACATGATATCCGTATCGGTATGGTAGGTAAGTATGTGGACTTGACTGAATCTTACAAGTCACTAATCGAAGCCTTGAATCATGCAGGTATTCATAATAAGACCAAGGTAAATATCGAATACATTGATTCGGAAGAAATCGAGTCAAAAGGGACGGCTTGCTTAAAAGATCTTGATGCGATTTTGGTGCCGGGTGGTTTTGGCAAACGCGGTACTGAAGGTAAGATTCAGGCCATTCGTTATGCGCGTGAGCAAAATATTCCTTACTTAGGTATCTGCCTAGGTATGCAATTAGCGACGATTGAGTATGCACGTCATGTGGCTCAACTTGGTGGTGCCAATAGTACGGAATTAGACCCATCAACACCTCACCCAGTGGTCGCTTTAATTACCGAATGGGTAGGCAAAGAGGGTAAAGTAGAAACACGTTCAGAGAACTCAGATTTGGGTGGTACGATGCGTAAAGGTGCGCAAACTGTACCTATTAAACCAGGTACATTGGCACATAAAGTCTATGGTGATGAGGTGACAGAGCGTCATCGTCATCGTTATGAGGTGAATAACGTCTATGTTCCTCGTCTTGAAGAGGCTGGCTTGGTAATTAGTGCACGTACACCGACAGAGAATCTTCCTGAGATTATGGAAATTCCAAATCATCGTTGGTTTATGGGGGTTCAATTCCATCCAGAGTTTACGTCAACACCTCGTAGCCGTCATCCTTTATTTGATAGCTATATTAAAGCAGCCTTAGCTTATAAAGCGGAAAAGTAAGATGAAATTGACGCATTTTGATATTGGTCTGGACAAGCCTTTCTTTCTGATTGCAGGGACTTGTGTTATTGAGTCTCGTGATATGGCATTTGAAGTCTGTGGTCGTCTTGTAGAAATAACGCAATCCTTAGGGATTCCTTTTATCTATAAGAGTTCTTTTGATAAGGCTAATCGTAGTTCAGGTAAGTCATTTCGCGGTCCTGGTATGGAACAGGGGTTGCAGATTTTAGCAGACGTACGTGACCACTTTAATGTGCCTGTATTGACAGATGTGCATGATATTTCTCAAGTCGATGAAGTCGCTAGTGTGGTTGATGTTTTACAGACACCAGCGTTTTTATGTCGTCAAACAGATTTTATTCAAGCATGTGCAGCGACATTAAAACCTGTCAATATCAAAAAGGGTCAGTTTCTTGCGCCTCATGATATGGTTCAAGTTGTTAATAAGGCACGTGATGCGGCATTGGCTGCGGGTGGTGACGGTAATAATATTATGGTGTGCGAACGAGGTGTTTCGTTTGGCTATAATAATTTAGTCTCTGATATGCGCTCGCTCGCCATTATGCGAGAGACGGATTGTCCAGTGGTGTTTGATGCGACGCATTCGGTGCAATTACCGGGAGGTCAGGGAACCTCATCGGGTGGTCAGCGTGAGTTTGTGCCAGTATTAGCACGTGCAGCAGTAGCGACTGGTGTCGCAGGACTATTCATGGAGACCCATCCTAATCCTTGTGAGGCTTTATCAGACGGACCCAATGCTGTTCCTTTACATCATATGGACGCTTTATTACGTATTCTAAAAACCATTGATGAAACGGTTAAAGCACAACCATTTTTAGAAAATACCTTTAATACCTAATCCATTAAAAGGAAACGTATGAAAGCTTATATTGTTGCCCATGTCGATGTCACTAATCCAGCACAATACGAACAATACAAAGTTCTATCATCTTTAGCAATGAAAGCACATGATGCAAAAGTGCTTATTCGTGGTGGCGAAGAGCAAGTGCTTGAGGGAAATAGTTTAAAACGTACCGTTGTCATTGAGTTTCCAAATATCAAGGCGGCTCAAAATTTTTATCATTCACCACAGTATCGTCGTGCACGTAATGCACGTGAAGGTGCTGCTAAAGTGGATATGTGTATTATTCAAGGACTTTAGTAGTCAGTAGGCTAGTAAAGAGATTAGACAGATTTATTTTTATTTTTAGGGAAAATTCATGAGTGCAATCGTTGATATTATTGGTCGCGAAATATTAGACTCTCGCGGTAATCCTACAGTTGAGTGTGATGTACTATTAGAGTCAGGTGCGATGGGTCGTGCTGCAGTACCTTCTGGTGCTTCAACTGGTGCGCGCGAAGCGATTGAGTTACGCGACGGTGATAAATCACGTTACTTGGGTAAAGGTGTTTTAAAAGCCGTAGAAAACATCAATACAGAAATTTCTGAGGCCTTAATTGGTTTAGATGCACAAGAACAAACATTTATCGATAATACCTTAATCGATTTAGACGGTACAGAAACTAAAGAGCGTTTAGGTGCAAATGCGATTTTAGCGGTAAGTATGGCAGTTGCGCGTGCTGCTGCTGAAGAAGCGGGTCTATCACTTTATCGCTATTTCGGTGGTAGCGGTCCGATGAGTATGCCTGTGCCAATGATGAATGTCATCAATGGTGGTGCACATGCTAACAATACATTAGATTTACAAGAGTTTATGATTCTACCTGTAGGTGCTTCAAGTTTCCGCGAAGCATTACGTATGGGTGCCGAAGTTTTCCATGCATTGAAAAAAATCATTCATGACGCAGGTATGTCTACAGCGGTAGGTGATGAGGGTGGTTTCGCACCGAACGTTGAGAATCATGAAGCGGCAATTCAATTAATTCTTCGTGCGATTGAACAAGCTGGTTATGTCGCAGGCCAGGATATCGTATTAGGTTTGGACTGCGCAAGCTCTGAGTTCTACAAAGACGGTAAATATCATTTAGCCGGTGAAGGTGGTATTTCACTAACTTCAGCAGAATTTGCTAATTTATTAGCCTCTTGGTGCGATAAATACCCTATCGTTTCTATCGAAGACGGCATGGCAGAAAACGATTGGGAAGGCTGGAAAATCTTGACTGACTTATTAGGTAAACGTGTTCAATTAGTGGGCGATGATTTATTTGTGACGAATACAAAAATCCTAAAGCAAGGTATCCAACAAGGTGTCGGTAACTCTATCCTGATTAAGATTAACCAAATCGGTACATTAACTGAAACGTTTGCAGCGATTGAGATGGCAAAACGTGCTGGTTATACAGCGGTGATTTCTCATCGTTCAGGTGAGACAGAGGATTCAACGATTGCCGACATTGCAGTTGCAACGAATGCGATGCAAATTAAAACAGGTTCTTTATCTCGCTCTGATCGTATGGCGAAATATAACCAATTGCTACGCATTGAGGAAGAGTTAGCTGAAGTTGCTACTTATCCTGGTCGTGACGCTTTCTATAACTTAGCTTAAGATTTGTTGTTATTGATATGCGTAATATATTAGTTATTCTTGTATTAGCTTGTTTGGCGATTCAATATCCATTGCGTTTGGGTGATTCAGGCTATAAACGAGTGGATGAGCTGAATCTCCAATTAAAGGCACAGCAAGAAACTAATAAGGCGATGACAGCGCGTAATGCAGCGATGTTAGCGGAGATTGAGGACCTGAAATCAGGTACGCAAGCGCTTGAGGATTATGCACGCACAGAAATGAGTATGGTTGATGCCAACGAAGTCCTTGTGCGTGTCCTTCCGCCTAATGAAGAAGTGCCTATAGCACCTATCCGTATTGGCTCTCAGCTGCCGCAACAGTAGGTGTCAGTTGCACCTGCACAAAAGCCAGCAACTCAGCCGTCATCATCACAAAAACAGCCAACTGTCGCTAAACCTAAGGCCACGACAGTAGCTAAGCCGACACAGAACTGATGCTAATCTTTATGTCGGGTAGCAAGATATAACTTTGCTACTCGATATAGCTTGTCTCTTTTTAATAATTCTTCGATAGGATAATCAGGTAATCCTAGAGTTAAATGGTGCACTTTACTTTGCTGAAAAAGCTCAATAAGTAGCGTTTGATGACTAGACCATAACTCACTAAGATATTGTTCAGGGGTTTTTAAGGTAATCCCTAAATCTCGTAAGGTTTTTTTGTGAAAATCTTTCGTATTCCAAGTCAATAAGATACTGTCTTCTTGTGCATAAGCTTGCTGCCCTTGATAGGCGCAAGCGGCAATATGTCTATCTTTCTTATCAATTTTTTTAAATAAAATTTCATCGACCTCAATATCCCCAAGATTGGCACAAGGATGAGTCGTTTGCATAGTTTCCCATAATTGTGCGACAACATCACGCTCAACTTTCCAAATACGGGGCGCATTACGTAACCATTCACGTCCAATCTCATTTGACCAGATAGGGGTGATGAGTCCCGCATGGTGTAAGGCCAATAATAGCTGTCGGGTAAATGTATGCATCAGTACACAAGTATCAAGCGTGAGTAAGGTCGGCATAGCAAAAATAAAGAGAGAGTAGTAGAGTTGTGTTTATACACTATTTTTATCCATTTTGCTCTTGAATTTTATCATCTGTCCCCAATATATGATTCATCAGGGCAAGAGCCCTACAGAATAGAAGGAATCCAAAATGAGATTTGATAAACTAACAACAAAATTCCAGCAGGCTTTGGGTGATGCACAAAGCTTAGCGGTACGCAATGATAACCAATATATCGAAGCCGCCCATGTATTATCGGTGATGTTAGCCGATAGTGATTCAGGGATTGGTAGCTTATTAGCACGTGCAGGTGTACAAGTCGCTAATTTACAAAAACGTTTAGCGACACTCATTCAGAACTTTCCAAAAGTAGAGGGTATGGATGAAGTACAAATTAGTCGTACATTAAATCAAGTGCTGTTACGTACTGATAAAGAGGCGGCTAAACGTGGTGATAATTTTATTGCTAGTGAGTTATTTTTATTAGCACTGGCAGAGGATAAAACAGATATCGGTCAAATTCTACGTGAATGTGGTCTACAAAAAGCTGCACTCGAAAAAGCGGTAGAAGATGTTCGTGGTGGAAGTAGTGTAACCGAACAAGATGGAGAATCTAATCGAGAAGCACTTAAGAAATACACCACAGATCTAACAGAGCGAGCTCGCCAAGGTAAGCTTGATCCTGTGATTGGTCGAGATGATGAGATTCGTCGAGCGATTCAAATCTTACAACGTCGCAGTAAAAATAACCCAGTATTGATTGGTGAACCTGGTGTTGGTAAGACAGCAATTGTTGAGGGTTTAGCACAGCGTATTGTCAATGATGAGGTACCAGAGTCGTTGCGTGGTAAGCGAGTATTAACATTGGATTTAGCCTCTTTGCTCGCTGGGGCAAAATACCGTGGTGAATTCGAAGAACGACTTAAAGCGGTTCTAAAAGAGCTTGCACAAGACGAAGGTCAGAATATCGTTTTTATTGATGAGATTCATACTATGGTGGGTGCAGGTAAGGCAGAAGGTGCGATGGATGCTGGGAATATGCTTAAACCGGCTTTATCTCGCGGTGAACTCCATTGTATCGGTGCTACGACTTTAGATGAATATCGTCAATATATTGAAAAAGATGCGGCATTAGAGCGTCGTTTCCAAAAAGTGATTGTGGATGAACCAGATGTGGAATCGACTATTGCGATTTTACGTGGTTTACAAGAGCGTTATGAAATCCATCATGGTGTTGAGATTACCGATCCCGCAATTGTTGCAGCAGCAGAATTAAGTAATCGTTATATCACTGATCGTTTCTTACCTGATAAGGCGATTGATTTGATTGACGAGGCGGCCGCACGTATTCGCATGGAAATCGACTCAAAACCCGAGGTGATGGATCGTTTGGATCGTCGTATTATCCAGTTGAAAATTGAGCGTGAGGCAGTGCGCAAAGAAAGTGATGAGGCGTCACAACGTCGTTTACAAATTATCGAAGAAGAGTTGGCGAAGTTACAACGCGAATACGATGATTATGAGCAAGTGTGGAAAGCAGAAAAAGCCTCTGTACAGGGAACACAATCGATTAAAGAAGAAATCGAACGCGTACGTGCAGAAATGGCAGAGTATCAACGCAAGGGTGATTTTGGTAAATTATCTGAGTTGCAATATGGTAAATTGCCAGAACTAGAGGCTCGTCTCAAAGCCGCTGAAAAATCAGCAGAATCTGGGGAGCAAAAGCATAAGTTATTGCGTACAGAAGTAGGTGCTGAAGAGATTGCCGAAGTAGTTTCTCGTGCAACGGGCATTCCTGTATCAAAAATGATGCAAGGAGAACGTGCTAAGTTACTCACAATGGAAGACCAATTGCATAAACGTGTCGTTGGTCAAGATGAGGCTGTACGCCTTGTGTCTGATGCGATTCGTCGTTCACGAGCAGGACTTTCTGATCCTAGTAAGCCTTATGGTTCATTCCTATTCTTAGGTCCAACTGGTGTGGGTAAAACAGAGTTGACAAAAGCATTGGCAAATTTCTTGTTTGATTCTGACGAACATTTAGTGCGTATTGATATGAGTGAGTTTATGGAAAAACACTCTGTCGCTCGTCTTATCGGTGCACCTCCGGGATATGTGGGTTATGAAGAGGGGGGCTACCTCACGGAAGCCGTTCGCCGCAAACCTTATAGCGTGATTCTATTAGATGAAGTAGAAAAGGCACATCCAGATGTATTCAATGTGCTCTTACAAGTGCTTGATGACGGTCGTTTAACCGATGGACAAGGGCGTACTGTCGATTTTAGAAATACAGTGATTGTGATGACCTCTAATATTGGTTCAGCACAAATCCAAGGCTTAAGTGGAGAGCCTTATGAAACGGTAAAAGCCGTGGTATGGGAAGAGCTTAAACAATCTTTCCGTCCAGAGTTCTTAAACCGTATTGATGAGGTGGTGGTATTCCACGGTTTGGATAATAAACATATTGCGGATATTGCTAAAATCCAACTTAAACGTCTAGAACAACGCTTAGCAGCTCATGAAATGGGCTTGGAGGTGAGTGATGAAGCCTTGGCAAAAATCGCAGAAAGTGGCTTTGATCCAGTATTTGGTGCTCGTCCGCTAAAACGCGCGATTCAACAATATATTGAGAACCCTTTATCAAAACGTATCTTAGAAGGCGAGTTTTCACCAAAAGATACTATTTATGTGGGTGTGGATGGTGATAAGTTTAGCTTTAGCAAATAAGACAGGGAAAGCAAAGACTTATTAACTGCTAGAGGTAGGTTCAAAAGAGCCTACCTTTCTTTTTTATTTAAAAATTAGGTACAATACAGGGTATATTTTTATTTCAAGGATAAAACGATGATTAATCCTAATCAAATGTTTGAAGAATTCCAAAAAAACGTTCAAGAGCTAATCGCAAAAAGCCCTGCAGCAGATATTGAGAAAAACGTAAAAGCTTTTATGGCTCAAGGTTTTGCAAAGATGGACTTAGTGACTCGCGAAGAGTTCGATATTCAGCGTGCTTTAGTAGATTCTTTACGTGAACGTGTCGAGGCGCTAGAAGCAGCTGTTGCTAAGCTCGAAGAAAACAAATAACATTGATAAGTTGTTTTGGTCAGTCTTGTGGCTGACCAGAGACACAAGACAATGATTGAAATGAGTTTTTTTATAAAAATAGAACGGAAACTCATCTGTTTTTATAAAAAAAATGTACAATACAAACAGTCAATGTATCAAACGGAACTTTCTGTAAGAAAGAGAGTTTTCTGTGAAGATGGCTGATATCAGTCAGATAAATATTAAAAGCATCTCTAATCGATAGCGCTGACCGATAGGTCGCATAAGAGCGCATCCTTAATTTTCTAATCTTATTTTCTTATAAATTATTATGAGCGATATTATCAAACACGCGACGGCGGAAAGTTTTGACGCGGACGTACTACAATCAGATAAACCAGTTTTAGTGGACTATTGGGCACCATGGTGCGGTCCTTGTAAGATGATTGCCCCTATCCTTGATGAAGTAGCTAAGGAATTTGCCGGCAAAGTACAAGTGGTTAAAGTCGATGTTGAGCAACATCCAGATGTTGCCGCTCGTTTTGGTATCCGTGGTATTCCAACACTAATGATCTTTGACAAGGGTCAGTCTGTTGCGACTAAAGTAGGCGCTGTAAATAAAACAGATCTTAACAAATTTATTGAAAGCAATACATAAATCTCATCGCGCGGGTTATTTCTATTAACCCGCCATTTTTTTTCCTTATAAAAATAATGCATTTAAACGAATTAAAATCTTTACACGTTTCTCAATTACTTGATATGGCAGCAGGCCTAGAGATTGAAAACGCCAACCGTTTCCGTAAACAAGAATTAATGTTCCAAATCATGAAGCGTCGCGCGAAATTGGGCGATCAAATTTTTGGAGATGGTGTCCTTGAAGTCTTACCTGATGGTTTTGGTTTTTTACGCTCGCCGGATTCTTCGTATTTAGCAAGTACAGACGATATTTATATTTCACCTTCACAGATTCGTCGCTTTAATCTCCACACAGGGGATTCGATTGAGGGTGAGGTACGCGTACCCAAGGATGGTGAACGTTACTTTGCTTTAGTCAAAGTAGAAAAAGTCAATGGTATTGCCCCAGAAGCGATGAAACATCGCATTATGTTTGAAAACTTAACTCCGTTACACCCTAATAAACCGCTGATTTTAGAGCGTGATATTAAGAGTGATGAGAATCGTACGGGACGTATTTTGGATATTTTTGCCCCGATGGGTAAAGGTCAGCGTGCTTTAATCGTTGCCAGCCCGAAATCAGGTAAAACCGTGATGATGCAGCAAATTGCTAATTCATTGACAACCAATTATCCTGATGCCGTATTGATGGTGTTGTTGGTGGATGAGCGTCCTGAGGAAGTGACGGAAATGCAGCGTACAGTGCGTGGTGAAGTGATTGCTTCAACGTTTGATGAGCCAGCGACACGTCACGTGCAAGTGGCAGAAATGGTGATTGAGAAAGCCAAACGTCTAGTGGAATTGAAAAAAGACGTGATTATCTTATTAGATTCGATTACTCGTTTAGCGCGTGCGTATAACACCGTTGTCCCGTCATCAGGCAAGGTCTTAACCGGTGGTGTGGATGCGAATGCTTTACAACGTCCCAAACGTTTCTTTGGTGCAGCACGTAATATCGAAGAAGGTGGTTCACTGACGATTATTGGTACCGCATTGATTGAGACTGGTAGCCGTATGGATGAGGTTATCTATGAAGAATTCAAGGGTACAGGTAACTCTGAGGTTCATCTTGAACGCCGTCTTGCAGAAAAACGTCTGTACCCAGCGATTAACTTGAATAAATCAGGTACACGTCGTGAAGAGTTGTTAATGAAACCTGAGACACTTCAAAAAACATGGGTATTGCGTAAGTTTATCCATGAGATGGACGAAGTTGAGGCGATGGAGTTTATCCTTGATAAAATCCGCTCAACCAAGACTAATGATGAGTTCTTTGAGTTAATGAAGCGCTAGATTTTTAGCATGTTTTGATAGAAATAATGTCGGTATAATAGCCGGCATTATTTTTTACATAAATTCACATATATTACCTGTGTATTAACCATATTTAATACACATAAAAGACATCATGAAAACAATAGGGATTATTGCCGCTTTACCCCAAGAAATTGCCGAATTATTAGAAAAAATGGGTTCACAGATGACTCAGCAGACGATTGGTATGCGTACTTTTTATATAGGAGAAATTCAGGGTAAGAAATGTGTGATTGTGTTGGCTCGTATTGGTAAAGTTGCGGCGAGTGCCACTTGTACCACGTTGATTCAAACCTTTGGTGTCACAGAGATTATCTTTACAGGACTAGCAGGAGCCGTGAGTCAAGCCGTAAATATTGGTGATATTGTGATTGGTACAGAGTTTTGCCAGCATGATATGAATGCAGAGCCTCTTTTCCCTCGCCATGAAATCCCCTTATTGGGACGAGATGTTTTTCAGAGTGATGTAGCACTCAACCGTCAATTACAGCGAAGTACAGAACAGTTTCTTTCGGGAGAGAGCCAGTTTAGCTTAGTAAGGATGATTGCACCGACAGCAATAGCAGACTTTGGGTTGAAGGACATTAAAATCCATCACGGATTGATTGTAAGTGGTGATCAGTTTATTAGTAGCGATGAGGCAGTGGGCGAGTTGCAGCAACGCTTTCCTACTGCGTTATGTACGGAAATGGAGGGGGCGGCTATTGCACAAATATGCTATGAATATGGGGTGTCTTTTGCCGTGTTGAGAGTGATTTCAGATAAGGCAAATCATAGTGCCAGCCATGATTTTGGACGCTTTTTGAATGAGGTAGCGGCGTTTGTGTCATCTGGGGTGTTGTTAAATTATTTGGGGAATGAGTGAATCCTGTTTGGTGGCAAATGGTTGGTTTGAGGTGAGGACGATGAAAGGTAAAAATATAAATATGTTTTTAATGGAAGGTGAAGTGACAGGGGCTGTTAAATGTACTTTATCAAATTGGACAGGTGTTATTTATAAGATTCCGAGACAGCGATTAACTACTGA
Source organism: Pelistega suis (assembly GCF_013133795.1). Lineage (GTDB taxonomy): Bacteria > Pseudomonadota > Gammaproteobacteria > Burkholderiales > Burkholderiaceae_B > Taylorella > Taylorella suis. The sequence goes on from NZ_JABGBN010000003.1 coordinate 97,158, forward strand.
TATTATTAAAAATCGCTCAGATTTAAAACAAAGCGGTATTTACTTTCTTATAGGTAAAAATGAAGAAGATAAAGGAGTGGTGTATATCGGTCAAGCGGGTAATCGAAAGAATGGAGAGGGAATTTTACTTAGAATTCTTGAGCATACTAAAAGTGAAGAAAAAGACTATTTTGATGAAGTGATTATTTTGACAACTCAAAATAATTCCTTTGGTCCAACGGAAATTAGTTATTTAGAAAATACCTTTACTAATCTTGCCAGACAGGTTAATCGTTATGAGGTTAAAAATGGCAATGAGCCTAATGTTGGTAATGTGACTGAAGAGAAAGAGTCAGAACTAGATGAGATTGTTGAAAATACGAAAATTATTATTGGTACTTTAGGGCATCGCCTTTTTGTGCCTATGATTGCTAGGATAGATGAGCAAGTTGCACAAATAGAAGATAAAGAAGAATTGAAGTTATTTTTACGTAGGAAGCTTCAAAAAACAGGTGAATATGTACAGGCAATGTGTAGGAGAACTTCAGAGGGGTTTGTTGTGCTAGAGGGGAGCATGATTGTAGAGGTTAATCGTGATGCATGTCCTCAATCTTTATTGCAGTTGAGAGATGAGCTTTATCGGAAAGGATTAATTGCACATGGAGGAATTTTAAAAGAAAAACAATTATTTAAGAGCCCATCTTATGCTGCAGCATTTGTATTAGGCATTAATACAAATGGTAGAACTGAATGGAAAACTGAAGATGGTAGAACCTTAAAAGAGATTGAAGAGATGGAAATTGAAGTAAGTTATTAAATATAGTATAATCATCTTCTTTCCCCCTGTAGCTCAGTTGGTTAGAGCAGAGGACTCATAATCCTTTGGTCGCCGGTTCAAGTCCGGCTGGGGGGACCATAAATCTCTGTTAAAAAAACAATAACTTACAAACGTTAATTGTTTTTTTTAAATCTAACCAACGATAGCGGTTGTGTCAATTTTGTGTCAAAAGCTCGAGACGTGAGCGAACTCTGCAAGATGTCCCGTGTCTAAATGGGCGTACTTCTGCACCATTTCGATTGTTTCCTATCCGCCTAACTCTTTAAGCACCCCATTAAGGGCACGCCATTTTGTTCAAGCAAAGCGATAAATCGTTCAGTTGTTCGATTTTTTTAATAAAACTTGACCTACCTGCCATACTAAATACCTCATTACAGACCTTCTAGTTTTTTAGGTGCCATGGTTATTTATTTCAATGTCTTGGATGATGGTTTCATTTTAGTCCTAGATGTTTATGTAAAAAACGAACAAGAAGATTTATCTAAAAAAGATTTAAAATTACTTTCGGAGCGTAAAAATGCTTAAGAAACAAATTCAAGAAGCTACAAAGGATTGGGATATTGAAGCAATGCTGCAAGCGGTGGTGAGAGATGATCCAGAGATGGAAAGTCATCAAGAGAGCTTGCGTCAAGCATTGTTAGAGGCTAAGAGAGGGCGTTTTGCTCGTAAAACAGTAGTAGAGGTATCGCCTATCGCTCATACTCGGCATAAGGTGGGATTGTCTCAAAGCAAATTTGCACAACGTTTAGGGATTTCTATTAATACCTTAAAATCTTGGGAGCAGGGGCAACGAAACCCAAGCGGTGCAGCTCACTCATTCAGTTACTGGACAAATATCCTAAGCTGGTGGTGGAGCTGACTTAGTGCTTCCCATTGTCTCAAGTAGATTTGATGTAATTTCCGACTTGCTGTGAATTTGTAAATGAGTTGTTTTTTTGTGAGGCGGTGGTGGTACTTCGTGTAAAATTTTTCAGTAATTATTTTAAATGAGAGGATGGCATGGCGAAACAAAAGTTTTATGCGGTTAGGGTGGGTAAGACACCGGGCGTATATGAATCTTGGGAAGAGTGTGAACAACAAGTAAAAGGGGTTAGTGGTGCGGTTTTTAAATCTTTTTCCTCTCGTGAAGAGGCTAATGCATTTCTAATGATAGAAACCATAGAAGACTCCACTGATGGAAACTCTAAAAATAAAATTTCTGACTATAATAACGATATTGAGAATGCTATCGCATCTTCTAGAGTAGTTGCCTTTGTAGATGGAGGGTTTAGTGATAAAGGGGGGGAGCCTGTAGCCGCTTATGGGTGTCTTATTATTCCTCCTGATGGCTCCGACCAAATTGAAATAAGTGATAGAGTCTATACAGATAAATTCATTGAGAGTAGAAATATTGCCCCTGAAATTTTCGCATCGTTAGAGGCCTTGAAATGGACGCTGGCAAATGGTTATAAATCTATTACGGTGTTCCATGATTTAGAGAATACTGGTAAATGGGCTAGAGGAGAATATCAAGCAAAATCAGATATTTCACGGTTTTTTGTAAAAGAATTAAATGATACTTTTTTTCCTTTGCTTGATATTAATTTTATTTGGGTCAAGGCTCATGCAGGAATTGAATATAACGAACGAGCAGACCAATTAGCTTCGGAAGCGCTGAAAAACTTTCGTAAACCAGTTGGGAAATACGGACCTAACTTTTTTACTGGTCGTAATGTTTCCGAAGAAAAGGTATTAGCTATTATTGAGGAACTAAAAAACATAGAGGGTGTGAACGTTAGACAAGACATCAATACTGCGGCAGAAAAGAGGTACGTGTTAAAACGTGTCTATGAAAAAAAACAGGAAAAACTTACCGTAACATTTTATTCTGACAAAAGAACAACACTAACTTCAAGGTAAGGTTGAATCTCTTTTTTCACTTTTCTTGGCGGGTTATACGCAATTTATACCAGCATTTGAAATGGTTAAAGCCTATGGTTTCGCATATAAAACTCATATTGAAATTTCTGAAATAGATGGTATTATAGGGAGTCTTAATCTTCCTGTGAATTATCCAAATGCAGCTGTTACGTTGTTAAAACAAGCTGCGCTATCTCTGAGAACATTGGAAAAGTCTTCTAATTCGGAATTTGACTATACTCATTATGTGCATCCTGCTTATCGAGCTTTAGAAGGGCATATAAAGTTTCTTTTTGAACAAATGGGGTATCATATAGATGAGTTAAGTGTAGGGGGGAATCATTTTGATAAAGACAAGGGAACGAGTGTTTTTTTTCTAAAAACTAAGAAGCTAAAAGAGCATGGTTTGGCTGCTAGATTAACGTCAGGCTATAATCTTTATTGTGCTAATAGGCATAAGGCTTCACATTTTGGTGAAATATTAGGGGAAATTGATACAACATTGTTAATTGAATCGCCAGAAGATGCGAAACACAGAATTAAAGAGGTTTTTGAGGAGATTAAATTTTAATTTTTAGTTGGCTTTGATTGATTTAGCAGAAGGAGATTATAATGGACTTGTTATACAGTCTTATTCATGCTAAATCTGTAGGCAACACCTATTTTTTATTGTTGCACCCTGATGTAACTTCTTTACAGGAAGTTATTAGAGATTTTAATCGCTCAAATAAGGATAGCATCAACGGTGTTGTCCTATCAGATTTGGTTTTTTTAACAGGTGATCGTAAGGGGCGTTATGTTTGTGGTCGTATTGTTGACGGAAAAATTGTTGGAGAGTCTTTTAGTGTGATTGATGCTCGTCCAGAGTTAGTTAGTGTACTAGATGAGTTTTATGCAAACTTAAGTGATGGTGCTGTTAGTCGAGTATACCCTTTATCTTTGCGGAAATATATTATGTCTTTAAGAGAGCATTAGGTTTTTGAAGTATTTCTATAAAGCGTGAATTGAGTTGCTATAATTCTTGGTTTTTGTGCTGAATAGAGAGTTCCTTTTGCTTTCTCCATGCTTTTTGACCTACCTTTATAAGGTAGGTCCTGAGTTGAATAAAAAAAGTTAGGCTATTTTTTCTTAGTATATCCATCTAAGAAAATAGAGATTTGTTGTTCGCCATCACCAGTAAGTATTTCTGAGTGAATTTCAGAAAGCTTAAAGATAGCAGTCGCTTTCGGTGGTGAATCAACATTACCAATTACGATAGGAGTATCATCCATCCATACAGAAAGAGGGGTCATTTCTATCGTATCGTCGCTATTGTTTTGATATTTGATAGATAAAGATGTTTTAAGATTGGACATCATGTTTTCTTTTTTGATGTCTTTTAGTGCTTTCTTAAATTTCTTAGTCACCATTACAGCAGCTTGATTGGATGTGCCTTCTGGGTCTGATGGGATGGCAGTTACTTTAATATTTTCAAAAATATCAGAGGTTTTACCACCAACAGCATAAGGAATTTTGAAGTGAGCAAAACTATCCATTTTTTTAGAAAAACATTCTACGTATTCTGTGCTAGGTAGATATTTTTGGATAGCCTCTTTTAGTTTAACTAAACTATCTGATTCTTGTCTTGAGTCTTCGTAATGCTTACAGCCCGCTACCTCAACATATAGAGACCCTATTTTCTCGTGCTGGGTTTCACTAAATAGTTCTGAATGCGTTGCTTCTAGTTCAGCCTCTACTTTACAACCAGCTAGCACCACAGCTGATGCGATTAAAGAATATTTGAATAGCTTTAACATGTTTTTCTCCTCTCATTGTTTAACACTTTTTACTTTAAATCTTCTTCCCTTGCCAAGCGTAGATTACATGATTATAAACTACGCCGCATTCTTCAAAGAAAAATATCGAGTAGCGCTAAGAAAAAACAAAGTGAACTGACTCTCATAAGTTGGACATCACTTATGGGCGTTTCCGTTTGTTGAACCACTCAACGAGTATTGCTTTAAAAGATATTGTTGGGCATATCACTAGCACTAGGATAGTTTTATTCTATCTTTCTTTTCAAATCACAAAATATCAGACAAACCTCCCTTTAATCCCTTAAAATAACTGTTTTTTTAGACAGTTTAAGAGAATTTTAGCGTGGCAGTGAAAGAGAATTACGACGAGAGTTCGATTCGCGTCCTCAAAGGTCTAGAGCCTGTACGAGAGCGTCCGGGGATGTACACACGTACGGATAATCCACTACATATTATCCAAGAGGTTATCGATAATGCCGCCGATGAGGCATTGGCTGGATTTGCCAAAAAAATTAGTGTCAGCTTAAATGTTGATGGTAGTGTGACGGTTGAAGATGACGGTCGAGGCATTCCGGTCGGTTTGCACCCTGAAGAGCAAGTGCCTGTGGTTGAAATTGTATTCACGCGCTTACACGCAGGTGGTAAATTTGATAAAAAAGCAGGGGGGGCGTATGCTTTCTCCGGTGGTTTACATGGTGTAGGTGTCTCGGTCACCAATGCGTTATCGACTCGTCTGGAAGTAGCGGTTACGCGTGATGGTGAAGTTCATGAGCTAGTGTTTGCCAATGGTGGTGAGGTAGCGACGCCTTTACATGTGATTGGTACTGCCTCTAAGCGTAAGACAGGCACTCGAGTATCCGTATGGCCAGATGCCAAATACTTTGACTCCGCTAATATTCCTTTGAATGAATTAGTACACTTATTACGCAGCAAAGCGGTATTAATGCCGGGTGTTGAGGTGTCTCTCACGATTGCTAAGACAGGTGAAGTCCGTAAGTGGTGCTATGAGGATGGGTTAAAGGGGTATTTACAAGAGGAACTTTCAGGAGAAGAGCTTTTAATCCCTTTATTCTCTGGTCAAGATTATGCTGATAAGCACCATGAAACCTTTGCCGAGGGCGAGGGGGCAGCTTGGGTAGTAGCATGGACAGCAGAGGGTGCGATTGTTCGTGAGTCTTATGTGAATCTGATTCCGACGACCAATGGTGGTACGCATGAGTCAGGTTTGCGTGATGGTTTATTTAATGCCTTAAAAGGTTTTGCGGAAATGCATAGTCTTTTACCCAAAGGGATTAAATTACTGCCAGAAGATGTTTTTGCGCGTGCGAGTTTTGTGCTTTCTGCTAAGGTACTGGATCCTCAATTCCAAGGTCAGGTTAAAGAGCGATTGAATAGCCGAGATGCGGTGCGTTTGGTATCAGGTTTTGCAAAATCAGCGCTAGAGCTTTGGTTAAATTCTAATGTTGAGCATGGTAAGAAACTTGCTGAGTTTGCGATTAAGCAAGCACAGGCACGGAGTAAATCTGCGCAGAAAGTTGAGAAACGTAAGAGTTCTGGTGTGGCGGTTTTACCAGGTAAATTAACGGACTGCGAGTCTTCGGATGTGACCAGAACAGAGGTGTTCTTAGTAGAGGGGGATTCGGCTGGTGGTTCAGCGAAGAAAGGGCGCGATAAGGAGTATCAGGCGATTTTACCTTTACGAGGTAAGGTTTTAAATGCATGGGAAGTCGAAAAAGACCGTCTTTTTGCAAATAATGAAATCCATGATATTTCGGTGGCGATTGGGGTAGATCCTCATGGTCCAGAGGATAATCCAGATTTATCGGGTTTACGTTATCGTCGCATTTGTATTTTATCGGACGCGGATGTTGATGGTTCACATATTCAGGTATTGTTATTGACCTTGTTTTATCGTCATTTCCCTAAACTGGTTGAAAATGGGTTTGTCTATATCGCTAAGCCACCTTTGTTCCGTATTGATGTGGCGGCTTCGGGTAAGCGTCCTGCACGCAAAATTTATTGTTTAGACGGCGAAGAGCTAGAGAATGTGAAGGATAAGCTCATTAATAAAGAGGGAATCCGTGAAAGCGCCTTAAGTATTAGTCGATTTAAGGGTTTGGGTGAGATGAATCCAGAGCAATTATGGGAAACCACCTTAAATCCGGATACTCGCCGTCTGTTGCGTGTGGCTTATGGTCAATTAGATTCTCAAGCAACGTTAGAAATGTTTGATATGTTAATGGGTAAAAGCGAATCTGCCCAACGCCGTTCTTGGATTGAAGAGAAAGGTAATTTAGCTGAGTTGGATGTGTAATGAGCGATCAAAACGAATTATTAACAGTAGAAGAAAATGGTGAGCCGAGCATTACCTTAGGACTTTATGCCGAAAAAGCCTATTTAGATTATGCGGTATCGGTAGTCAAAGGACGTGCTTTACCTGATGTCGGCGATGGTCAAAAACCTGTGCAACGTCGTATTTTATTTGCGATGGATCGTATGGGTTTGCGTGCTGGGGCAAAGCCTGTGAAGTCAGCGCGTGTGGTGGGGGATGTGCTAGGTAAATATCATCCGCATGGTGACCAAGCCGCGTATGATGCGATGGTGCGCATGGCACAGGATTTCTCTTTACGTTATCCTTTAATCGATGGGCAAGGGAACTTTGGTTCTCGTGACGGTGATGGGGCAGCGGCGATGCGTTATACCGAGGCTCGCTTAACGCCGATTGCAGAGTTATTGCTTGATGAACTCGGTGAGGGAACCGTTAATTTTATCCCTAACTATGACGGTCAAGAGCAAGAGCCAGAATTATTGCCCGCACGTTTACCGATGATGTTACTTAATGGAGCATCAGGTATTGCTGTGGGGATGGCGACTGAAATTCCTTCGCATAATTTGAAAGAGATTGCAGCGGCTTGTGTGGCTTTACTGAAAAATCCGAACTTATCTGATGAGGAATTATTTACGCTGGTTCCGGGACCTGACTTTAATGGTGGTGCGCAGATTATTTCGCCAGCGGAGACTATTCAGCAAATTTATAGTACTGGTAAAGGCTCTTTAAAGGTACGCGCTCGTTGGGAGTTTGAAGATTTAGCTCGCGGTCAATGGCAATTAGTGGTGACTGAATTACCGCCGAATACCTCAAGTCAAAAAGTACTCGAAGAAATTGAGGAAATTACCAACCCTAAGGTGAAAGTTGGGAAGAAAACACTTTCTCAAGAGCAGCAACAAGCTAAAGCCGCCATGTTGGCGCTATTAGAAAATGTACGCGATGAGTCAGGCAAAGAGGCCGATGTACGTTTGGTGTTTGAACCCAAATCTTCTCGTATTGACCGAGAGGAGTTTATCAATGCACTGTTGGCTAATACCAGTATGGAGGGTAATGCCTCAATCAATCTCGTGTGTATTGGTATTGATGGTCGCCCTAAACAACGTAGCTTACGCGAAGTGATTCAAGAATGGCTAGTCTTCCGTACTGATACGGTGACCCGTCGTTCGCAATATCGTCTAGATAAAGTCAATGATCGTATTCATATTCTTGAAGGTCGTCAATTAGTTTATCTTAACGTGGACGAGGTTATTCAGACTATTCGTGAGTCGGATGAGCCTAAAGCTGCCTTGATGGAGCGCTTTACCTTAAGTGAGCGTCAAGCCGAAGATATTTTAGAAATGCGTCTACGTCAGTTAGCACGTCTAGAGGGTTTTAAAATCGAACAAGAGCTCGAAGAAAAACGCAAAGAAAAAGAAAAATTAGAGGAGTTATTGGCTAATCCTTCGTCATTGAAACGTTTAATTATCAAAGAAATTGAAGCGGATGCAAAGAAATTTGGCGATGAGCGTCGTACCGTCATTGAAGAGGCAGAACGTGCTACGATGGAGAACAAGGTTTTAGATGAGCCGGTCACGGTGATTGTTTCTGAAAAAGGTTGGTTACGTTCACGTCAAGGACATGGTCACGATTTAAGTGGCGTCCACTTTAAGACAGGGGATAAATTCTATGCGAGTTTTGAATGTCGTAGTGTCGATACGCTGATTGGTATTGGTTCTAACGGTCGCGTCTACTCCGTACCAGTAGCGAACTTGCCGTCCGCACGGGGTGACGGTCAGCCAATTACCGCGATGATTGACTTAGAAAGTGGCACACATATTGTGCATATTGTGGCAGGCGCTGAGAGTAGTCGTTGGTTGCTTTGCCAAGATAATGGCTTAGGTTTTAGCGCACGTATTAGTGATATGACGACACGTCAAAAAGCGGGTAAAGCATTTATTAATCTTGAGGAAAAGGCGAAGATTCTACGCCCTGTGGCCTTACCAGAGAATACACGTTATGTGGGTATGCTCAGTAAAACGGATCGTTTCTTGATGATTGATATCGCTGAGGTTAAAGCCTTAAGTGGTGGCGGTCGTGGTACGATTCTGATGACCTTTGATGCGAAAGATAGCTTTGCTCAAGTATTAGCGGTGAGCGAACAAGGTATTATGGCGACAGGGGTCTATCGCAATAAGGATGTAGAAGACTTAATTGCTTTAGGTGATTTACAAGAGTTTGTAGGCAAGCGTGCACGCAAAGGTAAAGCGCTGAACTTACGAATGAAACAAGCGACATTATTACCGTTATAATGTAGAGGTTTTTGCGAGGTCTGGCATTATGCTAAGGTCTCGCATGGGATATTTAGCAAGGTTTTGTGGAGATTAAACGCTATCATGACTTATAAAGTAACCATTGAATCAACTAACCATACGTTTGATGTGAAAGAGGGGCAAACTATCTTAGATGCTGCTTTGGAGCATGATATTGTATTGCCTTATAGTTGTCGTACTGGATCTTGTACGAGCTGTAAAGGTAAGGTGGTCAGTGGCGAATATGAGGCAGGTCCGGGTACAGCAAACTTAATCTCTGAAGCAGAACGTGCTGAGGGTGCTTGTCTTTTCTGTGAGACTAAGCCTTTATCGGATGTGACTATCCAAGCGCGTGAAGTACGCATGGCAAGCGATATTCAAATTAAGAAGATGCCCGTGCGTGTTAGTGAGATGGAAAAAGCCGCCGATGATGTGATGATTGTGAAATTACAGACACCGAGTTCGGATGTATTCCGCTATGAGCCTGGTCAATATGTGGAGTTTATCCTTAAAGATGGTTCTCGTCGGGCTTATTCTTTGGCAACACGTCCAGTAGAGGGGGCACCGATTGAATTGCATATACGACATATGCCGGGTGGTTTATTTACCGACCATGTGTTTGGTGCAACGACGGCGATGAAAGTGCGAGAGATTCTTCGTCTGGAAGGGCCGCTAGGTTCATTCTTCTTGCGTAAAGAGTCGGATAAGCCCATGGTATTTTTAGCGAGTGGTACAGGTTTTGCACCGCTTAAAGCCATAATGGAAGAGGTGATTGCCTTGGATATTCAGCGTCCAATCTCTCTTTACTGGGGTGGTCGTCGTCCGGCTGATTTATATATGGCGCAGCTATGTAAAGAGTGGGAAGCAAAGTTGCCTAACTTTACCTTTATTCCAGTGATTTCTAATGCGCAAGCAGAGGATAACTGGACAGGACGTACAGGGTTTGTGCATGCAGCCGTTTTAGAAGATATTCCTGATTTAAGTGGCTACCAAGTCTATGCTTGTGGTGCACCGATTGTGATTGCAAGTGCGCGAGAAGCGTATGCGAAAGCAGGCTTACCGGCAGAGGAGTTTTATGCGGACTCGTTTACTTCGGCGGCTGATTTGCCAAAGTAAGGTGGTCGGTAGACTACGGTTGTCATAGTACCGTTTCTGGTTCGCTTAAAGCGTTCTAGTTAAGAAAAAATTTCGCCTACTGGCCTCTTGTCAGTAGGCGTTTTCTTTGGGGGAAATAGGGTGGACAAAATTGTCCGTCCGTAGTTTTGACAATAGAAATAGAGAGTGTTTTTCTTTGAGAATAATGAGACTGGTGTCATCGCCATTTCATTATTGTTAAGGAGGTTATTATGTTTTTACGCTCTCATCGTTTATATGTCTTTACTATGCTGGTATTGCCTATCATGGCAGGATGTACTACGCAGACAGACTGGTTACAAAAAAAGCGACATTATCCCGATTGGGAGTTTAGTGCTCGTCAGGTGAATAGCTATTCGTTTGCATGGGAAATGCAAGGGGATAGTCAAGTATTGCCTTTACAAGTGTTTAGTACGCAGGATGAGGTGTGGTTACAGTTTGAGCAAGGTCAAGTGATTCCTGCTATTTTGAGCATTGATCCTCAGACACAGGCAGAACAAGTCTTAAAAATCCATCGCAATCCCCCTTATATTGTTTTAAAAGGACATTACTCACAATTACGTCTACGATGGCAGGATAAAGAGGCGATTGTGTGGCATAGACCGAGATGAAGAGGTGATTGAATTTTCTATTTTTATTGAATGTTCCCAAAAAGGGAATTATAATTATTTTAATCTGTTGAGGTGTTATGCGAGTTATAGCTAAACGAACATTAGTAAATTTCTGGAGGCAATATCAAGATGCTCAACGTCCTTTGGAAGCATGGCATGATATCGTGCTAAAAAGTGACTGGAAAACACCTCAAGATGTGAAGGCAAGTTTTGCTATAGCAAGTATTTGTGGCAATAATCGAGTTGTTTTCAATATAGGTGGAAATAAATATAGATTGGTGGTTGAAATCGCTTATCAAGTTAGTGTGGTATGGGTCAAATTTATTGGTACGCATAAGGCCGATGACAGTATAAATGTAGAGGATGTCAATGAATATTAAACCTATTCGTAATGATGAAGATTTAACTCAAGCTTTTTTGGCTCTTGAGAAAGTTTTTCAAGTGGAAAATGGTACACCGGAGGCTGATGAAAGAGATATTTTATTAGCATTAATTGAGTCCTACGAGGCCAAGCATTATCCTATCGCACATGCAAATCCAATTGAAGCCATTAAATTTAAAATGGAGCAGCAAAATTTAACACGAGATGATTTGGTGCCTTATTTGGGTGCAAAGAGTAAGATTTCAGAGGTGTTAAATGGTAAGCGGCCTTTAAGTTTAAATATGATTAAAAACCTACATCATGGTTTACAAATCCCTTATGAAAGTCTAATCGCTTAGTAGCAGTTTTATTGCTAAGTTTAGAGGTTATTTATTACTGTACTGAACTGTTTTAATTTATAATCAAACGTTACTTTAAATTTTTCGTCTTGAATCACAATGAAAACCGCTGAAATTCGTTCTAAGTTTTTAAACTTTTTCCAATCGAAAGATCATACGATTGTTAAATCGTCTTCTTTAGTTCCGGCTAATGATCCTACTTTATTATTCACCAACTCAGGTATGGTGCAATTTAAGGATGTGTTTACAGGTAAAGATTCTCGTCCGTACTCTCGTGCGACGACAGCTCAGCGCTCATTGCGTGCAGGCGGTAAGCATAATGACTTAGAGAACGTGGGATATACAGCACGTCATCACACTTTCTTTGAAATGTTAGGTAATTTTAGTTTTGGTGATTACTTCAAAGAAAATGCGATTAAATATGCTTGGGAGCTATTAACGACAGTGTATAACTTACCTAAAGAAAAACTTTGGGTAACGGTCTATTTTGAAGACGACGAAGCTTACAATATTTGGAAAGACCAAATCGGCGTGCCTGCAGAGCGTATTATTCGTATCGGCGATAACAAAGGCGCTCGTTATGCCTCAGACAACTTCTGGCAAATGGCAGATACAGGTCCTTGTGGTCCTTGTTCTGAGATTTTCTATGATCACGGTCCAGATGTATGGGGTGGTCCTCCAGGATCTCCAGAAGAAGATGGTGACCGCTATATTGAAATTTGGAACTTAGTCTTTATGCAGTTTGACCGTGATAAGGATGGTGTGTTACATCCATTACCACGTCCTTGTGTGGATACAGGTATGGGGCTAGAGCGTATTGCAGCGGTATTGCAGCATGTTCATTCAAATTATGAGATTGACTTATTCCAGAAGTTAATCCAAGCGGCTGCGCGTGAGACGAATACAACTGACTTGGCAAATAACTCTTTAAAAGTCATTGCTGATCATATCCGTGCATGTAGCTTTATGATTGTGGATGGGGTGATTCCGGGCAACGAAGGTCGTGGTTATGTATTGCGTCGCATTATTCGCCGAGCTTTACGTCATGGCTATCAGTTAGGTCAAACCAAGCCTTTCTTCCATAAATTAGTGACAGATCTTGTTGGTCAAATGGGTGATGCTTATCCTGAATTAGTGGAACAACAAGAGCGTGTGGCAGCGGTATTAAAACTCGAAGAAGAGCGTTTTCAAGCGACACTAGAAAAAGGAATGAAGATTCTTGAGGAAAACCTTGAGGGACTTAAGAAAGGTGGTGTGCTTGATGGTAAGACGGCCTTTACTCTTTATGATACTTATGGCTTCCCGTTTGACTTAACGGCGGATATTTGCCGTGAGCGTGGTGTAGAAGTTGATGAAAAGGGTTTTGAAGTGGCGATGCAGCACCAACGCGATACAGCACGTGCGAGCGGTAAGTTCAAGACAAGTCAAAATCTAAGCTACTCAGGTCAAAATACAGACTTCCAAGGTTATGTGACTTTAGAAACAGAAGCTAAAATTCTTGCGATTTACCAAGACGGTACTTCTGTACAAGAAGCAGCCGAAGGTACAGATGTGGTGGTGGTATTGGATCAAACACCATTCTATGCTGAATCAGGTGGTCAAGTCGGTGATGCGGGTGCATTGACTGGTTTTGGTAATGCGGTTGATGTTTACGATACGCAGAAAATCACAGCGAATGTCTTTGGGCATTATGGCACGGTATCGTTGGGACAAATTAAGGTTGGTGATGCTGTTCAGGCACACGTAAATGTACAGCGCCGAGTGAGCATTACACGTAACCACTCCGCAACGCACTTAATGCATAAGGCTTTACGTCAAGTATTAGGTAGTCATGTGCAACAAAAAGGTTCACTCGTGGATGCAGAAAAAACGCGTTTTGACTTTTCTCATGATGCTCCTGTGACGCAAGCACAAATTGCTGAGGTTGAGGCGATTGTGAATGCAGAGATTTTAGCCAATACCGAGGTTCATGCACAAATGATGGGCTTTGATGAGGCTGTTGCTGGTGGTGCTATGGCATTATTCGGTGAGAAATATGGTGATGAAGTCCGTGTATTAGACATCGGCTTCTCTCGTGAGTTGTGCGGTGGCGTGCATGTCAAACGCACGGGTGATATTGGTTTATTCAAGATTGTTTCTGAGGGTGGTATTGCATCAGGTATTCGTCGTGTCGAAGCCGTCACTGGTCAAAATGCCCTAGCATGGTTGCATGGTCTTAATGATAGTGTTGTACAAGCTGCGGCTTTATTGAAGTCTTCACCAGCGAATCTTCTTGATCGTACTAAAGCGATGCAGGAGCAAGTATCTCAGCTAGAGAAAGAACTCGCACACACCAAAGAAAAACTTGCTGGTGCGATGGCAACGGAATTAGTGGCTCAAGCTCAAGATATCAATGGTACTAAAGTACTTGTGGCTGAGGTCAAAGATGCGGATACGAAATTCCTTCGTGATATGGTGCCGCAACTGAAAGATAAATTACAATCAGGCGTGGTGGTATTAGCGTCTGTTGCAGAGGGTAAAGTGAGTATCGCTGTGGGTGTGACAGCAGACAAGACTGCCTCTGTAAAAGCGGGTGAGCTTGTGGGTGTGCTTTCTGAGAAAGTTGGTGGTAAAGGTGGTGGTCGTCCAGATATGGCGATGGGTGGTGGTACTAACCCCGCTGCGCTTGCTGCTGCTTTAGCGGAAGTTCCTGCTTGGGTTCAAGCAAAGCTCTAAATTACTTTGTGATGAGTCAGTATCCTGATTTTGTAGCGACAATTGATACGTCTGGTTTGACGTGTCCTTTGCCGCTCCTGCGGACAAAGAAAGCATTACAAACGATTGAAAGTGGTCAAGTGCTTAAAATCCTCACGACGGATAAAAGTGCATTGAGTGACTTTCAGGCATTTGCCAAACAAACGGGTAATACGATACTTTTACAAGAACCGACTGAGGTAGAAGGAACAGTTGTTCATTTTATTCAAAAACGTTAAAGTCGTTTGAAGTGGGTTGTTGTAATTTGGTGTGATTTTTATTAAAAATCATAGCTAAGTATTGATTTATTTAGAAAAAACTTCTAAAATTACTCGTTTATTAACTGTGTTAACTAACTTTTAAGAGGAATAACCCCCATGGTGGTGATTCGTTTAGCCCGTGGTGGCTCTAAAAAACGTCCATTTTACAATATCGTAGCTGCTGATTCACGTAACCGTCGTGACGGTCGCTTTATCGAGCGCGTTGGTTTTTACAATCCAGTAGGTAATCCTAATGTTGAAAACTTACGTATCGCTTTAGATCGCGTAAATCACTGGACTTCTAACGGTGCTCAGGTTTCTGACGCTGTTGCTCGTTTATTAAAAGCTTACAAACCAGCTTAATTAACGAGAGATTTGCTGCTCGAGTGGATTTCACACTACAATAGCAGACAGGATACGACGACCGTCAGTTTTGCTGACGGTCGTTTTGTTTATATTATGATTTGATAAGACTATGCAAAAAATTCCAGAGGATTTGGTTGAGGTAGGGCGTATTAGTGATGCGTACGGTGTTCAGGGGATGATTAAGGTTATTCCTTTTTCTGAACAAGAAACGGTATTGCTAGACGTCAATCAATGGTGGTTAATGCGTACGGATTTAAAGGGAAAGCCTTTGGAGCCTATGCGTGATGCTCAGCTTATTCGTAGTCGTTCACAAGGCAGTGCTGTTGTCGCCAAGCTTAAAGATATTGCTGATCGTGATCAGGCACAAGTCTTAAAAGGCACGACAGTTTATATCTCTCGAGCAGATTTCCCTAACGCTGATGAAGATGAGTTTTATTGGGTCGATTTAATCGGATGTGCAGTTTATAGCTCACAAACCCAACCAGAAACCTTAATTGGTGTGGTGACTGAGGTATCCGATAATGGTGCGCATGGTGTGTTGCATGTACATCGTCAAAAACTTAATGCCTCAGGTGAGTTAGAAGGGGTGATGACGGCAAAGGGGCGTGCTGTTGAGGTATTGGTGCCTTTTGTGAAGCAGATGGTGCCGGTAGTGGATTTAGATAAGCGTTATATTCAAGCGGATTGGCCGGTAGATTTCTAATGCGTATCGATGTTATTACCTTATTCCCAGAAATGTTTTCTGTTGTCTCTGAGTTAGGCGTAACGGGCAGGGCACATCAAAAAGGAATTTGGTCTTTGAAGACATGGAATCCTCGAGATTTTACAGAGGATGTGCATCATACAGTGGATGATCGACCTTATGGTGGTGGTCCTGGTATGGTGATGCTCGCAGAGCCTTTAGTTAAAACCTTGCGAGCGATTAAGGCGGAACATCAAACTTTAGGTATTCATCATCCGGTGTGTTTGATGAGTCCTATTGGTGAGGTATTTACTCAGCTTAAGGCTCAGCAACTTAGTCAAAGTACGGGATTTATTTTGCTGTGTGGTCGATACGAAGGGATTGATCAGCGCTTTATTGATCGCTATGTTGATGTACAAATTTCCTTAGGGGATTTTGTATTGTCGGGCGGTGAGATTGCGGCATTGGCGATTTTGGATAGTATGGTTCGTTTGCTGCCGGGTGTGTTAAATACGCATGACTCTGCTTTGCAAGATTCTTTTCATCCTTCGCAGGCTGGTTTACTAGATAGTCCTCATTATACGCGTCCAGAGGTTTTTGAGGGGGAATCTGTGCCGGAAGTATTGCTGTCTGGGCATCATAAGAATATCGCACGTTGGCGTCGAGAACAATCCTTAAAATTAAGCTTGCAGTATCGTCCTGATTTGATTGAAAAGGCAAAGCAAGGCAATTTATTAAGTGCGGATGACTTAAAAATGTTAAGTTTTCTTAATAAGTCCTCGGAAATGCCTCCAAGTACCTAAAAATCTTTTTGAAACTACTTGAAAAATAAAGGCTTTTAGTTCAAACTATCACCACTATGGAAACAAAAGTACTTTTCGTCTGTATGGGGAATATTTGCCGCTCGCCTAGCGCAGTGGGGGTATTGCGTCATCTGGTTTATCAAGCGGGTCTACAAGAAAGCATCAAGATTGATTGTGCAGCGACGCACGATTATCATGTTGGCGAAGCACCTGATGGTAGAGCACAGTTTGTGTCGCGTAAACACGGTTATGATATTAGTGATATCCGTGCTCGTCAGATTACGCCTGCAGATATTAAAGAGTATGATTTAATTCTTGCGATGGATTGGGAATCTTTATCTTATCTTCAACAGATGGGTGTTCGCCAAGATCATCACAAGATGATGTTATTGATGCGTTATGCCAATGATTATGAGGAAGCTACTGTACCAGATCCTTATTATGGTGGGGTAGATGGCTTTTTTAAGATGTTAGATTATCTAGAAGATGCGTGTCAGGGTTTGTTTGAAGTGTTGAGTAAGCGTGTCACGCAATATCAAGTTGCCTAGGCAAAAATTTTTAAAGACCTTGTGATGATTTCACAAGGTCTTTGTCTTTTCTGGGTATAATATTACGCGTTGTAACGACTGAATGTTGTATAAGGGGATAATTCCCTAGCATTTTACTTGGGTATTTGTTATACTTGAGTAAATTACTTGGTTATACAAGGAAACTGCTATGAGATTAACAACAAAAGGTCGTTTCGCTGTGACTGCGATGATTGATTTAGGCTTACGCCATCACGCAGGTCCCGTCACCTTAGCTGCGATTAGCCAGCGTCAAAATATTTCTCTTTCTTATTTAGAGCAATTATTTGGTAAGTTGCGTCGCCACGAACTTGTCGAGAGCATTCGTGGTCCTGGTGGTGGCTATACATTGGCTAAATATGCACGAGATATTACGATTGCGGATATTATTTTTGCTGTGGATGAGCCTTTAGATGCAACAGGCTGTGGCAACAAAACGCCCTGTTCAAGCGGGCGAGACGGCAGAGAAAGTGGTCATTGTATGACGCATGACCTTTGGAGTAATTTAAATCGCCGCATGGTGGACTATTTAGATTCGGTGAGTTTACAAGAATTAGTCGACCAGCAGCGTATGCGTCAAATTCAACAAACAGAGACTAGTCCCGTTCATATTCAACGTAAGAACGATGCCCTAAGTTCTGTATTAGCTTAAAATTCTGGAGTTTCTCATGTCAACTCGTCCTATTTATTTAGATTATTCTGCGACAACACCTGTCGATCCACGTGTCGCTGAGGCAATGATTCCTTGGCTCTGTGAAAATTTTGGTAACCCAGCTTCTCGTAGTCATTCTTATGGTTGGGAAGCCGAAGATGCTGTAGAAAAAGCGCGTGCGCAAGTCGCTAGTCTTGTTAAAGCAGATCCTCGCGAAATCGTATGGACTTCTGGTGCCACAGAGTCTAATAATCTTGCGATTAAAGGTGCTGCACATTTCTATCAAGAAAAAGGCAAACATCTGATTACCGTACGTACAGAGCATAAAGCGGTATTGGATACTATGCGTGAGTTAGAGCGTCAGGGTTTTGAAGTCACCTATCTTGATGTTCAAGAAAATGGTCTTTTAGATTTAGAGGTATTAAAAGCAGCGATTCGTCCAGATACGATTCTAGTATCGGTGATGATGGTAAATAACGAAATTGGTGTAATCCAAGATATTGAAGCCATTGGTGAGATTACGCGTGAGAAAGGTATTGTTTTCCATGTAGATTCAGCTCAAGCCGCAGGTAAAGTAGAGATTGATTTAACGAAGTTAAAAGTGGACTTAATGTCATTCTCTGCACATAAAATTTATGGCCCAAAAGGTATCGGTGCACTTTATATTCGTCGTAAACCACGTGTCCGTATCGAAGCGCAGATGCATGGTGGAGGTCATGAACGTGGTTTCCGTTCAGGTACATTGCCAACGCACCAAATTGTTGGTATGGGTGAGGCTTTTGCGATTGCAGAAGCAGAGATGGCAGAAGAAAATGCACGTATCCGCCGTTTACGGGATCGTTTATTAGCAGGTCTATCAGAAATTCAAGAGACCTATGTGAATGGTGACATGGAACATCGTGTACCCCATAACTTGAACATTAGCTTTAATTATGTAGAGGGTGAATCGCTCATTATGGCGATTAAAGAACTTGCCGTATCAAGTGGTTCTGCGTGTACATCAGCGAGTTTAGAGCCTTCGTATGTATTACGTGCGTTGGGACGTAATGATGAGTTAGCACATAGCTCTATCCGTTTTACCATTGGTCGCTTTACGACGGAAGCAGAGGTGGATAGTGCGATTGAACTATTAAAAACGCGAGTTGGTAAATTACGTGATATGTCACCTCTATGGGAAATGGCACAGGAGGGTATCGACCTCAATACGGTGCAATGGGCAGCTCACTAAGATTGAATAAAAGGAATTATTATCATGGCATATAGCGATAAAGTATTAGATCATTATGAGAATCCTCGTAACGTAGGCTCTTTTGAAAAGGGTGATGATAGCGTAGGTACAGGTATGGTGGGTGCACCAGCCTGTGGTGATGTAATGAAATTACAAATCAAAGTGAATGAAGCAGGCGTGATTGAAGACGCTCGCTTTAAAACATATGGCTGTGGCTCAGCGATTGCATCTAGTTCATTAGTGACAGAGTGGGTAAAAGGCAAGACATTGGATCAAGCGCTAGAAATTCGCAATGCTGATATTGCAGAAGAATTGGCATTACCACCGGTAAAAATTCACTGTTCAATTCTTGCAGAAGATGCGATTAAGGCAGCAGTAGCAGATTACAAAAGCAAAAAAGCATAAGTGAACGATTATGGCGGTTACTCTTACTGAAAAAGCAGCAAAACATATCCAACGTAATATCGATAAGCGTGGTAAGGGCTTAGGCTTGCGTGTGGGTGTACGTACATCAGGTTGTTCTGGTATGGCTTATAAACTGGAATACGTGGATGAACAAGATGCACACGATCAAATCTTTGAAAGCTTTAATGTTAAAGTATTTGTTGATCCTAAAAGTCTCCCTTACATTGACGGAACAGAGCTTGATTTTGTCCGTGAGGGCTTAAACGAAGGGTTTAAATTTAAAAACCCTAAAGAAAAAGCAAGCTGCGGTTGCGGTGAGTCTTTCTCTGTTTAAGACGAGAGAGTTATGGATAGCTATTTTAGTCTATTAAACCTTGCGCCTACGTTTGCTCTTGATGCGGATGCATTGGAGCGTGCGTGGCGTGAGGCTTCCGCACGTGTACATCCTGATCGTTTTGCGACAGCGAGTGCCGCAGAAAAACGTGTGGCGATGCAATGGGCCTCTCGTATTAATCAGGCGTATGAGGTATTGCGTAAACCCGTAAAACGAGCAGCATATCTTTGCGAGCTTGCTGGACATTCTGTTGATGCTGAGAACAATACTCGCATGGATACGGCTTTTTTGATGAAGCAGATGCAATGGCGTGAAGAACTCGAAGAGGCAGCAGGCGATGCTACCGCATTACAAGCGCTTAAAACCACGATTGACGCAGAAGAGCAAGCGTTGGAGCGTTGTTTAACTGAGCTTTTGGATAGTAAAAAAGACTATGCAACAGCAAGTGAGAAAGTCCGTCAATTGATGTTTATCACTAAAATTCAACAAGAAATTCAATCATTAATCGCATAAATTTATATGGCACTTTTACAAATTTCAGAGCCTGGTCAAGCCCCAGCACCGCATCAACGTAAATTAGCGGTGGGGATTGATTTAGGTACAACGCATTCTTTGGTCGCTACGGTGCGTAGCAGTGTGGTTGAGGTTCTTCCTGATGAACAAGGCAAAGAACTTTTACCGTCAGCGGTTCGCTATTTGAAAGATGGAAGTGTGCATATTGGGATACCTGCTGTCAAAGCACAAAATCGCGATCCTTATAATACCTTATTATCTATTAAACGTCTCATGGGACGCTCTTATGAAGAGTCGGTAGAGTTGGGCTTGCCATATCGTCTAGAAAAAGACGGTGGTAGCGTCCGTGTTAAGACGATTCAGGGCGATGTGAGTCCTGTCGAAGTCTCAGCACAAATTTTAGCGAAATTACGTCAGCGTGCCGAAGACTCTCTTGGAGATGATATTACGGGGGCTGTCATTACGGTACCTGCGTATTTTGATGATGCACAACGCCAAGCGACAAGAGATGCTGCACGTCTAGCGGGTCTGAATGTATTGCGTTTATTAAATGAGCCGACAGCCGCAGCGATTGCTTATGGTTTGGATAACGAAGCAGAGGGTATCTATGCGGTTTATGACTTAGGTGGTGGCACGTTTGATATTTCTATCTTGAAATTGAGTAAAGGTGTTTTTGAAGTGATTGCGACAGGGGGGGATACCCAGTTAGGTGGCGATGACTTTGATGAATTAATCGTCAATGATGTGATGAAGCATCATGATATGAGTACCTTAAATGCTCAAGATAAACGTTTGCTGTTATCGATTGCTAAAACAGTCCGTGAGCGTTTGACAACACAGACAAAAGCCTATTTCCAAGTTTCTTTATCGGATGGCTTACATATTGATTTAAATTACCCACGTAATCATTTTGAAAATCTTGCTTCGCATTTAGTCAATCGTACCTTAGAGCGTGCTAAGCAAGCCCTTAAAGATGCCAATCTAAAAAATAGCGATATCAAAGGTGTCGTGATGGTAGGTGGTGCGACACGTATGCCTATCGTCCAACAGATGGTGGGAGAGTTTTTTGAGACGACACCCTTGACCAATCTTGACCCAGATAAAGTGGTGGCGATGGGCGCTGCTTTACAGGCCAATAAATTGGTGGGTAACCGTACAGCAGGGGAAGATTGGCTATTACTAGACGTAACCCCTTTATCGCTTGGGATTGAAACTATGGGTGGTCTAGTCGAGCGGATTATTGAACGCAATAGTACGATTCCGGTCGCACGAGCGCAAGAGTTTACCACCTTTAAAGATGGTCAAACAGCGATGAGTATTCATGTGTTGCAGGGCGAGCGTGAATTAGTGGATGCGAATCGCTCCTTAGCACGTTTTGAGTTGCGTGGTATTCCGCCAATGGTAGCGGGTGCTGCACGTATTCGTGTGACTTTTCAAGTCGATGCAGATGGCTTATTGAGTGTGACAGCTCGTGAGATGAGTACAGGGATTGAATCCGCTATCACTGTCAAGCCGAGTTACGGTTTAAGCGATGAGGCAATTACCCAAATGCTTGAAGAGGGTATGTCGCAATCTGATTATGATGCTCAACAACGTATGTTGCGTGAGGAGCAAGTCAATGCTAAGCAATTGATTGAGTCTGTTCAGTCTGCACTAGCTTCAGATAAAGATTTATTAAGTGAAACAGAATTGGCAGCGATTGAGACTAAATTACAAGAGACAATAACTGTTGCTACCTCTGATGATGTGAATCATATCCGTAAGCAAATCGCCGAATTTTCACAATTAACCGATGAGTTTGCTGCTCGCCGTATGGATCGTAGTATCCGCCGTGCTTTGGCTGGTAAAGCTCTAGATGAACTTTAATGGAATGAAATAGCATGCCAAAAATTACCGTATTAGCTCACGAAACCTTATTACCAGAGGGTAAAGTCATTGAAAATGTCAAAGCGGGAGAATCCATTCTTGATGTTTTGCTCGCTAATGATATTGAGTTAGAACACGCTTGTGAAAAGTCGTGTGCCTGTACAACGTGTCATGTTGTTGTGAAAGAGGGCTTTAACTCACTAGAAGACGCCACCGATGATGAAGAGGATTTGCTCGATAAGGCATGGGGTTTGAAACCTACCTCTCGTTTATCTTGCCAAGCATTAGTGGCGGATAGTGATTTGGTGATTGAGATTCCAAAGTACACGATTAATCACGCGAAAGAGAATCACTAAATCCTATGGATTTAGTAATTCCGGCGAACACGGTACTTCTGTCTATGACAGAAGTCGACGCAGTCGGATAGCATAGCTAAACCGTGTGAGACAAAATCACTCAATCGGAATAGCTTTCCCTGTCAGTAAAAACTGCATCGTCTCATAAACACTACGAATTTGCTCACCAAACGGTAAAGGGTCTTTTCCTCGGAAGAAAAGCCCTTTTTTTACGTCACCATTAAGGGCATCGGTAAGACGCTGGTCAATACAAAACTGTCCGATTTTGCTAATGCCATCACGTAAGCCGCAGGTTTGTAAGCAGTTAAGGCTTTGTACGCAACGGCGCGGGTCAGCCTTAGCATTGGCTTGAAGTTTGGCTTCATTTTGTAGGTATTTCTTTAAGAATGGGGTTAGCACGCCACGCGCAGGTAAACCTGCTACGGACATAAATTCCACGATATCCTCAGGTTTTGCTTCAGATAAGGTTTTCTTGAAATTGATATGGGCATCACCTTCTTGGGTAACAGCAAAGGCAGTGCCGATTTGGACGGCATTGGCTCCCCATTCGGTGAGGGCGGTTTTGATTTTTTTAAAGTGCGCCATACCACCGGCGAGGATAAGGGGGATTTTTTCACTTTCTAAGCCGAGTTGTTTGAATACTTCTTGGGTTTCTTCGAGTACTCGTCTGAAGCTAAAGCGCTCATGATTTAAATCGGTGATTTGTTGTGCGCCTAGATGTCCACCTGCATGGTTAGGGTGTTCGATAATAATCGCATCGGGCAAGCGATTTTTCTTCATCCAACGTTTGAGTACCACGCTAATACCACGTGATTCCGACAAAATCGGTAAGAGGGCAACATCAGGGTGTTCTTGTGTGAGTTCAGGTAGCTCAAGAGGCAGTCCAGCTCCCATTACGATAGCTTGTGCACCAGACTCGCAGGCTTGCTTGACGAGGTTAGGGTAGTCGGTAACGGCTTTCATCACATTAACAGCGATGAGTCCTCTGTTATCGGCGCTTTTGAGAGCGGCTTTTATCTCACGGTCAAGCGCGATACGATTGAGTTTGTCGTAGTTTTCTTGAATGGGATTTTCTTTTGATTTGGCGAGTAAGTCGGGGTGAAGGTGGCGTAAATCAATACTAGCAATCGTACCGATGGCATTTTGTTGTGCGACTGCCGAAGCAAGCTGATGGGCAGAGATACCGACACCCATGCCTCCTTGGACGATAGGGAGTAGCGCTTTAGAGCGAATGGTCAGAGGAGGATAGATAGTGTGCATGATATAAGCGCCTAAAAGAGAGTAATGCATTAATTCTAACGCTGTTTGAAAATTTGTATGGTAATAGTTTTACGCCGTGAAAGGTCTATAGAGAAAGGCTATCTAATAAAGTTTTTAGATAATTATTTTTAGTGCTAAATTTGCTTTTTATTTGATATAACGCATTGAATTTCATTAATTTTATGAGGTGGGTGATTAGATTTTGGATGTGAATTTGCTTTTTAAAGGTGTGGGTGTTAAATAGAATTAACATTTGTTATAAGAAAGCTTGTTTCAAGAATGCCCATAGAGGTAGTGAGAATGAGTACAATAAATCATTCTTTTAGGGGAAAATAAATGTTAGCTAAATTACTTAAACCAATGGCCTTTGTTGGGCTGATGACGATTAGTGGTATGGCTGCCGCTAATCAATATATTATTGATCGTCTAAACAAGCCCGTGCCGGGTGGTGTTGCCGTACTTCCTTTGGAAATCAAAGGTGGGCAGTTGCCAGAAGTGACCTACCAAGGACATCGCGTATTGGTCGTCCCATCAGAGGGGAAGGCTTTGGCGATTGTCGGTATTCCTCTCAAAACTTCGGCAGGGCAACAGTCTGTGCAGGTCAAACAAGGTGGACAAACACAAGCGGTATCCTTTACGGTAGGCACGAAGAAATATAAAGAACAACATATTAAGTTAAGTAGCAATAAACATGTGACACCGTCAGCTGAAAATGAGGCGCGATTTAAGCGAGAGCTTGATGAACAAATGAGTGCTTACAAACAGTATCGTGAAGGAGTGGTGCCGAGTAATGTAGTGCTAGATAGACCCGTAGACGGTGGACGTTATTCTAGTCCGTTTGGATTACGACGTTTTTTTAATGGTCAAGAACGTAACCCACATTCAGGTTTAGATATTGCTGTGCCGACAGGTACGCCGATTAAAGCGGCTGCTGATGGTGTTGTGACGATTGTAGCAGACTATTTTTTTAATGGAAAAACGGTATTTGTGGACCATGGTCAGGGCATGATTACCATGTATTGTCATATGTCGGCCATTGATGTGAAAAAAGGACAAGTGGTTAAACGTGGCGAATTGCTAGGTAAGGTAGGCTCGACAGGACGTTCAACAGGGCCTCATCTACATTGGAATGTTAGCTTGAATAATGTCCGTGTGGATCCGGCGATTTTTGTGGGGGCATTTCAGCCTTGATGATACGTTTGCTGAACGAAAATGACTTTTCGAAATGGCTGCCTTTATGGCAGTCTTACCTTGGTTTTTATCAAGCAGGCTTAAGTGAGGAAGTGACCTTGCATACGTGGCAAGGTCTGATTTCTCGTCCAAATATGCGAGCGTTTGGTGCGTTTAATGAGCAGGGTGATTTATTGGGTTTTGCGCATATTGTGATACACCCGAACACATGGAACATCACCGAATGTTGTTATTTAGAGGACTTATTTGTTGCACCACAGGTCCGCCGTCAAGGTATTGCGAAGCAATTGATTGAAGCGGTTTACCAATTTGCGCAAGATAATCATTGCCATCGCGTTTATTGGGTGACGGATGAAAGTAATACGAGTGCGCAAACACTCTATGAGCGATGTGCGATAAGGATGAAGTTAGTGCAATATAGGAAGAGTTTTTAGGGTATTTCCTAGTAGGATAAAAGCTAGCAAGGAACTTGTTGTTTTGAGTTATATCTATCACTATAAAACTTTCAAATTTATATTTGAATAACTAATCAGTTATTGAAATATAATATCTTTTAAGTTATTATGGTGATAAGAGTGAACAAAATATTCTTTTATTGTGATTCAAAGGGTCGAGAGCCTGTTAAAGAAATTGTTGTAGAGTTATCATCTCAAAACTCTAAAGATAGTCGTATCAGGCTCTCAAAAATTAGGGACTATATACAAGTCCTTAAGGAGCATGGAATTCACCGAGCATGTGAGCCTTATATTAAACATGTCGGTGAAAATGCATTTATTCTTTTACATATTTTTATTAAGAAAACAATGAAAACACCAAAATCAGAGATAGAACGTGCCAAAACGTATCTAGATGATTTTTATGCTCGAGAGGTATCTGATGAATAAAAATAAGGCTATTGGCTCAGAGTGGGATGACAATTTCGATAAAACTATTCTTACTACAGAGGAGATTGTAGAAAGCGATTTGAGAGCGGCTTTGATCAATGAACTTATCATGGCACGTAAAGAATTAGGCATTTCACAAAAACAATTAGAGGTACTGAGCGGCGTAAAACAACCTGTGATTGCTCGTCTAGAGTTAGGGCAGAGCAGTCCTCAATTATCCACGTTGCTTAAAATTTTAGCGCCTTTAGGAAAGACGTTAGCGATTGTGCCTATGCCAAAATAAACGTTTCTATTACACTAGAAAATTTCCTATAAATTAAAAGTTTTTCTACTATAATAGAAAAACTTTTAATTCTCCAAATTATTTCTGTTATAGTAGAAATAGTTCGGAAGGGAATTTTATGTTAACTCGTCAACCTTACTTACAGTGGCTAATAAATGCCAAAGACAATGAGTTTGTTAAGGTCATTACTGGAGTGCGTCGCTCTGGTAAATCTGTACTTTTGCAGCTCTATCAAGAGTATCTTTTATCTCAAGGCGTATCGCCTGTGAATATTATTTTTTACAACTTTGAACATCCGCAAAATTTTAAATTTGCTGAGGCGGAGATATTGTATGCACAGCTAGAGCAACAAGTTCAGGGTGTCAAAGGCAAGATTTATTTTATTTTTGATGAAATCCAAGAAGTTAATGGTTGGCAAAAGTTGGTCAATGGCTTGCGGGTAGCTTTTGATGCGGATATTTATATCACGGGATCCAATGCTAATTTATTATCGGGTGAATTGGCGACATATCTTGCTGGGCGTTATATAGAGCTGACGGTATATCCGTTTAGTTTTAAAGAATTTGTGGATTACCAACAATCTAAAGGTCGTCAAGATTATCCTGATAAGCTTTTCCAAGAGTATCTTGTATGGGGTGGATTTCCTAGTCTAATGGATATTTCTGATGAAACAATCCGTCGTGATATTTTACAGGGTGTTTGCGATAGTATTGTTTTAAAAGATGTGGCAACGAGAGGGGCTGTGCGTGATATTGCCGCATTAAGAAAGGTGGTGGTTTATTTATTGGATACCATAGGCTCATCGACATCTATTAAGCGTGTCACTGATATGCTGAACTCAGAACGATTAAAAATTACGGTAAGTAGTGTTGATAAGTACGTGCAATTATTGAAAGATTCGTTTGTTTTTTATGAAGCATTGCGTTATGACATTCGAGGGCGTGCGTATTTGCAGACCCAAGGGAAGTATTATGTTATCGATACGGGGATTAGAAATACCGTGCTAGGGCAGGTAGGTAGTGTAGGTTCGCAATTAGAAAATATCATCTATATTGAGCTAAAGCGTAGAGGCTATGATGTATTTGTAGGTAAGCTAGATAGTGAGGAAATTGACTTTGTTTATTTTAAAGGAGATGACAGGCAATATATTCAGGTCGCTTATCAGCTACCATTGGACAATCCGCGAGAGCAAAGAAATCTTTTACATATTAATGATAATTACAAAAAAACAATCCTTACCTTAAATCGTATGGATGTCGGAAGTAAGGAGGGTATTCAGGTGGTTCATGCGGTGGACTGGTTGTTGTCAGAATGACAACTTACCACACTAAAACATTGATTTTCTTTAAGTTTCTAGACAAAAGTAGAAATCAATGCTAATATTATCAGCTTGTCCCGTTCTTAGGCTTATTTAAGTTCGAACGAAATGTGGGCAAGGCGATTAACTTGGGTTTTACAAGACTTAGCGTTTTTGGCTAAGCACCTGAAGTTAACATTTTAAGAGTACTATTATGCCTAAAATGAAAACCAAGAAAAGTGCTTCTAAGCGCTTTCAGGTACGCGGTAGCGGTTCTATTAAGCGTGGTCAAGCGTTTAAACGCCACATTCTTACTAAGAAAACCACTAAAAACAAACGTCAATTACGCGGTTCAGCTGCTGTTCACGAGTCTAACGTGGCTTCAGTTCGCGCGATGATGCCTTTTGCTTAATAGGAGAATACTATGCCTCGCGTAAAACGCGGTGTAACCGCACGTGCTCGTCACAAAAAAGTTATTAATGCTGCTAAAGGTTATCGTGGTCGTCGCGGTAACGTGTTCCGTATTGCTAAGCAAGCGGTTATGCGTGCCGGTCAGTATGCTTACCGTGACCGTCGCAACAAAAAACGCACTTTCCGTGCTTTATGGATTACTCGTATCAATGCTGCTGTTCGTGAACAAGGTTTAACATACAGCGCATTCATCGCTGGCTTGAAAAAGGCAGCTATCGAGTTAGACCGCAAAGTATTAGCCGATATGGCTGTTAATGATAAGGCTGGTTTTGCAGCTGTTGTTAACCAAGCTAAATCAGCCCTAGGTGCTTAATCACTGCTTAATTGCATTGGTTTAACGAAACCCTCAAGCGGGGCTCATTTCTTGAGCTCCGTTTGTTTTTTACAAAATGGTAATGTCATGTCTCAGACTCTCGATGATTTAATTCAACAAGCTAAAGAAAGCTTTGAAAATGCTCCAAATATTGCAGCGCTCGAAAATGAGAAAGCGAAATTTTTAGGAAAGAGCGGTAGTATTACAGCGTTGATGAAAGGTTTAGCACAGCTTTCTCCCGAAGAAAAACGAGCAGAAGGTGCGCGTATCAATCAAGCTAAACAAGCGGTTGAACAATTATTAAATGAGCGTCGTGAGGCGTTTGCGCAAGCGGAGTTAAATACTCGCTTAGCTGCAGAAACAATTGATGTAACGCTAGCAGGTCGTGGGATTGATGTGGGTGGTATTCACCCAGTGATTCAGACATGGCAGCGTATTGAACAAATTTTCCGATCTATTGGCTTTTCAGTAGCCGATGGTCCAGAGATTGAAGACGACTGGACTAACTTTACGGCACTCAACAATCCAGAAAACCATCCAGCCCGTTCTATGCAAGATACTTTCTATGTCGATATGAAAGATGAGAAAGGCTTGCCTTTATTGCTTCGTACACATACAAGCCCGATGCAAGTGCGCTA
Organism: Pelistega suis; assembly: GCF_013133795.1. Taxonomy (GTDB): domain Bacteria; phylum Pseudomonadota; class Gammaproteobacteria; order Burkholderiales; family Burkholderiaceae_B; genus Taylorella; species Taylorella suis. The sequence continues at coordinate 125,853 of NZ_JABGBN010000003.1, forward strand.
TGCACGTATGCATAAACCTCCTATCAAAGTCATCGCACCAGGACGTACGTATCGTGTGGACTCTGATGCGACTCACTCACCGATGTTCCATCAGGTAGAGGGTTTATGGATCGATGAAAATATCTCATTTGCTGATTTAAAAGGTGTGTATACGAATTTCCTCCGTGCCTTTTTTGAAACAGATGATTTATGTGTGCGTTTCCGTCCTTCTTTCTTCCCGTTTACAGAGCCTTCTGCAGAAATTGATATGATGTTTACTTCTGGTCCTAACAAAGGACGTTGGTTAGAAATTTCTGGCTCTGGTCAAGTGCATCCTGTGGTGATTCGTCACTATGGTTTAGATCCTGAGAAATACGTTGGTTTTGCATTTGGCTCAGGCATTGAACGTTTGACGATGTTGCGTTACGGTGTTAACGACTTACGTCAATTCTATGAAGGTGATTTGCGTTTCTTAAAGCAATTCAATGTTTAACCTTAAATAAATGTCTGGATACTGAATATGTTAGTTGTAGAATCTTGGTTACGTGAAGTTGCTAACCCAAATTTAAATACAGAAGAATTGGCTCATCGTTTGACGATGGCGGGTCTTGAAGTCGAAGGAGTTGAGCCTGTTGCCCCTGAGTTTTCTGGTGTCGTGGTTGCTGAGATTAAAGAAATCGCTCAACATCCTAATGCGGATAAATTACGTATTTGTCAGGTTGATGCCGGTACAGGCGAACTTTTACAAATTGTATGTGGTGCACCGAATGCAGCGAAGGGGATTAAAGTTCCTTTAGCAATGATTGGTGCCGTATTACCAGGTAATTTCAAAATTAGTAAAGGCAAATTACGTGGTGAAGAGTCTTTTGGTATGCTTTGTTCAGCTAAAGAGCTAGGTATCTCTGAAGAAAGCTCAGGTCTATTGATTTTGGATGAGAGCCTATCAGTGGGTCAAGACATCCGTGAAGCTTTAGATTTAAACGATAAAGTTTTTGAAATTAAACTTACACCGAATCGTGCGGATTGTTTATCCGTCTATGGTGTGGCACGTGAAGTGGCAGCATTGACTGATGCACCATTAAAATCTTTTGATTTTTCGCCAGTAGCGGTTGAAATTAACGATACCTTAAAAGTAAATGTAGCGGCACCTGATCTATGTGGTCGCTTTGCGGGTCGAGTGATTCGTGGTGTCAATGCGAAAGCCGCCACACCAGACTGGATGAAGACACGTCTAGAACGAGCAGGTCAGCGCTCTGTATCTGCTTTAGTGGATATTTCTAACTATGTGATGTTAGAGCTTGGTCGTCCAACCCATATTTTTGATTTAAATAAAATCAAAGGTGATTTGACTGTGCGTTGGGCAAAAGAGGGTGAGTCACTTGAGCTCTTAAATGGTCAGACAGTCGCTTTAGCGGGTGATGTTGGTGTGATTAGTGCAGGCGATACGATTGAGAGCCTTGCTGGTATTATGGGTGGTGAAGCGACAGCGGTATCACTAGAGACGACAGATATTTATCTCGAAGCGGCTTTCTGGTATCCAGAAGCGATTGCAGGTCGTGCACGTCGTTTTAAATTCTCATCAGAGGCAAGTCATCGTTTTGAACGTGGTGTGGATTTCCAACAAATTCAGGAGCACATTGAGTATATTTCTCGTCTTGTGTTAACGATTTGCGGTGGTCAGGCAGGTCCTATTGATGATCAAATTATCAATCTACCTAAACGTGAGCCTGTGCAAATGCGTCTCGCACGTTGTCAGAAAATTCTCGGTATCGAAGTTGCAAAAGAGCAGGTAGCCAGTATCTTTACGCAATTAGGGTTGGTTTTCACAGAGAAAGACGATGTCTTTACCGTGACACCGCCATCGTTCCGCTTTGATATTGAGATTGAAGAGGACTTGATTGAGGAAGTTGCTCGTATTTACGGTTTTGATAACATCCCTGATGTTGCTCCTATCGTACCTGCGGTGATGCTGCCGACAGAAGAAACTGTACGTAGTGAGCACACCATGCGTCAGGTGATGGCATCACAAGGCTATCAAGAAGTGGTCAATTTTAGCTTTGTAGAACGTGACTGGGAAGAGAAGTTGATGGGCAATAAAGACCCAATCGCTTTATTAAATCCTATCGCTAGTCAATTAGCGGTTATGCGTTCTGGTTTGATTGCTGGTTTAGTCGCTAATATCGTTTATAACGCAAAACGTAAACAAAATCGCGTAAAAGTATTCGAATTGGGTCGTGTGTTCTCTCGCAATGCTGAGGTAAAAAATGGTGACTTAACGGTTGCTAATGTGGATCAGCCACTTCATCTTGCGGGTGCTTCTTGGGGCTTGGCTTATCCAGAGCAATGGGGCATGCCTTCGCGTCAAGTGGATTTCTTTGATGTGAAAAAAGAGTTACAAAACCTTTACGGAAGTGCCTCAAATCAATTACAATTCATACCCTTAAAAGACCACCCAGCATTACATCCAGGACGTAGTGCAGAAATTCGTCTACATGGCGAAGTGGTGGGTATGATTGGTGAGCTACACCCAGTATGGGTACAAGCGTATGATTTAAATCATGCGCCAGTTGTTTTTGAAGTGACTGTTGCGTCATTAAAGGACCAAGCTTTACATCAACCAGGTGAATTATCGAATCAACCAGTCGTTATTCGTGACTTGGCGATTTGGGCTGCGAATACCTTAGAGGTTCAGTCGTTAATTGACGCGATTAAGCATTCACGTAGTGAGGAACTCGCCATTATTCAAGATATTAATTTATTTGATATCTGGAAAGATACAAAGAGTGATACGCCAGAGCGTAGCCTTGCTTTCCGCTTTATCCTACAAGATTCAGCGGTCACGTTAGAGGATGCGCGTGTTGAACAATGTATGGCAAAGGTTTTGGATACCTGGGTAAGTCAGTTTGGTGTACGCCAACGTTAATAAAAGGAAGTTATTTATAATGTCAGGTGAAAATAAAACCTTAACAAAAGCAGATTTAGCAGAAATGCTATTTGACTTTGTGGGCTTAAACAAAAGAGAAGCGAAAGATATTGTCGATACGTTTTTTGATCAAATTCGTGAGTCTTTGGCTAATGGTAATTCCGTAAAGTTATCTGGTTTTGGTAATTTTCAGGTGCGTGATAAACCTGCACGTCCGGGGCGCAATCCAAAGACAGGGGAGGTTATCCCTATTGAGGCACGTCGAGTGGTGACATTCCATGCAAGTCAAAAGCTTAAAGGAATTATCGAAGATCCTTCTAGTGTAGATTTATCCTCTTAAGATAAAAGATATAAAGCCTGTTTTGAATAAAACAGGCTTTTACTTTGAATAATTGTTTTTCTAGTGTAAAATCAAAGTCATTTTAGAAAAAGTTGAAGTAAATTCAACATAGAAAGTATCTATCCTTAGATAAGGATAGATAGGGATTTGGAATAGATTTATATGATGCAACCAGATATGTTATCGACGGCGACTTTACCGCCTATTCCTGCTAAACGTTATTTTGCGATTGGTGAGGTGGCAGAGCTATGTAATGTTAAGCCGCATGTCTTGCGTTATTGGGAGCAGGAATTTACCCAATTAAACCCCGTAAAGCGTCGTGGTAATCGTCGTTATTATCAACATCACGAAGTACTCTTAATTCGTAAAATCCGTGAGTTACTGTATGATCAGGGGTTTACGATTAGTGGTGCACGTAATCGCTTAGGCGATGTTCGCGAGGTGAAGCAGGCGGAAGCAGCGGTTCGTTTTAGTGCCCAAGAAATTCAGTCTTTACGTAGTGAGTTGACAGGCATTCTGGCCGATTTAGATAAGATGTTATAAATCTGCTCACGCAGCAGAAAGATTATCTCATTGTTTTTTGCTGTGAGACGAATAAAAATATTTACCCCATATGGAACTGTCCGTATGGGGTAAATTTATTGGTAATGTGACTCTGGTTACAAAGCGTCGCTAGCATAGTCGGCGAGACGAGAGCGTTCGCCTTTTTGTAGCGTAACATGCCCTGAATGCTGCCAACCTTTAAAGCGATCGACAACATAGGTAATACCAGAGCTACCTTCGGTGAGGTAAGGGGTATCAATTTGGGCAATATTGCCTAAACAAACAATTTTTGTTCCCGGACCTGCACGTGTGATAAGTGTTTTCATCTGCTTTGGTGTGAGGTTTTGCGCCTCATCAATAATCACAAATTTATTTAAAAACGTGCGCCCACGCATAAAGTTCATCGATTTGACTTTAATATGGGATTGGATAATTTCCTTGCTGAGGCTACGTTCCCATTGTATTGAGCTATCTTTACGTGCTTGGGTATTTAAAAACTCAAGATTATCTTCTAATGCCCCCATCCAAGGTTGCATTTTTTCTTCCTCTGTTCCCGGTAAAAAGCCAATATCTTCACCGACAGGAACAGTAACACGTGTCATAATAATTTCTGTAAAGCGTTTGGTTTCTAATACCTGCGTCAAGCCAGCTGCCAAAGCAAGAAGCGTTTTACCCGTTCCTGCTTGTCCTAAGAGAGTGACAAAGTCAATATCAGGGTTCATTAAAAGATTAAGCGCAAAGTTTTGTTCACGGTTACGAGCACTTACTCCCCAAACATTGTTTTTCGGGTGTGTATAGTCACGAATAGTGGCTAAAACAGCTGTTTTGCCACTCACTTCTTTGACTTGTGCATAGAGAGGATTATCACCCTCAAAGTATACAAATTCATTCACACGGAAATTGTTTACTAATGGACCACGGATTTTATAAAAAGTGGTGCCAGCTTGCGTCCATGATTCCATATCTTTGGCATGACGAGTCCAGAAGTTATCAGGTAAAAGAACACTACCCTCATAAATCAGGTCAGAGTCTTCGATGCTATGGTCATTAAGGTAATCCTCTGCCTTTAAGCCTAAAGCTCTGGCTTTAAGACGCATATTAATATCTTTGGAAACAAGAATAACAGCACGAGCAGGGAATTGATTATGCAAACTCTGAACAACGCTCAGAATCATATTATCGGCTTTGCTATCAGGGAGCTGGATGCTTAGCGGGTCGTCTAATTTACTGGTTTGAAACCAAAGTTGTCCAGTCGCCTCTTTATTCCCTAAGCAATCGAGAGGGATGCCTGCTAATAAATCATTGACCTCAGAACATAAATCATCTAAGGTGCGACTGACTTGGCGTGCATTGCGTGCCACTTCGGTCATGCCTTTTTTATGGTGATCCAGCTCTTCGAGTGCAACCATAGGTAAGAAGATATCATGTTCTTGAAAGCGGAAGATAGAGCTTGGGTCGTGTAGCAATACATTGGTATCCAACACAAATAACTTACGTTCACCAGTGCTTGTTTTTTTCGCCATCTTCTTGCTGGTGGATGTGGATGTTTTTGTAATAGCCTCATCTGCTTGGGAGACCTTTACCTCTGGAATTGCAAGTGTTTCCGCCTTTTTAGGGGATGCTTTTTTACTTGGTTGACGATAGTCTGCTTTAGGTTCTTTAGTAAGATCAACTTTATCCGCTAATTGAGTCGGTATTTTTGGTAAAGGCATTATTTTCCCAGTAGTAAAGAGTGATTAAAGAGCTTTAATAGTTTCAAGGACTTTATCAACATGTCCTGGCACTTTTAAACCTCGCCATTCTTGAACAAGTACACCTTCCTCATTAATGAGGAAAGTTGAACGTTCAATGCCACGAACTTGTTTGCCGTACATATTTTTCATTTTCATCACACCAAACATCTCACAAAGCTTTTCATCAGGGTCAGAAATGAGAGTAAAGGGGAGTTCTTGTTTGGTGATAAAGTTCTGGTGTGACTTTAGAGAGTCACGAGACACGCCGATAATGACGGTGTTTTCAGTAGTGAACTCGGTAACTAAGTCACGAAAATTTTGTGCCTGAGTTGTGCAACCCGGCGTGCTATCTTTGGGATAAAAGTAAAGTACAAGACGTTTACCGGCAAAATCACGAAGTGATATCGTGCCATTATTGCTTTCAGCTGTCCAGTCAGGGACTTTTTTTCCTAATTCTACTTGGCTCATTTTTGTTAATCCTTTAATCAATTAATAGTGCAACAGCGACCTTGCGCCCCTCGGACATCAGAACATTGTAGGTACGAGATGCTGCTTTTGAATCCATTGTCTCTATACCGATTCTTGCGTGTAATAATGGTGCAAGAATCGCAGGGGAAATAAAAGCTTGACGTTTACCAGTCCCGATAATAATGACTTCGGGTGCGTTGAGGTAACGAGGCGATACATTTTCTTCCAAAAAGTCAATGGCAGAGGCTTTTTCTGTTACGAGATTTGCGGCTATTTCAATATCTTTTAATGTAATCTCACTAAAGTGTTTAACCTGCCAATGACGTACCTCACCCTCAGGACCAAAGCAGATAGGGTGGTGATAACGTTGATCATTGACTTCAATATAGTCCTCGCCATAACCCGTAACGGTATTTAGCGCGGTTCGTTGCTCTCTATGTAATTGCACTGGAACTCCAAATTTTTACTTATGCTAGGTCATTTATATGACAGTTTTATTATAACGAAATATTTAAACATTCTTGCTGCTTAGATAAGGCTTAGGGAAGCGAGTTTTTCTCATGGGAAAGAAGGGAGAAAAATTTTTTAAATAAATTCCCAAAATCCCTTGCAAAATAAGGTGAAAATACGCTATTTTTTTAAGTTTATTCTTCTTTTATTTTTAAGGTTATCTATCATGAGACACTTTCCACGCATTGAACGTTTGCCTCCCTATGTATTTAACATTACTGGCGAGCTAAAAATGGCCGCGCGCCGTCGTGGAGAAGATATTATTGATATGTCGATGGGTAATCCTGACGGTGCTACACCAGAGCATATTGTGAAAAAAATGGTGGAAGCTACACTTCGACCAGATACCCATGGTTACTCTGTATCAAAAGGGATTCCTCGTTTACGTAAAGCGATTACGGATTGGTACTTACGTCGTTATGACGTGGCGTTTGATCCAGATTCAGAGGCGATTGTCACTATCGGTTCAAAAGAGGGCTTAGCCCACTTGATGTTAGCGACGCTAGATGAGGGAGATACCGTATTAGTACCCAATCCGAGTTATCCAATTCATATCTATGGTGCGGTGATTGCAGGTGCGAATGTGCGCTCAATTCCCATGGGACCTGGAATTGATTTCTTTGCTGAGATTGAGAGTGCTATTCATAATACGTTCCCCAAGCCTAAGATGTTGATTATTGGATTCCCAAGTAATCCAACTGCACAATGTGTGGAATTAGAGTTTTTTGAGCGAATAGTTAAATTAGCTAAGCAAGAAAATATCATTGTTGTGCATGACTTAGCATATGCGGATATTTGCTTTGATGGCTATGTTGCACCTTCTATTATGCAAGTACCTGGCGCCAAGGATGTGGCCGTTGAGTTTTTTACGATGAGTAAGAGCTACAATATGGCAGGTTGGCGTGTTGGTTTTATGGTCGGTAATGCAGAAATTGTATCCGCATTAGCGCGCATTAAAAGCTATCATGACTACGGTACGTTCACACCGATTCAAGTGGCATCGATTGCTGCTTTGGACGGTCCGCAAGATTGTGTGACGGAAGTGGTTCAAGAATATCAAAAACGTCGTGATGTTTTAGTAAAAGGTCTACATGAGGCCGGTTGGATGGTCGATATTCCTAAGGCCTCTATGTATATTTGGGCAAAAATTCCAGAGCAATATGCTCACCTTAAATCTTTAGAGTTCTCTAAGAAATTATTAGCTCAAGCTAAGGTTGCCGTATCACCGGGTGTGGGGTTTGGTGAGTATGGCGATGATTATGTACGTTTTGCTTTAATTGAAAATGAGCAACGCATCAAGCAAGCGGTACGTGGTATTAAAGATATGTTTAAAAAGGATGGCTATTTAAAATGAGTCAATTAAATCCAATTAAAGTTGGTTTATTAGGTTTCGGTGTCGTGGGTAGTGGTACTTGGAATGTATTAACACGCAATGCCGAAGAAATCGCTCGTCGTGCAGGCCGTCAAATTGAGATTGTACGTATTGCTACACGTACGACCTCTAAAGCAACAGCGGTGGTTGGTAATGCTGTGCCTGTGAGCGATGATATGCTGTCGGTGGTTAATGACCCCAATGTTGAGGTGGTTGTTGAACTGATTGGTGGTACAACATTAGCAAAAGAACTCGTCCTTAAAGCCATTGAAAATGGTAAGCATGTGGTGACCGCCAATAAGGCTTTATTAGCCGTGCATGGTAATGAAATTTTTAAGGCGGCTAGTGAGCGTCAAGTCACCGTGGCTTTTGAAGCGGCAGTAGCTGGTGGTATTCCGATTATTAAAGCGATGCGAGAGGGTTTAACAGCCAATCGTATTCAATGGTTAGCGGGTATTATTAATGGTACAACTAACTTTATTCTGACAGAGATGCGTGAAAAAGGACTCTCTTTTGCTGAGGTGTTGAAAAAAGCGCAACAGTTAGGTTATGCGGAAGCCGATCCGACATTTGATGTCGAGGGCGTAGACGCTGCGCATAAATTGACCTTGTTAGCATCGATTGCCTTTGGTATTCCAGTTCAGTTTGACAAGGTGTATGTTGAGGGTATTAGCCGTCTTGCACCTGAAGATGTGGTGGCAGCGGGTCGCTTAGGCTATCGTATTAAGTTATTAGGTTTGGCGATTCGCCGAGATAGTGGTATCGAGTTGCGTGTCCATCCTTGCTTAGTACCCAATAGCAAGTTAATTGCAAGTGTTGAGGGACCGATGAATGCTGTCGTTGTTAAGGGCGATGCGGTCGGTGAGACTTTATACTATGGCGCAGGTGCGGGCTCTGAGCCAACAGCCTCTGCGGTGGTGGCAGATTTAGTGGATGTGACACGCCTACTTACTGCCGATCCAGAACACCGTGTACCACCCTTAGCCTTCCAAGCTAATGCCTTAGCAGATTATCCAATTCTCCCAATTGAAGAAGTGACCTCTTCGTATTATTTACGTCTACATGTCGAGGATCGTCCTGGGGTAATGGCAGAGATTGCCACCATTTTAGCCAAGGGTAATATCTCTATTAATTCGATGATTCAAGACCCAGAGACAAATGGTGCTTCGATTATTTTCTTAATTCATCAAGCTCGTGAAGGCAATGTGCTTGAAGCTATTAAGCAAATTGAGCGTTTGTCGTTTGTTCAATCTAAAGTGACTATGATTCGTTTGGAAGAATTATCATGAAATATGTATCAACGCGTGGTGGTGTAGAGGCAGTAGAGTTTTCATCTGTGCTACTAGAAGGTTTGGCGCGTGATGGTGGTTTAGCGATGCCAGCGCAAATGCCTAAGGTCAATAGTGAGACCTTAGAGTCGTGGCGTAAACTGAGTTATGCTGAATTAGCGACTGAGGTATTAAGCCTATTTATCACGGATATTCCTAAAGCGGACTTAGCGACATTATGTGCGCGCAGTTATAATACGCAAGCCTTTAACTCGCCGGATATCGTACCATTAAAAAAATTAGATGAGCAGATTCAGATTGTGGGTCTCTCAGAAGGTCCTACTCTAGCGTTTAAAGATATGGCCATGCAGTTCTTAGGCAATATCTTTGAATACGTATTGGCTAAACAAGGTCGTACTTTAAATATTCTCGGCGCCACTTCGGGTGATACGGGATCTGCTGCCGAATATGCATTACGAGGTAAAAAAGGTGTTAAGGTGTTTATGCTGTCGCCTTTTGGTCGTATGAGTGAGTTCCAACGTGCTCAGATGTATTCTTTGCAAGATGATAATATCTTTAATTTATCGGTTAAAGGTGTTTTTGATGAGTGCCAAGACATTGTTAAAGCACTAGGTAATGATTTAGCGTTTAAAGAGCAATATCACCTAGGGGCAGTGAATTCGATTAACTTTGCTCGTATCTCGGCACAAGTCGTGTATTACTTCTGGGCATGGTTGCGTGCGACTCAATCATCAGGCGAAACAGTCTCGTTTACCGTACCGTCGGGTAATTTTGGTAATGTTTTATCAGGGCATATTGCACGTCAGATGGGCTTGCCTATTCGTCGTCTTGTTGTGGCAACCAATGAAAATAATGTATTAGAAGAGTTTTTTAATACGGGTATCTATCGTCCTCGTTCGCCAGAGCAAACCTATGCTACATCAAGTCCTTCGATGGATATTTCTAAAGCATCGAATTTTGAGCGTTTTATCTATCATTTTGTTGGAGAAGATGGGACACAAGTCAAAGCGCTATGGCAAGAATTGGCAGATAAAGGGCAGTTTGATTTAAGTGCACGTAAAGCCGAGTTTGAAAGTCAGTTTGGTTTTGTCGCAGGTGTGAGTACGCATGAGGATCGTTTGTCCACGATTAAAGCGGAGTTTGAGCGTAATGGTTATTTACTTGACCCACATACAGCAGACGGTGTCAAAGTAGCACGTGAATTTGTGGAAGAGGGTATACCGATGTTAGTCTTAGAAACTGCCTTACCCGCAAAATTCACAGAGACTATTCAAGAAGCCATTGGTCAGCCAGCCCCTGTGCCTGAGCATTTAAAAGGTCTAAAAGACTTACCACAACGTGTTGAAATCATGGATTGTGATGTCGAAAAAGTCCGTGCGTATATGATTAAGCATATTTAAGCGATATATCAAACCCCGTAAGATAGGGGGTGGTGGTATTACCTATTGAAATTCGTTGAAACATTTCTTAGAATATAACGTTAAGTTATTTAAACAACTGGAAAAGAAATATGATGTCGTATGTACCCCCCCCCCCCCCTAAAAATAAACTTCGCTATGGAGGTTTAATGATGTTTAAACCCCATATTCTTGCACTATATCTCGGAATTTCGCCAGTCGCCTTGGCAACATTACCCGAGGGAATTACCGCAGGGATTCAAAATATCGCCTTAGGTGAGGGAAGTTTTGCGAGTGGTACTTCCTCTCAAGCGGTGGGTCAGGGGGCTGTGGCGACTGGGGGCAATATTACCCCAGAAGCCTTTGCTCAAGCGTATGCGCAGTATACAGATTTAATCGCGCAGATTAACAACTTACGCCAAGAGATAGCTGGGGTAGAGCGTCAGCAAGGAATTAAGCAACTCGAAGAGCAGGATATTCAGCAACAATTAACCCAACTAGAAACTCTTATTGCCGCAGCACAGCTCAAACTAGATAAGCAAGCAGAGATTGCCTTACAAAAACAAGGGAAAGAGACATTACGTCAACAAATGCAGGGTGAGCTTGATACGCTACAACAGACCTTTAATACTAATAGCTTTAATGTGCCCGGCAATAAAAAGACGGTTTATGATAATTTTATTTCCGTATTAAATGCATTGGATTGGGAAAAACTCAAGCAAGCGGGCGGGCGTGATGCTCTTGTTCAAGATTTAAAAACAGGGATTGAGCGAGACTTCGGATCCAGTGTTAATTTTCCTATTGAGAAATATAATCAATTGATTGATGGTTATATCAATATACAAGGCAATCGTACTTTTTTAGAAGAGCCTTTTAAGCGACGTCTAGTCGGTGATTTTCGCGTAGCTGATATTTTAGTGAGGGATAGTTTCCTCAAAACAGAAGAATTTAGCAGTTTTGGTGGTTATGCCTCTGTGGGCTTTAATGATGTGGCACTTTTAAAACTTGGTGCTCAAGTTGATGAACGTGATGCCTCTGCAAATGAGATGCTGTTACGGGTACTGGATCCTCGCGAACGACCGTCTAATGCACCCGTATATTCTGCAGAAGATTGGGCTGGTTCATATAGTGACTGGTATGATACGGTTCATACAGGATGGTATAACACCAATGTGATTCCTGTTGAAATGGGGAATCAGCTTGTACGATCGGCATTGCAACGAAGTCTACGTTTGTTATCGTCAGATTCTACGAGTAAGGTAGCTAAATTATTGAAACAGTATCAGGCTCCTACCGATGACGATGTATTGTATAGACAAAATCGAGCTCCTTTGAGTGTACTCGTCGCTCCTGTATTAACGCGACGGCTTACTCTTGAAGAAGGCAATGCTTTATATGAGTATGATGGTCTCAAGCAATCGTTTGGTAAAGAATTAACACAATTCGAGTTTCAGCAACTTGAAAAATGGCATCAAGGACAACGGACATTATTGTCATTGATTGACTATAACTCTGATGATTGGCTCTTTGATAAAGAAGAGCATCGCCAATTTGTAGAGGATAAGGTCAAACCTTTTCTCACAAAAGTTGAGCAATTTACCCGTACCATGCGCCGTTTAGAGGACACTTCTCTCACGCCTGAAGAGCGTGATGCGATTTCCGCTGAGGTGATTGAACTACGAAAGCAGTTAGCTGTCGCTTATCAGGACAAGCAAAATCACCTATCAGGGTTTAGACCCACGAAGTGGACAGATGATGCCTTAAATAATTTAATGGTGGAGTCACGAAATTTAATGCTAGCTTATCAAGATGAGGCATTACGGACATTACTGCCGTATTCTCAGAGTGATATTTTTGTTAAAGAATTAGGACTTGCAGTTAATAAGCAATTACAAGCCTTAGCAGATAAGCAAACAGCGATTACTCAAGTCGATAGCCAAATCGCGGCTTTGCAAGCCGAGTGGGACAGCTATCGTCTGACGCTAGACGAACAAGAGGCATCCACTCAAAAAGTTGAATGGGAGAGACGTCTTGCCGATAAGCAACAAGAGCTTCAAGCCTTGGCAGACCAATTAAAAACTCAGCGCGATACCTTATTAGGTTTAAATACCCAAGTGGATAACTCTCCTTTAGGTGGTCAAGGACAAAATGCCATCGCTCAAGGGACCGATGCCTTTGCTTCTGGTGTGGATAGTATGGCGATTGGCACTAAGGCACTCGCCATCGGCGATAAGAGTATCGCTCAGGGGGCGGAGGCTGTGGCTAAAGGGGAGCATAGTATTGCCCTAGGCACACAAGCACAAGCCCTTAAGGCACGGGCGATTGCGATAGGACATCAAGCCATTGCTAATGCAGAAGGGGCAGTCGCGATGGGCGATCGTGCTGGCGTGGGTGAAAAAGGTATCAATGCCATTGCCATCGGAACCGAGAGCCTCGTCGATGCGGAGAATGCCGTCGGCATTGGTACTAAGGTGGTTGTTACTGGTGTAAATGCTGTTGGTATTGGGGCAGAGAGTATTGTGTCGGGTGAGAAGGCGGTGAGCGTCGGTTCGAACAATACGGTGACAGGCGATAATGCCGTGAGTATCGGCAGTGGTAACCAAGTGCTGCATGATAAGGCAATTGCCATCGGCGCAAATATCACCGAAACTGCCGCCAACTCCGTCAATCTCGGACATGAGTCAGTCGCCGTCGTCACGCCTAATGAGCAAACAGCGGGTATGGCAAGCTATGCTTATTCTCCTTTGCTCAGTGAGGTCTATCAATTTGCCGCCAGCCAGCCGGCAGGGGTGGTGACGATTGGGGCAAAAGGCAGTGAGCGTCGTTTACAAAATGTTGCCGCTGGCTTGATTGCACCGACCAGTACCGATGCTATTAATGGTAGCCAACTCTATGGGGTAATCCGTGCGGTCGATGAGGGGCAGATTGGTTTAGTCCGTCAGAATCGTCAGACTGGTGAGATTGGTATTGCGACTCATTTATCGGGCAATGTCGTCAATCTTAGTAACAGTCAAGGCATGGCGCGTCAACTCAGTGGAGTCGCTGATGGAGTGGCACCGACCGATGCCGTGAATATGCGTCAGTTTAACCGTGAGGTAGGGCGCTTGGATGGGCGAGTCAATAAGGTCGAGCGTGATGTCAAATCCATCAAAGGCTCGGTCGCCAATGCGGTTGCCATGGCAAGTATGTCTCAAGCGCATATCCCAGGTAGCCATCATCTCTCGGTAGGTACAGGGCATTCTTTGGGCGCGACTGCTTTGGCGATAGGTTACAGTCGTCTTAGTGATAATGGCAAGATGTCTTATCGTTTAAATGGCAGTGCCTCGACAAATAATAGCTATGCCGTAGGCGCTAGTCTTGGTTTTTCATGGTAGTTGTTGTAGTACCTATTTAGAAAAAAGGGATATTCATCTGATTTCCATAAAAGAGCGTAGAATATTAATAGACTAAATTAGTCAGATATTTTATGAGGATATAGTATGGGTTTGATACAGATTGATATCCCTTCACCCAGCGAGCATAAGCGCTCTACTTTTGATGTGATATTCGCACTAGGTTTTCGACCGATTTATTTGATGAGCGCCATTTGGGCAGCGATTGCCATTGCCTTATGGATTTATATGCCCCAGCTTCTAGTCGGTAAGATGACGAGTGTATGGTGGCATGCGCATGAGATGCTATGGGGATTTATTGCCACGGTTGCGGTAGGTTTTCTATTGACAGCGAGTGCGACATGGACAGGCAAGAATCCTTTAAAGTCAACGCCATTAGCGTTGCTTTGCTTATTATGGCTGATTGCCCGCATTGGTTATCTGATACCTGGTAATATCAGTTTCACAGTTGCTGCCCTTGCCGATGTGAGCTTCTTTATTTATGCGGCGATAGCTTTGGCACGCGTACTCTATAAAGCAAAGAGTAAGCAAAACTATCCTTTGGTGGTCGCATTGTTGGGTCTTGCGGCGAGTAATGCTATGTATCTGAGCTGTATTGCTTTAGATAAAGTCGATTATTTACGCACAGGGTTTCAGATTGGTTTACTCGTGATGGCATTTATTGCCTTATTAATTGGTCGTCGTGTGATACCTTTTTTTACACAGCGCGGTGCAGGCTTAGACATCCCACGTAGCGAACAGTCGGGCAAATATCAGCTATGGTTAAGTGGATTAGCGGTGGTGAGTTTAGTCTTAGGATTATCAAGTCTTACCGCCATTTTATTATTTGCTTTGGGCGGTATTACACTCTATCAATTATATACATGGCAACCATGGGGCGTCCGTAAAGTCCCTTTGCTTTGGGTGCTTCATATTTCCTACTTTTTTTTAGGTTTAGGGTTACTAATCGCAGGGGTATATTTTTTACCTGTGACTGTTAATGTATTACCACCAGCGACGTTTGTTCATACCATTGGCATGGGTGGCTTTGCCGTGATGATTATTGGCATGATGACGAGAACGGCATTAGGACATACGGGGCGTCCTTTAAAGGCAAGTCAGCTCATGGTAGTCGCCTATGTTTTAGTGATTGTGGCGACGGTATTACGTTTAGCAGCATTATTTGTGCCGAGTATCCTACCAGCGGCTAGCCAAGCCATCGTACCTTTATGGCACAGTTCAGCCGCTTGTTGGATTGTGGCTTTCCTTGCGTATGCCTATCAATATGCGCCGTACTTAACGTCACCTCGTGCGGATGGACGTCCTGGTTAATTAACACAGGTACCGCATTGGCTACGGTCTGGTGCAGTATTAACCCAATAGCCAGACTTTAGCCGCTGTGAAGAGTTTGCTGAGTGGTGATAGACTGATACCTTTATCCAGTACTCGCCACTGATCTTTTTCGATGGCTTTAAGTAGCTTTAACGAGAGCTTTGCCCTAATAATACAAGGGCGTAGCTCTTTTTTGCTGGCTTTGTTTAGGTTAGCATAAAGCGCAAAGGCTTCAGTAAAAAGTTCATGAGCACGATGGCCTTGTGCTTGCATAAATGCTTTAAATTCGTCTGAATACTTACCATTTAAAATATCTGCAGCTTTTAACTGATGCTCACGTAAAAAATCCATTGGAATATAAATGCGACCTTGAGCAGCGTCTTCGCCGAGTTTGCGTAGTAAATTCGCAAATTGAACCGCAATGCCCATCTGTTGAGCAAAACGAATATTGGTTTCAGTAGTATCACTAAGCACTTGTGTAATCAAACAAGCAAATGCACCTGACTGCATTGTGCAGAAATTCTTTAAACTTGTCCAATCAAGATAACGATTGTGGCTAAGATCCATCTCAACAGATTCAATAATGTAGAGGAAATACTGTTGACTAAGTCCATAGGTCTTAACCGCCTCCATGAGTGCTTGGCTGATAGGGTGTTCGGCTTTACCATGAAAGAGTTTATCGATTTCTTCTTTCCACCACGCTAATTTAATACGAGCCACAGAACTATCACTTGTGATGTAGAGAATATCGGTGACTTCATGCAAAAAAGCATAGAGATTTTCAATCACCAGCCGTTTGTCTTCGGAAACAAAAAGATAGGAGTAGTAGGCACTTGAACCGTGCTTATATGACTTTTCTTGGCGGTATTGAGAAGAAGGAGTGTGCGTATTGCTCATGTAGAATTTGAACTGAATCCGATAAAAGAAATCACATTATACAAATAAGCGTGACGCTACATTATAAAACCCATAGTGATTTTGAGAGATAGCGATGGTTGGTCGTATTTTCGTAAAAAGCATGATGTTTGATGATATTGGTGCTTGTTAGAAGTACAGTTTTTGACATATTTTGTAATAGTATTTGAGATAAACTTATGACGATAGATTTCGTTTTATAATCCTTGCCTTACTCTATATGTGTTTAGAGTTTTTTTATTAATGAGGAATGACGTATGTCTGCGCTTAAAAGCCTTTTTTCCTGCTATTTTAAGATTAACCTATTACTTAAAATTTTAGTAGGTCTGATTCTTGGTGCCATTGCTGGGATGATTTTCCAAAATAATGGAGAGATGATTGCCTTTCTGACACCATTTGGTGATTTATTTATTCGTTTATTAAAAATGATTATGGTGCCAGTCATTGCCTGCACGCTAATCGTAGGTGCGAGTACAATTGCACCGTCTCATCTGGGACGTATTGGTGGTAAGCTAGTGCTGTTTTATATGATTACTTCAATATTTGCGATTATTATTGGTTTGGCGGTGGGTACAGTTATCCAACCAGGGACTGGATTGGAATTGGCTGCGGTAGAGGGTAAGGCTCGTGTGGCTGAGTCGCCGACCTTAATGAGTATTTTGCTCAATATTGTGCCAACTAATCCGATGAGTTCATTATCAGAGGGATCCGTTTTACAGATTATTTTCTTCTGCTTGTTATTTGGTATTGCACTTGCCTTTGGTCGTGATAGTGCAGACGAAAATGTACGCAAAGCATCGGACACGGTGTATCACTTTATTGAGGGTGTGAGCCAAGCCATGTTTAAAATTGTTGGCTGGGTGATGCAATATGCGCCATTTGGTGTGTTTGCCTTAATTTTTATCGTGTTTTCAAAGAACGGAGCAACAGCTTTTGGACCTTTAGCAGCCGTAACAGCTAGTGTATATATCGGTTTGGTGTTGCAAGTGGTATTGGTGTACTTCGGTGTTTGCTTAATTATGCGTTTAAGCCCATTAAAGTTTTTATCAAAAGTGCGTAACCCTATGGTCACGGCATTTGTAACGCGTTCATCTGGTGCAACATTACCTGTATCTATCGATGCGGCAGAAAAAATGGGTGTACCAAAATCAGTCTACGGTTTTGGCTTACCCGTAGGGGCAACCATTAATATGGACGGTACAACGATTTATCTAGGCGTATGCGCAATCTTTATTGCTAATGCAGTAGGTATGCCTTTAGATAGCTCGCAACAATTGACGATTGTATTGACAGCGGTATTAGCATCAATCGGTACCGCGGGTGTACCAGGTGCGGGGGCGATTATGTTGCTGATGGTTTTAGAATCAGTGGGACTGAAAGTCGAAGCAGGTAGTGCAGTTGCTGTGGCTTACGGTATGATTTTAGGTATTGACGCTTTATTAGATATGGGACGTACATCAATGAACGTAGTCGGTGATATGTCTGGTGTCGTTGCTGTAGCCAAAAGCGAAAAATCCCTTGACATGGATAAGTGGAATAGCTAGGACCAGAAACAGCCCTCTGCGGGCTGTTTCGCGCCTAGCTATTCTGAGGAGCTCTGCGACGAAGTGGAGGCTAGGACAGCCTAGCTATTCTGAGGAGCTCTGCGACGAAGTGGAGGCTAGGACAGCCTAGCTATTCTGAGGAGCTCTGCGACGAAGTGGGCTGGGGCAGAGAAGTCCGTCATTTTTTGACGGACTTTTTTATGTTTATTCATTATTATATTTGTTGCAAAATAAAGAATAATAGGTTAAATTAAAAATTAAAGTTTCAATAATAGAACAAATAATATGCCTAAAAATTTCCATAAAATTGATTTAAATGATATGCGCTTGTTTGTATCGGTCGTTCAAGCCGGGAGTTTAACGAGAGCATCCGAATTATTAGATGTTCCTAAGTCACATTTGAGTCGTCATCTGACAGAACTTGAAAATAGTTTAGGCACTACCTTAATGGATAGGGGGCGTAGAGGAATCGTATTAAATGAATTGGGGCGGCGATTTTTACATAATGCACAAGAGATGTTACGACTTGCTCAAATGGCGATTGATGATATTCAGACCAATTTACAAAAACCGAATGGTTTATTACGGATGTCGGTTTCTACAGAGGTAGGCAGAGGGTTTTTAATGCATCATTTGCCAGCTTATTTTAAGCGTTATCCTGATGTTAATGTGGAGGTTCAGATTGATAACCGTAAGGTGAATATGATTCAAGACGGTATTGATATTGCTTTACGAGTCGGCTCAATTAATAACGATAATGTGGTGGCACGTAAATTATTTGATTTGGAGTTAGGTGTTTTTGCTTCACCCGGTTATTTAGCGCAATATGGTATTCCTCAAACACCGCATGAATTGTATGGACATCAATTACTCTATAAGTATGACGGCCCTGAGTGGGCATTTCAAAAAGAGCAACATCGAGTCGTGATTGATGGACAGCACAAGCTTAGAACCAATGATTTTAATCTAATTGCTCAGATGGTATCGGAGGGGTTAGGTATTGCTGTACTACCCTGTTTTGATAATATGATTAAAGAGGATTGGATAAAAATTTTGCCTGAATGGACCTTGGAAACCGTCCCTGTTTATGTGGTTTATTATAAAAATCGAGGGGCAACTTCTGTAGTTCGGAGCATGGTTGATTTCCTATTAGATATTCCTCAAAAAACTTAAAATGTCATTGAATGATTGATTACTTTTTCCTTCTTTATTAGACCTCGGTGCTTCCGAGGTCTTTTTTTGCTTGGTATAGAGTTTTTTCTATAAATTAGCACTATTTAATACAAATAGAAATGATAATTATTTTTATTTACAATTTTGATAAAAAAATATACAATTCGGGTATTAAAAATAAGGGAATGGTCTGTTTACTATGGTTGTACACGAAAAAATACTTTTAGAGATGATGGTGCTAAGTGCTTTGTTTACGTTGGGGATGATGCCTGCTAATGCGTATCAACAAGGAGAGGGGGTGATAGCAACAATTGAAAAGGGTGAGTCTGTTACTAAACAAGAGAATGTGACGGCGGAATCACTAGGCTCAGTAGTTAGTGGAAGTTTAAATAGGGCTGGTAATCCAGTTCGCATTATTTGGTATGGTAATGAAAATGATGCAGACGGTAAGGTCCCACAGACTGGCCTATTAAATGATGGTTTTATTCAGGGTAAGGTGCGGGCAGTAGGACAAAATACAACTGAGAAAGAAGAGTATGCTGGCAGTGTTGTTATTGAAGGACAAGGGAATGCTGTAGATGCTTTGGGTTGGACGGCCCACACTAATCCCAATGATGTTGTTTATGCTTTAGAACAGCTCACTAATACTCGTCTTGTACAAGGTGAGGCAGAACTTATTGGAGGGCAGGCCAAGTTATATGGTAATGTTAAAAGCTTTGCATCTGGAAATGGTGTTTCAGTTGTTGGTGCAGTAGATTTTGGGAAAGGATATAGTGGCGTTGATGGCATGAGTGGTGCTACGAATTCAGCAAGTTCACCAACAGGCCTTATTTATAGGGAACAGCGAGGAGTAGAGGAGAGTGACAGTCAAATTGAATTCTTAGCTAATCCTAAAAATGTAGATGTTAGCGTTACCTCCGTTGATAACCAAGGAAAAATTTCAGGTAAAGTCATTGCACAAGGGGCAACAAGTCCAGATGGGCAAAATAGAGATACAGAAGAAACGCCGCTATATGCGGTAAAAACGGCAAGTTCAGCTAATGCGATATCGGTGAGTAGTTATGCATTTACACCATCGAATCCAGGTTGGACTGGTCCTGACTCATCGACATATAAAAACTATGCAAGTTTGAATAAGGTGAATAATACGGGTTTGTTAAGTGCAGAGGCTCAGTTATCAGGAGGTATTCATGCTAAAGATACCTATACTGTTGCTAAAGCGGTTGCAAATGGTATTTCTGTAGCGGCACTTTCTAATAATGAAGTGGTCAGTAGCACTGGTGGGTCGACAGGTTATGCAGCACATAAAACACAAGCCTTATTATCCGAAGGTGTTAATAATCAAGGAAGAATTAAATCAACACTACATCAAACCTCAGGTGATAATTCTTTAGTAAAAATTGGTGCTTACTCTATCGCAGAGGCGATAGCTAGTGGTAGTGCAGTTAGTGTATATGCAGAGAGTACTTCTTCTAAAACAAAAGAGAATAAGGCTATCATTGGTACTATTCAGAATAATGGTGAAATGACAGCAAAAGCGGTTGTCTACGCAGGTAATGGTGCCGGTGATTTAAGTGTCAAAGTAAAAGGCGTGGGTAATGGTGTCTCAGCTTATTCTAGCGCTTATTTATCAAAAGGTAACGCATCGATTGACAATATCACTAATACAGGAGTTATTTCTGGATTCGTTGAGACTAAGCCAGGGGTTTCTGCTTTAGGTACGAATAAGGATATTCCTGTAGAAGCGGTGAAAATTGCTGTCGCCAATAGTGCCAATAAGGGCAATTATCCTAAACATTTGCCAATGACACCAAATAATTCAACAGAAAGCTCAGCAATTACCAGAAGTTATCGTGCCGACAATGAAGTTTTTGCGAGTGGTAATGGTATTTCTGCATTTACAGGGGAAAGCTCGCGAAATAACGAGGGTGCGACCTTAGGTAATATTGATAATACTGGTGTGATTAGTGGTTTTGCCAATATGTACCATGGTTTTAAATCAGGGGGGAGCTACTCAAGTAAGGGTTATCAACCAGTAAGATTTACAGCGGTAGGCAGCGGTATTGTGGTAGATAATAAAATCACTAACGATATTATTAATGCAGGTATTATCTCTGGAAATCATGCTGCACTGATGGCTAAAGGGGATGCCGGTTTTTCTCGTAACTCTCCAAATTATGCTAAAACGTCTTATGAGGGTAAGTTAGAAAATTATGGTTTAATGGCTGGAGCTATGATTGAAGGACATTACCATTATAACGAGGACTATAGCATGATGTCAGATACGATGGGACAGCCCTATCGTTATTATGAATCAGATCAGCAGGTATTAAAAAATGCAGGAACTTTAGTCTATCTGAAGAAGGGGCTTTCAGGGACTCAACGCTCAACAGTGAGAGATGAGGATGCCGGCAAAATTGAACGTATCGTTGTCGGTGATGCAAGCGCCTATACAGCCAAAGATGGTCAGGTTTATTCTGTTATTAATGCAGAGGTAAATGCAGCGGGAACTGATAGTACTCATCGATTAGCACAGCAAGATTTAAGCAATACTATTGTTAATGGTGTTGGTTTAGAAGATGGTGCTTTATTAGTTGAGCAGGATGCTTCATTAGCAAATATTATCGTAAATGGCTTTAAAACAGCACTTAAACTTGCTTCTGATGTTACTGTTAATATTCAAAAAAGTACATTTAATAGTAATGGTTTTTTAGTAAATTTAGACCAAAAGCCTTTAGCTATCAGTGGTGATAATGGTGCGAATCAGTTGGTGTTGTCTCAAAGCACTGTTGTTAATGGAGATATTCATTTAAATGAGGGCGATGATATTTTAACGGTGGGTGATGCTAGCGTTAAGATGAATGGGTCTGAGTTAAATTTCGGTACAGGCAATAATACTTTACTTCTAGGGCAGCAAGCAACCGCAAGTAATGATTCAATAAAAATAGATTATCGTTTAATTAATGCGACAAATATCGATGTCAATCAACGTTCACGATTAACTGCTGATGCTCGTGTTCAAGGAACAGATGCGATAGCATTGAATGAAGAGCTTGTTTATGAGGTTAATGGTGACAAGGATCATGCTCTTTATAGCGATACTCGTCAAGATAATGTATTGTTGACAGGGAATGGTTTATTCACCTTAGACATTTCTAAAGACTTATATGGAGATCCAGCCGAGAGAGTAGTGGACTTTGGGGGCTTTGATTTAGCAGCAGAGGATACTGTTCGATATGCAACGAGCAACGTTTTACAAAAGGTGCGATTAGAAAATGGTGACCTTGTTATTAGTGTAAAAGAAGCTCAACTTCCACCAACAGAGGTAACGCCACCAACAGAAGTGACACCGCCAACAGAGGTGACTCCTCCAACAGAGGTGACTCCACCAACGGAAGTGACTCCTCCAACAGAGGTAACGCCGCCAACAAACGTTGCTAATACTCTGTTCGTAACACCGTACGTTGATGCTTACAATAGTTTTGTGGATTCTTGGAAACAAGGCAATGCTAATTTCTTAGCTAATTCAGCCTCTACAAAAGATAAAACAGAAGCACAAGCAAGTCGTGCAGTAAATGACTACTTAGGTAAAGTAGTGAATGAAACGATTTATGGTGCATTACCAAGTATGGCAACAAATACCTTGCAATCTTTTAATCAGGCATCTGTAGGGACGTATGCAAAACGTTTAAATGCAGGAGAATTAGATGTCTATGCTTCAGTAAGTGGTGGACTTTATCGTTATCAAGACATCGTGATGAGTGGGCATAATACGCAGGGTCTCATTGGGATGAATTATGGTGTATCTAATCGCCTGAGTTTAGGTGGTAGTGTCGGTGTTAGTCATCATAAATTAGATGGTTATCAAGGAAGTTATCTCAAAGGGAATACAGGTCTTGTCAATGTTTATGCAATATTAGGATGGGATAAATTTACCTGGCGCAGCGGTGTAGCTTATGGAAAAATGAATCTAAAAGGTATGCGTTACATTAGCAATGGTTATGATAGTCATTCTTTCAAGGTGAAATTAAAGCCTACAGTAGCTAGCATATTTACAGAGCTGAAATATGCATTGCCTATTAGTGATTCATTAAGTGTTGAGCCAAAATTGGGATTGTCTTATAACATGGTGAAAATTGATCGCATGCAAGAACAAGGAGCAGGCGCTCTAACGCTAAATAACAGAAACTATAAAACACTCGATATTGCGGTTGGTAGCGATATTGTGCTAAACAAAGTCTTGATGCCAGGAGGAACATTAAGCTCTAAGCTGTCCGTGGATTATGTACATACAACAGGGGCACATAAACTTTCAGCAAGTTTTGCAGGAGGTAATGATTTCACTATTAATACGTTGAATAATCGTAATGCCGTAAGAGTTGGTTTAGGTCTTGAATATGAACAAAAAGGATTTTTTGTTCGAGCAGGAGTAGCGAATAATTTCCAAAAATCAGGAAAAGCTTTAACAGCTCAACTTGGTTTGGGAATTAGATTTTAACCGTAATGAGGAAGAAAATGAAAAAAAGCATTTTATTTGTAGCATTAACATCCGCTTTAGCAACATCAGCACACGCTGAAAGCTCGGTTCGTTTGTATGGGTTAGTGGATACAGCCTATGGATTTCAGCAGGTGAAGGTAACAGAAACCTTGGCGAATGGAACATTGTCTTCTAGCGTGAAGTCTAGAACATTGGGTATGGACAATGGATTTGCTGGTGGTAGTTATTGGGGTTTAGAGGGTGAAGAGGATTTAGGAAATGGTACTCGTGCACTCTTTGCTTTAGAAAGTGGTTTTAATTCAAGCAATGGTTCTGCAGAAGAAGCTGGTGTTTTATTTAATGGCCATGCTTATTTAGGTTTAAGTAATGACAATTGGGGAAGCCTCACTATTGGTCATCAAGGTAATGTTGCTGATGAGTTTATGTCAGATGTTGATCCTTTTGGCACTGATTTTGGTCAAGCGGGTGCGGGTAGTGTCTTTGGTGATTCTTTAGGTGCTACATATAGTCGCTCAATTAAATATATGAGTCCTGATATGGAGGGCTTTCAGTTTGGTACCGCTATTATTTACAATAAAACAAAACAGACACTCAACGGAGCTAGCACGAGAGAAGACAATACTGGTGTGAGTTTTGGTTTGAAATATGGTACGGATAAAGCTTTCTTTGGACTTGTGTATGATACATTGAAATCAACGGGCTCTGTACGTTCACATTCTTGGGCGATTGGTGGTAGTTATGATTTCGATGTAGCAAAAGTTTATGGTGCTTTTGGTCAACAACGTGATGGGATGTTTGGTGATCTTTTCCCTTTAGCTAAGGAACAAGAAAATAATGGTGTAGTAGAGGCTACACCTTGGAATGGTAAGGGTTACCGTCAAAATGCTTGGTTGGCTGGTTTAAGTGCACCAGTGGGTGATAATGGTACTGTGATGTTCTCTTATCAAGGTATTAGTGCGAAGAACAAAGTAGCTAGTGAGCCTGTGAAAAGTAAAGCACATATCTTTAGTGTAGGCTATAGCCACGATCTATCAAAACGTACAGCGGTATATGGCTTTGCTTCTTATGGTAAAGCTAAAAATCGTTTATATACCTCGACAGGTGCTTTAGATTACACAGAAAAAGTGAAATCAACACAGGTTGCTATTGGCTTAAGACATTACTTCTAGTATTGTTTTATTTATTTCCGTAAGAAGAGTGACCCATCTTGTCTTGAGATGGGTCATTTTTATTCATCTAGCTGTTGCTTGCAACGGTAAAACGTTTAAATAAATGTGCCTGTTGTTCAACATCATCAGCAATTGCAATGGCTAAGTCAGCAACGCTGATACCAGCAGGAATCTCACCATTCATCAGTAAATCCTCAGTACCTAGACGATAAGAACCTGTACGCTCTTCACTAAATCCAGCAGTTACGCCTAAAAGAGCTGGAGGAGAAACAAAGGCCCAGTTCACATCTCGGCGATCACGCAAATCATTAAGTAGATGGCGAGCAGCATTAGCACCATCAAAAATCTCTTTTGGAAAGTCTGGCGTATCAATCAGTTGTACATTAGGTGCAACATATAAGCTCCCAGCACCACCTACCACTAATAAATAAGGTACATTTGCTGCTTTAGCGGCTTCTACAATTGCGTTAGCACCACGAGTAAAGTCAGTACCAATATTAGGATTTGTCCAGCCTGGATTAAAAGCACTAACAACGGCATCAAACCCTTCTAATGCTTGTGCAAAATCAGTAGAAGTTACATCAGCAGCAACAGCTTTAATATTTGCATGTTGAGCTACTTTATTAGTATTACGTGCAAAAGCGGTAACTTGATGACCACGATTGGCTAATTCATTTACAACGGCTTGACCTACATAACCTGTTGCACCGATAACTGCGATTTTTTTCATGTTGAATTCCTTTGTGTAAAAGCGATATTTGAATCAATAATTAGCATTATATAGAAATAAAAAATATGAAAAATAGCTTTTTTTGAATATAATTATTTCTTAATATGAAATAAAATGGTGTGATAAATAAATCCTAGTCATTTCATTTATAAGGCGAAATTGCATAGAAGATGGACAAACTAACAGCGATTAAAGTTTTTCTTTCTGTGGCAGAAAGTGGCAGTTTTACTAAAACATCCGAGCAAATGGATATTTCTAAGCCGATGATTACACGTTATGTGGCTTTGATGGAGGAGTGGTTAAATGCGCGTCTTTTTCAGCG
Source organism: Pelistega suis (assembly GCF_013133795.1). Taxonomy (GTDB): domain Bacteria; phylum Pseudomonadota; class Gammaproteobacteria; order Burkholderiales; family Burkholderiaceae_B; genus Taylorella; species Taylorella suis. The sequence goes on from NZ_JABGBN010000003.1 coordinate 151,461, forward strand.
AACCACACGTAAGGTAGCACTGACAGAGGCAGGTGAACAGGCGCTTATGTTTTGCCAAAAAATCATGCAGTCGACCATAGAAATGGAGCAAGAAATGTTGGCAAGACAGGGGGAATTACGTGGTTTAATAAGAATTAGCAGCAATGGTTCTTTTGGTGCAACGCATTTAACGCAGGCGATTAATACATTTCTCGTACAGCATCCTAAGGTGAGTGTCCAGTTAGATTTAAGCGATCGATTGGTGGATTTAGTTGCAGAGCGGATGGATTTAGTGGTGCGGATTACTAACCATCCTGACCCTAGTCTTATTGCGCGTAAGCTTGCTGATTGTCATTCAACATTGGTGGCTACGCCTACCTATATCGCTCAATATGGTGAGCCTTTGCATCCTGAGGATTTACACCAACATCGCTATTTAACACATGCGAATATTAATCGACGTGAATGGCGATTTTGCAAAGGCAAAGAAGAAGTCTTATTGGAGTTGCATAGCCAATTCACCAGCAATGAAACAGGTGCTTTATTAAATAGCGTTTTGGCGAATAATGGTATCGCTATGTTGCCTAACTATATGGTAGAGGAGTTTGTTCGAGCAGGACAGCTAAAGGCGGTGATGAGTGATTGGCAATTGCCTGTTCATCAAATTTATGCCATGTATCCTTCTCGACATAAATTACCTTTAGTTGTCCGTAAACTCATTGATTTTTTAGTGGAGAGTTTTCAGGGTAAAGCGTGGTAAATAAAAGTGTCTATATAAGATTTATTTTTCAAAGTACCACTTAACGGCACGTTTTACTAGCACCAATGTTGCATCGATATAGCGACGAGGTTCAGCTTTTGCCTCTTGTGCTAATAGAATCGGCACTTCGGTACATCCTAGAATAATCGCTTGTGCCCCTTTTGCAAATAGTGCCTCTTTTTGAGCTTGCATCATTTTTTGTGCTGTCGCCAAATCACCAGCTTTGAGTGTATAAATACTCTCCATAACTTGCTGTTGTTCTGAACTGTCAGGCTCAATATAGGTGAGACCGCGTTTTTCGATTTCTTGCTTATATAAACCAGTGGCTAATGTGGCATTGGTGGCAAGAATACCGATGTTTTTTAAACCACTGTTTAACGCAGCATCAGCTGCCGTTTCAATCATGCTTAAAATGGGTACAGGACAAGTGGCTTGTAAGTCTTTATACCAATAATGGGCGGTATTGCAAGCAATGACGATACACTGTGCACCACCATTGACTAAACGCCCGACATAGTCTTGCATAGCCGGGAGAGGAGATTCTCCATTTTTTAATAGCGCTGTACTACGATCAGGAATATCTGGGATAGAGGAAATTAATAAAGGGATATGTTCTTGATCTTTTGTTGCAGGGGTAAGTTGAATAAATTTTTGGAACATATCTGCTGTTGCAGCAGGCCCCATGCCACCAAGAATACCGATAATTTTTTTCATAACATGCCTGAAATAAATACAAAATAAGCTCACTATTATACAACAAGCAAAATGTCTCAAAACTCGATATAAAGTCTTTATAATATGGGCAAAAGAGATTTAACTAGGAGAATTACGCATGCCTCGTCCCATTCAAGCCATTATTTCTACACAAGCAATGGCACATAATTTAGCACAGGTACGTACCCGTGTTGGAGAAATACAGGAACAAGCGAAGTCTTCTAATACAGTGAAAACACTTGCCATTATTAAGGCTAATGCCTATGGGCATGGTACGCTTAATGCATTAAAAGGCTTTGCGGAAGCGGATGGCTTAGGTATGATTGATTTAGAGGATGCTGTTCTATGTCGTCAGCAGAGGTGGCAAAAACCGATTATTTTATTGGAAGGTTTTTTTCATCAGGCTGATGTGGAGATTTTGCAGCAATATCGTATTACGACTGCAGTACATTCTTTCTATCAAATAGATTATCTTAAACAGGCGAAACTGGGGATGTCTCCTATTGATGTGATGGTGAAGTTTAATACGGGGATGAACCGTTTAGGTTTCTTGGCATCACAAGCACAAGAAGTATTATCTTTACTGAAGGCATTACAGACCAAAGGAATCGTCGGGCGTATTGGCTGTATGAGTCATTTTGCTAATGCAGACTTGGACAGTCGTTATGTGAATGAGGCAGCCGAACAGGTTATGCAGCTCAGTACGTCTTTTGATGGTCCTTTAAGTATGTGTAATTCGGCAGCTAGTATTCGTTATCCTCAATTTGGTATTCACGCTGCTGAAAACTGGTTGCGTCCGGGAATTTGCTTATATGGTTCGGTACCTTTTGATACTCAATTGGAAGGTTTTACTGATGTGACTTTTAAACCTACGATGACGTTAATGGCGGATATTATCGCGATACAAACATTACAAGTGGGTGATAGTGTGGGTTATGGTTCAACCTTTACGGCGGATAGACCCATGAAAATCGCCGTCGTGGCTTGTGGTTATGCCGATGGTTATCCTCGTAGTGCCGCAGAAAATACGCCTGTTACTGTGGATGGACAGCCTGCTCGCCTGGTTGGACGAGTATCGATGGATATGTTGACGATTGATATCACCCATTTACCTCATGCACATATTGGCTCTAAGGTAGTGTTGTGGGGTGAGCAAGGGCCAAGTATTGATGTGGTCGCTGATTATTCAAATCGTATTGGATATGAGTTAATGTGTGGTTTAACTAAGCGTGTTCCTGTGCAGGTGATTTAATGGCAAAAGCAAAAACGAGTTATGTCTGTCAAGAATGTGGCGGCACCAGTACAAAATGGCAGGGGAAATGTCCTCATTGCCATAGCTGGAATACGATGGTGGAATTTGTGGAAAAACCTGTGTCAAGCAGCAGTAATCGTTTCGCTCATTTGGCAGAGGCGGCTCCCGTTAAAGTGCTTGCCGAAGTAGTAGCCACAGAAACTCCACGGATTACGACAGGATTATCAGAGTTGGACCGTGTTTTGGGTGGGGGATTAGTTCCTGGTGGAGTGGTTCTGATTGGTGGCGATCCTGGTATTGGTAAGTCGACCTTATTAATACAAGCTTTATCCTATCTATCTGCACAGCATAATGTTTTATATGTGACAGGTGAGGAATCTGCAGAGCAAGTGGCATTGCGGGCACAACGCCTAGAGCTCAATACACAAAATGTCAAACTACTTGCTGAAATTCAATTGGAATCTATTCAGCAAGCTTTGCAACAAGAGCAGCCTAAAATTGCAGTGATTGATTCTATTCAGACTTTGTTCTCTGGTGAATTGACGGCTGCCCCAGGTTCAGTATCACAAGTGCGCGAATGTGCAGCTCAATTGACGAGAATAGCCAAACAAAATGGTATTTCTATCGTGATGATTGGTCATGTGACTAAAGATGGTACTTTAGCGGGACCACGTGTATTAGAACATATTGTGGATACGGTTTTGTATTTTGAGGGGGAGAGCGATTCTACGCATCGCCTTATCCGAGCCTTTAAAAATCGTTTTGGTGCCGTCAATGAGTTGGGCGTATTTGCCATGACAGATAAAGGTCTAAAAGGAATTAGTAATCCATCGGCTATCTTCCTCTCTCAGCATAATGATGAAGTGGCTGGTTCTTGTGTGATGGCGACTCAAGAGGGAACTCGCCCGCTTTTAGTGGAAATCCAAGCTTTAGTGGATAATGCTCATGTGCCTAATCCACGTCGCCTGAGTTTAGGGGTGGATGGGAGTCGTCTTGCGATGTTGTTGGCGGTATTAAATCGACATGTAGGTGTCGCGACATTTGATCAAGATGTCTTTGTCAATGCGGTAGGTGGCGTTCGTATCACCGAGACAGCGGCAGATTTACCGGTGTTACTTTCTATCCTATCCTCATTGCGTGATAAGCCTTTACCTAAAGGATTATTAGCGTTTGGGGAAGTAGGGTTAGCGGGTGAAATCCGTCCTGCTTCTAGAGGGCAGGAGCGCTTAAAAGAAGCGGCAAAGCTAGGCTTTAAAATTGCGATGATTCCTAAGCATAATATGCCAAAACAAAAAATAGAGGGGCTAACGATTTGGCCTGTATCGCGTCTAGATGATGTGATAGATTATTTACGCTAAGTAAGAGAAACAAGAGAGTGAAATGGTAAAAGCAACGATTCAAACCCCTTCATTAGAAGAGTTGGTGACATATTATGACCGTTTGGGCGGTGAGCAGGGCGTGCGTGATATTGTTGAACGATTTTATGACTTAATGGATTTAGATCCACAATTCAAAGAGCTTCGGGATACCCATGGGGCTACATTGGAGCCAGCTCGTATGAAGCTTTATTTATTTTTAAGTGGGTGGTTAGGTGGTCCAGATTTATATGTCGAGCGATTTGGACATCCTCGCTTAAGAGCACGTCATATGCCTTTTTCGATTGGAATAGTAGAGCGTGATCAGTGGCTACAATGTATGGCACAGGCTTTGCAAGATCAAGGTGTAGAGGGTGAGTTATTTGATAAATTAATGGCCGCCTTTTTTGGTGTGGCAGACTGGATGCGTAATCGAGATGATTAGCCCTAAGGATAGCCGTATCGTATGTTCAACTTCTCTACAAGACATACTCAATAGTGATTTTTTTGGTTTAGAGCAAGAAGAGTCTTTGAAGCGTGTGTATGCATCGGTTCGCGCTGTTGCAGTGGGGGGGCGAAATGCCGCTTGGTTTGTAGAGCATCCCTTATTTTCTGGTGTGTTGCGTCATTATCGTCGAGGAGGTTTAATCGCGAAACTGATTAAGCAATCCTACTGGTGGCTAGGTGCTGAAAAAACGAGAGCTTGGGAAGAGTTTAAAGTGATGCAATATCTTGCCAATCATCATTTTCCTGTCCCTACACCATTGGCTGCAATGTATGTTCGACAAGGTTTTTTTTATAAAGCCGCGTTATTGACAGCGACTATTCCTAATGCCAAAACTTTAGTTGAATATCTCCGGTCGCTAAAAGAGCAAGATTATCCTGATTTGGCCATAAAGGTTGCGCAATCTATTCATCAGATGCATCGTCTTAACGTAAATCATGCTGATTTAAATGCTTTTAATATCTTATTAGATGAGCAAGCACGTGTTTATATTATTGATTTTGATAAAGCAAGGATTGAGCTAGCTCAAGGACAATGGTGTTGGGATAATATCAATCGGTTAGAGCGACATTTACAAAAAGTGTTGGGAGAGCAAGGTCAAACATTTATGGTATATATCAGACAAAATTTAAATAAATCTTAAAAAGTTGCGTAAAAAATGTATCAATTCTAGAAAAAAGCCTTATTATTACCTTTCTAATTCATACCTTTTAACTTTGTCATAGAGGGTCATTCAATGAAACTTAACTTTTTAGGCAAATTTACCGTTGCCGCTACTATTTTGGGTGCTTCATTATCTGCAGCATGGGCGCAAGAAAAAGTAGTTAATGTTTATAACTGGGCTGAATATACAGCGGAAGATACAATTCCTGGCTTTGAGAAAGCGACTGGTATTAAAGTGCGTTATGACACCTACGATACAAATGATATTTTGCAAGCAAAATTATTAACAGGTAATTCAGGTTACGACGTCGTTGTTCCATCTACACACTATGCAGCACGTCAAATTGAGGCGGGTCTTTTACAAAAATTAGATAAAAGTAAACTACCAAACTGGCAACATTTAGATCCTGCGATTATGGATGTGGTGGCACAAGTTGACCCAGGTAACGAATATCTTATTCCATGGGGCTTTGGTACCAATGGGCTAGGCTATAACGTCACTAAAGTGAAAGAAATCTTTGGTGAAAATGTTGATTTAGGCAACTGGGATATGTTGTTTAAACCTGAAAATGCAGAGAAACTCAAACAATGTGGTATTTCTGTATTAGATGAGGCTGCACAAGTCTTTCCTGCGGTTTTACACTATTTAGGCAAAGATCCTAATAGCGAAAACGAAGCTGACTATCGTGAGGCTTTAGATTTATTGAAGAAAGTTCGTCCGTATATCCGTCAATTTAGTTCATCAGGTTATATTGATGAGCTAGCGTCTGGCGATTTATGTATGGTTTATGGCTTTAATGGCGATGTACTCATTGCGGCAGACCGTGCAAAAGAAGCGAAAAAACCTTTTGTCGTGGATTACTATATTCCAAAAGGTGGTGCACCAGTATGGTTTGATACCATGGCTATCCCTAAAGATGCTAAAAACTTAGATGCAGCGCATGCATTTATTAACTACATCGAAACACCAGAAGTACATGCAGCGATTACTAACGAAATGTTCTATCCAAATGCGAATAAAACAGCACGTGAGCATGTGAAGGCAGATATTGCGAATAACAAAATGCTATACCCTGATGAAGAAGTGGCGAAAACATTATTTGTGATTAAGCCACAATCATTAAAAGTATCGCGTTTACAAACTCGCTTATGGGCAGAGTTAAAGTCTGGTAAATAAGCCAATTCAGTCTTATGACTGTCATAGAAATTGTATAATGTAGGCGTGCTAGTCTCTTTTCTGAGATTAGCACGCCGAAAAACTTTATAAAGAGCAAGGAACAACAAAAAAATTATGGAAGAAAGTCGCTTTACGACGCAGTCAGGAGATCCTGATGAGTTCGTCAAATTGGTGGATGTGGTAAAAATCTTTGGTGAGACAGTTGCGGTTAAATCAGTGAATTTATCGGTACGTCGTAATGAGATTTTTGCTTTGTTAGGAAGTTCAGGTTCAGGTAAGTCGACTTTATTGCGTATGTTGGCGGGTTTTGAACAACCAACATCGGGTCAGATTCTATTAGATGGAGTGGATATTTCTACCATTCCTCCCTATAAGCGTCCCGTTAATATGATGTTCCAATCCTATGCTTTGTTCCCACATATGACGGTGGAAGCCAATGTGGCATTCGGCTTAAAACAAGAGGGTGTAGATAAGCAAGAGATTCATGATCGCGTTTTTGAAGCCTTGGATTTGGTACAAATGGCTGGTTATGCACGTCGTAAGCCATCACAATTATCCGGTGGCCAACAGCAACGTGTCGCATTAGCCCGCAGTCTTGTTAAGCGTCCAAAGCTCTTATTACTTGATGAGCCTATGTCGGCATTAGACAAGCAAATTCGTCAGAAAACACAGATTGAATTAGTCAAAATTCTTGATTCGGTGGGTGTGACTTGTATTATGGTGACACATGACCAAGAAGAGGCAATGACAATGGCTCATCGTCTAGCGGTAATGACAGATGGTCGTATTATTCAATCAGGTACACCACATGATGTCTATACTTTCCCTAACTCACAGTTTGTGGCGAGTTTTATCGGTTCGACCAATATCTTTACAGGTACGATTGTCGTTGATGAGCCGGATCATGTGGTCATTGAAAGTGATGAATTAATGCGTCCGATGTATGTTAACCATGGGGTATCAGAACCATTAGGCATGGAAGTCTTTGTGTCTATCCGTCCAGAACATATTCGTGTGTTACGAGATCAACCCGAAGATGAAACTAATGTGGGGCATGGTATTGTGACGCATGTGGCGTGGATGGGGTCTTATCTACGTTACCAAGTACGTTTGGATGCGGGTAAGATTATTGAGGCTAGTGTTCCTAATAGTCGTATTGGTCAAGAAGAGCCTCCAGGCATTGATGATGAAGTCTATGTAACTTGGGGTCCTGATAGCGCAACGGTTTTACCATCATGATAAGTTTCTCTGCTCTTAAAAAGAAGTTAAAACCCGATCAAGACAAATTGGCGATTATCCCACCATTTGCTTGGTTGGTATTATTCCTTTTATTACCTTTCTTTATTGTTCTTAAGATTAGTTTTGCGGAGTCGTCATTTGGTATTCCGCCATATACGCCTCTCTTAGAATTTAAAGAAGGGGTTATTCGCTTAGCGATGCATTTGGAAGGCTATATCCTTATCTTTACGGATGGATTGTTTATTCATGCCTATCTAAATTCACTAAAAATGGCCGCAATCACGACGTTGATTTGTATTCTTATTGGTTATCCAATGGCATACTATATCGCACGTTCAGAACCTAAAATGCGTAACTTATTGTTATTGCTAGTGATTTTGCCTTTCTGGACATCGTTGTTATTGCGCGTTTATGCTTGGATTGGTATCTTACGTAATGAGGGTTTACTCAATAATTTCCTCATGTGGTTGGGTATTATTGATACGCCTATTGAGATTTATCGTACGGATATTGCGGTCTATATTGGATTGGTTTACACCTATTTACCATTCTTTATCTTGCCACTCTATACCAATTTATTAAAACTAGATCAGCGCTTATTGGATGCGGCATCTGATTTGGGGGCAAAACCATTGAGTACATTCTGGAATGTGACTTTACCTCTATCTATGCCAGGCGTTATTTCAGGGGCGATGTTGGTATTTATTCCTTCGGTGGGTGAATACGTTATTCCTGAGTTATTGGGTGGTACAGATACGTATATGATTGGTCGAGTGATGTGGGATCAATATTTTACGGATGCTAACTGGCCAGTAGCGGCAGCAGTGGCGGTATGTATGATTCTTCTCTTATTAGTTCCTTTGGTTATTTATCAACGTAACCAGGCTAAATTGATGAAGGAGGGCGCATAATGCAAAAGTCCAATATATGGTTTAAATGGCTAGCCTTAGGTTTAGGATTTGCATTTTTGTACATTCCTATTATCAGCTTAGTTGTATTCTCATTTAATGATTCAGCGCTTGCGTCGTCATGGTCTGGATTTTCATTCCGCTGGTATCGTAGCTTATTGGATGATCAGGCTCTTTTAAGTGCAGCATGGTTATCGTTCAAAATCGCCGTAATGTCAGCGACGATGGCGGTCATTGTGGGGACATGGGCAGGATATGTGTTGGCACGTAAAGGTCCTTTCCGTGGCTTTGCTTTATATATCGGTATGTTAAATGCCCCCTTAGTTATTCCCGATGTGATTTTGGGTATTTCATTATTATTGATGATTATTGAAATTCGCAATTTAGTGGGATTCCCAGAGGCTAATGGTTCGTTTACGATTTGGTTAGGGCATGTGACATTATGTGTGGCCTATGTTTCTGTGGTGGTTTCTTCTCGTGTCCGTGAGCTTGATCGTTCATTAGAAGAGGCAGCTTTGGATTTAGGAGCAACGCCAACACGCGTATTTTTTGCCATTACCTTACCATTGATTGCACCAGCTTTAGTATCCGCATGGTTGCTTGCCTTTACACTATCATTGGACGATGTTGTAATTGCTTCTTTCTTAAATGGTCCGGGTTTTACCACCTTACCGATTGAGGTGTTTTCTCGCGTTCGTTTAGGAATTAAGCCAGAAGTCAATGCATTGGCGACGATTTTCATTGTCGTCGTCGGAACGATAGTGATTGTGGCTAATCGCATTCAACTAAAAAATAAATCAGTATGATTCATATATTTGGATTAAAAAATTGCAGTACTTGCGTTAAGGCACAGAAAATGCTGACGGCGCAAGGACTTGCATTTCAGTTTCAAGATATTCGTCAAGTACCACCAACCACAGAGCAGCTTAAAAACTGGTCTGCTCAGCTTGGTTGGGATAGTTTAATCAACAAAAAGTCACAAACTTGGCGTGGATTAACTGATCAACAAAAGCAATTGAGTAATGAAGCAGATTTAATTGCTTTGGTGCAAGAACAACCCTCATTGATGAAGCGTCCATTGCTGGTTCAGGGTGATAGACTTATTTTAGGGTTGGATGAAAAAGCTTATCAACAATTGGCGTAATACAGATAGAGAGTTTTTACGATGACATTTTCTCAGCAAGAGCTTAAAGAACAAGTGGCAAAAGCTGCAGTAGACTATATTTTGCCTTTATTGACACCAGGAAGTGTTGTAGGGGTAGGAACTGGTTCGACAGCGGATTTATTTATCGATCAGTTGGCTAAACATAAAGATGCCTTTCGTGCTGCTGTAGCGAGTTCTGAGCGTAGTGCTAAGCGCTTGACTAATCATGGTATTGCCGTTTTGGATCTGAATGAAGTCCAAACCATGCCCGTTTATGTGGATGGGGCTGATGAGATTAATGCCTTACTACAAATGATTAAAGGTGGTGGTGGCGCATTAACACGAGAAAAAATCGTAGCATCAGTGGCTGAGCGTTTTGTATGTATTGCCGATGAAAGTAAAGTCGTTGCCGAGTTGGGGGCATTCAAGTTGCCAATTGAAGTATTACCGATGGCATTGCAAAGTGTCTCTCGTCAAGTAGCTAAATTAGGGGGGCAAGCACAACTTCGACAAGGGTTCACAACGGATAATGGTAATCCTATTCTCGATGTGGCGGGTTTTAGTGTCGCTGATGCGCGTTCACTAGAGTGCCAGATTAATGATATTCCGGGGGTGGTGTGTTGTGGATTCTTTGCAAAATCTCCTGCAACAGTCGCATTGATTGCGACACAAGAGGGCGTTAAGACATTAACGGTCTAAACGTTAATTGTCATATATTCGTCATAAATGCCCTCTATAATGAGGGCATTATTTTTTATAGGTGCGATATGACTGAACATACAAGTAAGCGCTACGAGAGTGAGTTAGAGACTATTCGATCGACGTTTTTAAGAATGGGCGGACTGGTTGAGTCCATGATTCAAGATTCATTAACGGCGGTGGAAACAGGCTCTGTAGAGTGTATTACGCAAGTATTAGAAAATGAAAAAATCGTTAATTCTATCGAAGTAGAATTGGATCATAAAATTGCCGAAGCGATTGCCAGAAACCAGCCAACAGCCATTGATTTACGACTATTAATCTCTGCCCTCAAGATGATTACAGATATGGAACGTTCTGCGGATGAGGCAGAAAAAGTCGTAAAAATGGCACGTCGTTTGCATGAAAATAATCCTCGCTACGAGCCTTTAGTTGAGATTCGTCATATTTCTACCTTGGTATCATCAATGTTAAATAAATTTTTGGATGCTTTTGCTCGCAATGATGCCGTGGTTGCTGCTGAGGTAGTAAGAGCAGATAAGCAAGTGGACAAAGAGTGGAAGTCATTATTACGCACTTTAAGTAGCTATATGATTGAGGATCCTCGCAAGACATCGGAAGCGATTGATTTGATTTTTATCGCACGTGCTTTAGAGCGAATCGGTGATCATGCTAAAAATATGGCAGAACGCGTTATTTATCTTGTACAAGGTGAAGATGTACGCCATAAAGGTGTAAAAAACGCAGAGAAAGTCGCTAGAGGTGAGGAATAAACCCCTTAAGGTGCTTTAAAAAGAAGTGAGTTGTCTAGTAGAATATATAATGACAATTGTAGACAATCTCACTTACTTAAAAAATAGATATGCCTTCTTCTAAAGATGTTGCTAAAAAAGCGGGGGTTTCCCAAACAACGGTTTCAAGAGTTCTGAATAATCCATTGACTGTCTCTGAAAAAACTAGAGCAAAAGTCATGGAAGCAATTGATGCATTGGGTTATATTCCTGATGCTAATGCTCGTAGTCTAGTTAGTCAAAAGACACATACTATTTCTTTAATTTCTGGACCTTTACACAATCCTTTTTTTGTGGATTCAACCTCGGAAATTATTCGCTATGCGAATCAGTTGGGTTATAAGGTCAATGTGCATTTTTCTGATGGTGAAATTGATTCTGTCTATGATATGGTATTGAGTCATAAGACAGACGGATTAATCATGTCTTGTGTCTTATTTAATGACCCTATCGTCTATCGTTTCCAAAAGTTAAATTTACCTTTTATTTGTTTTAATCGCCGTCATGAGTCGGTAGGTAACTATGTAGAAATGGATAATATGGATGCTGGACGTTTAGCGGTCAGACATTTATTATCACTGGGTCATCGAGATATTCTTTGGATTGGTGGCAGCATGTTAATGAGTACATTTCGTCATCGATATTTGGGATTTAAAGAAGAGTGTGATAGGGTGGGTGGCTTGCCTGCTTATCAGGGGCTGCGGATTAAGACGGTAAATTACAAAGAAACGGATTATCCTGATTTAGCGATGATGATGCATAGTTTGATTAATAATCAAGCTATGCCGACGGCGATTTGTGCAGCAACGGATGCATTGGCGATTGAAGTCATGAACACCTTAATTTCCCTAGGCTATTCTGTCCCTGATGATGTAAGTGTTATCGGTATTGATAATGTACGTAATAGTGCGACACCCTTAGTTCAACTCACCACTATTGGTATTTCGGATCAAAGTCAGTTGGGTGAAATTGCTATCCGTATGTTGATTCAAAAAATTGAGTCAAAAGATAATGCAGAAGCACAGACTAGGAATATCAGAATTACAAAGTCAGTTTCTTTATTTGAAAGAAAAACGACAAAAGCTTTGGCTATTTTGTAAAAAAATATTGCAAACAGGGTAACTCTTCTCTAAAATGAATACGTAAACATTTTATTGGTTACGTATTCATTTAATAAACACAAAATTCTCAGGAGAAAATAAATGGGAATCGCTTTATGGAAAAATAGAAAAGAAGGTGAGGAGGCGCCATATATTCCATGTGGTCCTTTTAAGATTCGTTTGCCTTTTATTCATTATCGTTTTGAATGGCCAGACTATTTCCAAGGTTTACTGATGTGTGCAGTGGATTTAGCCGCTATCCCATTACTTACTACGTTGTTAGGAATGCCTTTTGAGGTAGCTTTAGCTATTGTTATTCTCAATGGTCTTTTCTATTTGACACACCATTTGTTGGGTGACCCTTGTGTCCCTGGATGGATTACACCTGCTATTCCCTTAATTATGGCGTATTGTCAGCAATTTCCAGAGGGACCTGAGCGCATTCACTCATTGATTGCCTTTCAGATGACATTGGGGATATTGTCTATTTTCCTCGGCGTTACAGGTTTAGCAGGGAAAATTGTTCGATTAATTCCTGCTGCAATTAAGTCAGGTATCATTATCGGCGCTGGGTTAGCCGCGATTATTTCTATTTTCCAAGTAGGCGGTCGTTTTGAATCATTCCCTTGGTCAATTAGTATTGCCGTAGGTATTGCATTTTATTTACTATACTCAGCACATTTCGCACAATTACAAGCGCGTTTCCCAGCTTTTGCAGTATTAGGTAAATTAGGTATTTTTCCAATTATCATCTTAGCGGTTGTTGTGGCACCTATCTTTGGTGAAGCACCATGGCCTAGCATTGAGTGGGGATTCTCTTCGCCTGATTTTACGCGTCTATGGAATGAATATACCGTATTTGGTATCGGTTTCCCTCCAGTTGAGATGTATTTAACAGCGATTCCAACGGTACTAGCGACATATATTGTTCTTTTTGGTGATATCTTACAAAATCGTGCCTTGATTACTGACGGTCAAAAATATCGTCCAGATGAAAAAGTGAAATATAAATCAACACGTGCACATTTGATTTTTGGTGGACGTAATGCTGCGATGAGTATTCTTGGTCCTGATGTCACGATGTGTGGTCCGATTTGGTCTGCCATGCAAGTAGTGACCATTGAGCGTTGGAAAAAAGGTCGTAAAGCGATGGACTCTTTCTTTGGTGGTATAGGTTCATTCCGCTGGGGTACAAATACAGGTCTATTATTGATGCCTATTGTGAGTTTAGTTCAACCAATTTTGGGTATTGCGCTGGCGTTGACCTTACTTATCCAAGGCTATGTCAATATGAAAATTGGTGTATTAGAAGCACGTAGTGGTAAAGACTTAGGTATTGCGGGTATTGTTGCGGCTATTTTAAGTATTAAAGGTGCGGCATGGGCATTTGCCGCCGGTATCTTACTGTGTTTTTTAATTTATGGTAAGAAGTTCTTTGAAGGTGAGGTTGATTATACCTTTACCAAAGATCATGACCGTCAATTGGAGACTGAAGCAGATGATTAAAACAAGTTTTGTTACGCGTAACTTTAATGGATGGGGTTGTTTGAGTGTTTTGCCCGAAGAAGTCAAACGCTTAAAAGCCAACAATGCACTGATTATTACGGATCCTTTTTTAGCTCAAAACGGTTTAGCGGCTCAGCTGGCGAAGATGCTAGAAGAAGTGGGTATTAAGACCATTATTAATAGCGATGTGGTTCCTGAACCTCCTTTAGCTGTAGGTGAGCAATTAGTGAGTTTCTCTCGCCAACAAGCGGTGGATTTAGTGATTGGACTGGGGGGCGGTAGTGCGATTGACTTAGCGAAATTAGTGGCTGCTCTTGCGACTCAAGAAGGGGAGGTAAAGGATTATCTTAATCTTACTGGTACACGCGCTTTGGAAAAAGCCAGTTTGCCTAAGATTATGATTCCGACAACATCAGGTACAGGTTCGGAAGTGACTAATATTTCTGTACTCTCGTTAGAAAATAGTAAAGATGTTGTCGTTCACGATAATCTATTAGCCGAAGTGGTCATTGTTGATCCAGAGTTAACGGTATCTGTGCCTCCGAGAGTGACCGCTGCCACAGGGATTGATGCCTTAACACATGCCATTGAGTCTTATGTGTCTGTGAATGCGACACCCATTAGTGAAGCTTTGTCCTTACAGTCTATTCGTCTGATTGCCCGTTCTATCGTGACAGCGGTTGAAGATGGTCAGAATAAACAAGCTCGTACAGATATGAGTTATGGAAGTTATTTAGCAGGGTTGGCCTTCTTTAATGCAGGTTGTGCGGCGGTACATGCCTTAGCTTATCCTTTAGGTGGGCAATTTCATATCGCCCATGGGGAATCCAATGCCGTCCTATTGCCTTATGTGATGGGTTATATTCGTTCTTCATGCGAGAAGAAGCTGAAGGATATTTATGAGGCGATGGGGTATAGTGCATCACAGCTTTCACAAGAAGAAGCCTCAGTCGAGTGTATTAAAGCGTTGCAACGTTTGGTCAAACAAGTGGGTATTCCAGCCACATTACAAAATTTTGATATTCCTGAGACTGCTCTAGGCGATTTAACGCGTGCGGCAATGTTGCAAACGCGTTTATTGCAACGTAGTCCAATGAAATTAAATGAAGTGGATGTGGGCAAAATTTACGAAGCGTGTTATCACGGTAAAACGTTTTGTTAATACAATGTTTATCAGGGAGGTGAGATGTCTTACATCCCTGATATTGGATAAGGAGCAATAATGTCGTTAAATCCATTACTTTTTAAAACTCAGGCTTATATTGATGGAAAATGGGTGAATGCCGACAAGGGCGGCGTCATTGAAGTGACTAACCCAGCCACCGGTGAGGTGATTGGTAGCATTCCTAATATGGGTAAAGCAGAGGCAGAGCGTGCAGTACTAGCTGCTGAGGCGGCTCTAGCCGTGTGGCAACAAAAGAGTGCCAAAGAGCGTGCCAATATTTTACGTAAATGGTTCAACTTGATGATGCAACACCAAGAAGATTTGGCGTATATTTTGACCATTGAGCAAGGTAAGCCCTTAGCAGAGGCTAAAGGTGAAATTGCTTATGGAGCCTCTTATATTGAATGGTTTGCAGAAGAGGCAAAGCGTATTTATGGTGATACGATTCCTGGGCCTTCTGCAGATCGTCGAATTGTCGTGCTCAAACAGCCAATCGGGGTTTGTGCAGCGATTACTCCATGGAATTTCCCTAATGCGATGATTACACGTAAAGCAGCGCCAGCATTGGCAGCGGGTTGTACGTTTGTGATTCGTCCAGCATCTCAAACACCTTTTTCAGCCTTAGCGATGGCGGTATTAGCTGAGGAAGCAGGTATTCCTGCTGGTGTATTTAATGTGATTACGGGTGATGCAGAAGATATCGGTCATGTTCTGACCGAAAGCCCGATTGTACGTAAATTTAGTTTTACGGGTTCAACACCGGTAGGTCGTCGATTAATGCAGCAATGCGCTTCAACGATTAAGAAAGTTTCTTTAGAGTTGGGTGGAAATGCACCATTTATCGTATTTGATGATGCGGATGTGGATGCGGCTGTACAAGGCGCGGTTGCAGCGAAATTCCGTAATGCAGGGCAAACATGTGTGTGTGCGAATCGTATTTATGCTCAAGCAGGTATTTACGAAGAGTTTACTCAAAAATTGGCGGCTGCTGTTCAGAAATTAAACGTCGGCGACGGTACAAAAGCTGGGGTAGAAATCGGTCCTATGATTGAACCTAAAGCCATTAAAAATACCGTGAGTTTGCTGGAAGATGCAAAAGCCAAAGGCGGTGAGGTGTTATGCGGTGGAGAGCATAAGGATTTATTCTTTATGCCAACGGTGATTAAAAATGCCAATACCGATATGCGTGTCTTTAGCGAAGAAATTTTCGGTCCTATTGCACCGGTCTTTAAGTTTGACACAGAGGATGAGGTCATTCGTTTGGCAAATGATACAGAATATGGCTTAGCGTCTTATTTTTATAGCGAGAATATGAGTCGTGTCATTCGTGTGTATGAGAAACTTGACTATGGTATGGTCGGTGTCAATACAGGAATAATTTCTAATGAGGCAGCACCGTTTGGTGGTGTTAAACAATCGGGTTTAGGGCGTGAAGGTTCTAAATACGGTATTGAGGATTATGTAGAAATTAAATATGTTGCGATTGCCGTGAAGAGCTAGGTTTTTGTGCATAGTGACTCAATAAACAAATGCTCCCATAGAGGAATTCTTTATGGGAGCATTTTTTATTGCTGAGTTTATGATTGCGGCACGTAACCTTGTGCCTCAACATTTTTATCTTCGAATAGATAACTTTCCATTTGCTGTTTGACGTATTTACGTGCACGAGCATCTGCTAGATTTAAACGGTTTTCATTGACGATACGCGTTTGTACATCCATCCAATTCATCCATGCTTCGCGAGAGATGTTCTGATAGATTTTTACACCAAGCTCACCCGGATAAGGAGGGAAATCTAACCCTTCCGCTTCTTTTTTTAGTTTTACACATTGAACCATGCGTGCCATAGATAAAATTCCTTTTAAAGTTTCTTGATGAAGATAAGACTATTTCTAGCTCGATTGTAATTCATTTGCTTTTCTGCGGGCAAGTCTTCAATAGTGCCTTGTACAAAACCACGTTTAATGAACCAATGTGATGTACGAGTGGTGAGGACAAAAAGACGTTTAATGCCTAAAGAACGTGCTTTGTTTTCTGTATGACGTAATAAAATCTCACCTTCACCAGAACTTTGCCAATCAGGATGGACAATAAGGCAAGCCATTTCTGCCATTTTTTCTTCAGGATAAGGCATTAAAGAAACGCAGCCATAAATAATTCCGTCATGTTCTAGTACCGTGAACTTTTCGACATCACGTTCAATAATATGGCGACCACGAGGGACCAGTGTGCCATCCGCTTCAAGAGGTTCAATAAGGCTAACAATAGCACCAATATCATCGACAGTCGCAGGGCGTAAATCATCTAAGGTGTCTTCTACTACCATGGTACCCACACCGTCGTGCGTAAAGTATTCGAGCAGAACACTACCGTCTAAGTCATGAGGAATAATATGCGCACGCTTAACACCACGACGAACCGCTTTTGACGCATGTTTAAGAAAGTTTGCAAATTCTTCATCCAGTTGGTGATCATCTGCTAATAGACGGTCTACATCAACACGAGCGACTTCAGTGATAATATTGCCTTGTTCGTCACGAAGCAGGCTGGATTTATTAAGAAAAATTAGTTTATCTGCCTTCAGGGCAATGGCTGTACTGGTGGCTAAGTCTTCCATCGCAATATTAAACGCTTCACCGGTAGGTGAAAAGCCAATAGGCCCCATGAGTACGACAGCACCGAGAGACATTGCTTTATTAATTGTTTCAATATCAAACTTACGGACCTTGCCCGTGTGCTTATAATCAACACCGTCAATGACACCTGCTGGTTGTGCCGTTACAAAGTTACCCGAAATTACGTGAATTTGAGAGTTTGACATGGGAGTATTGGGTAGCCCTTGACTAAAGGCGGCCTCAATATCTAGACGAATTTCCCCCGCCGCCTCTTTACAGCACTCTAATGCGACGGCAGAAGTAGGCTCTACTGATAAGCCAAATTGATAATCATAGCCTTTAAGACGAAGTTGCTCATTCACTTGTGGACGAGAACCAAAAACCAAAACCAGACGAACACCGAGTGCAGTAAGTAAGGATAAGTCTTGTACTAAAGCATTTAGTTTACCTTCTTGTACTAGATCGCCACCAAAGCCGACAACAAAGGTTTTGCCACGCATAGTATGCACATAAGGTGCAACTTCTCGGAACCAACGAACAAATTGAGCTGGTGCAAATTCGGGGGCATCAAGAGCAGAGAAGGTTTCAGTTTCGGTGGACATGGACGTGATGAACTCCTAAAGGGTGAAAATATTAACAATGACGACGAGAAAATCGCCGTTTAGGTATTAACAAATTATAATGTCGGATAGCTAGAAAATTAAGATATTTTATGAAAAATAAACAAAATTTAAGTTTGAAAGATTTGGCTAAGGCGCTAAAAGAGAAAGAGCCTGCCACACCCATAATCAATAAACTTAAGCAGAAAACACCAATACCTGTCGCCCCAAAAACCGTTGAGCCTGTGACAGCCGTCGTTACAGAAACCAGAGAACTGCCGGTTATCAGTTACGATGATGCTTTACCCGTGAGTGCTAAGCGTGATGAAATTGCTAAGGCA
Source organism: Pelistega suis (assembly GCF_013133795.1). GTDB lineage: Bacteria > Pseudomonadota > Gammaproteobacteria > Burkholderiales > Burkholderiaceae_B > Taylorella > Taylorella suis. The sequence continues at coordinate 169,973 of NZ_JABGBN010000003.1, forward strand.
ATTTTGCAACATCAGGTTGTGATTGTCTGTGGGGAAACAGGCTCAGGTAAAACCACACAACTTCCAAAGATTTGTCTTGAGTTAGGGCGAGGTAGTAAGGGACTCATTGGTCATACGCAACCTCGGCGTATTGCGGCAGTATCTGTTGCCAAACGAATTGCCCAAGAACTGAATACGGAGATAGGGGATTGGGTAGGTTATCAAGTTCGCTTTAACGATAAAACAGGTCCTAAGGCAGCGATTAAATTAATGACCGATGGTATTTTGCTTGCAGAAACGCAAAATGATCATCTCTTAAAAAAGTACGACACTATTATTATTGACGAGGCGCATGAACGTAGTTTAAATATCGACTTTTTGCTTGGCTTATTAAAAAATATTCTGAGAAAACGCCCTGATTTAAAACTGATTATTACATCCGCAACGATTGATGCGGATAGATTTGCTCGTCATTTTGCTGATAAAAATGGTAAAGCAGCGCCAGTTATTGAAGTATCAGGACGGTTATATCCTGTTGAGGTGCGTTATCGTCCGATTGGAGTAGTGGATGACGATGAAGAAACACCAAAAACCAATACAGAGCGTTTAGACCGAGATGAAGAAAAAGACCTGATTAATGGTATTGTGGATGCGGTAGATGAATGTCATCATGCAGGATCAGGTGATATTCTCATATTTTTACCGGGGGAACGTGAGATTCGTGAGGCGGCTGAGGCTTTGCGTAAACATAAGTTAGGAACAGGTCCTTCAGGGATGCAAGTTCTACCGCTATTTGCACGGATGTCACAGGCAGAGCAGGAGAAGATTTTTCAGCCTAATACCAATTTACGACGTGTGATTTTAGCGACCAATGTGGCGGAAACATCACTGACTGTACCCGGTATTCGTTTTGTGATTGACAGTGGTTTGGCTAGAGTCAAGCGTTATTCTTGGCGTAATAAGGTCGAACAATTACAAATAGAAAAAATCAGTCAAGCCTCAGCCAATCAACGCTCAGGTCGATGTGGGCGTATTGGTTCTGGTATTTGTATTCGTCTTTATGACGAAATGGATTTTAAGCGTCGTGCTGCATTTAGTGACCCTGAGATTTTACGGTCCTCTTTAGCTTCGGTGATTTTACGCATGAAGGCGTTACGCTTGCATGATATCGAACAGTTTCCTTTTGTGGATAAGCCAACAGGTAAGGCTATTGCTGATGGTTATCATATTTTGCATGAGTTGGGTGCGTTAAATGAGCAAAATCATTTAACTGCCGTTGGACGTACACTGGCGGAATTGCCATTGGATCCTAAAATTGCACGTATGATTTTATCGGGTAAAGAGCAACAAAGTTTACGAGAGGTATTAATTATTGCAGCTGCTTTATCGGTGCAAGACCCAAGAGAGCGTCCATTTGATGCCAAAGAACAAAGCCAGCAAGCGCATGCTAAATTTAAAGATGAGAAGTCAGAATTTATTTCCTATCTAAAACTTTGGGATTGGTATCACGATAAGGTGGCTCATAAAGCCTCTCAACGAAAATTGGTAGAGGGGCTACGTAAGGAGTATTTATCACCTATCCGTTTACGAGAGTGGCATGATATACATACCCAGTTACTCACCTTAGTGGCAGAAAAAGGTTGGCGCATTAATCAAACAGAGGCCACTTATGAGCAAATTCATAAAGCCTTACTGAGTGGCTTATTAGGTAATATTGGTTTAAAAAGTGAACAAGACGCTCAATTTTACCAAGGAGCACGTGATATCCGATTTGTGATTCATCCGAGTTCTAGTATGGTGAAAAAAGCAGGTAAATGGATTATGGCGGGTGAATTAGTAGAAACCTCTCGTCTCTTTGCGCGGGTGGTGGCAAAGATTGAACCGCAATGGATTGAGCAATTAGCCTCACATTTACTCAAAAAACAATGGTCCGATCCACAATGGAATCGTCAACGAGGTCAGGTTCAGGTGAATGAGCGTGCGTCTTTATATGGTGTCCAAATTTATCAAGGACGTAAAGTTCATTTTGGGCGAATTGATCCTAAAGCAGCACGAGAAGTGTTTATTCGTGAAGCATTAGTGACAGGGGAGATTGATAGTCAATTACCCTTTATCGTTAAAAATACTCAGTTGATAGAGGAAATTGAGCGCTTAGAACATCGCTCGCGTCGTCCGGATATTTTGGTGGATGATGAGCTGATTTATGCTTTTTATGATAAGTTGATTGCACCAGATATTTGCCAAACAGCGGGTTTAGAGGCTTGGTACAAAGACTTAAGTGATGAGCAAAAAGACGCTTTAGTATTGGATAAGCAAAATTTAATGCGTCATGAAGCGGCGGGTATTACGACGAATGTGTTTCCTAAGAAATTCACATGGGATGGGCTGGACTTACCTTTGGATTATCATTTTGAGCCAGGTTCCCCTAAGGATGGCGTCACCATGACAGTACCTGTGTATGCGTTACGACAAATAGATGCGGTTGCTGCTCAGTGGCTAGTGCCGGGGATGTTACGCGAGAAAGTACAGTTATTATTAAAGTCATTGCCACAAAAATTACGCCGCCATTGCGTACCTTTACCTGAGTATGCAAGAGATTTCCACTTGCGTCATGAGAGCCTTTTGGCTAAGCCTAATCGTCCTTTATTACAGGCTTTAATTGATGATATTTGGGAGCATACGCAAACGAGAGTGAAAGAAGAGGATTTTAAACTGGAAACCCTTCCTCCGCATATGCATATGATTTTTAAAGTGGTGGATGAGCATGGGCGCATGTTATCAGCAAGCCGTAATTTAGGTTTGCTAAAGGCAGAACATGCCTCTCAAACACAAGAAAGCTTTCAAAAAGTAGCGGGTAAGGATAAACAAGTCGCTGAGTTTTTAACGACAGATGAAATTGTTGATTGGAATTTTGGAGAATTACCTGAAATCCTTGAAATTAAACGTAAAAATCAATCGGTGATTGGTTATCCTGCTTTAATTGATGAGGGTACACATTGTTCTATCGATGTATTTGATGAATTAGAACAGGCACAGCAACAACATAAAAAAGGTTTGCTACGACTGTTTAAAATTGCTTTTAAAGAGCAGATTAAATACTGGCAAAAAAATATTCATGAATTGACCAAAATGAGTATGTTGTATTTGCCCTTAGGTACACAAGAAGAATTACTAGGGCAGATGATAGATTGTGCCTTAACCCAAGCAGCATTAAATGAACCATTGCCGGTGGATAAGGCGTCTTTTGAACAACGTAAAGCAGTTGCTAAAGAAAAACTAGGATTAGTCATCAATGAAGTGGCTCGTTTAACCTTACAAATTTTGGAGCAATGGCAACAAACCCAGAAAAAAATGGGTGCTATTAAAGCACATAAAAATGCTTATCAAGATATGATGAGTAACCAAGCTGCTTTAATGACAAAAAACTTTCTGTTGGACAATGAGTATACACATTTAGCGCATTTTGTACGCTATTTAAAAGCCGATTTTGTCCGTGCAGAAAAGTTGCAAAGTGACCCAGAACGAGATACAAAATTAATGGCCGACATGGCACCATTATTGAGTAATTATCAACGTGCCTTTGCTCAATTAAAAGGGCGAGAAGATAAAGGACTAGAAGATTTTCGTTGGCTGTTGCAAGAGTTACGTGTCGCTTTATTTGCACAAGAGTTACGGACGCCAATGCCGGTGTCAATTAAACGATTGCAAAAGGCATGGCTGATGAGAGTATAAGTTCGCTCTTGCTGTATATCGTCCTCACTGCAGAACTTGCGTATTGATACAGCCCACACTGCAGACAGTTCACTCTTGTTCCGGAAAGTGCTTCGCCGTTTCCAATGTCGCTGCAAGTGAATGTCTCTCCGTGTGGGCTAGTGCTCATTAGCACGGCAACGTTTACTCAAGCATTCAAGGTTTGCGGAGACATTTCGATGCACAAATAGTGCTCATTGGCATCATCACAAGCATCCACGGAGAGAACTTGATGTACCGAGCGAGTTTGCAAACGGCGAGCGATAGCGACGCACTTTGCTGTCCGAGCGAATACACAATGTTCTGAAGTGGGTGATTGTGATTGATACTAGCAGCGACTGACAAAAACCTGTAGGCAGATTGGCGTATCCACAATAGTGTTAGTAGCAATCAGCGACTGATAAATTCTCAATGTTATAATGACACTTTTGCCCTTTTACAATACCTCGACTATGCATCAAGAACCGTCTTTTATCCATTTACGAAGCCACTCAGAGTTTTCTGTTGTGGACGGTATTATTCGTGTTGATGAGTTGATTAAAACGGCAAAACAATTCAAACAGCCAGCATTAGGCTTATCCGATTTAAGCAATTTATTTGGACAGATTAAGTTTTATAAACAAGCACGTAAAGCAGGGATTAAACCGATTATTGCTTGTGATTTGTGGATGAGTAATGAGGCTGATTCCAAAAAACCATTTCGTTGCTTACTGATTGCCCGTAACCATCAAGGCTATTTAAGTCTTTGCGAAGTGATTTCTAAAGCGTGGTTGGAGAATGCTCAGTATGACCATGCAGAAATTCGTAAAGAATGGCTAAAAGACGCACCGGGACTTATTGCCTTATCTGGTGGTATTCAAGGAGATATTGGTCGTGCCATTGAAGTAGGCAATACCGCACAGGCATTAGCACTCGCCAAAGAATGGAAAAGCTTATTTCCTAATGCATTTTATCTTGAGCTGCAGAGAGCCGGTTTTGATGGCGAGGAAAACTATATCCGAGAAACCGTGCATCTCGCACAACAATTACAAATTCCTGTCGTCGCGACACATCCTATTCAATTTTTATCTCAGGATGATTTTAATACGCACGAGGCACGAGTATGTATTTCTGATGGCGAGATTTTGGCAAATCCCTCTCGTCAACGTCGTTTTACGCCACAACAATACATGAAGAGTACGGAGGAAATGTGTGCTTTATTTGCCGATATTCCTTCTGCTTTAGCTAATACAGTTGAAATCGCCAAACGTTGTAATGTCGAAATTGAGTTGGGTCGTCCGCAGTTACCTTTATTTCCCACACCAGACGGCATTCCTTTGGATGAATATCTCGTTTACTTAGCGCAAGAGGGCTTGGCAAAACGGATGAAGCACCTTTATCCTGATGATAAAGAACGTGCCAAGCAATACCCTATTTATAACGAGCGCTTGGAGTGGGAATGTAAGACCATTATTTCTATGGGCTTCCCAGGCTATTTCTTAATCGTACAAGACTTTATTAACTGGGGTAAAAATAACGGTGTCCCTGTCGGTCCTGGACGTGGTTCAGGTGCAGGTTCCTTGGTGGCGTATGCCTTAGGGATTACTGATTTGGATCCGCTACGCTATGACTTGCTTTTTGAGCGATTTTTAAATCCAGAGCGTGTATCTATGCCTGACTTTGATATTGATTTCTGTCAGGATAATCGAGAAAAAGTCATTGATTACGTTAAAGATAAATACGGACGTGGAGCGGTCAGTCAAATTGCGACGTTTGGTACTTTAGGGGCAAAAGCGGTTGTACGAGATGTAGGGCGTGTTTTAGAAATGCCTTATAGTCTTTGTGATCGTTTATCTAAATTAATTCCCTTTGACCCTGCAAATCCTTGGTCATTAGATAGAACATTAAAAGAAGAACCAGAGTTTAATCGTCAATATCAAGAGGATGAAGAGGTTCGAGCGATTGTGGATTTGGCAAAACCTCTTGAGGGGCTAACTCGTAATATTGGTATGCACGCGGGAGGCGTTTTAATTGCCCCAGGTAAGTTAACGGATTTCTGTCCCTTATATTGCCAACCAGGTAGTACATCGGTAGTATCACAGTATGATAAGGGGGATATTGAAGACGTAGGCTTAGTGAAGTTTGACTTCCTAGGCTTGCGTAACTTGACGATTCTAGATTGGGCCGTTCGTTATGTGCGTCGTTTTAATGAGGCACAAAAAGATTTTGATTTGATGAGTTTACCCTTAGATGATCAAAATGCTTATAAATTGCTTTGTGATGGCAATACCACGGCGGTTTTCCAGTTGGAATCGCGAGGGATGAAAGAACTATTGCGTAAGCTATTACCAAATACCTTTGAAGATATTATCGCGGTATTGGCACTTTATCGTCCAGGTCCATTGGAGTCCGGTATGGTGGATGATTTCGTTAATCGTAAGCATGGTAGGGCTGAAGTGGATTATTTCCATCCAGACCTAACTAATACCTTATCTAGTACATATGGTGTGATTGTTTACCAAGAACAGGTCATGCTAATTTCTCAAATTATTGGTGGATATTCTCTGGGCGGAGCAGATTTACTCCGTCGTGCCATGGGTAAGAAAAAACCAGAGGAAATGGCAAAACACCGAGATTTGTTTGAAAAAGGAGCGGTAGAAAAAGGTTATGATGGCGAACTTGCTGTACGTTTATTTGACCTGATGGAAAAATTTGCAGGTTATGGATTTAACAAGAGTCACTCGGCGGCTTATGCACTTATTGCCTATCAAACGGCTTGGTTAAAGGCCTACCATCCTGCTGAATTTATTGCCGCCACGATTTCATCGGATATGGATGATACGGATAAAGTCCAAGTTTTCTGGCGAGATGCACTAGATAATGGCTTGACCGTCTTACCGCCAGATATTAATCAATCGGTTTATCGTTTTGAGCCAGTTCTTGATGAGTATAGTGCCAAAGGTTTACCTCCACGGACTATCCGCTATGGATTAGGTGCGGTTAAAGGGACAGGACAGTCTGCCGTTGAAAATATTGTACAGGTTCGTGATGAGGGAGGGGTCTTTAAGGATTTATATGATTTCTGTCGTCGGGTTAATCGTCATACGGTAAATCGTCGCTCAGTAGAAGCATTGATTCGTGCAGGTGCCTTTGACTGTATTAGCCCTAATCGTGCAGCACTTTTAGCAAGTTTAGATCAAGCAATTAGCGCAGCTGATCAAGCCGACGCTAATGCAGACCAGTTTTCTTTGTTTGAAGATGATGCGGGTGCTTTAGTTGATGCTGAAATGGCAAAAGTAGCACCTTGGAATCTACATCAAGAACTGATTGAGGAAAAGCAAGCGTTAGGTTTTTATTATAGCCATCATTTATTTGACGTTTGGCGTGATGAGGTGCGTCGATTTATTCCGACAACCTTGGCAAATCTTGGAGAGTCTAAGGATTTGCAATGGATTGCAGGGGTATTAATTGGTACACGTAGCTTTAATCTCAAGAGTGAAGGAAATGAGGGTAATCCAGGGCGGTTGTATTTTTTGTTAATGGACGACGGAAGTGCACAATTAGAAATCATGTGTCCAGAAGAGGTTTATCTACAGTATAAACATCTAGTAGAAACCGATAATTTATTAATTGTTCAAGTAAGAGCAAAGCAAAATCGTTTTAATGGAACTTTACGCTTAACGGCCGAGGTATTGCATAATTTACAGTCGGCAAGAGAAGCAAAAGCGCGTTATTTACGTCTATCTTTAACAGAAAAGCATAGTGCTAAAGTTCTCAAATACACACTTAATCCTTTCCGTGCAGCTCCTGAAAATGGTATTCCTGGGGTGTGGGTTAAAGTTGATTTATCCGTCAAGAATCAATTTAGTTGTGAGTTGCGTCTGGGTGAGGAGTGGCGCATTAGAATGGCGAGTGAGTTATTTAGCCATTTGCATGAGAAACAAATTGCTTATGAGGTTGAGTATTCTTAAATCCAACCTCTTATATAGTATGTCATAAGCCCAATATATTCTTTGATAATTGAGCGACTACCTTCTAATGCTCTGGTATTAGGTAAAAAAGGGTGTAAACCAGGAGGTAAAACAATCTGTGGAGGGTTTGGAGCTGGGATGGGATGATAGCCTAAGTTTTGCAATACTGCCATTGAGCGGGGCATATGTAGAGCTGAGGTAACGAGCAGTATTTTTGTAATACCTTCTTGTTTTAATAGCTTATCCACAAAAAAGGCATTTTCTCGAGTAGTGGTGCTTTTGTTTTCAATCAGTAGGTTTTCTTTGGGAATACCACGGTTGCGTAATTGCATTGCCATTCCTTGTGCCTCGCTAACATTCCCTTCTAAAGCCGCACCAGAGAGAATAATTTTAGGGGCTTTACCCATAAAAAATAAATCATCTGCTGTATCAATGCGTGCATGACGTGTTTGTTTGGAGTAGTTACCAAACCAATTAGCACGATTATTCGCTGTATTGCCTCCAAAGACCACAATCGCTTCAGCGGTGGGTGATATGGAGGGTGGTGTATAAGGATAACGATTCTCTAAATAGCCACCTAATATAAGCGAAGTGATAGGTAACGACCATAGTAGCAACCAGCTTAAACCTGCCATAATACTAAAAAAAGACAGTAATTTACGCTTAAAAATAGCAAAAAGTACCCCGAGTATCACGAGAAAGATACATAAATTAAGCGGAATAATGAGAGAGATTAAATAGCTTTTCATATGAGTTGCTTAATTTGAGTAAGAACTTCATCAATGCTTGGCCATGCATCCATTTTGCCTACTATTTTTGCGGTAGGAGACCAGGGTCCTGTACGAGTTGGCTCTGTTACTCCAATTAATGTGAGTTGATGTGGCGCTCCTAAACTGGCAAGGTGTGAGACACCTGAGTCATTACAAATGACGATAGTGGCTTTTTTAAGTAAGGCAACAAAAGCACCTAAACCAATAGGTGGTAAGAGTGTTGCTGTGGGAGCATTTTTTAATGCCATCTCTTTTTCATTGGGTGGAGGTGCCATCACGACAAGATAATTCTCTTGTTGTAAACGGCGAGTAAGTTCATCAAAATGTGGCCATACCTTTTCTCGGCCTTTGTGCTTACCTGTTGCCGTTGGTGCGATAAGAATAAAGGGTTGATGATTAAGGGAGGCAATAATTTGATCAGCTTCTTGCTGGTGTTGTTGTGTGAGTGCTAATGATAAGTAAGGAGATACCTTCTCAGAGGGAGAAAAACCCCAATACATTAAAGCGGTTTTTGTCAGGTAATACCAAGATTCCACTGCATGTAATGTATTTGTAGGTTTACTAACAGGCCATTTGAGTAGCAGACTGCGACCGTCATCACGATAACCTGCACAAGGTAAACCTGCTAGACGAAAGGTCAAGGCACTCGTTAATGAGTCTGGTAATAGTAAGCCGACACTTTTACCAAGCGTAGGCTTTTGTTGTTGATGTGCTTTTATTAGACGACGATCTTCTAGCCATTTTCCACTAAGGGCAATAAAATCATGGGCTTTTATGCCACTTAATAAATCTTTTGCCCATGGTTTTGCACAAATCACGACCTCACAACCTGTCTCAAGAACAGCTTGTAAAGAAGGTAGGGACATACATACATCACCAATCCAATTGGGTAAGCGGATATAAATACGGCTAATCGATTTAGTCATCAAAAACATCAATTAAAAGAGGGAATGCTGTATTTTAAACAGAAATTTTGCCATGATTTATGAACTAGGCTAAACTTTTCACAGAATTTCTTGGAAAACCATTAAAATTCTGGGTGTTTTCCGCAAAATAATAAAGCGAGTTAATGTTGAAATTTTTAAACAAAAAACAAGTCAATGACGGTAGCCAAGCCGTAGACAGGACATTATGGATTCGTCTATACCGTCGTGTAGGTGAGTACTGGGTATATTGGCTAGCTGGATTGATATTAATCTTGCTCGGTTCTGCTACACAACCTGCGATGGCGTACCTTATGAAACCTTTGCTTGATGAGGGTTTCTTAGGGGCTAAGGATTATTATGTTTGGATGATTCCTACGGTCATTATTATCCTGATGTTAGTTAGAGGAATAACGACATTTGGTGGTAGCTATTTAATGGCGTGGGTGGCCAATAAGGTTTTGCTGAGCTTACGCCGTGATATGTTTAAAAGCTTATTATTATTACCCGATAATGAGTTTCAAAAAGGTGATACAGGGCGCTTACTTAATCGCTTTACTGTAGATGCGACTCAGGTAACTGCTTATGCTACTGAAGTGGTGACTACGATTGTTAAAGAAACCACGATTATCATTGGTGTCTTTGGCATGTTGCTCTATTTGTCATGGAAACTGACTTTAATTATTCTAGTGGTATTTCCACCAGCTGTCTTAGTTGGTCGTTATTTTGCTCGTCGTTTACGAAAAGTCAATCGCCAAAATATTGATGTGAATGCAGACTTAACGCGCATTGTCAAAGAAGGTATCGAAGGTCAGCGTGTTATCAAAATGCATGACGGTGATGCGATTGAGACAGCTCGTTTTGATAAGGTGAACAATACCTTGCGTCATCATGCGATGCGTATGGCCATCGCTGAGGCGGCTATGTCACCTTTAACACAATGGATTATTTCTTTTTCAGTCGCTGCTGTGATAGCCTCTGCTTTGGTTCAGGGCTCAAAAGGGACATTGACGGTAGGTGATTTTATCGCGTTTATTTCTGCCTTAGGTCAGATTTTTGATCCTGTGAAGCGTTTGACGAATGTTGCTGGTAAAGCACAGCGTATGATGATGGCGACAGAAAGTGTATTTAAATTGATTGATGCTCCTCAAGAGAGTAGTTCTGGGTCTAAAAAAGCTAAAGTCACGTCTGAGTCGCAAATCGAATTTAAAGAAGTTTCATTCCGTTTTCCTGGCGCCGAGCAAGATACGATTCAATCGCTGAATCTTAAGGTAAAAGCAGGGGAAGCGATTGCCTTTGTAGGGCGTTCGGGAAGTGGGAAAACTACGTTAGTGAATATGCTCCCTCGTTTCGTAGAACCAACATCAGGACAGTTGTTATTAGACGGTGTTTTGTTTAATGAGTATGACTTAAAGAGTTTACGTAGCAATTTTGCCTTAGTGGGACAGCACGTGTTCTTATTTGATGGTACATTAGCCGAAAATATTGCCTATGGTTCAAGTGTCGATGTTAGTCGAGAGCAAATTATGGCGGCATTAGATGCAGCGAATCTTAAATCTTTTGTAGAGTCTTTGCCTAATGGTCTTGATACAAGGGTCGGTGAAAATGGTGCCTGGTTATCAGGAGGACAACGCCAACGTATTGCGATTGCGCGTGCTTTGTTAAAAAATGCACCTATCTTGATTTTAGACGAAGCGACCTCAGCTTTGGATAATGAATCAGAGAAGTTGGTGCAAGAGTCTTTAGATGTTTTAATGAAAGGACGCACGACTTTTATGATTGCCCATCGCTTGTCTACGATTCAAAATGCTGACCGTATTTTGGTATTAGATGAAGGTAAGATTATTGAAGAAGGTACGCATGAGCAGTTATTGCAAAAGGGTGGATTATATGCTTCACTTGCATTAATCGCTCAAAAAGTAGAATAGATATTGGAGAAATAAAATGAATAAACCAGATAACTGGGGTTATGATCACCCGGATGTGGTAGGACCTAATGCGTTAATGTTTTTTACATGGGATCTATCAAAGACAATTGAGTTGGCGTTTAAAGAGGCAAAAGAAGATAATCTTTTGGATTTTGTTGCTCCCGCTCAAGCTTCAATTGATGCGTTAATCCAAAAATATATTGATATTAAAGCAGATCCAGAAGTATTTGAAGGGCAGAGTATTAAGCTACGTGTAGAGCAAAAAGAAAATGCTAAAGGCGTATTGATTGCCTTGCAAACATCTGAGGCTTTAGAAGAAAAGATTATTGCCATGCAAAGTCGCACGCAAGCGGGTCACTCTTAGAAAGACATAGTCTATTTCTCATAGGGATGGAGCGTTGTGATTACGCTCTGTCCTTTAGAACTGAGCGTATCGTGTAAGGTAACGATAGATACCAAATCAGCATAGTATCCAAGGGTGAGTATAAGGATGTTATAAGAGAACGATATCGTACATTTCTTGAGTATACGAGTTATCCACCTCTAGGCTAATCGGCTTACCGATAAAATCATCTAACATCGCCAGATAATTACTTTCTTCATCAAGGAATAAATCAATCACTTGTGGTGAGAGAATAAGACGGAATTCTTTTGGGTTAAATTGTCTGGCTTCGCGTAAAATCTCACGCATAATCGTATAGGCAATGGTTTTTGGCGTGCGAACATAACCTCGACTATCACATGTAGGACAAGGCTCTGTTAAGAGCGTTGTTAAAGAGTCACGAGTTCTCTTGCGCGTCATTTCCACCAAACCTAGCGGAGAAAAACCATTTAAAGAGGTCCTTGTTCTGTCATTGGCTAAGGCTTTTTTAAGCTCACTTAGTACAGCCTCTTGGTGCTCGAGATTATCCATATCGATAAAGTCGATAATGATGATACCGCCTAAGTTGCGTAGGCGTAGCTGACGAGCAATTTCGATACTCGCTTCTAAATTTGTTTTAAAAATGGTGTCGTTAAAATTACGCCACCCCACAAAGCCACCCGTATTCACATCAATACTCGTGAGGGCTTCCGTCTGGTCAATCATTAAATACCCCCCCGATTTTAGATTGACTCGGCGAGCGAGTGCCATATTGATTTCCTCTTCAATATTGGCCGTGTCAAAAAGGGGCTTATTACCGCTATAGTGTTGAATCTTATCAGAGATTTCAGGTGTATAGACTTTTGCCCAATCGATGAGATGTTGATAAGCACTACGAGAGTCAATACTTACAGAACGCGTATCTGGCGTCACAATATCCCGCATGACACGCTCAACGAGGTCTAAGTCTTGATAAATCAAACAAGGTGCGGCCTGCGTTTGAATGGCTTCTTGTAATTTTTTCCAACGTAGACTGAGATAGTCAATATCGCGCTTGATTTCTTCTTCACTCGCCATTTCGGCTTGAGTACGAATGATATAACCACCTTTTTCATCTTTTGGAATAAGCGAAGAGACATATTCTTTTAGACGATCACGATCGGTTTCAGATTCGATTTTTTGTGATACCCCAATATGATTATCAAAAGGCATATACACCAGAATACGGCCAGCAATACTGATCTGATTGGATAGACGAGCGCCTTTGTTATTAATGGCGTCTTTGATCACTTGCACCATAATCGGTTGTCCTTCAAACAGAATTTTTTCAATTTGAAGTTGAGGTAAACCATTATTACGTGCAATGCGATTCTCCCGCAAATCAGCGATATGGATAAAAGCGGCTTTTTCTAGGCCAATATCCACAAAGGCGCTTTGCATGCCCGGAAGCACACGTACCACTTTGCCGAGATAGACATTACCGACTTTACCACGTTGGTTGGCTCTTTCGATATGTATCTCTTGGAGTGTGCCTTGTTCTATTACTGCAACACGCGTTTCAAAAGGGGTTGTATTGACTAGGATTTGTTCGCTCATTGATATGGATAATAGAGATTATTAGAGAATTTCATCTGCATAATTGCATTGCTGTGCTTATTATATACGCCTTATTGCGTTAAAATAAGACTTTTATTTGTTTCCTCTTGTGCTTTAAGAGGGCGTAATCGTATTCTCATTATTGAGTGCATACGCTTATTTAATGATTAGGATATTCTCGTGAGTTCATCTAACGAAACTTATATTTCAAACGTTATTCGTCAGCGAATTAAAGCGGCTGGCGAGCGTTTTAATGCTAATGATAATATTTCGAAGTTTATTCAACCTGGAGAGCTAGAACAGCTACAAGCTGAAGTAGAAGCAAAATTTCAAGAAGTACTTAATAGTCTAGTCATTGATACCGAAACGGATCATAACACGCAAGAAACAGCTAAACGCGTTGCGAAAATGTATATTCAAGAAGTCTTTGCAGGGCGTTATAGTGATATGCCAGCGATGACTGAGTTTCCCAATATCGAAAAGCTTAATGAGTTGATTATCGTGGGTCCGATTACGGTGCGTAGTGCTTGCTCACATCATTTTTGTCCGATTATGGGACAGTGCTGGATTGGTATTATGCCTAATGAGCAGTCTAATCTGATTGGTCTTTCTAAATATGCGCGTTTGGCAAACTGGGTCATGCAACGTCCACAAATCCAAGAAGAGGCGGTGGTTCAATTATCTGATTTGCTCTTTAATAAAATGAAACCAGATGGTTTGGCGGTTGTCATGAAAGCCGACCACTTCTGCATGCAATGGCGAGGCGTTAAAGACTTGGATTCTAAGATGATTAATAGTGTGATGCGGGGATCTTTCTTACGTAATTCTGATTTACGTAAAGAGTTTTTAGCGTTAATTAATCAAAAATAATCGCTCGGATTGTCCTCACAGTTTTTACTGGATGTTTGACGAACTTCAGTCAGTTTTATGGCTAGGTTGATGAGTAGTGTGTCAAAGTGTGTAGCGTTGAAAAAAGCTGTTTTCTTTTTAGGGAAAACAGCTTTTATACATTATGCAGATTTAAAAATCTTTTTATTGATTATTTTTTACCAGCGATAACGCATTTGTAAATAACGGCACCAATCACTGCACCGATAATTGGCGCAACCCAGAATAACCATAATTGCTCAATCGCCCAAGAACCTTGGAATAATGCGACACCTGTAGAACGAGCAGGGTTTACAGAAGTATTGGTTACAGGGATACTGATTAAGTGGATGAGTGTAAGCGCTAGACCGATAGCGATAGGCGCAAAGCCTTTAGGAGCACGCTCATCTGTTGAGCCAAGAATAATGATTAAGAAGAAAGCAGTGAGTACGATCTCGATAACTAAGGCTGCTTGTAAGCTGTAACCATCAGGAGAGTGTTCACCATAGCCATTGCTTGCAAATCCAGCAGTCGCATCAAAACCTACTTTACCTGAAGCGATTAAATAAAGTACTGCACCAGCAGCAATCGCACCAAGTACTTGAGAAATAATGTAAGGGATGAGTTGTGAAGCAGGGAAACGACCACCAACCATCAGGCCTACGGATACCGCAGGGTTAAAGTGACCACCAGAAATATGACCTACGGCATAAGCCATTGTTAATACGGTTAGACCGAAGGCAAGGGAAATACCTACAAAGCCAATACCTAGCTCTGGAAACGCCGCTGCTAGAACAGCACTACCACAGCCACCAAACACAAGCCAAAAAGTACCGAAGAATTCGGCAAAATACTTATTCATATCAAATGTCCTACAAAATAGAAAATTGCTTTAACATACGTAAAGCAAGCACATCATAGCAGTTTGCAGGAAGAGTGATGGTCAACAATAGTTAAGCTAAATGCCCCATCGTGATAAATGCTGTCTCTGGAAAATGTTGCTGGACATAGTTAGCTAGAAAGAGAGGAGTATCCTGACTTATCCTATCGTCATGATCGAGGTACTTGTTGTAAATAACACTCAAAATAGGAATGTTTCGCTGAGCACAAGCATGCAAACTGAGTAAGGTGTGATTGATGCTACCGAGTTTTCCAGAGGTAACAAGAATAAGTGGGTACTGCTGTTGTTGGACATAATCGATGATTGTTCGATGATTATTGTAGGGGACATATAAGCCTCCAGCACCTTCTAATAGCACGCAATCATAGTGCTGAAGAAGTTGTTGTGTTGACTGAAAAATGACTTCCTCTTTAATGGTTTCCTTTTCTAGCTGCGCGGCTAAGTGTGGAGAACAAGGGTGTTTAAAGATATAAGGGCAGGTAATGCCTTTTTCATCCACTGCTTGTAAGGGAATGCCCTGCAGTTTACGATGCATCACAATATCATCCGAAATAGACTGACAACCAGTCTGTACAAATTTTTGAGTAATAACATTTATCCCTTGTTGCATGAGGTGTTTGGCATACCAGCCAGTTGCATAGGTTTTTCCTACATCGGTATCAATGCCAGAGATAAAAACAACACGGTGAGGATGTGTTAAGTTAAGCATTATTGAGCCCCTTTAAAACGTGGATTAGTAAGTCAAGCGTATCTTGCTGCATATCTGCATTAAGTGAGAAGCGAATACGTGCCGTTCCTTTTGGAACAGTAGGAGGGCGAATAGGGAGGCAATAATAGCCTTGTTGCTGTAAGGCGTGAGCAAGTGCAATGGCTTTTTGATTATCCCCCACTATATAAGGCACAATACAGCTTTGACTAGGCATGGGTAGATGAAATTGCTCAGCAAAGACGGTACGCAGATAAGCACTAATGTGGGCTAAATGTTGTCGTTGTGTTTGAAGCTTAGGGAGCTTATTAAAAATAAAATGTGTCCATGCAATATTTAAAGGGGGCAATGCCGTTGAAAAAATAAGCGGACGCATTTTATTAATTAAGGTATCGCGAATGAGTTGTGATGAAATGAGATAAGCTCCAACAGAAGCCATCGCCTTACCAAAAGTTCCTACCAATAAATCTATATCCGCAATGCAGCCTTGTTCCTCAGCTAACCCTAAGCCGTTTTGACCGTATACCCCAATAGCATGCGCCTCATCAACATAAAGTAGGGTGTTGGGATATTGTTTTTTGATATTAACTAACTGAGTTAAGTCGGCATGATCACCGTCCATACTAAAAACACTTTCGGTCACGATGAGGATTAAATGATAGTGATGTTGGTTTTCTTCCAATAATTGTTGTAGTTGTTCATAGTCGTTGTGTGCAAAGCGTAGACGAGTGGCTTTACTTAGGCGAATACCGTCAATGAGACTGGCGTGAATGAGTTGATCAGAAATAATTAAGGTATTTTCATCGCTAAGTGCAGGAATAATGCCGATATTAGCATGATAGCCTGTGTTAAAAAGTAGGCAGCTTTCGCGATCAAAGGCAAGTGCCATACTTTCTTCTAAGTGTTGATATTCGGGCGAGTTGCCTGTCAGTAGTCGAGACGATGTCGAAGAAAAAAGCGGTAAATTGTCGCTATGTAGAGCAAGGAATTCTTGCTGTAAATCCCTTTTGTAACTTAATCCTAGGTAGTCATTACCAGAGAGATTGAGCATTTTTTGATTTTCTTTATAGATAAATGCGCCATCATGCACTAATGGGGGAATTTGTCTTATCTGATTGGCTTGTTTAAGTTGTTGAAGTTGTTGTTCAAAAAGTTGCATTTTATTCTCCGTATTCATCCGTTAAGGCTTTTTTCATTCCATGGACTAATTGTTCTAACTGTTGTTCGGACATAATAAAAGGTGGCATAAGATAGACTAATTTGCCAAAGGGACGAATCCAAACACCATGGTTTACAAAACGTGCTTGTAGCGTTTTCATATTGACAGGGTGATGGAGTTCTAACACGGCAATAGCACCTAAAATGCGTACTTCTTTAATGTAAGATTTTTGAGACATGTCCGAGAGTAACTGTGAAAACTGTTGTTCTATACGACGAACATTGTGTTGCCAAGGACTTTCTAATAAGAGTTGAATGCTTTCGGTAGCAATAGCACAAGCTAAAGGGTTTGCCATAAAAGTAGGGCCATGCATAAAGCATTTTGCCTCACCTTCACTTATGGTGTGTGCAATATGTTGTGTGGTAATAGTGGCAGAGAGCGTGAGGTAGCCACCAGTGAGCGCTTTACCTAAACACATAATGTCTGGGATGACGTGTGCATGCTCATAGGCAAATAAGCGACCTGTACGCCCAAAACCTGTTGCAATCTCATCAAAAATCAATAGGATATCGTACTGCTCACAAAGGGCTTTGGCTTGTCGTAGATACTCAGGAGCATAGAAATACATACCTCCAGCACCTTGTACAATAGGCTCTAAAATAACTGCTGCGATGTCATTGGCATGTGAGGCGAGTAATGTTTTTAGAGGAAGAATATCATCATCTTGCCATTCTTCATGAAAGCGAGTTTTGGGTTGAGGAAGGAAATATTGAATGGGTAAGCTTTGGGTAAATAACGAGTGCATACCTGTATACGGGTCGCATACTGACATCGCATGCCACGTATCGCCGTGATAGCCTGCGCGAATCGTGGCAAATTTATGACGCGTGGTGTTGCCTTTTGCGTGTTGGTATTGCACAGCCATTTTCATAGCAACCTCCACAGCAACTGAGCCACTATCCGCAAAGAATATACGGCTAAGAGGGCTAGGTAAGATATTGACTAATTGTTGAGTCAGTCGAGCAGCAGGCTCATGCGTTAAGCCACCAAACATAATATGACTCATTTTTTGTAGTTGTTGTTGAGCGGCATGATTCAGACGAGGGTGATTGTAGCCATGAATAGCCGACCACCAAGAAGACATGCCATCAATTAATATTTGACCATTCTTGAGATGTATATAAACATTTTCCGCAGACTCTACGGCAAAAAGAGGGGTGTCATGACGGATACTGGCGTATGGGTGCCAAATATGTGCACGATCAAGCGAGAGTAGGTATTGTTCCTCCATCGTATCTCCGTATAAGTTTTTATAATAAGTAGTGCACAAGATTCTATCGAATGACAAACAACAAGCCTATTTAAAATGTCAGAGATGAAAAATGGTAAAAATAAGCAAATTAAACGAAGTTGGGGGGAAATAGATGATTAGCGTAGAGTGGAGGACAGATAAGAGTGATTTATTTGTATCAATAAGAGTTATATAAATAAGTAAAGGAGGAGAAAAAAGGAGGGAAAAAAAGGAGGGAAAAAATCTTTGTTGCTTAAAAGATACAAAAAATAATAAAAAAATAAGTTGATGTATTGTTTTTACGATTTTGATATGTTCTTTTCATAATTCGCTTGCTTAAAAAAAATTAGAGTGATATAGTTCTACTTCATCGCAGTTAGGTACTGATTCAAGTGCTAACTGAGGTAAATCGAAATCTGAAAAGAAAGTAGACAAGCAAAGCTAGTTAATGTTGTAAATAAGATATTGATTGGTTGGTTTTAAAAATAAATTAAAAATATTTTTAAAAAATGCTTGACAGAATGTAGTAAGTTAGTTCATAATTACATTCTTTGCTGCTGACGGCAACGACGATTGAGTTAAGCAATTAATTCTCGTTAAAACAGTCAGACGAATTTAAAATGTTAAATTCGATTTTGTTCTTTAACAACTAACAGCCGATAAGTGTGGGCGCTTGGAATGAGAGGCGTCATCCTATCACGGGATGAGCTAAAATATTATTTTAAGTGCTTACACTACATACAGAAATAAGGTTTTTTTTCAAAACGTTATTTCTTTGAGTATAAGCAGCGATAGTATCTTCGGATACTACAATTAAACAGGAATTGAACTGAAGAGTTTGATCCTGGCTCAGATTGAACGCTAGCGGGATG
>NZ_JABGBN010000004.1 GCF_013133795.1 Pelistega suis
AGTTTGGCCAAGAACCTTCTTGTGAACCGCTATGGTTAAAACCAGCACGATCAACCTTTGGCCATACTAAATCTTCAAGCTCAGCAGTCCCCTCAGAAGATACTTTGCTCAAATTGCCGCACGCTGCAAGTAACAGACCTGTTGTTACCGCTAATGCCACTCGAGTAAATTTCATTTTCATTTCCTTTTTTTATATATCAAAATGATATAAATACACTTTTATAGATACTATATATACGAATAAAACTATTCGTACTTATCCTAGCCCTGCTAAATCTTACCTTTGTCTGAAATCAATGAAAACCTTTCTTTATTAAAAAGCTTGGTTTTTTTACAATTCCTGACAGTTACCCAGAGAAGTGTTTTTTTCCACACGCTTTGTAACTTTTATGTAAGATGACGAGTACAAGAATCTATTTTGTCTCTATTTTAGCCTTACTACGTAAATCGTTCACATACTGCGTGATTTTTTGAGCCGTCATTTGCTCGCGTAAACGCAATTTAATGCTATCAAAATCAGCCGCTTGTCGAGGACGAATACCAAGCACCTCAATAATATGGTAACCCGCATTAGTTTTAACGGGTGCGGCAATCAATCCTGTTTTATCGCTTTCTGCCACCGCTTTTGCAAACTCTGGCAAATAACGGTTAGCCACTGACCAACCTAAGCTACCACCGTTTTGTGCCGTCGGTGCATCAATAGAAGATTTCTTGGCCGTCTCTTCAAAAGAGGCTTTTTTATTTTTGAGGCGAGTAATGATATTTTTGGCTTCTGTTTCGTCTTTCACCAGAATATGACGAACGTCATACTCTTTTTGTTTGACCAATTCCGCCACGAGTTCATCGTATACCTTTTTCACTTCCTCATCGCTGATTGGGTTTTTGCTTACCCAATCTCTCAATAGCGCATTGATTAAGAGCTCGTCTTTTGCTTGTTCAACTTGCTTGATAAACTCTTCTTTTTCGTTAAGTTTCAGTTTGTTTGCTTCCTGTAAAAGCACGCGACGCGTGATAAGCTCATTTAAGGCCGCTTGTTGTATCTCTGCTGTTTTTTCTTGTCCGATAATAGAGGTCAGCGTATTTTGAAATTCGGCATTAGAAATACTTTGCCCATTAACCGTAGCGACAACCTCTTGTGGGAGTTGAGCATTGGCTAGCACAGTCATGCTAGAAAGTAATGCAGTAATTAATAAACGTTTCATAGTATATCCTTTAAATTGAGGTAGGTACACGAGTATTAACAGCTAGCGCATGGATTGGATACGGAAGCAAATCCGCTACCGCCGAATACACGAGTCGTTGTTGAGCTAATAGCGTTAGCCCTTCAAACTTTTTCGATGTAATCATAACACGAAAATGACTGGCACCACTTTGGTTACCTGAATGTCCTTGATGAAAATGTGATTCATCAATAATCTCTAGATGGATAGGCTCTAAAACTTGCAAACGCTCTTTAATCAGCTGAGTACGGTCTTGATTCATAATCTGGTGATATTAAAAAAATTATCTGAATTAGTATTATAGCGTCTTACAACAAAGACGAATTAAATGGTCTTGAGTGGGTATAAACATTCATACTGGCTTTTCTATTAAAAACACGCTAAGATAGACCACTACATATAAGTCTTTTCGGAATATCAAAATGAATAACATCACATTCCCGCTTTCTAAGCGTGCTACTACAGCGACCAGCTCTGCCATCCGTGAAATCCTTAAAATCACAGAGCGTCCTGATATTATTTCTTTTGCGGGTGGTTTACCCTCACCTGAGGGCTTTCCTATCGCTAAAATTCGCGAAGCCTATGAAACCGTCATGACTCACCACCCTAAAGTAGCACTACAATATGGTCCTACTGAGGGCTATCGCCCGTTACGTGAATGGGTAGTAAGTGACTTTAAAAAGCGTGGTGTAGAAATCACCGTTGATAATGTCCTTATCGTTTCAGGTTCTCAGCAAGCATTAGACTTAATCGGTAAACTGTTTATTGATGAGGGCTCAAAAGTATTGCTCGAATCGCCCTCATATTTAGGTGCCATTCAGTCTTTCAATCAATATGGTCCTGTCTATAACACCATCCCAACAGATGAGGGCGGGTTGATGCCTGAAGGTCTCACCGATGAAATCGCCAAAGCCGCTCGTTTTATTTATGCCTTACCCAACTACCAAAACCCAACGGGGCGTACGTTAAGTTTAGAGCGTCGTATCGCTCTTGTTAAACGCTGTGCGGAGCTTAACTTACCTTTAGTTGAGGATGATCCTTATGGTGAATTACGCTTTGAAGGTGAGGAACTACCAGGCTTATTCGCTTTATCTCAGCAATACGGTGGTACGGTTATTCGTATGGGCTCTTTCTCTAAAGTACTTGCTCCAGGTATGCGTATTGGCTTTATCATTGCCCCTGCGGCTATCATTAGCAAAATGGTACAATTAAAGCAAGCCACGGATTTACATACCGCGTCGATTACGCAAATGGCTGTTTATGAGGCGATTAAGGACGGTTTCTTAGACGAACATCTTCCTAAAGTGCGTGAGCTTTATAAGCGTCAATGTCATTATATGCTTGAAGCACTAGAAGAGCATTTTGCAGGTATTGATGTCAAATGGACTCGCCCTGCTGGTGGTATGTTTATCTGGTTAACTTTCCCTAAAGGTGTCAATACAACAGAACTACTTGCGCGTGCGGTCGAAGAGCAAAAAGTCGCTTATGTACCCGGTCAGCCTTTCTATCCAGCAGCGACTGAGCCAGTGACGAATACATTACGTCTGAGTTTTGTAACCGTACCAGAAGAAAAAATTCGTCAAGGCATCGCTGGTCTTGCTAAACTTTTTAAATAACTCTCTCTCAACCCTCTACGGCTCTTAGCGTCCCCCTCTCTCTGATTCGCTAATGAATCGCGCTAAGAGCCGCTTTTTTTTCAATGAAAAATACCCCTTTTATTGATATTTTCTGCCGAGTCATTGATAACTACGGTGATATTGGTGTTTGCTGGCGTTTTGCTAAAGATCTCCACCATACATTACACATAAATGACACACAAAATACACACAATATTCACACCAAATTTTCAAAAGACAGTCTCTTTCATCAGCTCTTTCAAGCGTCTACTCACCAACCTTATCCCATTCGTTTATGGGTAGATGATCTGGTCAGTTTTGCCAAGATTGAACCAGAACTGATGGCATTATTACCCAGTGTTTCCACAGCAGATACCCCCTCTGTCAATATGAATGAGACCATAGTCACAACAAACTCTACTTTGGATACCGTCGCTACACCTCCCCCTTTTCAAACCCACATTAAGGGGATACACATCATTCATTGGACGCCTCATACGGTTCAGCAATTACTTCTTCATCGGCAACAAGCCATCCATCCAGCGCCTATTGTGATTGAGGCTTTTGGCACAGATTTGGATGAAAGTTTTATTCAAGCGATGCCAGGTCATACGCATTATTGGTTTAATCTTGAGTATTTGAGCGCAGAGGACTGGATAGAAAGCTTTCATGGACAAGCCTCTCCACAAAAAAATGGGGTACCAAAATATTTTTTCTTTCCCGGTTTTACCTCCAAAACCGGCGGACTTATTCGGGAAGTCGATTTGATCAATCGTCTCAGTCATTTTTCTCATGACGACAAAGTACAATGGCTGACACACTATATTCATCCAATGGCAGCTCAAGCTTACGTTGAAAATGCTCGTCTTATCCATCTTTTTTGCTATCCTAGCGCCCCCTTGGCTAGTTTAGTAGAAGCGCTATGTGAAGTCTATGCAACAGACCATCGCCCCACCTTATTGCTTCTAGCGGAAGGGATCTTACCTCATGCCGAACACATATTAGCTGGGTATGTCACTCAAACAGGCGCAGATATTCGTTTACAACGTTTTTCTTTTATTCCTCAGGCGCAATTTGATTATTTACTCAATATCGCTGACTTTAATATCATCCGCGGGGAAGATAGTTTTGTACGTGCTATCTGGTCTGGTCAGCCTTTTTTATGGCACATTTATGAGCAACAAGATGACACTCACTTTGAAAAACTTAAGGCGTGGTTAAATAGCTACCCTCTCCCTCATCCACTAGCTCAATTGCAATACGATTGGAATTACTATGCTGCCTGGAATAATCCTCTGATTAAACCTGCCCCTATTGAAGAAGCCGAAAAAGCAAAGGCCACTCTCCATCAACAATTAGTGCAACACTGGTGCGCGCTTTTTTCTTCTTCATCCTGTATGGACTTCTTCACCACAGACATCTCGTCAAAAAAAATGACATCATTATGGCAAGAAGTTCAAGATTTTCACTTACGCTATCGTGAGGATTTACTGAAAAATCCGACTTTGTCTTTTAGTATGCTCAATTTTCAGGCAAAGCAATCATAAAACGGCTAAAATATCTCTTTTATTCTTCTAACCTGAGGTTCGTTTAATGAAAACCGCTCAAGAATTACGTGTAGGTAATGTGGTAATGGTTGATGGTCAACCACTCGTTGTACAAAAAGCTGAATACAACAAATCTGGTCGTAACGCTGCTGTTGTTAAGTTAAAATTTAAAAACTTATTAACGGCTTCTGGCTCAGAAACAGTTTATAAAGCTGATGAGAAATTTGATGTTGTTATTCTAGACAAAAAAGAATGTACTTATTCTTACTTTGCTGATCCAATGTATGTGTTTATGGACGAAGAATACAACCAACACGACGTTGAAGCAGACAATATGGGTGATGCGCTTAACTTCCTAGAAGAAGGTATGACAGTTGAGGTAGTATTCTACGAAGGTCGTGCTATCTCTGTAGAGTTGCCAACAATTATCGTTCGTGAAATCACGTATACAGAACCTGCTGTTAAAGGTGATACATCAGGTAAAGTAATGAAACCTGCTAAAATCAATACTGGTTTTGAATTAGCTGTGCCTTTATTCTGCAATATCGGCGATAAAATTGAAATCGATACACGTACGAACGAATACCGTTCTCGTGTGATGTAATGTTTAAAACGATTTTAAGTTTTATCTTTGCATTAATCATCGTGGCACTTATTAGTTTAGGTGTCACGATTTTTAGTATCGGTGGCTACCAAGGACTTGATAGCACCATTGCTTGGTCTACACTGAACAGTTTTTTGTACGCTACGGTACACAAACTCGGGGTCGTTGCTGTCGCTTTAGCGATTATTTTTCACCTTATTCCCAAACACTTGCCTCGCCTTATTCTCACTGTCGCTATCAGTGCTCCTTTAGCGATTTTCTATAATTATGCATGGCTTGCTTGGAGTCAAGATGGACAATTACTCACCCAACTGTATGCTCGTGGGATGAGTACTGCACAAATCTTCTCAGAAATCCTACTTTATTACGGTATCTTTGCCGCACTACTGGCTTTAATTGGTGGGATGGTTACCCTGAAATTAACTCGCCATAAAAATAAAAACTGACTTTATCACCTTATTGTCCTTCACGTTTTAAAGCCAGTTTCAATGCGTTTAAGGATAATTTTAATCTCGAAAATTATTAAAACTCAAGGGGGCATCGCTTACTTCTTTTTTCAGTAAAGCAATTACTTCTTGCAATGTATCTCGCTTAGCGCCACTTACACGTACGGTATCCCCCTGGATACTCGCTTGTACTTTAAGTTTGCTATCTTTAATTTGCTTCACAATGCGTTTTGCTAAATCCCCTGTCACGCCCTTACGGATTGTCGCTAACTGCTTGAGCTTATCGCCAGAGATTTTTTCTTGTTTACCGTACTCTAAAAAACGTAAATCCACATGACGTTTAGCCAATTTATTGATTAACACGTCCTTAACTTGATTGACTTTAAAATCATCATCCGCAAAAATCGTTAATTCAAATTCTTTTTGTTCAATACGAGCATCAGACCCCTTAAAATCAAAACGAGTAGAAATCTCTTTATTGGCTTGATCTACTGCATTACGCACTTCAATCATATCCGCTTCGCTAACCACGTCAAATGATGGCATTTTTTATCCTCTTTTAAAAAATGAATACGTTCATTATACCCTCAAAACACTTGTTACTTATTAAAGTATTTACGTGCCTTATTCACAATCTTTTACGCTTGTCTTATAGAAGAACCACCCTATATTCTTTACAATAAGCGATAAGGCACAACTCAACGCTTGCCAATAAGTATTTGCTTAACATCAGCATTTCTCGCTTTTTATTAATTTACATCTTTTAAGGATTTTAAAATGAGCGCATTCAATATCTTAGAACAATTATTAGGTAAAGGTACCGGTGGTTTACTCGGTGATTTACAGCAACAAGCGCGCGAGAAATTTGGTCAAGCAACTCAGTCTGACCGCTTTAACCAAGCACAAGCTAAAGGGGCTGATATTTTTAATCAAATTAAAAATGCGACCACCGGTACAAGCTCTGTCTTGACTTCGGGTGATAAGACCGGTTTAGCGGCAGGTGCATTAGCCGTTTTATTGGGTCAAAAAACCGATAGTAGTCTGGCTAAACTAGGGGGCATGGCTGCTTTGGGGACGATTGCATTTAAAGCTTTTCAACGCTGGCAAGAACAGCAAGCTGCTATGGGGACTCCGTCAACAGAAACGATTCATCGTGCTCCAGGTGCTGTCCCTCCTGCTCAGATTCCAGCGCCTAGCCTTGATAATGCAGTATCGGCAGAAACCGAACAAGTGAGTCGTGCACTACTGGTTGCGATGATTGCTGCCGCTAAGGCAGATGGTCATATCCAAGAGGACGAAAAAGCACAATTAGATCAACATCTGGCTCAACTTACTGATGCTCAAGACTGTGCTTGGTTCCAAGCAGAAATTAATCGTCCTGTCGACCCTAGCTATGTAGCGAGTTATGCAAACAATACGCATCTCGCCGCTCAAATGTATGCATTGAGTATTGCCATGTGTAATAATCAAAACTTTATGGAAAAAGCCTATTTAGAGGAATTGGCTAAGCAACTCAACCTTGAGGCTTCTCTTAAACAAGAGATTGAGCGTCAAGTGACGCGCTAAACGACCTTATCCCCCTAAAACCACGTTTGCCCTCTCCATAAAAGGGCATCCGTGGCATTAACGACGCTATGCCTTAAGTTGTGCATATAATCGGCACGCATTGAGTAACATAGCTTCTTGCCGATAAGGTTTGTCACTATGTAGGGGTAACATAGATAAAAATAGCAAAATTGTCACTGCCATGATTTGTGCATTATCAATCCCCTCAATAAATGGTCTGGCTAAAAATACCTGCTGAATAGCTAGCAAACGTTCATCAAGCGTAAATCTTATGGTAGATCCTAAGTCCTCTGATCTTTCGATGACAAACGCATCCGCTATAATAAAGTCATATAAGCCAATCACTGAGTGATGCAATTTAGCTAAGTCATACACTTGATTACCATAAATACTCAACTCTTGCTGATGCGTGAGCCCTCGTGGGTCAATCACCTTAATTGTATCCGCTCGTGAATCAAACAAAATATTGCTAAAACATAAATCACCATGGCAAATAGCGGGAATCACGGGTAAGGTCAACGCTCTATCAATACAATCTTGCGCAATCTCACGTAATGATGGCAAGATTTTCCCATCATAATGTAATGGGGTATCCAATGTCATATGGCTCTGATGGGCATATTCAGCTAAACGCGTATAGGTTTTATCTACATACAAGGCTCGGGCATCCTGATCAATCCTCTCTAGCGATTGTTGCGCTGGAAAGAGTCTTCGACTCTCGCTCATATACTGTCCAATAAGCGCAAAAAGCTTTTCCCAAAAGGCGACTGGATTTCTACCATGAACCAAAATTTCATTTAAGGGCAATAAAGGCAAATATTCTGTTTCATAAAAAAAATGATGGTCTGATGTTGTACCCGTTTGAATCAGCTGAGGAATATAACGCTTTAACGCCGCAGGAATCTGCGTTAGCCAATAAGCTTCTGCTTCTATCTTGCGAGTCAATACGCCTGACTTCCACACAACGCCTTGGCTTATTTTTAAGGTATTAAACACCCGTTGTGTTGTAATAGCAGAACGTGAACGAAAATAGGTATTAATATGCCCTAAGTCATACCACTCATTCATTTGAGGGTAATCAATGTGTGCTTGCTGCGCGGCATAATAGTGTACGGCAGCGACAAAATTATGCTCTTTAGCAACCAATGCCGCCAAAAACTGTGGCGCCTCACTAAAGGAGAAATAACCACACCAGGCGAGTTTACGCTCTGTTGGATGGCTCCATTCCCACTCATAATTGTCTTGTGTATTGCCCAACGCAATACAATCCTCTTCCATAGGAAATTGCTTGAGTAAGGTATCTCCATGAAGTAATCGTAAGGGAGAATGCTGAATACCTACCTTTGTTACGCTGTACGTAATCGCCTTTCCCAACGAGATACCTTCGGGGACAAAGATTACCTCCAGAGATAATGTATGAATCAAAAAGACTTCCATCAGATTCAGGCGATACCCCTCAGGCAATGAAAGATAGATAGGCTCCTGGTCACCGAATGCCTGACGTAAGGCTTTTACCTGATAATAAAGAAGTTTATGATTCCCAATGGGTAAAAAACAAGGTGGTATAGCCCCTAACTCATTCCTAAACTCTGCATTAACATAAGCCGCTGAATTAATTAGTATCATGCCTTTTTCCTAAAACGTCATTCTTGCCAACTGTTGCTGATATTCTTCGGGCGTTCCACAAAATTGCATATCCATCGCATTGATTAAATCGTAGTAAACAACGCCTTTCTCTGCAATCAAGGCATTATATAAAGGAGCAATATAAAACTCGTTTTTAATAGTCTGCCCCTGTTCTTTTGCCTGCAAAAATAACCGCTCAAATAAGGCTTTATTCTTAAAGTAATATAAACCGTTACTACATAAATCTGAAATACGTTCTTTCTCTGTGGTTTGAATCACATTCTTTGAGTAGGCATCTGCCTGTACAAAGGACCAATGCTCTCCCTCTCCTTTAAAAACTTGTAGATAACCATCACAATTCTCTACCCAACTTGGTTTTATAAAGGTATTAATTTGGGAGTCAATATTAAAAATGTACAAGCCCTCATCGCTTTTTATGTCACGCAGACCTTGATAAACCGTATCCGCTTGACCCTGTGTCGGTTCATCTAAACACACTAAGGTATAATCCACGATACCTAATCGAGCAATTTCTGTTTCTAAAAAAGCAGCGGTATCATTCATTTGACGATAAATAAAGACAAATTTATCCGTCGTGAAATAATTTTCAAAAGAACGTACAGACCATCCAAATACCGTTTCCCCATGGAGAGAAAGTTGATACTTAGGAAGAGTATACCCTGCTTGGGAAAAACGTGAGCTCAACCCCGCCATAGGAATAATAAACATATGCAATCCTGTTTAAAAAGTTATCTTATTGTAGTTGTTGACAAAATACGCTCAAAGCGATGCGAAGTTGCTCCCGACATTGCGCCATATCTTGTATAGATAAGCACGATAATCGACCGATATTACCCTCCAACACAAAATCCGAAAAATAAGGCTGAAACTGTAAGGCCCACTCCGCCCCACTAAAACGCTCAAATGTTTTGATGGTTAACTGTTGTCCTTGTAGTAGCATATCAAGCGCATATGTTTTATTTTGGTAAAACACATCCAAGACAAGTGTATTCCCCTGCCAAGTAGAGATTTTAAACGGATGGGATAATTGACCTATTTGATGAGTCATCATCTCCTTAAACTCTCCAAACAATACAATATATTGATAATGCTCTCTCAGTTTTTGTTCAATCTGAGGGATAAGGTTTTTGGCGATAGCCGATGCCACCAAACTGGTATTTTCTTCATCCACAAAGGTATATTTCCACGAACTACTCTGAGCAATATCCTGCGCTAAGCCTTCAGATAATCGAGCAACAATTCTAGAAAAAGGTCGTACTGGATGAATGACTTGGTTACGAGGGCGCATTATCTGGTGCTGTGGCATACAAAACCAATAATGACAACTAAAATTCATCAAGGCACCAGGAAACAACTCGTCTAAGCCCTTAACACTAAATCCTTCTCGCATAAGCGTCGGTACCACTAAAGATTCATCATTAGGGAAATGAACACCTATAGGATTATTATCAAAAACCAAGGCGCCTTTTTCTTGATACAATACAGAAAGTTTTTGGCGCTCCTGTAAACATCTATCAATGGCGGCCGCCGATAATCGGTTAAATGAAAATACACAACCATAGGCATTGCCATTGACTAAACCGACTAACTCAGCCGACTTATACCAATAATCCTCTTTTGACAATACTCGAAATGCCGATAATAAGGCATCGGCATGATCATTTTCTGTTTGCGCAAAAAATGTACGCACATCATCAAACGTCAACCCCACATCGGGGTCGGTTAACCAATAAAAGTCAGCCTTTACCTGCTCTCGAAATGCATAATAAAAATAATCTCCACATAACCAACCAATCCCCGCATTAAAATGGTTGTAATGCAACAGCTGATGCTGACAAATAAACTCATCATTCCAACTAATCTTATTCACATAATCCGGTGTAGGTACCACACCCCCGGTTTCGTTCATGATGACAAAAATTTTATCTGCCGGAAAGGCTAATAATAATTTTTGATACATCTTCTCTTCTTCTAATGTCCATGTATGGGTTCTAATGCCAATAACTGTATTAGGTTTCATATCAAGTTATAACCATGCTGATTTTTTAAATTTGTGAAACAAGAAGCCACAAACGCCACCCATTATCCCAAGTACCAATGGATAACCAAACTTCCACTGTAATTCAGGCATATAGGCAAAATTCATTCCATAAATTCCGGCGACGGCAGTAGGAACGGCAAGAATCGCCGCCCATGCGGCAAGTTTTTTAGTAATATCGGTCTGGTGCGATTGTCCAATCATCAAACTGGCTTCAAACGCAAAGGCCAGTGCTTCATGTAATGCATGAATCTGCTCATCAATACGCGCTATTCGATCGGATACAATCGTGAAATAAGCTCTA
The DNA here is from genome assembly GCF_013133795.1 of Pelistega suis. Classification (GTDB taxonomy): domain Bacteria; phylum Pseudomonadota; class Gammaproteobacteria; order Burkholderiales; family Burkholderiaceae_B; genus Taylorella; species Taylorella suis. The sequence continues at coordinate 10,989 of NZ_JABGBN010000004.1, forward strand.
GAGTCTGGTTCAATAATCGGGCTATTCATCACCGCAATTTTGCGACAAATTTCGACCATTGGCGTAATAGAGGTACGAATACGCAATAAATCACGACGTTGCTTATAGAGTTTACGAATATCCGTTTCTCTAAATCCTCGCAACATCATCTTCTGTTCTACCTGGTTGACTTCCACCTCTAAACGTGACGCTAAGGCGGAAAAACTATCCACAAATACGTCTAAAATTTCAGCCACTACAAAATCTGAGCCTCGAGCAATTAATTCGGGACAAGACTCTAATCGCTCACGTAAAGAGCTATTGGTCATTGCCCCTCCTCGACGTACAGTCAAGACAAAGCCCACACCAAAAATCATCTGCATTTCGCCGAAAACGAGTTTCTTATTCTGTTTGGTAATGGTCACCGCGACTAACTGAATATAATTACCATAATCAATGACTTTTGGCTTACGGTGTAATTCGAGAATCTCCTGTGCCGCTTCATCAATGATAGATAAATCCTTACAAACCTTTTTCAACTCTTCAGGACTAGGGTCTTTTAGACCCACCCATAATAGACGGGATGAATCTTTTTTATAACCCGATAATTTATCCAGAGGAACAGATTCACGTTTCTTACCATGGACATATTCGACAGAAGCCACCAATCCTGTACTCGTCTCTTTGCTTTTGGTCTTTTTCTCTACTGATTGTCCATCACCAACTACTACATCACGCTCATGGCTATCTTCACTAATCGATGCTGACGCCAATTCTTCTGAATCCGCATAATCATTTGCTTGATCTTCACTCTCTTGATCAATGATACTATCTAACTCTTCAGAGCCATGTTCTTCTGTAAACTGTTCGACAACCTGTTGTAACTGCTCTTGTGCTTGCTCTAGCTCATATTCTGCTTCTTCAATACGTTCTCGTGCTTCTTGCATTTCTTTTAGGCGTTCGATTTTTTGACGTTCTAGTTTTCCCTCTTCGCTATGCATCAGCTTCTCCTAGGATAAAAGTATTGAATTTATCTCTCGCCGTCATTATAAAACGAATGTCTTACATAAATATATATCTATCAACAAGCTACTTTCAAAAAAATAAAAAATGACTAATGGGTACGACACCCATTAGCCATTTTAAATGTTAAGTCATCACGTTAAGATTATACTTGATAGTCCTGTAGTGCACGTGCAATAACAATCTTTTGAACCTCACTCGTACCCTCATAAATCTGCGTAATACGAGCATCACGGTAGTAACGCTGCACTGCATAATCCTCAAGAAAACCATAGCCACCATGAATTTGAATCGCCATACTACATACTCGCTCACACATTTCGGAAGCGAATAACTTGGCTTGTGAGGCTTGTGAAAGACTTGGGATACCACGGTCTTTTAAAGAAGCCGCATGTAGCACCAATAAACGAGCAGCCTCAATCTGTGTATGCATCTCTGCTAGCATATTGGCAATACTTTGATGCTGTGCCAGAGGCTTACCAAATTGTGTACGCTCATTCGCATACTTTAAAGCACTTTCAAACGCCGCACGAGCAATGCCCACCGCTTGCGCTGCGATACCCACACGACCATTTTCTAAGTTAGCTAAAGCAATCGCTAAACCCTTGCCACGCTCACCGAGTAAGTTTTCTTCAGGAATGCGACAGTTTTCTAGTGTAATAGCACATGTATCTGAGGCTTTAATCCCTAATTTATGCTCTACACGGCTGACAATATAACCGGGATTATCTGTGGGTACTAAAAACGCTGAAATACCCTTTTTACCTAAGTCAGGATCTGTGACAGCAAACACAATCGCTAAGCCAGCACGCTTGCCATTGGTCACAAATTGCTTAGCACCATTGAGTACCCATTCACCATTTTCAAGGGTAGCACGGCATTTTAACGCACTCGCATCAGATCCCGCTTGAGGTTCAGTAAGACAAAAGCTACCAATCACCTTCCCTGCACACATATCAGCAAGCCATTTTTGCTTCTGCGCCTCATTACCTGCTTTTAATAAAGTGCCACAACAAACTGAACTATGTACACTCATCATCGTAGACATCGCTGCATCAGCGGCGGCAATTTCTTCCACCGCTAGTGCATAAGACACATAATCAATAAACGAGCCACCCTCTGTATCAGGAACAGTCATTCCCAATAAACCCAGTTCACCCATTTGAGCAATCGCCGCATCCCCTAACCAACCTTCTTTTTCCCATTGTTCGGCATTGGGAGCAATTTCATTTTTAGCAAAATCACGCGCCATATCGCGAATCATTTGTTGCTCTTCGCTTAATTGCGTTGTAAACATAATCTGTCCTTTATTTGAATCTCAATCCTATCACTCTGAAAGAAATCTATGCTTTTTGTAGCATTTTGATGATGGCAGAAAAGTCCAAACCACCCTGTCCTTGGTTACTAAAGGTTTGATAAAGTTGTTGGGCTGTTGCACCTAGTGTCACAGGGGCTTTGGCTACTTTGGCAGCCTCTGTTGCTAACCCTAAGTCTTTGAGCATCAAATCGGCTCCAAAACCACCCGTATACTCACGCGAAGCTGGTGCTGTTTCAACAACTCCCGGATATGGGTTATACACTTCTGAGCTCCAACAACGCCCCGAAGAGGTATTAATAATACCAGCAAGAATCTTAGGATCCATACCCAACGATACGCCTAAGTTCATCGCCTCTGCCGTGCCTATCATACTAATACCCAACAGCATATTATTCGCAATTTTGGCAACTTGACCATTACCTGTGCCACCACAATAGACGATGTTTTTACCCATATTTTCTAAGATAGGTTTAACACGTGCAAAATCCTCTTCGCTACCACCCACCATAAAAGTTAAGGTGCCCGCTTGCGCCCCCCCTGTACCACCTGATACAGGGGCATCCACCATCGCATTGCCTTGTTTTTGGGCTGCTGCTGACACCTCACGTGCTGTTTGTGGATCAATCGTCGACGAATCAATTAATAACACCGTTTTTTTAACTGTTGATAAAATACCATTTTCACCTAGGTATACAGAGCGTACATGCGCAGATGCTGGCAACATCGTCACCAACATATCAATATCTTGCGCAGCAACTTCGGCTGGACTAGCAAATGCCTTAGCGCCCGCCTCGGTCAATTTCTGTACTGAAGCTGGAACTAAATCAAATACCGATAATTGATGACCTGCTTTGACAAGATTTAACGCCATTGGGCCACCCATATTACCTAAACCAATAAAACCGATTTTCATTATTGTCTCCTCAATAAATAATATGTCGAATCATCGTCATAGTAACGCTCTTCTTTGATGAAGAATGTCATCTAGTAGACAGTTTATCGACTTTTGATGTGCTTAGTTATACCTTACTTTTACGTAAACTGCCATTAGGGAAATCTTTTAGATATGACATCATTTAACAAAAAAGACTACAATTCAGAGAATGTCAATCTACTTCTAATCGCCGTACTACTACTTTACTTAACAAATGAAATTATCTCTGCTTGGTGTGATACTCATAGGTATAAGCTTATCTCAGCCTGTTCATGCTCAACAATTTTTACAATGTAAAGTCGTCAATGTGGCTGACGGTGATACGATTACGTGCTTAGAAAATCGCACTCCACATAAGATTCGTTTAGACGGGATTGATGCACCAGAGCGCAAGCAAGCATTTGGACGCAAAGCGCAACAAATCCTTTCTGCGCGTATTATTCACAAGCATCTACGCATACGCCTCTATAATAAAGATCGCTACGGTCGTTTTATCGGTACGCTTTATGATCAACACCAAGATATTAATGCTTGGATGATTGAGCAAGGCTATGCGTGGGCCTATCGTAAATATCTAGGAGAGCACAATCAGCACTATCTCTCGCTAGAAAATGAAGCTCGTCAGAACAAGCGAGGACTATGGATAGACGGCGAACGAGCTATCTATCCATCAGACTTTCGTAAACAAAAAAATTAGCCAAATAAGCTAATACAATTAATCAAGGACTAAACCACTGGGGTCACTAATTTTCCTTGTTGATAAAACTGTTCAAAATTGGCAATCACTAACTGCGACATCACCAACCGCGTTTCTATCGTCCCACTGCCTAAATGCGGCATAAGCACAGCATTATCCAATTGACGTAAAGCAAGCGGAACAAAAGGTTCATTCTCAAAAACATCTAATCCTGCCCCAGCAATTGTACCTGTCTGCAAAGCTGTGATTAAAGCCTGCTCATCCACAACAGAGCCTCTCGCGATATTGACTAAAAAGCCTTTTGGACCCAATGCGGCTAAAACGTCCGCATTAATCAAATGACGTGTTCCTGCACCACCTACCGTCGCGACAATCAAAACATCAGCCCATCTTGCCAACTCAATTAACGACGCCTCGTATCGGAAGGATACATCATCTCGCTTTCGTCGATTATGGTAAGCAATCTCACAATCAAAACCGCTCAAGCGCTTAGCAATGACCTTACCAATGCTTCCTAAACCAACAATGCCTACTTTCTTAGCACTCAATCCGGGAGTTAAAGGGAAGACCCCTTTCTCCCACTCTCCTGCACGCACAAATTTATCTGCCAGACAAACCTTACGCATGGTTGCCAATAACAATGCCATTGTCGTATCAGCCACCCCGTCATTGAGAACATCAGGGGTATTACTAAAAGAAATCCCTCTAGCCTTTAACGCCTCCACATCTGTGCTGTCATAACCTACGCCAAAATTACACACCACTTCTAATGCTGGCAATAAATCAATCCACTCTTTTTTTAGTCCCAAATAAGCACTAGAAATCACAGCATGGATACTTCCACCCTCTTTCGCTAAAAAACGACTTACTTCATCTGCCTTTTTTATCTGCACCATATCCGTATTTTGCTGTAAATACTCCAACACCAACTCATGCATATTACCAAGGACTAATACACGTTTAGAAGAAAGTAAAGTCATCGCTATTCCTTTTCATTAATAACTAAAATCCATATAGATAATATTTGCTCAAAACACAAAGAATAAGCCGTTTCTATTTTGATACACAAAAGTATCACAAAGTCCTATTTTTGCCTAGCATGACGGATTTTTTACTCATTTTTCAAAAACATAGGTAGAATACAAGGTTATCCTTTCTACCTTTAATTTTATTAAGATGTCTTTAATCGTCCATAAATATGGTGGTACGTCGATGGGTTCTATCGAACGTATCCAAAACGTTGCAAAACGCGTTGCTAAATGGCACGCAGCAGGTCACCAAGTGGTTGTTGTTCCATCAGCCATGTCTGGCGAAACAAACCGACTACTTGGTTTAGCTAAAGAAATTAATGAACTCGCTGACCGTCGTGAACTTGATATGTTAGCCTCTACCGGCGAACAAGCAAGTAGTGCACTATTAGCCATCGCCCTACAAACACTTGGGGTATCCGCTCGTAGTTATACAGGCTGGCAAGTCCCTATTCGTACTGACAAGGCATATACAAAAGCCCGTATCACCTCTATTGACGGAGACCGTATTAAGCGTGACCTAGACTTGGGTAAAGTTGTTGTAGTCACAGGTTTCCAAGGTGTAGATGATGAAGGCAATATCACCACCCTTGGTCGTGGTGGTTCAGATACCTCTGCTGTGGCAATTGCTGCTGCTATCAAAGCGGATGAATGCTTAATCTATACAGACGTCGATGGTGTCTATACAACAGACCCTCGCGTTGAACCAGATGCACGTCGCCTTTCGATGATTTCTTTTGAAGAAATGCTTGAGATGGCATCGCTTGGTTCTAAAGTACTACAAATCCGTTCTGTAGAATTTGCAGGTAAATACAAAGTACCTTTACGCGTACTCTCTTCTCTCACTGACCCAAACATTGATCTCGACGTTGAAAAAAATTCGGGCACTCTAATTACTCTTGAGGAAAATACAAAAATGGAAGCTGCTGTAGTTTCAGGTATCGCATTTAGCCGTGACGAAGCAAAAATTACTGTTCTTGGTGTACCAGACCGTCCAGGCGTTGCATTCAATATTCTTGACCCTATCGCTCAAGCGAATATTGATGTTGATATGATTATCCAAAACCAATCTGTAGATGGCACAACAGACTTCTCTTTTACGGTAGGTCGTGGTGATTTCAAACGCGCTATCGAAGTGATTAATACCGTTGTCGTACCTTCTATTGGTGCTCGTGAAGTGATTGCTGATGAGAAGATTGCTAAAGTATCTATCGTGGGTATCGGTATGCACTCTCATGCGGGTGTAGCAAGTAAGATGTTCCGTACATTGGCTGAAGAAGGCGTAAATATCCAAATGATTAGCACGAGTGAGATTAAGACTTCTGTAGCTATCGAAGATAAATACATGGAACTTGCTGTTCGTGCGCTACATAAGGCATTTGACTTAGATCAAGAGCCAGCACAAGCATAATATTGCTTTTTTGACTCACTTTCTCAAGCTACCCTTAGCAATGCTATCGGTAGCTTCTTTATGAGAATAAAGCGTTAAAACCAAAATTAAAATTTCTCTTGCACTATTAGATAATTTATTGTTATAATTCCATTTCTTAACGGAAACGTGGCCGAGAGGCTGAAGGCACTTCCCTGCTAAGGAAGCATACGGGCTTAAACCTGTATCGAGGGTTCGAATCCCTCCGTTTCCGCCAGTCTTCTCATTTTAAGAGACTTAAGCAACGTAAGCAACCCATATAAATCATTGATTTGTATGGGTTTTTTACTGGATTTCTATTTTTCAAAGGTTGTTTGCGTTGCTTATGTATTCATATAGCTAATGCTTTTTTACGGTATTTTTTTTACGGTATTTTTATAGTTCCTGATTTTTCAAAAAGGAAATACCGTAATTATGCTCACAGTCAAAGAAATCACTACCGCTAAGCCTCGTAGTAAAAGTTACAAACTGACCGATGGCAAGGGTCTCTATCTTTTTATTACTCCTAAGGGGTCAAAACATTGGCGATTAGATTATAGCTTTCATTTAAAACGAAAAACTATTTCTCTAGGAAGCTATCCGATGCTTTCTCTTTCACAGGCTAGACAACAACAAGCTGAAATTAAAGACTTGATTGCTCAAGGTACTTGTCCCTTAGAAAAACGTAAACAAGAAAAATTACTTCAAAAAGCGGAGCAACAGACTTTTGAGGATATAGCTAAGCAATGGTTTAAACACGCCAAAAGATTCAAAGTGCCGAAGCACTTAAGGAATTATTGCGTGATGATGCTTATCTACAGACGGTATTATGAATGAAGAGTTCATAAATGGATAAGATTAGCGAACAAGTCGCGAAGCGGTTTAGATGTAGCCATTATTTTAAAAGATCCTTCGCAGAATAATAAATCAACTATACGAAGTTTAGCGAGATTAGGCTATAACTTATTTGCTCGAAGATGATGTATTAGTATCACCAGCTATTTTTACTTTAGAAGAGTGGCTTAATCCATCCACTAAACAAAAGCAAATTTTCTTTCAGAATATTAGGCGAGAAGGACATTCTATATGGCAGCACTAATGTCAAATAAAGAGGTGGAACTGAAAAAAGCCACTCAATTGAATTTTATTATTCTCGGTTAAAATGCAGGACGACTTATACAATTGGTTATACAGTGGGCTTTGGTAAGTGTTTTTATTGGGATACAATAAGAATACTGATTAAAGCGGAGGATATCATATGAAACCCTCAGAACTTTTAAAAATTCATAGGCATGAAATTTTACTTCGGTTTGCTAAACGAAAAAAACTAAGCAATTTGAGAGTATTTGGATCAGTCGCTCGTGGAGAAGATACTGAAAATAGTGATATTGATTTTTTAGTCTCTACTTCCCCCGGAACAACCTTATTGGATATAGGGGGGTTATGTGCAGACCTTGAAGATTTTTTCGGGGAAAATTTTGATCTTATCGAGGAAAATGCGCTGCCAGCAAAGTTTAGAGAGGCTGTTTTAAAGGAGGCTGTTCCATTATGAGTGCCGATTTAAGGATTGATGACTATATAAAACATATAGAAGACTATGCTACTGAAGCTTTTTAGAAATTGCATCAGATATTCCTTGGAAAGATATAGCAGGAATGCGACATAGGTTAGTTCATGGCTATAGCGAGGTAGATGTTATTGTAGTTTGGGATACTGTGCAAGAATTTGTACCTAAACTTATTGAGGCTATGCCTTACGTGTATAAGGCTGTAAATGAATTCAAAGATAAAAATATCAATCGTGATGATGCAAATCCAGAAATGGTAATGTAATTCCTACTATTGAAACCAACCGCCGTTAAGGCAGTTTTTTATCTCACTTCTGCAATACTCCACTTATAAAAAAACATATAACCCTTTTCTATCTTATTTGCAATACTTTTCAAGTACAAAAATGCCGTGCCTTAATAAGGCACGGCATTTTTTATTTTAACAATTCAAGACAGTATGACTACTTCCAAATCTCTGAATCCACTCCACGTTGGCTGAGCGATGGATGATTCTGCACTTTAAACACAGGATCCTGACCTGCTTTTAACTGTGCTTGGTAATCTTTTAAGACTAACCATACAATAGGTGACAATAATACAATCACCACCAAGTTGATTAATGCCATCGATGCCATCACCGTATCCGCAAATGCCCAGACAATCCCACCATCACGCACTGCACCAAAGTATACGAAGAATAACACGACCAGACGGAATACCAACACAACGACAGGATGATTACGGATATAACGAATATTATTTTCTGCGTAGGCATAGTTACCAATGATGGACGTGTAGCAGAACAATAACAACATAAAGGCTAAAAAATGAATACCAAACTCACCTACATGGAATTGCAGCGCCTTTTGTGTGAGCGAAACGCTTTTTAATGTCTCGCTACCATAATCATTCGATAACAATACGACTACAGCAGTACATGTACACACGATGATTGTATCCACAAATACACCTAGCATCTGGATAAGACCTTGGCTAGCAGGGTGCTTCGCATCTGATGTCGCTGCCGAGTTAGGTGCGGAACCCATACCCGCTTCATTTGAAAACAAGCCTCGTTTGATACCCATCAACATCGCTTGTGAGAATAATGAGCCAAAGATACCACCCGCCATTGCCGAGAAATCAAAGGCACTACTCACAATCGCAGATAATACAGCAGGCACTTTTTCAATATTCATCCCTAAAATAATCACGGCCATCAATAAGTAGAATAACGCCATCAGTGGTACCACTTTGGCGGAAATCTGACCAATACGCTTCACACCACCAAAGATAATCCCCGCCGTAATCACGACAAGAATAATACCCACGTACTCGGCATCCCACCCCCATGCATTACGTGTCGCCTCAACAATAGAGTTTGACTGCACCGCATTAAAAGCAAAACCGAATGAGAAAATTAAGGTCATTGCAAAAATCACACCTAACCATGGTGCACGCAAGCCTTTGGAAATATAGTACGCAGGACCACCACGAAACACGCCTGTTTTATCATCACGTGTTTTATAAACTTGTGCTAATGTAGACTCAGCAAATGCACTACTCATACCGATAAGTGCCGTAATCCACATCCAGAACACAGCACCTGGACCACCTAGTGCAATCGCCGTTGCCACGCCACCAATATTACCCACTCCAACACGACTGGCAAGACCTGTCGTGAATGCTTGGAATGGTGTCAGTGAGTCACCACTTGATGCACGTCCTGACCACATCTCTCGAAAACTACGAGGCAATAATCGCAACTGAACAAAACCTGTAGTAATCGTAAAAAATAATCCCACCAACAGTAAAACGATGACCGTTGCGTCCCATAAAGGACCATCAAATGTCTTTACCAACCATTGCAAAAGATTTTCAAAACCAATAATAATGCTATCCATAGCAGCACCTACTTAATTAAAACGAGGCCTATTGTACTCTCCATTAATACTTAGAATTAACTTATAACCTTTTTTATGTGTAAATATTTATAAGATTTACGCTAAAATAAACACACTTACAACACAAAATAAACATAATTTCACCACACTAAGCTCAAATTAAACCAAGCTAAGTTGAACTAACGATTGATGGTAACTGAATCATGATTAGTGCTGAAGACTTTATCGCCCAAAATACACCCCGCTCTGCACTAGAGCCATTTCATCATGAGATTGCTAAATTACGTGCTGCAAAAATGTCTTACCAAAAGATTCAAGCCTTTTTAAAATTAAATGGCATTGATACTCACGTAAATAATGTCCGTGGTTATTGCCAACGTCATATCGAAAACCAAGACACAAAAACCTCTACAACAAGCCAAGCCACCCGTTCAAAAACATCACCTGCGAAGAAGACCAGCAAAGTAACAAAGACCGCCAAAAAGAAAACAACACCAACCAAAATGGCTCGCAAAAAAACCATCAACAAAGATACGCCAGCACAAAAAATTGGCAAGAAAAAACCCTTAACCAAAAAAGTACCTAAAGTCGTACAAGAGCCTATTGATGATAGACAAATAGATTTGTTTTAGACTTAATCCTCTTTTCCATTCACATCATTTCTATCTAACCACAAAGTAACAAAATATAACAAAATCGATATCTTACTTTTGTAAATTTTTTATATTTAAAATATATCCCATATTATTAAGTAGTTATACCAATAGACTGATTTTCTCCATTCCCCTAAATTTAAATATTATGTTACAAAAATACCTATATCAACAATCATTGGAGGAAATGAGAAAATGAAAAACCTAAACCTAGCCCTATTAACTGCTGGTTTATTATCTACTCTGCCCGTCATGGCACAACAACAAAATACGCTCATCTACTGTTCAGAAGGTAGCCCCACCAGTTTTGATGCCGCTCAATCGACAACAGGTACTACATTTGATGCTGCTGCTCACCCCATCTACAATACCCTCATCCAAGTTAAACGCGGTACGACAGAGATTGAGCCGGGTCTAGCAGCCTCATGGGAGGTGAGTGACGATGGATTGATTTATACATTCCATCTCCGCAAAGGGGTTAAGTTTCATACGACCAATTATTTCAAACCGACTCGCGACTTTAATGCTGACGACGTCATCTACACCTTCGACCGTCTATCCAATGCCGAACACCCCTTTAATAAGGCCTATCCCGCAGAATTTCCTTATTACAAAGAAATGAGTTTGGATAAAACCATTAAAACTATCGAAAAACTAGATGATTACACCATCAAAATGGTGCTTAACAATATTGATGCATCATTCTTACAAACCATTGCCATGCCCATTGGTGGCATCTACTCTGCTGAATATCTAGAACATTTACTAAAAACAGGCAAAGCCGCCAATATTGCACATGAGCCACTAGGGACAGGTCCTTTTATTTTTCAACGCTATCAAAAAGACGCCTCAATTCGCTATAAGGCCAATAAAAATTATTGGGACAAAGAGAATATGCCTTTAGTGGATAACCTACTCTTCTCTATCAATACAGATCCTGCGGTTCGTGCTCAAAAATTACAAGCTGGTGAATGCCATCTTATGGCTTACCCGCTTCCTGCGGATATTCCTAATCTTAAGAAAAACGATAAGTTAAAAATCATCTCGGCACCCGGTTTTAATGTTGGTTTCCTCTATTACAACACCGAGAAAGAGCCTACCAATAATGCAGCTGTTCGTCGTGCATTGGATATGGCCATCAATCGAAGCAGCTTAATTCCTGCGGTTTATGGAGAGCAAGGACAAGCTGCAATCAACCCTATGCCACCAACTCAATGGTCTTATAACAAAGATATCAAAGCCACGGAATACAATATTGAACAAGCCAAAGCCCTACTTACAGAAGCTGGCTACCCCAACGGCTTTACGATTGACTTATGGTCCCTACCTGTCCAACGTCCCTATAATCCAAACGGTCGACTCATGGCTGAACTTCTTCAATCTGATTGGGCAAAAATAGGCGTCAAAGCCAATATTGTGACCTATGAATGGGGAGAATATTTAAAACGCTCATCCAAAGGTGAACACCAAGTGAGCATGGTTGGTTGGACGGGTGACAATGGAGACCCAGACAACTGGTTAGGCAATCTTTTTGGATGTGCTGCTGTCAATGGTTCAAATCACTCTCGTTTTTGCTATAAACCTTTCCAAAAACTCTTAGATGAAGCAAAGCGCTCTGCTGACCATGAACATCGCATCAAGCTTTATGAACAAGCACAAGTCATTTTCCATGAACAAAAACCTGCTTCACCTATAGGAACCTCTATTGTCAATGTGCCTATGGCAAAAAATGTCGAAGGCTATAAAGTCAGCCCTTATGGTTCCATGCAATTTAAAGGAGTCAGCCTAAAATAATGTATTAAAAATACAACAAAAAGTCGTGATTATGGGGTAATAGATAAAATTTTCTTGCCAATTAAATTAAATTACCCCATAATTATTTTCTTAACGCGCCCGTAGCTCAGTTGGATTAGAGTACTTGGCTACGAACCAAGGGGTCGTGGGTTCAAATCCTGCCGGGCGCGCCAATATTCATAATGTATCTCCTTTATATGATGTTTTATGCGCCCGTAGCTCAGTTGGATTAGAGTACTTGGCTACGAACCAAGGGGTCGTGGGTTCAAATCCTGCCGGGCGCGCCAAATTAAACGGACTTGAGTTATTTAATTCAAGTCCGTTTTGCTTTTCAGCCCATACTCTCATCACTATCCCTCACCTAGTAAGAGTACCAATTTCTTTCTCTTTCCCTCAGTCGTATAATCACAAGCAATAAAAATAAAACATTATTCGTATTATTCTCTCAAAGGAGTTCTTTTTATGACCCAACTGAGTTATGTTTATGGGGCATCTGATAAACCATTGCTTGGCGAAACTTTAGGTCAAAATTTTGATAAAGCATGTGAACTATTTGGCGAGCAACTCGCCCTCGTCTCTCGCCATCAAAATATCCGCTTAAGCTACTCTGCATTAAAAAAACAAGTCGATACTGTGGCATGTAGCTTATTACGCTTAGGATTTCAACCTGGGGATCGTTTAGGTCTATGGGCAACCAACTGCGCCGAATGGACAATTATTCAATATGCCTGCGCTAAAGCGGGTATTATCCTTGTTAATATGAATCCATCGTATCGTCGTACAGAGTTAGAATACTCTCTCAATAAAGTAGGTTGCTCAGGTTTAGTCATCATTTCTCAATTTAAAGACAGTAACTATGTCCAGATGGTTTACGATGTCGTCCCTGAGCTAAAAACAGCCCCCATTGGTGAGCTTAAAGCTGAAAATGCACCGACACTACGTTATGTGATTAAGCTCGACGAAGAAAAAACCGATGGTATGCTCAACTACTCCGCTCTTTTACAAGAGCCAAGTTCTGCAGAACTTGAGAATTTAGCTCGCATTGGAGCGCATTTACAATTTGATGATCCTATTAATATCCAGTTTACCTCTGGCACAACGGGTAACCCAAAAGGGACTATGCTGACCCACCACAATATCCTGAATAATGGATATTTTATTGCTGAGACGATTAAGCTCACTCCCCAAGATGCTGTTTCTATTGCCGTTCCTCTTTTCCACTGCTTTGGGATGGTTATTGGCAATATTGCCTGCGTCACTCATGGCTCTACGATGGTTTATCATGACCAAGTGTTTAATCCCCTCGAAAACCTCAAAGCCATCGAAGAAGAAAAATGTACGGCTGCCTATGGTGTCCCTACGATGTTTATTAATATGCTTGATCACCCTGAGTTTAATAAGTTTGACCTCAGCTCGCTACGTACAGGTGTGATGGCAGGTACCATTTGCCCAATGGAGGTCATGAAAAAAGTTATCGATAAAATGCATATGTCTGAAGTGACAATTTGCTACGGAATGACAGAAACCTCTCCAGTAAGCATGCAAAGTCATGTCGATGACCCCTTAGAAAAGCGTGTCAGCACCGTAGGTCGCATTCACCCGCATGTTGAAGTCAAAATTATCGACAATGACGGACGCGTTGTCCCTCGTGGCACACCAGGTGAACTCTGCACACGTGGTTACTCTGTTATGCGCGGTTATTGGAATGATCCAGCAAAAACAGCAGAAGCCATTGATGAATCAGGCTGGATGCATACGGGCGACCTCGCCACAATGGACGAAGAAGGTTACTGCTCAATTGTGGGACGTATCAAAGACCTTGTTATTCGTGGTGGCGAAAACCTTTTCCCTCGCGAAATTGAAGACTTCCTCTATACTCACCCTGAGATTTTAGAAGCACAAGTGGTTGGTGTACCAGACGAAAAATATGGTGAAGAGTTGTGTGCTTGGATTAAACCCAAAGAAGGCAGTAGCCTCACCGAAGAAGATATTCGTCAATTCTGCGATGGACAAATCTCTCGTCAAAAAATTCCTCGCTACATCCGCTTAGTTGATGAATTCCCAATGACTGCTTCTGGTAAAATTCAAAAATTCAAAATCCGCGAAATAATGGCGGAAGAGTTAGCCCAGTAGTACATAGGAATCATATGACACCCACCGCTCCCCTTTTTGGCATTCACCTTAGACTTATCGGTATGGCCGTACTTTGGGGAGCGTCATGGCCTTGGGGACGTATGGTGGCACAAAATATGCCACCCATCACAGGATCCGCTATTCGCTTTATGATTGCCAGTATTGCCTTACTTATCTGGCTATATAGCAGCGACCGCTTTAACGCAGCTCGCACACTGACACCAAAACAATGGTCTGGTTTAGTGGCCACAGGGGCAACAGGCATTTTTACTTATGCCGTTTGTTTTTTAATCGCTCTACAGTGGATTCCCTCAGGTAAAGCTTCAGCCGTTATTGCGCTCAATCCTGCGGTGACACTCATTCTTGCCGCTATTTTATTTAAAGAAAAACTAAATTCCACCATTATCATCGGCATTCTCATGGCGATTTTTGGTTCACTCTATGCTATTTCTCAAGGTAATCCGCTACATTTCTTATCTGGCTCTGTAGGTCTTGGTGAATACCTATTACTCGGTTGTGTTCTTTCTTGGGTGGCCTATACCTTAATCGGTCGCAAATTACTCGGTGGTATTGATGCACTCACCGCAACGACCTTTTCTACCGTCTTCGGAACGATTTTCTTATGCATCACATCATTTATTGTTGAGGGTTCTAGCGCTTGGGTGACCGCCTATCATTCCTCATGGCATGTTTATGGTGCTTTAGTCGGTATGGCACTAGGCGCGACCGTGCTAGGCTATTACTGGTTCTTTATCGGTGTCAAAGCACTCGGCGCTGGCAATGCTGCAGCCTATGTTGCACTCGTCCCCGTTTTTGGGATTAGTATCTCAGCTATTTTCTTAGGTGAACCACTACATAGCTCCCTACTTATCGGTGCACCCTTGGCGATTGCGGGCATGATAGTTATGCACAAAGGACAAAGGTAAAGCTATATATCACAACAGCGCCTTAGCTAATCTGTACTCTCCCCTTACTCACCACAATCACCTGTCCCTCATGGGGGAGTCTGACCTCTCGATCAAAGCCGAGTTGATGCACTTCACGCAATTGCTTTAACCAGTCTTGCAAACGCCGCTCAGTCGGCATTTGCAAACCCAATAAAGCCAACCAATACCGCAATACATTACTCTGCCGATAAGACGGTAAGGTGCGCCATGCTTTAAGACAAAAACTACGCTGATCATCGCTGGGCAATAAGCGCTTAAAATCTAGCTCTGCCATATCGTCCACAATAGCTTGAGCCTCTTCCATTAAACGTGCATGTCGAGCCAAGTTTTGTTTCCAGCTTGGCCAATACTGATTTAATGCTGGACTTAGTTCTACTCGTACTGCCCCACGTTTATAACTTGTATCCAAATTACTTTCATCTTGGACAGCATACCAGCCTATCTCTTTAAACACACTTTCTGCCAGAGACAAGATAAAAGATCGCTCACACATTAACCAAGGGCGATGAAATAGCATTCCATCCTTTTCAATCGCCGACTGCATTCCTCGCATCCCTCGTACACCACTACCACGTAATAAGCGCAATAACAGTGTCTCAGCTTGATCATCTAAATGATGGGCGAGTAAAAAATGCTTAATTTGATGCGCTTTTGCGTAATGAATAAATGCCGCATAACGAGCTTGACGAGCCGCCCCCTCAATACCCAGACCACTCGCTCTATCCACCTCGACAAAAATAGGACTAAAATCAAGCGCTAAATACTGGGCCAAACGCTGTGCTTGTCTCACCCATTCATCTGCCCGAGACATTAAGCCATGATGAATATGCACCAACCGCAAATCTATCGCGTATTGTGTAGCCAGTGTTGAAGCACAGATAGCCAACATGGCCGAATCCGCCCCCGCACTAAACCCAATCGCTACCGTCTGCCCACGCAAGTCCTTAAACAAATCAGCCAGCGGTTTTAATAAACGGCTGGCTTGAAATGTATCACGTAAAAATGGTTTAGTCTTTTTCAACGACACGACCATAGGTCATTAAACGCTCTAAACGGCGATCAATCAGTTGTTGTGCAGATAAGCCCTCTACTTGGCGTAAAGCATCGCTTAATGAGCGTTTTAATGCTTTGCTCATTGCAGATGGGTCACGATGTGCACCACCTACTGGCTCTGGAACTACTTTATCCACAAGACCAAACTCTACTAAGCGTGGGGCTGTAATCGCTAACGCTTCAGCAGCTAAAGACGCCTTATCCGCACTACGCCATAAAATTGAGGCACAACCTTCTGGAGAAATCACGGCATAGGTTGAGTATTGCAACATCTGTACTACATCACCTACGGCAATCGCTAATGCACCGCCTGAACCACCTTCACCGATAATCGTAGAGATGATGGGCACTTTTAACTCTGCCATGGCATATAAATTATGACCAATCGCTTCTGACTGACCACGCTCTTCTGCACCAATACCTGGATACGCACCCGGTGTATCCACAAAAGTAAATACTGGCAAATTAAACTTTTCCGCTAAACGCATGAGGCGTAATGCCTTACGATAACCTTCTGGTTTTGGCATACCGAAGTTACGTTTTGCACGCTCCTTAGTATCTCGACCTTTTTGGTGACCAATCACCATGCACGCCTCACCATTAAAACGTGCTAAACCACCTACGATAGATTGGTCATCCGCATACATACGATCACCATGGAGTTCATGGAAATCCGTAAAAATATCATTCACATAATCCATTGTATAGGGACGCTGTGGATGACGAGCAACCAAAGCGGTTTGCCATGGCGTGAGTTTCTCATAGATGTTTTTAGTCTGGGTTTCTGCTTTTTGCTGAAGACGACCAATTTCTTCGGAAATGTCCACAGCAGACTCAGTAGAAACATTGCGCAATTGTTCAATTTTTTGTTCTAATTCTTCAATTGGCTTTTCAAACTCTAAATATGTTTTTTTCATAATGGCTGTCACCTAAATTCTTTATCTACAGTCTATTCGACCTAGTTCGTGCGTTATTATAACCTATACACGACGCCATTGGGTAATACCACCCGGCTTATCCTCTAACTCAACTCCCGCTTCTTTTAGGGATTGTCGAATCGCATCAGCTCTAGCAAAGTCTTTATCTTTCTTCGCCTGTACTCGTTGTTCAATGAGCGCATTAATTTGTGCCTCATCCATTTGCTCGGTCTGGCTGGCTGCATGACGCGTATAACGTGTTGCCGAGCGCAAATATTGTGCTGGGTCTTGTTGCAATAAGCCCAACACACCACCTAAGGCTCGCAACTGACCAGCTAAAGCTTTAGACTTTTCACGATTAGCTGCGGTATTTAAATCAAATAAGACCGATACCGCCAATGAAGAATTAAAATCATCATCCATCGCTTGTGCAAATTCGGCGGCATAGCAACTTTCCCAATCCACCTCAACCTCGTCATAACCTACATTATGCAAAGTCTGATAGAGTCGATCGACAGCAGCTTGTGCATCAAATAAATTATCTGGCGTAAAATTCTGCGCGCTACGATAATGATTACGCACAATAAAGAAACGCAACATCTCGGCTTCTCGCACATTAAAGACATATTCAGCAGAGTCGTTTGCCGATTCATCAGCACCAATAGTCTGACGAATAGTACGGAAATTACCCAAAGACTTTGACATTTTGTCATTATCGACCATCAATGGACCACAATGCATCCAGGTATTAGCGAGTGTGCCACCATAAGCGCCCTCTGTCTGCGCAATTTCATTTTCATGGTGAGGGAATTTCAAATCCGGACCACCACCATGAATGTCCAAGGGCAATCCTAATAAGGCCTTACTCATCGCAGAGCATTCAATATGCCAGCCCGGACGCCCCCAGCCATATGGAGAATCCCATTTAGAATCCTCTGGCTCTTCTGCTTTTGCTGATTTCCATAACACAAAGTCTAACGGATCACGCTTGCTATCCGATACCGCAATACGCTCTCCTGCACGTAAATCATCTAATGAACGACCTGATAATTTGCCATACCCTTCAAAACCTCGTACAGCAAAGTTCACATCACCGTCATCTCCTTGATAAGCCAAACCATTTTTTTCTAAATCCTGAATGATTTGTAACATACCCGGTACATGTTGAGTCGCACGTGGCTCATGCGTCGGCGCTTGCACTCCTAAAGCCTTTTCATCTGCGTGCATCGCATCGGTATAAAAACTCGTCACTTGACTTAATGACTGCCCCGTGGCGACTGCTTTTTTAATGATTTTATCGTCAATATCCGTCACGTTACGCACATAATTCACTTCGTACCCTTTAACACGCAACCAACGTTGCACGACATCAAAACTCACCAACATACGTGCATGTCCTAAATGACAGAAATCATAGACTGTCATACCACACACATACATACGAACTTTTTTATCTTCTACCGTTTTTAATGGTTCTTTTTGACGTGATAAAGAGTTATAAATCAACATGATAATAAATTCTCAACGATGGATTTTTTAGGCGTAACCACAAAATTTTACGCAAACAATAGGATAGTTTGCATATCCTTTACGCAAACTAAGGCTAAAATATAAAGGATTAAGTATAACAATCCACTCAATTTACTGCATGAAAATTAAGTGGTTAATTTAAAGATTTAAAGAATTGGAGTTCTAGTGAATCGACTCGCCTTTATTCTAGGTATGAGCTTGCTGCTTACCCCTACCATGGTGACAGCGCAATTTGTGCCGCTCTCAGAATTACCGACTGTCCCTGATGCTATTCCTGGTGAGAGCGGTCAGGGAGAGATTCGTCCCATTGACAACACTCAATATGTCACAGGTTTTGAACCGCCTCCCGAGGGTGGTTCAGAAACCGTTGCCAATATTCTAAAAAAGCTAGAGCCTAGTGTTGATACGCGGATTCCTGAAACAGCAGCCCAAGCTGCTCTACGGATTAACCGTCTTATCGAACAAGGTCATTTCGATAGTGCCTTACGTGAAATTACCAAACTCAAAACCAAGGCAGACAAACTATCTAGTCCAGGGACAGATGTGCAACTGCTCTTTTTAGAAGCACGTGCTTATGCCGCTAAAGGCGAAGCGACAAAAGCGCTTTCTATTTATCGAGAGATGACGTTTAACTACCCAGAGCTTGCAGAGCCTTGGAATAATATGGCCGTTATTCAAATGAAGGTTGGCTCGCTAGATGAGGCACTCACATCGTTGCAAACCTCCTTAACTATCCGTCCTAACTATGCTATTGCAAATCAGAACATTGGCCTCATCTATACGCTTCTAGCTAAGCAGTCTTTTGATAAAGCTGCAAGCCAAGGAGCAAAAGGGGCTCGTGCCAATGCACAGCAACTTCAACAATTTTTAAATGGAAAATAGTCCATGCATTTTATTAAACATTGCTTAAACAGTTTAGTGCTAGCTAGTGTCTTTATGATGCCTGTTACACAAACTGCACAAGCCCAAACAAAGGAAACTACTATGTCTAACCCACGCGTTAAATTAGAAACCAACAAAGGCGTTATCGTTTTAGAACTTAATGCTGAAAAAGCACCAAAAACAACAGCCAACTTCCTTACTTACGTTAAAGAAGGTTTCTATAACGGCGTGATTTTCCACCGCGTTATTAAACGTTTTATGATTCAAGGTGGTGGTTTTGAACCTGGCATGAAACAAAAAGAAACTCATGCACCGATCGAAAACGAAGCCAACAACGGCTTAACCAACGACAAATACACGATTGCAATGGCTCGTACAAGCGACCCACACTCTGCAAGTGCACAGTTCTTTATCAACTCAAACAACAATGACTTCTTAAACCACACAGCACCTACACCACAAGGTTGGGGTTATGCGGTATTCGGTAAAGTTGTCGAAGGCACAGAAGTCGTAGACGCTATCGAAGGTGTACGCACAGGTTCTCGTGGTTTCCATGGTGATGTGCCTGTTGAAGACGTTATCATCGAAAAAGCCTCTGTTGTAGAATAATACGCTTAATTCTAGTGGCTAACCTTACATCCATTACCTTGTCAGGACCACTGTATGTGGCTTCAGATGTCCATCTGGGGCCACATATCCCTCATACCAATCAAACCTTCTTCCAATTTCTCCAACAAGCCAGTCAAGAAGCCAAGGCCTTAATTTTAGCAGGCGATATTTTTAATGTATGGTTTGGAGACGATTTAGCATTTACGCACCCAGAACCTTGGTTACAACAAGCCCTAATAGCACTTGCTGACTGCGCTCAAAAAATTCCTATTTACTTTATCCATGGCAACCGTGATTTTTTAGTCGGTGCTGATTTATGCCAACGCTTAGGCATTCATTTACTACCAGAACAAGTCCTTTTAAAAACTGATGCTGGTGTCATTTTTATGAGCCATGGTGATGAGTTATGTACCCATGATAAGGGCTATATGCGGTTACGCAAGATTTTACGCTGTCCTGCTATACAAGGGGTTTTCTTAAATCTACCATTAACATGGCGACAAGGTATTGCTAATTTCTTACGCCAACGCAGTAAGACTGCCCAACGTCAACAAAATGCCAACTATCACCGTGATTACGATATTGATAGCAAAACACTTGATAAAATTATCCAGCAATACCCTGAGATTGATTACGTCGTGCATGGGCATACTCATAAAGAAGCCATACATTACCTTATCAGCACCATTAATAACAAAAAACGCCTACGCTATGTTTTAAGTGATTGGGATATGGATAACGCTACCCCTCGAGCAGCTTACCTAAATATTCATCCATCGGGTTTAACCTTACATTCCCTCGTTAAACCCCCTCAATAATAAATTACCCTCCATAAGTATTTCACCTATGAAGGGTAATTTGATATACATCAAGAGAAAAGCGGAGGCTATACCAAGTTATACACCCACGCTGCTACAATCAAGCCAAAGATAATCCGATACCAAGCAAATGGACGATACGAGTAACGCGATACAAAGGCCAATAAAGCACGTACTACCACGAGCGAACTCAAGAATGCCATCACAAAGCCAATCGCCACCGCTAATAAATTACTCTGCGTCAGCTGACCACCATATTTATACAGACTAAGAACAGTTGCCGCAATCATCGTTGGCATCGCCAAAAAGAAAGAGAACTCTGTGGCTGTCTTGCGATGAATCCCAGCAAACATACCTGCAATAATCGTCGCCCCCGAACGTGATGTCCCTGGAATCATCGCTAAACATTGCGCAAAGCCTACCGTCAATGCTTGACCGATAGAGATATCTTCAATCTTTGTTGTTTGACCACTATTCTCGATATCATTTGCTGTCGAATGCTTTGACATACCCGGACGACTCTCCACCCACAGCATAATCAAACCACCCAGTACAAGCGTGATGGCATAAACAATAAACTGACCGTCAAGTAACTGTTTAATGTACTTAATCAATATAAGACCAATAATCGCTGCTGGTAAAAATGCCAATAGCAAATTACGCACAAACAATAAATCGGCACGTTCTCGTTTTAATGTCCCCACACATAATTGCGCTAGACGCTGACGATAAATCCACATTACCGCCAAAATGGAGCCTAATTGGATAACAATCTCATATACTTTGTCTTGACCTGCATCAAAACCAATCCAATCACCTAAAATGAGTAAATGAGCCGTGCTTGAAATCGGCAGAAACTCGGTAATACCTTCAATAATACCGAGAAATGCCGCTTTTAATAAGAATACAACGTCTTGCATAATGAGTCGCCTAACTCTTCGCTTTATTTAGCGATGGCATTAACTAAATGTGGGAAAAGCTTAGGTGCACCAGCTAATACATTACCACTACGCATCCAGCCCTGCTCACCGTCAAAATCACCGATAAGACCACCCGCCTCTAGCACCAATAAGCTACCAGCCGCCACATCCCACGCTTGGAGATTAGCACCACAGAAACCATCTAAACGACCACTTGCCACATAAGCCAGCTCAAGTACAGTCGAGCCTAAGCGACGATAACCATTGCTTTGTTCTACTAAATTATGGAAACGATAACCTTCTTTCTCTGGTGCGCCTAAAGGAAAACGACCCGCAATTAAAGACTCTTCGATACGTGTACGTGTACTCACCCGAATACGACGATCATTTAAGAAAGCACCCACGCCACGTGAGGCTGTAAAGATTTCATTACGATTAGGGTCATATACAAGTCCATGCATCACTTTACCTTGATGAACGACAGCGATAGAAATCGCATAGTCAGGTAAGCCATGAATAAAATTTTTAGTGCCGTCTAGTGGATCAATAATCCATTGATATTCTGGCTCAGCACGAGTACCTTTAGTAAAACCTGTTTCCTCACCCAAAATAGCATGGTCTGGATACGCTTCACGAATCGTCTCAATAATCGCATTTTCTGATGCACGATCAATATCGGTCACAAAATCATGAGGACCTTTACGAGCAACTTGGACTTTTTCTAGCTCTAAGCTAGCACGGTTGATAATACTACCCGCACGACGGGCCGCCTTAATGGCAATCGTTAAAAACTGATGCATTTGTCTACTTGTATATAAAATTGTAAAAAGAACAACATACCCTTAGTTTGCTAACGCAAAATTTCTAAAAGTACTTCACAGCCTACTATTTTAATTGACTATGTCCTTATATACTAGTGAAATTATATTTTTTAATAATTTTTAAGGGCTAGCTTATGCATTCTTTATTTGAACGTACACGTTTTATCATGGTCGGAACTAGCCACCCGGGCAATGTTGGCTCTGCTGCACGTGCGATTAAAACAATGGGATTTGCAGAACTCGTCTTGGCGGCTCCTCAAAAAGAGAATCTCACCACCCACCCTGAAGCAATTGCATTAGCAAGCGGTGCAGTCGATATTCTAGAAAAAGCCATTATCACCGAGAGTCTAGAACAGGCTCTCGCTCCCATTACCTTATCCTTTGCACTCACCGCTCGTGAACGTGATATGGGACCACCCGTGGTGGATATTCGTCAGGCTGCTCACGAAGCGAGCCATCATCTTTGCCTAGGTCATGACACACGCACAGCGATTATCCTTGGCCCCGAAAGGATTGGTTTAGACAATAACCAGATTAGCCTATGCCACCGTATCTGTCATATTCCAGCTAATCCCGCCTATAGCTCACTCAATGTCGCACAAGCCCTACAACTAGCTGCATGGGAATTACGTTATGCCTATCAACTGATACAACCAGCACAGATACAAGAGACACCGACTCACTATGCACCTCAAGAAAAAGTCGAAGCCCTTATTCAACACTGGGAACAAGCCTTAATTCATATTGATTTTCTCAATCCAGCCCACCCCAAAAAACTCATGCCTCGTATGCGCCATTGGTTTAACCGTAGTCAATTAACACAAGAAGAAACCGATATGATGCGTGGTGTATGCACCCAAATACTTAAAAAATAATCCCATAAAAAAGGGACTAACTTGTCATGCTAGTCCCTCTTAATGTGAAATTGGACGCCCCAAATCCGTCAATCATACTGCCTCATCTTGCTGATTAAAAAACTTATACCAAAAGCGATCAGCGCAGGAATCAGCCACCCCATGCCTACCGTATAAAATGGCAAATACGTATTTAAGAAGTGTTCTAAGGTCGATGGCAGACCAAAAGCCGTTTTCCAACCATCTAAAATTCCCATCACGAGTGTTACCCCCATGGTCAGCACATAGACGATTCGTTGACTAGCAAACATCTTATCTAAAAAGGCTAAGAAAATAATTACTACCGTCAGAGGATATAACAACATCAACACAGGGACAGACAAGCTGACAATACCACTTAAACCACGATTCGCTAACACACAAGAAATTATCGTAAATAAAATGGCGAATTGACGATAAGAAACTCGAGGAAACACGCGACTAAAATACTCGGCACAAGCCACAATAAGACCAACCGCCGTACTTAAGCAGGCCAGCAATACAATCACCAGCAAGAGAACATTACCCGCAGTACCCCAATAAAAAGCCGCGACCCCCGCTAGGACACCCGCACCATTTTCTTGCAAACCAATTTGTTGTACGCTACTCGCCCCCATGTAGGTAACCATCGCATACACAATCGCCAAGCATAACGACGCTAAAATCCCTGCTCCTAACGTCATCTTCATCAAAGATTTGACCTGAGTCACCCCCGCTTGCTGCAAACTACTGATAACAATAATGGCAAAAACTAGCGACGCCAAAGCATCCATCGTCTGATAGCCGTCCAAGAACCCCTTAATAAAAGGATGTGATAGATACTCACCCTGTGCTACTTGCAATGCTCCCATCGGCTTCACTACGGCAGCTACTGTCAACACAGCGATACTGATTAGTAAAGCTGGTGTCAATAATTTACCAATACGGTCAAGCAACTTACTCGGCGACATCGCTAACCAATACGTCACGCCAAAAAATACCACGGAGAAAATAGCTAATGCCCACTCTTTAGAGATAGTCTCACTTAAAAAAGGCACCACCCCCATTTCAAAAGATACAGTTGCTGTGCGCGGTGTAGCAAACAATGGACCGATTGCTAAATACAAAGCAATTGCAAAACATAGCCCAAAACTTGGGGATACACGAGCCGCCAACGCCTCTACATCGTTTGCGCCCGAATAGGCCATCGCTGCAATACCTAACAATGGCAAGCCCGCCCCCGTCATGACAAACCCTAAAATCGTCCACCACATATGCTCACCCGATAGCTGACCGATATGTGCTGGAAATACCAAGTTACCTGCCCCAAAAAACAGTGCAAAGAGCATTAAGCCTGTAGCGACAAATAAAGCGTTTGAGTTTTTGATTGCCATTTTTTATCCTATGAGGTTGATTATTCGTGGTCTTCTGTTACCACCTTACTAATACGTGCAGGCACAGGTAATTGGAACGCATGCTCTTCTAAGCGCTGACGGATTCGTTTCATCAATGCCGCATGTACATTCCAATACACATTAGATGCCGTCCATAAGCGAATCGTAATCACCACTACCGACTCACGATACTCACTCACATAGATACTGGCTTTAGGTTCGAGATCAATATTTTCTTGTTGTGCAACGACTTCCTCTAGAATCTCAATTGCCTTATCTAAGTCATCACCATAACTCACCGGCACAAGAATATCCATACGACGTGTCTTATTACGACTAAAGTTAATAATCGTACTGCTCCATACCGAACTATTAGGAACAGTCACTTGAATCCCGTCATTTTGTATAATGCGCGTTAAAAATAGACCAATTTCGGATACTGTTCCTGAAATGCCACCGCTCGAAATCGTTACACTTTCACCCGCACGAATCGGACGTAAGGCAATCAACATAATCCCTGCAGCAATATTTTGTAATGTCCCTTGCAAGGCAAGACCAATCGCTAACCCCGCTGCACCTAATGCCGCAATAAGAGAAGTCGTTTTAATCCCAAACTGCGTTAATACAACGAGAATAACCAAAATACGAATTGCCCAAACAACAATACCCTCAATCATAGGAACTGCCGTATAGTCCAAGGCGTTTGAGCGATGAGCAATTTTACGAATAGACTTACCAATAAATTTTGAAATAAGCCATCCCACGATAAAAACAGCTAAAGCAGAAAGAAAATTAATTACAAAATCACCGATGAGAGGATAATACTTTTCCCATAATACTTGCCAATTCATATGACTTCCTATTACCTAAATAAAAGATTATTGTAACCTGATTGTTCCTCACCATACTCATCACTCAACTTTCAGTATAAGGAAAAACCATCTTCTTACCGGATCGCCATTTATCAAAAAAGCCTACGACATACATTCTGTTAAAATGATGCCTTAAACGATTTCTTATACTGATACATTCAATGTCTGAACTTGATCAAAACCCTTACGCAGGTCATACGCCGATGATGCAACAATATCTTCGTCTCAAAGACGAAGTCGGCAATATATTACTGTTTTATCGTATGGGTGATTTTTATGAGATGTTCTATGACGATGCCATCATCACAGCACGTCTTTTAAATTTAACACTGACTAAACGTGGTGTTTCCAATGGTGAACCAATCCCCATGGCTGGCGTACCTGCTCATGCGATGGAACAATATCTCGCCCGCCTTGTAGCTCTGGGAAAATCCGTCGCCATCGGAGAACAAATCGGTGATCCTGCAACCAGTAAAGGGCCTGTTGAACGTAAAATTGTCCGCATCGTCTCACCCGGTACCTTAACCGATGAAAATCTATTACCCTCTCGTTCAGATCGTCCTCTTCTGGCGATATATAAACCTTTCAAAGGCAAGAATCCAAAGTTTGGACTTGCATGGTTAAATTTAGCGAGTGGTGAATTTAAGGTCTGTGAAACAGATGAGTTAAATCTGGATTCAGAAATTTTTCGGATTGCCCCAGCAGAGATTATTACAGCAGACTCTTACTCCTTAGAAACTACTTCTGCGGCAGCCATGAGCAAAACAGCAGATTGGCATTTTGATTTAAAAGAATCACAGACTCAATTAGCACAATTTTTTGGGGTTGATTCACTACGAGCCTTTGGCGTAGAAGACGTGCCCAATGCACTGTGTGCTGCCGGCGCTCTACTACGTTATGTTGAGCGTACTCAAAATCAATCCTTAAGCCATATTCAAAGCATTAGCCAAGACCATAGCAATGAATATGTCATCTTAGACCCTGTCAGCCGTAAAAATCTTGAAATTACGGAGACTATTAGTGGTGACAGTTCACCCACCTTATTCTCGCTATTGGATCATTGTAAAACTCCCATGGGAAGCCGCTTATTGCGCAAATGGCTACATCACCCATTGCGTGATAATACACAAGTCACACAGCGCCACCACTATGTACAAGCCTTTTTAAATCCAGCTCATCTATCACTCAATGCCAAGCAACTGATTGATACTGTTTTGGATTACCTTAAAACCTATCCCGATATTGAGCGTATTAGTACACGTATCGCTCTTTTATCCGTACGCCCTCGTGAATTGGCAAGTCTACGTGATGCGTTACAACAGCTCCCTACTTTTGCTCAGTTTCTACAAACACAACTGATGATAGATAATGAGCTAACTCAACCTTTATGCGCTGTGGATAATATTTATCCTTTATTGGCTGCGACCCTAGCCGTAGAGCCTGCCGTGATGGTACGTGACGGTGGTGTGATTGCTGAAGGATTTGATAGCGAATTAGATGAGTTACGTACACTCGCAGCAGATAGCGGTGCTTTCTTGATTGAATTGGAAACACGCGAAAAAGAAGCAACAGGTATTCCTAATCTACGTGTAGAATACAATCGTGTTCATGGCTTTTATATCGAAGTCACCAAAACACATATCGATAAAGTACCTGCCCATTATCGCCGCCGTCAAACCTTAAAAAATGTCGAGCGCTATATTACACCCGAGCTCAAAACATGGGAAGATAAGGTTCTCTCAGCGAAAGACCGTGCCCTCAGTCGCGAAAAATATCTCTTTGATCAATTGCTTCAATCCTTACAACCATCGATTGTGGCTTTACAAAATCTTGCTCGTACCCTTGCGCAAATTGATGTTTATGTAAGCCTTGCTTACCATGCTTACACCAATGACTGGGTGAGGCCGACATTGGTGGAAACACCTTGCATTGAAATCACACAAGGGCGCCACCCTGTCGTTGAGCATAGTATCGAACGCTTTACGCCCAATGACTGCCTAATGAATGAGCAAGACCGTATGCTACTCATTACAGGGCCTAATATGGGGGGTAAATCTACCTATATGCGCCAAGTAGCTTTGATCACCTTACTCGCGAGAATGGGGAGTTTTGTCCCTGCTCAAGCTGCCACTATTGGGAAAATTGACCGTATTTTTACGCGCATTGGTGCTGCCGACGACTTGGCGGGTGGACGCTCTACTTTTATGATGGAAATGATTGAAGCTGCAGCGATTTTAGCCAATAGTACAGCTCACAGCCTCGTCCTTATGGATGAAATTGGACGTGGTACATCTACCTACGATGGTCTAGCATTAGCATGGGCAATAGCTTGCCGTCTGCTTAGCCATAATAAAGCGATGACTCTTTTTGCAACACATTACTTTGAAATAACCCGCCTTCCCGAGCAACTCGAAGGCGTCCGTAATGTCCATTTGGCTGCTACAGAAACCAGTACAGGACTTGCTTTTTTACATGAAGTACAAGAGGGTCCTGCCAACCGTAGCTATGGTATTCAAGTGGCACAAAAAGCAGGTATTCCTATGGCGGTTATTCGTCAAGCTAAGCGTGAGCTTGAGCGCCTAGAGCAAGGTACTTCTATCTCACCACAACTGGATTTATTTGCACAAGCCGATATTAAAGATCAAGAACAAAACGATAATTATCTTGAGTTACAAGCCATAAAGAACGCAATAAATACGCTTGACCCTGATAATATGAGCCCACGTGATGCACTCGATGCTCTTTATAAACTACGCAACCTTTTTGGACCAGACTCCTCACAGACATCATGACAATATCATTAACCGAAAAAATTGACCTATTAGGCAATATCAGCCCCGAAGAATTTATGCGTGAGTATTGGCAACGTAAGCCTTTGCTTATCCGCCAAGCATTTAAAAATTTCGAGTTACCTATTAGCATCGCTCAACTTAAAAAATTAGCGACACAAGAGGATGTGGAATCACGCTTTATCACTCGCAATGACGGTGACTGGAAACTCAAAAAAGGCCCCATTAGCCGTACCCCCAGTATGCAACAAAATGACTGGACACTCCTTGTTCAAAGCGTCGATTTACACGATGATAAGGTATCAGAGATGGCTCAACTTTTCCGCTTTGTGCCAGATGCACGTTTTGATGATGTGATGATTAGCCTTGCCTCAAAAGGTGGTGGTGTGGGGCCTCATTTTGATACCTATGACGTATTCCTACTCCAAGGTCATGGACAACGTCGTTGGCGTATTAGCCAACAAGAAGATAAAACACTTATTCCTGATTTACCTTGCCGTATTTTACAAAACTTTCAAGTTGAGCAAGAATGGGTATTAGAACCTGGTGATATGCTTTATCTGCCCCCTCAATGTGCGCATGACGGAATTGCAGAAACCGATAATTGCGTCACGATTTCTTTTGGCTTTAGAACCCTCTCTTTTGCCAATATGGTTCGTGGTATTTTTGAAGCTGCCGCCGATCAAGTCAGTGTCAATTCAGGTCTAGGTAGCGGTGTTTACTCCGAACCAGCCCTCTCTGGCTTTAAAGTTGAAGGTTATTATCGTGATCCGGGTGCACCAGCTGTTACGACCCCTGCTGCCTTACCAGAAGCCATGATTACCGAGGCCTTAAAAGCGGCTCAGCAAATTCAGTTCAATGCCGATTTAGCCAGTCATTTTTTAGGATGCTGGCTCACCGAGCCTAATCAACTCGCCCAATTTGATTTTGCGGAAGAAGAAATCAATATCGAAGACTTACCGGCTGAAACTCTCCTGAAAACAGACCGTAAAACACGTATGGTCTACCGCGGCGATCAGCTCTTTATCAATGGAGAAGCTGTACCTATTCCTATGAACAAAGTACTCCAAGAATTAGCGGATAAACGTTGCTTATCAGCTGGCTATGCAACATCTGAAAGTGATGAAGACACTTTTGAATTACTCCATCGTTGGATTGATGATGGTTGGTTAGTCGTCGCTTGATGAAGTCCGCTCATAGAGGAAGTGTTTAAAAACAATAGGCTCAGGATATAAACACCTGAGCCTATTTTATTTAGGTCACCACCTTATCCCAAAATCCTCAACAATAGACAATATCGCATGAATCCTCATCAAGGTGATATTGACTCGATTACAAACGCTCTTGTAATACCGTCAAGATACGTTGCGCTGTCTCAGAGCGATCAATATTACCTGCACTGTCGCGTACCGTTACTAAAGAAAAACCATCACCTTGGCTAGAAACTTTAATAATGTATGGGACTGGCGTTTTATTACCCTTATCACCCCATAGACGAGAGATGATATTTGATGACTTACGTTTTTCTCCCGTATCCGTATCTAAATAACGTACCACATAACTACCTGATGCCGCATCTGACTGATCAATCGTAAAGCCTGCACTTGTCAATGCTTGACCTACTTGACGATAAGATGCTTCACGAGACCCTGTCAATGCTAAAGCATTTTCACCAGCGACAAAGCCAACTGCCGATGTTTGTTGGGACTTAACCTCTTGTGGTGTTTGTACCGCAGCCTCTACCTCTTGCTTAGAAGCACCCATATATGACATTAAACGCGATAACATAATCGCATTTAACTCAGGATCTTCTTTGGCTGGTAACCATTTAAACTGCGTACCATCGCGATCCATTTGTGTTTCAACCATACGCTCATGACGGATGTAAACTTCCGTCTTACCATTAACACGTTCAAGACGTGTCGTAAAACGCTCACGCTCACCACTATCAGATACCATATCGACAATGCTACCCAATGTACGACGTAAGAAGTTAGCTGGAATCTTAGCGCGATTTTCAGCCCAATCTGTTTCAATAATACCTGCTTGAGGATTATCACGATTAATGGTAAAACCTTGATTACCCCAGAAAGCTAATACATCCTTATAAACCGCTGTTGCATCACGATTCACCTCTAACCAACGTGTATCACCCGAGCGTAACACTTTCATATCCGCAGAAGTCGGTAATACCGCATTCGCCTGACCGCTCTTATTCGCTTGCGCCATTGCCTTGTTATAAGCAGCGGCAGAAGCTGTACCTGTACCATAAGTCGAATATTGCGGGTTAATTTGGGCTTTTGATAAATCTGGTGGTAATGTCAATGGCTCACCACGCACCGTACTCTTATAATCAACAGCTTCAGAAGACATCAAATCATCCCATGTGCTACACGCTGTCATTGATAAACCGACTAATAATGTAGCGGCAATACGCTGAGTTGCTTTAATACGCATTGTATAAAAATCCTTTTTAAATTAAACCCGCTTGTTTTAATGCTTCTTTCACAATGGCAACATTTGAAGCCGCCATTGGGCATAAAGGTAAACGATAACCTAACTGAGATAAACCCATCTCCGCAACCGCATATTTTACAGGAATTGGATTGGCTTCAACGAACAATACACGATTTAACGTTGATAACTTACCATTAAGCTCACGTACTTTTGCTAAATCACCCTGTGCTGCTGCCACACATAAATCATGCATCATACGTGGTGCAATGTTTGCCGTGACAGAAATATTGGCCTGACCACCTAATAAAATCAATGCTGCTGCGGTAGGATCATCACCTGAATACACTTGGAAATGCGCAGGCTTATCACGTAATAGCTCACCTAAACGCGCAATATCACCTGTCGCATCCTTAATCCCCATAATGCCAGGAATCTCAGCTAACCGTAGAATAGTCTCATTAGACATATTCGCAACTGTACGTCCAGGAACATTGTAAAGAATAGTCGGGAGATTGGTATTTTCAGCAATCTCTTTGAAATGTAAATACATCCCCTCTTGTGTTGGCTTATTGTAATAAGGCACCACCGATAGACCAGCCTGTGCTCCTGCTTTTTCCGCTTGCTGAGAAAGGAAAATCGCCTCTTTTGTTGAGTTAGCACCTACACCCGCAATAACAGGGATACGACCTGCCGCATGCTCTACCGCAATACGAATAAGCTCTGTATGCTCTTCAAAATCAACCGTAGGTGATTCACCCGATGTACCTACAACTACCAAAGCATCAGAACCCTCTGCCACGTGCCAATCAATCAACTTCTTATAAGCCTCATAATCAATCTTACCGTCAGGTAACATCGGCGTAATTAACGCAGGAATACTGCCCGTGAATTGAGGATATTGGAACTCATTAGCCGCCATAAGTAATCATCCTAAAAATAAAAACAAATAATTCACTAGTTTAATAGAAAAACACGGAAAAATTAATCACATTACCTAAGAAAACAATAAAAAGTATGTTTCAATACCCTAAATGTTTTATTTATCAAGAAAAGATACCAAGCTTTTCTGGATTACCTGCTCCAACCCGTAGAACTTCTGGTGATGAACCTGACAAATCAATAATCGTGGTAGGGTGAGCAGACACATCGCCTGCAACAATAATACCCTCTAATTGCCCCTTATAATCATCCACAAAATCTTCATAATCCACAAAAGGCATATCCTCTCCTTCCGGAATAAAAGTAGTCGATAGTAAAGGCGAACCCACTTCTTCAATCAGAGCAGATAATACCGTATGCTGAGGCACTCGAATACCGATTGTCTTACGTGAGGGATGAGATACACGGCGAGGCACTTCTTTACTTGCCTCGAGAATAAACGTCCATGGTCCCGGTGTCGCCAACTTTAAAAGACGGTATTGCTGATTATCCACACGCGCAAAATGCGCAATCTCTGCCAAATCACGGCATAAAATGGTCAATAGATGGCGATCATCCAAACCCCGAATACGTCGTAAATTTTTAGCGGCGTCGGCATCGTCTAAGCGTGCCACCACGGCATAACCAGAATCTGTGGGGACGGCAACCAACCCACCCTCCTTAATTAATAACGCCGCCTGATAAATAAGACGCTGTTGCGGATTATCAGGGTGAATATCAAAAACAACACTCATCGCCATTTCTCCCAAATAGATGAAAGAACTATTCTAACAGATGTATTTGCAAAGAAAATCAGTTATAATTTGTGGCTTAGCGTCTCCATAGCTCAACTGGATAGAGCAACCGCCTTCTAAGCGGTAGGTTGTGAGTTCGATTCTCGCTGGAGGCGCCATAAACTATATTTTTGTTGCACAAAAGCAACTTTTAACAACAAAACAAAGATAAAACTTGTCAGAATTTATCTTTAAATGATATAGTTTCATTCTCTTGTGGTGACCGTAGCTCAGTTGGTAGAGTCCCGGATTGTGATTCCGGTTGTCGTGGGTTCGAGCCCCATCGGTCACCCCAATAATAAAAGTGGCTCTTTAGCTCAGTCGGTTAGAGCGACGGAATCATAATCCGCAGGTCCCCCGTTCGAATCGGGGAAGAGCCACCACTAAGAATTCAATATAATCAAGCACTTAGCATTTTCCGTTAAGTGCTTTTTTGTTTTCTTTTTTAAACTGGTACGGATATTTTGGACACAAAGGTGACTTTGCTTGGATAAGTGAGCGTAGTGTCCTGACACGTAAAGCACAGCATCATCAAGCGATTTTGTACTGGATAGAGCATTACCCCATAGGTTACAGTGATGTTGCCCGTTTATTTGGCATTCGTCCCTCTGACTTATACACAAAGATTAAACGTTATATCGCACATAGTCCCTCTGAGCATTTGCCTGATAAAATACGGTTATGGGATTGCCTAAGATGGCATGGGACAGGAGATGCAATGGTTGATAAAGCACGAATTCACCAAATGGTCAGTGAGCGCTTATCCAGAGCTAAGACCAAAGAGCAGCTGGATAAAGAGGTGAATGATATTTTAATTACCTACGAGTGTTTATTCCAAGAGATACTCAGTGATTGCAAGGATGAGGTCAAAAAAAAGAGTTGCAGCTATATCACGAGCAGCTCAAACAGGCGTTAGCATCAAGGCTGCCTGCCAAGTATTGAGTGTGCCAAGAAGTAGCTATTATGCGGCCAAGCATCCGAGCGAGTCGATGCGACGTGATGAGCAAAAAGCGCAGTGGATAGCACAGATACAACAAGCGTGTTTTTATACGATAGGTCGTCGTCGCATGGGGGTATTGCTTGAGCAAGCCCAAGGCTTAAAACTGGGGCAGTCGCAGATAGGTCGCTTGATGAAGGCGTTTGAACTCAATGCCAAGATACGTCAGCAACGCAAGACGTATCAAAAGAGCCGTTGTGTGCAAACGCAGGGATTAGCTGCCAATGTACTCAATAGGTACTTTAGCTCAGCAAGCCCAAGGAGTAAGTTGGTCGCTGATATGACCTATGTACCCTATTATGAAGATAATCAGTGGCACTGGGGTTACCTCTCGTTGATATTGGATTTATATGACCGCTCCATTGTGGCGTGATGCTATGGTAAGCAACACAATCAGCAGTTAGCGTTAAAGACGTTAAAAATACTGAGCTTTAAAGGCGTTGCTCCGCATGCGTTACTGCATAGCGATCAAGGCTCTATTTATACCTCCCAAGCGTTTAGAGAGGAGTTGGCTAGACAGGGGATTGAGCAAAGTCTATCGCGTGTAGGTAACTGCTATGACAATGCGGTAATGGAAAGCTTTAATGGCATATTAAAGGTAGAAGGATTGTATAATGAAGCATTTAGTACAGCGAGTACGCCCAGTTTTATTGAACAAAATCAAGCGATTGAACGATTTATCGCTTTTTATCACCATCGACGTCCGAGTTCTGTATTGAACAACAAAACGCCGATGGCATTTAATCAACCCTCAGGGTTAACACCTATGGTCTATTGACCATTTTTATCTGTCCAGAAAATTCATACCAGTTCAAACACAAAACCCCGAGAGTTTTAATCCCGGGGTTCATCTCTACGTTTTCTATAGGCACAATTGTGCTAGTCCAAATTGTCGCAGTTTTTGTCGCGCTTTTCAAGAAGTAAATGTCGCACTCTTATAACCAAAATAAAAATAAATTTTTTATATTGAAAAAAATTTTCCTTTAGGTTAATATATGTTTCATAACATAGAAGGGAGATCCGCTATGCAACTCACTAAATTCGGACAATTTATCCGTAAGTACAGAATTAACAACCTTATCTTGCTAAAGCACATGGCCGATTGCCTTGGCGTTAGCTCAGCTTTTTTATCAGCTGTAGAAACAGGCAAGAAAAACCTTCCCCCTGATTTTGAAAAAAAATTATTGGAAAAATACACTTTTTCTAAAGAAGAAAAACAAGAACTTCTTACTTCTATTGATAATTCTAAGACTCAAGAAATTATCCAAATGCCAGAAGATTCATTCAATAAAGAACTTGTTGGTGCTTTTTGTAGAAATTTTGAAACATTAGACCTTGCAACCAAAGAAAAGATTCTTGGTCTTTTAACGTCTAGAAAGGAATAAGTTTGCCTATGATTAAACAAAATCACTATCATCAAGGCTATGTAGTTAATCCCCTAAGCATTTCAAAAATTCACTCTAAAGCACTGGACTTCAGAATGGATTATTTTCATAGAATTGACCGTTACGGAAGAATTGATATTTCTACGATTCTAGAAATAGACTACGGCGACGGCAGAAAATATGCCATTTTGGAAAGCGACTCTAATGGACCTATGGGTTTAACAACCAATGATGGCATCATCTTCTTGGCTCCTAGCGTTTATGAAGGAGCTATTAATGGAAATGGTCGAGATAGATTTACCCTGGCACACGAGTTTGGACATGTATGTTTGCACCAAGGGCAAATTGGCTTTGCTAGAGCATCAACCTCTCAAAACAAAATCTACGAAAATAGCGAGTGGCAAGCTAATGAATTTGCAGGTGCTGTGCTTCTGCCTGATTATGAGTTAGTTAAAAATAAAGGCGCTTCTATTCAAATACTAGCAGAGCAATTTGGAGTAAGTTTAGAATGCGCAGAAATTAGAAAAGAAAAAGCCCAAAGGAGAGGTATCCTTTGAGCTTCTGGTAAATATTGATTATTGGCGTAATCAATATTTAGGGTTAGTTGTTCGCCTACTAACTCAAGCAAACAATCTAGCAAAACCTTAACTCTAGATTGTATACAACCGTTAAAATGTTTGCAATGTAAACTTTGTAACGGTTTGGCTTCCAAATAGAAAGGTGATAACCCTTTTTAACAGGAGGTCTATATGACTTATTCTGATGAAAGAGGTACCTTTATTTTGCGATGGACCCGCCGCACAAAAACTGGGCATGTCATCCGAGCACAAGGTAAGCCTTTTAAAATTTATATTGATTAAAACTAGCTAAAATCAATTGGGGTAGAGCATCACATTTGATGCTCTACCCCACCTATACTCAGCTCCAGCTCCAAGTTTTTCTCTTGCTTTTACCTCAATACTGCCTGTCTCGGCCAAACCGTCCAATACACGTTGCACCTGTCGCGTAACACTACGCTTTTCTTTCTTTCGAGGGTTAATGTAGTTAACAATCGTCCTTACCCTAAATGTTTTGTTCGGATAGGTACTAAGCAATTCGATAACCTCATCTGCGTACTTCAAACCTCACCCCTCACAAAATCCATTAAATCCTTTCTGACATTTTTGAGCATAAATTCGACAGTCCTTAGTGGGACACCCGTCCGCTGACTAATCGCTGCCCTACGTTCAGCTCTACTCAATCCTCGATACTTTAAAAAACGGTCCTCATAGTCGTGGATGATGATGATTTTGACGACCCAATGTTACCGTTTAACAAAGTCAGTCACTAATTGGTGATGTTGCCAATTCACAGGCGTTTTAGTATGGTTGTCCTCGGTGAGTTCCACCTCTGCCCCTACACCGTCATACATCACCTTGCTTTTTTAGGAGATTGGCGCAGGATTGCCCAGTTAATGTCAGGTCGCATTTCCTCACAAGTAACCGCACGTCCTGTCGCTTGCTCTATATCAGGACAGCGTTCTGCTGGAACTTGGCGTCGTCCAAGAGCCCACATAGAAATGAACTCTGGTCGAACTTTTATTATGGATGCAATCTCAGCAGCTCTACCTCGATTGGCTTTTACATAATCAAGTAGTTTCATATTTAGGGTTTTATGATAAAACAGCCTAAATATTGTCATTACGACAATTAAAAATCAATAGCATTACTTTTTTGATAATTCAAAAAGTTATCAAAATGATATTAAATAGAATTATGGATATTAATGAATTACGCCGTAAAAACCTAAGAGCTTTAGTCGAAGAATTTGGCGGAGTAGGCAAGCTCGCAGAAGTAGCTAATAGAGACCAATCACAGATTAGCCAATGGTTAAATGGCTCGATTATTCATGCAACCGGGAAGCCTCGTGGGGTTCGTTCATCTACTCTTAGAGACTTTGAGGCAGCTATCGGAAAACCACTAAACTGGCTAGATCAAGACCATGCTGATGATGAGCCTATCAAAGACGGCTACATAGAGCTGACTTACTACGATATTCAATCGTCTGCGGGACCGGGTAAGGTGGCTCCTGTCGACTACACTCCTATCTTGGACAGAAAGATTTGGGTGCTTGAGGATTGGGCGTTAAGAAATTTTGGACGCGGTGCCATTGATAAAATTAGGATTATCGATAACGTCGGCGACTCAATGAGTCCCACGATTAATAATGGTGATGTGCTATTTGTTGATGTAACACAGCGTGAATACGTCGCTGACGGCATTTACATCATCAACTGGAACGGCAGATTATTAACCAAACGCCTACGCGCTATGATTGACGGGCGTCTAGCCATTATCAGCGATAATAAAGACCAGTACGACACAGAATATGTCTCAGAAAAAGACATGGACCAGCTGGTCATTTGCGGTTTTGTGAAAAAATGGTGGTCGCTGCGGGGGTGAAAAAGGATAGAATATGTATCACTACGAAGACATAGAAGCTCCTCAATTCGAAAAGTTAGTAATCGCTATTTGCCAACATATTCTTGGTGAGGGAGTTCAAGGATTTACTGCTGGTAGAGATGGGGGGAAAGATGGTGTTTTTGTCGGTAAAGCTAATAGCTACCCAAGCCTACAAACCCCTTGGGAAGGTACAATAGTTATTCAAGCCAAGCACACTTATGGGATTAACAAGCATTTTTTAGAGACTGACTTTTATGGCAATAACAGTTGTGTTCTGTCAAAAGAAGCAGAAAAAATTAAGAAACTCATCTCCAATAATCAGCTAACCCATTACATGCTATTTGCCAATCGTAAACTAACAGGCGATGCATCAAGTAAGGTTAGAAATTTTATCTCTCAGAAGACAAATTTAAGTGAGCAAAATATAGCCATTTTGGGAATCGATGATTTGGATAACTGGCTTAACCGCTATCCTGACATACCTCAAAGAAGGGACATTAATCTACAGCCTCTTAACATAGCACCACTTATCGATCCAAATAATTTGGCAAAAGTAATCTCCTGCTTTTCACATGTTTTTGCGACAGAAACTAAGACAATGGATAGATATGTTGCTAACTCTATCCAGCGCACGACTTTCTCCGAGAAAAATAACCTTAACGAAATGCCAGAAAATTTTGGCAAAGAGTTGGTCAAGCTTTATATGCCTCTTATTCCAAACATAGATAACTTTTTACACGACCCACAAAACCGACTGATTTTGGAAAACTATCAAGAAGCAGTAGAGGAATTTCAACTTAAATATATTCTTAAAAAAAGGACGGAAGGACTAAGTTTTGATAAAATATTTAATAATTTAGTCGATTATCTCACGAATCGGGACTTTACATTAAAACAAAATAAGAGACTGACTCGTGCTATGGTTTTTTACATGTATTGGAGTTGCGACATAGGAATTTCAGAGAGCAATGCTACGTCCGAATAAACATAACCACCCAGATAAGACTGTACTTTATGCTAGTTTTCTAATACTAAAATCTTTAAAAAAGTCGAGAGTTATTCACTATAACGACCTATTGTTGTTGGTAAAAGATAAAATAGTTAACGGTAAATATCTATTTTTACCTGCATTAAACTTCTTATTTCTACTGGGATTGATAAATTATCAACCAAAGACTGATACGATAGAATATATTGAGAAGAAAAATGAAACTGTCTAAGTTGTACAGCAATCAGGATAGCAAATTCACTCCCATCATTTTTAATGGAGGGCTGAATTTTATCTACGGAGATGTTAGACTCCCAAAGGATGTTTTGCGAGACTCACATAACCTCGGCAAAACCACTCTTGCTGCACTCCTGGACTTCATGTTCCTAGCGAAACGAGATAATCGACATTTTTTATTCGCGAACATCGATATCTTTAAAGGTTTTGTATTCTTCTTAGAGATTAAACTCGGAGAAAATAAGTACTTAACAATTAAACGTAGCGTTGCAGAAGCAAGTAGTCCTAGCTTCATCGCCCATACGCAACCCCATCAAAACTACAAAGATTTAGCTGACGAACAATGGACTCATTCTCGCCTTTCCTTTGATAGAGCAAAAACCTATCTTGACGGGGAGTTAAACTTAACTGCCGTTAAACATTGGAAATACCGTAAAATCATTAACTACCTAATTCGCACACAAGACGATTTTAGTGATGTATTTAAACTTCATAAATACAGCGGACAAGACTCTCAGTGGAAACCCTATATGGCGGACTTGCTTGGCTTTGACGGTAAGTTAGCAAGACAAAGATATGAATACGCTCAACAAGTAAACGAAATAAAAGCACAAATCAAAGAAAGAAACGCTTTTGACGAAAAGAGTGCCAGTGAAGCATTGAGTAAAGTAGATGGTCGTTTACTATTACGCAAGAATGAATTGGTTGATATACAAAAATTTGTTGATAATTTTAATTTTCATGAAATTGATAGGCAATCGGTTGAGCAGTTAGTATCTGACATAGATAACAAAATTGCCGTTCTGAATATGAAAGAATATTCGCTCAAAAATAATATTCGTTACATTGAGCAGTCATTTTCTGAAGATAAAATTAAATTTAACCCTACAGAAGTTCAGGCTTTATTTGATGAAGCCAATGTACTCCTCCCGGATCAAATTACTAAGGATTTTGAGCAGCTTATCGCATTTAATAAGGCAATTACGAAAGAGAGAAAAGCCTACCTAAAGCAGGAATTGAAAGAAAGTAAAGCAGAACTTGAACAAGTTATTGTTCAGTTAAAACATCTCAACGAACAGCGCGAGGATCACCTCTCTTTCTTGAAAGAAAGCGAACTTGTTAATAAATTCAGAGAATCAAACCGCCAGATAGCAGAAGTTCAGACTGATATTTTTTCTCTAGAACAACAAAAAGAAAACATTGAAAGCATATTAGACTTACAAGAACAACAAAGAGCGTTAAAACTTGGCTTGGATGATACTGAAAACAAAATGCAGACAAACGTTAAACATGTTAATGAAGACGATGTTAATACGTTCGCTAAAATTCGACTATACTTTAACGAAATCATATCCACCGTATTAAATAAGCGTGGCGAGCTTTTTGTATTCATCAACAATGAGGGCAATTTAGAGTTTCGTGCCGAATATCAGGATAAACACGGCAAAAACACAAATGAAAGCAGAGGATCTTCCTACAGAAAATTCTTATGCATTGCTTTTGATTTAGCGGTAGCACGATCGTATATTGGGCAGAACTACCCCTGTTTCATCTACATCGACGGGGTATTTGATGGTCTTGACAATAGAAAAAAAGACTTATTGCTAAGCATTTTAAGAAAATATAGCGATATAGGCATCCAAATCATCGCAACAACTATCAACTCTGAAGTCCAAGGATTATCTAGTCCTTTAACTCAATCTGAAATAACCTTAACGCTTCATGATAACGGCATAGATGGTCGATTATTTAAAATGCCTACTTGGTAGCCAGCCCCTTTACGCTCCAAAAGCAGGTTCCGCATAAAAAGGCGTCACGACAGATTTCTGGTGGCGTTGCTCGGCTTGTCAGAGGTCGTAATCCAGTTGCAACTTCAACCATGTTTCCGCTTTAAATAGCTTAATAGCCTCATCTAATCGAAGTGCCATCTCAGGCGATATGCCTGTCCTACCATTGATAATACGAGACAATGCCGCACGAGTAATACCAAGATTCTTTGCTGCTTCTGTTACCGTGATATTGCTATTGTCCAAATACTCTTTTACAAATAAACCTGGGTGCGGAGGGTTGTGCATTCTAGCCATTTTAAACTCCCTAATGATAATCCTGATAATTCACAATATAAACATCTTCACCATCAAACGTAAAAGTCAATCGCCAATTTTCTATTAACTCACCATAAGTCAAAAACTCTTCCTCCCCCCAAGCCTTGAATCACTTCAAGGCTTTGTTTATTTCCCCTCCTAAACCGGTATGGAATATATAGAAAACCTTAAAAAATTCTTTTCATGCGAATGATTTACCTGAATGGCAACATGTTTTAAATAAAAGCAATTCCTCATACGAACTACAGTTTGGCTTATTAGACTCATCACTAAGCAGAGTAAATTAAAAATATTGCTCACAGCCACAACTTGAATACAGATATTGACTCGCTAGTCACATTCTCGCAATATTATGTCAACCAATAACTAATCTAATCCACCTAAGAAACCGTTTTTACCGAGAGCCTCAAAAACTCCTCGAATTAAATAAGAGTGTTGAAAATTTGGCATATAAACACGAGACCCTTCCGATATAGGAATAATAAATTTATTTTCCAATAGTTTCTTAATCTGGTATGTTCTTTGATTACTTGAATAAGAAGGAAATAAACCTTGTAAATCCCCCGCTTTAAATTCTCCTCTATCAATGGCTAACATAAGCACTTTCGCCTCATCTAGTGAGATAAGCATTCTATTTTGAGCATATTGAATGGCTGGTATTAAAATTTTTCCATTGAGAAATGCCTTGCTAGTTAGGTTATCCACTTTCTTTAACTCTCTAGACATCCCTGATAGTACATAAGTACACCAGCGCTCCAAACCTTCATCACTACCTTTATCTGCCTCAGCTAACATGTCGTAATACATCGTTCTGTCGCTACAAAATACAGCCGTTGGATTCAATACACGACCACCTGCCTGAACATTGAATCCGTATTTGATTAACAATGCGTACGTCAATAAGCGTACGGTTCTTCCGTTCCCATTATTAAACGGATGAACCCAGCCGAACCTGTGATGCGCCAATGCAATTTTCATTAAATCATATTTAGGTTTATCTTGACGATTCACAAAACCCACTAGTTCTTGCATCAAATCCGGAACGCGTAATGCCTCTGGTGGTAGATGCAATGATTTTCCAATAGTCACCGAACCAATCCTATACTTTCCAGGACTAGGGTCACCCTCTTTCGTTAATCCTTCAACTGCAATGGCATGTAATTCACGAATAAAGAACTCAGTAATATCATCACCTACTTTCAATGACTCATCTATGTACGCCATTGCTTTCTCGATATTTTTAATCTCTGCTAAATTCTCAGAGGGACTAGGAGCATCATCCAAATGATGCTCCACATAATCTGCAACCGTAGTGTGATTTCCTTCAATTCGAGCAGATCCCATACTCTCCAGCATATGGAATATTGTTTTTAATTGAATAAAAATATGGGGATGCACATCCCCTCTCAAGAACAATGTCCTTAGTTTCTCTAATTCTGTCAAAACATCAATAAGATCTGAATCGAAGTTTGGATTAAGCAGCCTTAATTCAAAATCTTTAAAGGTAGATTTCATTATCTTTAATCCAAATAAATATTAAACTTAAAAAAATAAAAAAAATCTAGAAAAATCAAAGAAAAAATAGAAATTAAAAATAAAAAATAATTTTTTCAAATCAAACTATTATCTTGAAATTCTATTTTTATCTTCTTGAATTTTAACGCCTCTTTACCAATTATTTTCAACAAATCCACCAAAAGTTGAAAACTACCTCCTGCCCCATTCCCTACCTTACCAATTTACATTTATTAATAATTTATATTTACTATTATGGTTATGTTGTATTTGATTTTATAGCCTTTTTGATTAATATCATAACTATAACGAACGGCACAAGATTGTCGATCCCGAGGACTCACCGAGAACAAGAAAATTCGGAATCACGAAAGCAGAAATGCGATTAGGCAGTGTAAGTTAGAAGCATGGTTAAGTGCAAAAGTTACACCACATCTCCCAACACCAATTTAAAATCCTCTCGCTCCATTTGAACATCCTCAAAGATATTTAATAAGGTATCGACAACATCCTCACCCAAACGGCAAGCAGCTTGTTGATAATCCACCCATCGAATTTCCATAGGTCCCTCAACATCTGCACTTAAACAATCATAAAGTGCATCAAAATTACGTCCAAAATACTCTGGCAAAGAAAATGCCTCTTCCAAGCGATCATAGACTTGTGCAAGTGAGTGAATATTATCGAGAACACAAACTTTTGTTATTGACATACTGGCACCTTTGCAAAACTATCATAGTGATTGACCGTCACATAGCGCTCACCCTCTCGGCTAAACACTAGGCGTTTTGCATTACGCTTCACCCCTTTATAATCTAAATCCGCTTCTTGCCATTGTCCTTTAGGGAGACGTTTTTCATAGTTACCAAAACGATCACCACCGATAGATTTTCCTTTTAAGGCAGGGATTTGATTAAAAGGTGTACCCGGCTGCCAACCTAACCCATTCGCCTCTTTCTTGGTCACAAAATAACTAGGAAGACGATTATTCTTATTTAAACTGCGAATAATCTCGACCAATTGACCTACATCGTCTAATTGAGACTTTAATTCTGTTTTATTAAACTTAGCCAGCACCACCTCACATGAGTGCTCACTTTGCTGTGATAAGTGTTGATTATCCTGCTGACTCGGTGCTTTAGCAAAAGCCCACACTGACGGCGTGCAAAGCAAACTTATTCCGACTATTGCACCTGCTGACCACGATCTATATTTCATCGTTATTCTCTTTTCCAAAACTAATTTCTTCATTATACGCCCTAATCAGATGTCAGACTTGTCATCCAAAGAAACATACAATGACAATAATAATTCTCATTTTGAAGTTTTAAGTAGATAGATTCACACGAAA
Organism: Pelistega suis; assembly: GCF_013133795.1. Lineage (GTDB taxonomy): Bacteria > Pseudomonadota > Gammaproteobacteria > Burkholderiales > Burkholderiaceae_B > Taylorella > Taylorella suis. The sequence continues at coordinate 55,018 of NZ_JABGBN010000004.1, forward strand.
CAGGTAAACTTAACAATAAATAACACCTTAAAGGGTTGAGTACATGAAAGCACTAGGAAAAGTTCTATTTCTCTTAATCGTTGTTGCCCTCATTGCTTTTGGCGCATGGAAAGCCTTAGATAGCACATTATTTGCTGATGATGAGCCAACACCCGTTGTAAATGGTACCGCAACACTGCCTACCAATGTCCCTCCTCCTGCCACAGAGCCTAAACCACTCTCAGAGGACGAAGCATTTGCGAGTACATCAGCTGATACGGACACCAACCCTGAGGATTTAAAACTTTCTTGTGAAGCCGCTGACAATATTCTGTCTGAGCTTTACGATATGCGCCAAGAAGGTAAATCATACGACCAAGCACTCAATTTCTTACAAGATGATGGCTCTATTCCAGAAGAACATGTAAATTTATTTGTTGGCCTTGCTAATTCCCTCTGGTCTAGTCCTAAAGATCAGTTAAGACCTAAAGCTGAAATTACAGAGCAGTTTAGCGAACAATGCTTAAAAATCGAGCAGACCCAGTAATCTTTAACAAACCCCTCCTCTGATACCATCTATCCATAACAGTATAGTATGGTAGCCACAAAAAAGCCTCAGTCCACATATTTTGACTGAGGCTTTTCAACTACTTGGATAAGCTTGATATCACCACAACTATAAAGGGACAATCAAGTACTAGCATTCGCGGTCGGACTCACACTAGTAGGACGATACACTTGATTCATATGGTTCATAAGGTCTTCTACTGTACCATTGGGCTCAAATGAATCTGCTCTTGCCACAGGCCATGCCACCTCAAATAAACGGAATCGATAATTTCCTTTCAGCAAATCATTTTCCTGTAACTCTGGATAAATCGCTGATAACAAGCGTACCTCTGTCGGTGAAATACGGCGAGCAATATGATGCGCACGTAATAAATTAGGATGATTCAAACCGGCCGCACCTACTAATTCTGCTACCGCATGCATGGTATTACGATGATAGTTATACACACGACTCGCTTTATTATCGACATCCAATGCTTTAGCACGACTAGGGTCTTGAGTGGCTACCCCTGTTGGGCATTTATCCGTATGACAAGCCTGTGCCTGAATACACCCGACCGCAAACATAAAACCACGACCCGCATTACACCAATCTGCACCTAAAGATAAAGTACGCGCAATATCAAATGCCGAAATAATCTTACCCGCTGCACCAATCTTAATATATTTACGCAAACCTACACCCACTAAGGTATTATGAACAAGTCGCAACGCCTCTCGTAAGGGCGCCCCTACATGATCCGCAAACTCAACGGGGGCAGCACCTGTACCACCCTCTGCACCATCCACCACGATAAAATCAGGATAGATGCCCGTCTCTAGCATCGCTTTAGCAATCGCAAAGAATTCCCAAGGATGCCCTACACAGATTTTAAACCCTGTCGGTTTACCACCTGATAAATCACGCATCCGCTTAATAAACTGAAGCATACCAATCGGATTATCAAACTCAGGATGCGTCGCTGGTGAATTACAATCAATGCCGATAGGAATACCGCGTGCCTCCGCAATTTCTGCCGTGACCTTTTTCGCCGGCAAAATACCCCCATGACCGGGTTTGGCTCCTTGAGAAACCTTGAGCTCAATCATCTTAACATTAGGATGACGTGCTTTTTCAGCGAACTTCTCATCATTAAACGTACCGTCTTCATTACGGCAACCAAAGTAACTCGACCCAATATTCCAAATCAGATCCCCACCTTGCAGATGATATTTACTGATACCACCCTCACCCGTATCATGAGCAAATTTCCCCATCATCGCACCACGATTTAAGGCCGAAATCGCATTAGCTGATAAAGCACCAAAACTCATGGCTGAAATATTGAAAATCGACAAACTATACGGTTGCGCACATTGAGGACCACCTACCGTCGTACGAAAATCAAAATCACTAATATGCGTCGGATGCATAGAATGGTTAATCCACTCATAATCTTTTTCGTAAACATCTTTAATCGTACCGAACGGACGTTTATCTATTTGTTGCTTAGCACGTTGATAGACAATTGAACGCTGCAAACGAGAAAACGGTAAATTCTCCGTATCACTTTCAATAAAGTATTGACGAATTTCTGGACGAATCGATTCAAAGAAAAAGCGTAAGTTCCCTAGAATGGGATAGTTTCGACGAATGGAATGCCGCACTTGTCGCATATCATAAATACCTAACCCTGTTAAAAAAAGACTAGGAATAAATGCCCATAACCAACTCGCATCCCAAAAACTTAAAATAAAACTCACCGTCGCTATAATGGCGACGAGAATAAAGACTAAATAACGAGAAAAAAATTGAATCCGCATAACATCTCACAAGAAGCTAAATGATACTGAACATAAAACAATCGACAAATGCAAAAAAGCCTCAGGCGAGTACCTGAGGCTTATCACTCGAACCTATGCTAAAAATTACTTAGCTGCTGGTTGTTGACCTGTTACAGCACCAACAATCGCTTGAGCTGTTTGAGTATCACGAGTTAAGAATAAGAAGTTGTTACCGTCACGTACGCCACTTAAAGAAGCCACTTGACCGCCAACAACTGTAACGAAACCACGGTTAGCTGGAACAGCATTTAACGCTTTAACACCGTTTTCGTTTAATTGTAAACGAACAAATGCACGACCTTGGTTGTCTTGTACTGGCTCGATAGCTGTTAAGTCAGCACGAGTAAATACTGGCTCGTTAGCAACGTAGATAGTTTGTTTTTCGTTTAATTTAACAGCACGGTAGCCTTTAACTACTTTGTCAGATGCTGCAAAAACCTCAACGTTAGCTACTTGAATTTGTTGAGCTTGTGCTGCTGGAGCAGCGGCTTGGCTAGAAGATGAACCTGTTGACTGGCAACCAGCTAAAATAGCAGCTAAAGGTAAAACAGCTAATGCTAATTTACGAGATAATTTCATTGTATTATTCCTTATGAAATGAATGAGTTATGCTTTCATTATAACAAAGAAGGCTGATAAGTCTATCGTTATCGATATTAAGAATTGTAAAGGAAATGTTTCAACGATTACACCTAATTTTACTGTGTGCATTAAGAAGATTTTGCTCGCAACATCCCGACCATTTGCTCCACAATAGCAAGCAGTTTCAATCGCTCTGTATCATCTATTTGACCTAATAATTCCTCTAGCTGCCTTGCCATATCACGCGGACGATGACTTGCCTCATCTAATAAATCCGTCGTCTCACACGAAAAAATCTCCGCCAACTCAAATAGACGAACAACGGATAAACCAATATTTCCTCTTTCAAGACGAGAAACCGCATCTAAACTGAGATCTAACCGTTCTGCCAATTCTGCCTGTGTCATACCAATCACCTTACGATGTTTGGCAATCGACTGCCCAATTTTTTGATTGATTTCCTGCTTTGCTGATTTGGTCATATTTCCTCCAAACAGCAAATATCAAGCATATTGCCTCACAAAAGAATGGCATTTTATTCTCATATAAGAATAAAATTACAAATAATCAACAATTTCCGATAAAATTTCTTTCAAAGAACACGACACAAGCGTGTAGATAGCCTCCCTATAATCACCACATTTCGTAATTCTCTAGGAGAAAAGGAATGAGTAGTAAACACGAACGCTTTGCTTTTCGCTTAAGTCAAATTCTCGCTAAACTTAATGCGGGTGTACGTTTAGATGTACATCAATTAGCCGAAGAATTTCAAGTTGATAAACGCACAATCCAGCGAGACCTCAACGAGCGTTTAGAGTTTCTAACTTGGAAAGAATGTGGTCCCCGCTTTTATAGTATTGACAAAATACATCTTGGGCACCTTACTAAAGAGGATATTGAGCGCTTTGCTCGTTTCTGTAGTATCCAAGACTTATTACCTGAGATTGATCAACGCTTTTACCAAAAACACCTCACGCAAAGCGTACAAATTAAAGGGGTGCAATACGAAAACATCTCTCATTTACAAGCAGAATTTAAAACCTTAGAAGCTGCTATCGAACAACATCACTATATTGAGTTCTACTACGTCAAATCAGGTCAGAAAAAAGGGGACTATTACCGTGTTGAACCCTATGCCTTAATTAACAAGATTGGGGTCTGGTATCTCATCGGTGTACATAATGGTAAACAAAAGACCTTCTGTTTTACTCAGATGAGCGCTATCCGTCAAATGAAAGAACACTTTGAATTTAGCCCATCACTCAAGGACATCATCCTCGGTGGCGATAGTATCTACTCAGGCAATCAGATTAGTGAAGTGGTAATTCAAGTTAGCCCTTATGCTGCCCCTTATTTCACCCGACGAGACTTATTACCCAATCAAAGCCTAATTAAAGAATTAGAAGACGGTGGACTCCTCCTCTCTAGCCGTAATGTCAATGAAATGGAAATCCTCCCCATCGTGCAATATTGGATTCCTCATCTGACGATTATTAATCCGGGGGAGTTGCAGGAGAAGTTGGTGATGAAGATAAGGGAATACTTTACCTCTAACACGACCATTCAGCACGCCTACCCTTACAAATAATAGATTGTTTTTACATTAAATAGATTGTTTTTACATTAACAGTTTTTCAATAAGGAATAGTTACTATGTCAATTCGCCAACAATACCTAAACTACACTAATCATGTAATCGCTACTCTAGACTCACTAGAGATGAAGAACGAAACCCTTGAAAAGTTGAAAACAGATCTACAACAAGTAGAATTGCTTATTCCCGTCATTGGTGCATTTAGTGCAGGAAAATCCACATTAATTAACTCTTTCTTAGGTAATAACCTATTACCTACCGCCATCACACCAGAAACAGCTTTAGCTACTGAATTACGTTATAGTTCAGAAGACTATATTGAAGCCATCTCTTTAAAAGATGAAGTTACTCGTTACGAACTAGCAGATTTAACAACACTTAAAGATAATGCTAAAAACTATAAGTACTTACGCATTTATCTCAACAACGACAATCTAAAAGCCATTCAACCTTTAGTATTAGTTGATATGCCTGGGTTTGATGCCCCTATTGAGGCACATAATCAAGCCATCTTAAACTATTTGGCTAAGGGTATTCATTTTGTTTTTCTTACTTCAGTAACTGATGGCAATATCACATCATCAATGAAACGAGAGCTTAATAACTTGCAGCTATTCAATAAAACCTTTAGCTTTGGCATTAGTAAAACAAACCTAAAACCAGCTGAAGACGTAGAGCAAGTTAAGCAAGTTATTACTGAACAATTGGCAGACTACCACTATGCCGAAGAGGTCATTCTATTTAATCAAAATGGTGGTGATAACCTCAAGGCTTTGCTCAAGAGCATTGACCCAGAGCAATTGCTAGAGTCTCTCTTTGCTGACTTACTCAAGCAAAACTATCTTGAAATTATTGAAAATATTAATCTCAATATTTCTACACTCAAGACAGACAAAGATGAGGCTCAAAAAGCCATTAAACTACTGAAAGATAGTATTCTCAAATTACAACAAGAGAAAAATAATGCTATTGAAGAATTAGGATTTACTTACTCACAAAATCGTATTCCTCGCATTGCTAAAGAAGTATCAAATGAGCTTTTCCTCAGAAAAGATTCGTTAATTAATTTAGCAATACATAACCCTGAAGGACTATCACACGAAATTAATAGTTTAACTAAAGACAAATTATTAAGTGAGGTACAAAGACACTTTAAAGAAATGAATGCAGATATCGTAGTAAATATCAGTAACAAAATTAAAACTGAATTTGCAAAAGAAGATACATCTACGTCTTTATTAAAAAATATTGATTTACAACGCTTGCAAGAAAACACTAGCCTTCTACTCACTAAAGCACAAACAGGCTTACAAAACTTAAACAATAACCTTCAGTCCCAGAAAACTCAAAAAAATGCAACCAATGCAATAAGAGCCATAGCAACTATAGCTGCGGTAACAACAAGCATTGTTAATCCTGCTCTTGAGCTTGTCATTATCTTTTTACCGGAAATTATTAACTTTTTTACTCAACAACAACGAGAGGAAAAAGCTCGCCAAAATGCAGAACAACATATTATCTATAAAGTGATTCCAGATATTGAACGCAAACTTAAAGAAGGTTTACCCGAAGCCTTTAATGATCAACTTCAATTAATGGTTAACCAAATTAATGAACATATTGAAGCACAACTACAACAAAAGCAGGAAGAAATTGAACAAGCAGAAAAAGCTCGTTCGGAACAAGGTGCTGACTTAGATATGCGCATTCAAACGTTAGAAAACGGCAAAAAGTCAATTACTCAAACAGCAACAGAATACTTGTTTAACGCCTAAATCTAACACTTCATAACATCCATTAGACACATCAGCAATAGGTTCTTTTCAGCTCCTATTGCTTTAAGAGGAAAACCATGAATATCATACAATTTGACGAAGAACTTAAAGCAATTATTAAAAGAGCAGATTATAAAGATGATGACTACTTGTATCGCAAAGAATTAGGTTTAACAAATAGCGATGAATGGCCGAGAGAATTTCAAAAATTTGAAGATGAGAATCGCTTACTTTGTATTGGTATCATTGGTAAAGTCAAAGCAGGAAAGAGTTCACTGCTCAATGCCATTTTCTTTGAAGGTGAAGATATTCTACCTAAAGCTGCAACACCAATGACAGCAGCACTAACTATTCTTCGATATAGCGAGACAATCAAAGCTGAAGTAGAATTCTTCTCTCAAGAAGATATTAATACACTTAAAGAACAACATGCAGTATTTGTTGCTTTACGAGAAAAACTGTTAAAAGAAAAAATCGCTGAACTCACTAAAAAAGAAGAAACTTATCAGCATCAGAGCAAATTACCTCTATCACAAAAAGAAATACAGCTGAGAGCAGAGTCCTCTGTTAATCGTGATATGAGTAATCACGTTAATGCTCCGAGTTACGAGCAATATGAACAAATTAAAAAAATCAGAGATGATTTCATCAAAAACCTCCCTTCTCATCAAACACTCACAGCCTCTAGTTATGAAGACTTAACAACTCAACTTAGCGATTATGTAGGATCTTCAGGGAAATTTATGCCCGTTACAAAATCAGTAACCTTATATTTGCCCGAAGAAAATCTCAAAGGTTTACAAATTGTTGATACCCCTGGACTCAATGACCCAGTGCAATCTCGCAGCGAGCGTACTGAGCAATTTATGCAACAATGTGATGTCGTCTTTATTATTTCTCCTTCTGGACAATTTCTATCTGCAGAAGATACGGAGCTCATCCATCGCATCCAAGATAAAGAAGGTGTTCAAGAAATTCACCTTATTGCAACTCAAGCAGACACTCAAATCTTTGGTAGCGAATATGATGAACCTTATCCAAGTATGATTTATGAACAGATTTCAGCTAGTCTCACAAAACATGCTAAAGATGTCTTTATAAAAAAAGCACAAACGGAATCCTTTTTTCACAAAATTTCCGAAAAAATTGAACACAACGATATTATCTGTACATCTAGCGTATTCTTTACTTTACACAAAAATTTTGACCGTTTAGACGAAATTATCGATAATAATACACGCCATATCTATCAAAAGGTTCAAGAACGATTTCCTGATATGTTCAGAGACAATAGCCTGGCTCAAGGTGAGTTTTTTGCACTAGCAAACATAGACCGCATTCATCAGGTCATTGCAGATGTTAGAGCTCAAAAATCTGAAATCATTCAAAGACGTCGTTATGATTTTGAGAAAAGCAAAACAAAAGCCCTTCAAAATTACTTACGTGCTTTCGAAAAACATATCGAGAGGGATCTAGAAAACCTAGAATCTCAAGACATCACTCAACTTAAAGAACAACAGAATAAACTCAAAAAAACCAATCACGCCCTATCAGATGATTTAAATGACGTCTATGAGGAAGAGTGTCAAAACTTTAGTGTATCCATGTACCAAAGTCTATCAAAAGAAATCAATAAGATTTCTGATGATGCTGATGATACTATCAACCTTGCCCAAGGAACAAAAGTGGATAGCTATTACAGAGTAGAAAAAAAATGGTTGGGACTCAAAACTGAACGCCATAAAGAATTCGAGGAGGTTACTTCTGTAGATACTCATAAAATACACTCTTATCTTAAAACAAAGATATATGACTGTATTGCACAAGACTTAACAATCTTAGCAAGAAAAGAAGTGAGTGCCTTTAAAAAACGTCTTACCAGAGAAATCACAGGGAAAGTAGAGGATATTCTTGACGAAGAACAGATTGATAATCATTTGTTAAAACAAACAATCAAAAAAACTATCGCTCAAATACCTGACTTTGACTTTAAGTTAAGTAATCCTTATCCTGCAGAGGTATTAGCAAAAACCAAGACTCTTACTGGTAATGATGCAGAGAAATATCTCGAAGAGGCTCGCCTATATAAGACTAATCTCATTAGCAACACAAGAACTCTCTTAACAAATTTCAATAATCAGTTAGAGAATGATTTATTGAACATTGATATTTCCTCCGTCTTTACTGAAAAAATTAATCAAGAAATTGATAAGCTGATTGATAATCTTGAAAACAAAGAAGAAAGTTATTTAAGACTCACTAGTCTCTTAGAGAAGCTAAAGGCTGTTGGAGAAAAATATGAAAACCAATAATAAACAAGTGCTCGAATATACAGAAAAAATTCAACATTTACTTCAACCCACTCTTCCATTCAAACTTCTTTTTTCCAAGAAGAAAACAGTATTGGCATGGCTGAATACTATCCATGAAACGGTAGAACAGAGTACAACTCTTGAAGATATTATCGAGCAAAAAGAGCATGAGCTCCAACAAAAAAACAATGAGATTAAACGTATTAAAAAAAGTCGCGATAGAGTAGAAGAAGACTTAGAGGAGCTAAAAGAAACTTTTGAAAATAAAGAGGAAGAATTAGAAAACCTTCAAGACGAACTCACATTGCAATTAAAAAATATCAAAACGCTTCAACGTATAAATGATGGTCTTCGTAATCAGATAGAGGAAAAAGATGTTCGTATTACCCAAGCTGATTTACGTCATAATCTCATTAAAAGTCTTCTTGAAACAGAGAACGATAATGTAGGTGTTCAACAATACTTTAAGCTACTATATGACGATTTTTTCCAATTTTCCGCACAAGAAAATGCACTTAAAGATGAAAGTGCCGCTCTATTAGAGTTACAAGAAATAGGTAGCGATCTAAAACTTATCAGCGGTTATTCTGCTTTTTTCCAAAAACGTAGCATTGCTATTGCGGGAGGATTTAGTGCAGGAAAATCACGCTTTATTACGAGTTTTTTTACAGACGATCAATTAACGCTACCTATTGGAATTAAACCAACAACAGCCATTCCAACATATGTATTAAATAGTAGTGATAAAACTTCACGAATTACGGCTTGTAATAATAAAGGAGCTATTATTGATCTTTCCCAACTGTGGAAATCCTATGATGTTCATCAAATACTGACTCATGAATTTATTCAATCATTTGGCTTCAATCTAAAGAAAGTTATGCCCTATATTTTCTTAAGTACGCCTTTTAGATATGAACATTTATGTTTTGTGGATACTCCTGGATATAACCCTTCCGACTCAGGTACTCAATCAGACGACGCAAAAGCAGCAAAAGAATTTGTTGATAATACTGATGCTCTTATTTGGGTTGTCAGTGTCGAGGCGGGAACACTACCAAGGGAAGATATTAAATTTTTACATTCTACTATTTCTGACAATAATAAACCCCTATTTATTGTTATAAATAAAGCTGATCTCAAACCTATTGAGGATGTGAAGGCTATCTACGAAAATATTATTAGAGTCTTAGATGAAGAAAATATTACAGTTCAAGGAATAGTCGCCTATAGTTCAAACCAAAAAGAAGAAATTTCACTTGGGAAAACTAACCGTCACAATAAATCCTTAACGCAGTTTCTTAATAATCTCAATACCCCTTCATCGAAACAAGATGTACTTTTAGCTCGCTTACAAGATGTACACAACAAATATTATGATGCCTTACAAGAACAAGAGCAAAATGTGAAGAAGCAATTGCTTGCAATCAAACATCTAGAAAGGGGACTTTTCATGTCTAATTTTCTGGATAAAGAAGAAGATGAGGAGGATTTATATGAATATGATGATGAGGAGGATTTATATGAATATGATGATGAGGAGGATTTATATGAATATGATGATGAGGAGAATATCAGTAACCTCTCTTCTGTTGACATCATCGAGGAGCGCTTGAGAAATTTAGAGAAAAGCATTCAACAACATGACACAGCAGACCTTATCAAGCAATTAGATATTGTTATGCAAAAAATGAGAAATGCCATTCAGCTAGTTTTTAGAGATACTACAATTTCGAATCATAAAAACTAGTCTTAACTAAAGAAGTTCAGATACAATCTAACAAGTCTACTTATCCAAAGTAAAACTGTAAGATGAAATCTGAACTCTTACAGTTCTATCACTCTTAATCTTTACAAACTAGCCCTCTTAAAATAGCCACTTGAATAACTACAGGCACAGTTACTCTAAATGCTGGTCCAGTCAAGAGAACTCCCGACAAAGAACCACCTAAAATGCTCTGTTGAAAAAAGTTCTTCCTTGATACCTTTGATGCTAACTTTTGTGACTTATCTTTTACTCGAGGAAAATAATCTTCTTTCTTTTCTCCATCCTTTCGAACAAGATTCAATGAGCTTAATAGACTATGCTCAATTTCAGAAACTGTAACACTTTGACTATATTTCACACCTAACTGATTGCACACATCACAGAGAATCTCTCTATAAGTTACCCCTGTCCCACGAACAGCATTCACAATTGAATTTCCACCAAACTTTTGAATCTCAGCTGCAATGTTCTCCCAATATCTACAATGATCTGGTACATAATGCTGATATTCAAACGAATCAGATAATTCTTCATTACTAGAGTGAAGTATGCAATCCACCAAATCATTTAATTCTTCACTAGAACACTTAGACAAAAACTCTAAATCATTATCTTCACGATAGGACATCGCTTCCCCCTAAAAAACTTATAGACATTCAACCAATTATAAATAATTATTTTAATCCTATAAAAGTATTAAATTCTTAGTATTTTCAAAAAAACAACGCGACACAACCTGTCCCCTACTCTCTTTAAGATATCACTGCTCAAGAGCCAAGTCTCGAAGAGCAACTCGCACTGTTAAAAGCCGAAAAAGCGGAACTAGAGGAACTCTATACCTCAGCGTTGGTAGTGTATTAGGCACATTGATTGGTGCAATCGTCAGTATGAAAGAGGAATAATCTACTATGCCCGTACCTCCTAAAACATCTCATCGTTTACACTGTCCAAAATGCGGTTGGCGTGAGCCCCCCTCCTACTCGGACCAGAAAATATCGCCGGGGAAACCCATTTCCCAAGGTGATAGTTTTATCATAGGGTTTGCTTGTCCTAAATGTGATACGCCCCTAAAACCGAAAGAAGACAGTCTGTTGGATAAGATTAAATCGCTCTTTTAAGCGAGCATAAGAAGGGGCGATGAGTGTCAACAAGCATTCATCGCCTTAATGTATCCATGTTGTCGAAAAATACTCCACTACTTTTATACTGGCGTTAAATGCTTTTCTAAGAATATAATACTCATAAGCATTTACTCATAAGCATTTTATAGATTCATCAGGAGACTTCACTATGACAGCCTTGCTCGCGCCATCGCTACAAAAATTTTTGGACTTAGACACGTCTTATCGTGAGCAACGCACAAACTTCTCCGATGATTTCCGTTTGCGCATTCACCGAGCATTGAGCTGGGCTAAAAAAGCAAATTCCTCGATAAGTGAGGACGGTGCTGATTTGGATATGGTATTTATGAGTCTATGGATTAGCTTTAATGCCGCTTATGCCAAGGATATTAATACCAACTCTCCTGCAGATCGAAATAATTTTCGGGAGTTTTTACAGCTTATTTGTTCTTTAGATAATGAACAAAAAATGTACAAACTGGTGTGGACAACTTTTCCAAAGAGTATTCGCCTACTCCTCGACAATCCATTTGTATTCCAACCATTTTGGGATTTTCATAATGGCAAAATCACCGAAACAGAATGGCAGTCTTTATTTAGCGAGGCTAAACAACAAGCGAACCAAGCCCTCGCCTCTCAAGAAACAGGACATTTGTTATTTATTATTTTTGACCGTCTCTATACCCTACGTAATCAGATCGTCCATGGTGGCTCTACCTATGGCAGTAAAGCAAACCGCACACAATTAGAAGATGCTTGTCAATTCCTCAGTCACTGTCTTGCTACCATTCTTGAAGTCATGATGCAAAACCCTCGTGATAAATTATGGGGCAAGCCTTTTTATCCTTATATTGGGGAGTAAGGTGATTTCAAATATCTGCTCAAATTAACATACTTATAAAATAGCACCCATCCCTATTTAATAGAAGATGGGTGGCAACTTTACATATCGCTTACTTACGCATTAATTCAGGATATTTTGCTAAGGTTGATTTTCTCAAATACTGCTTACCGTCCTTGGCGAAATCCCAAATGTTGGAAATTTGTTTTAAAGAAATAGGTGGCTCTTTATCCTTTCGGATAGCCACTCGTGATTCACGTCTGAACTTACGATTTGCGATACGTTTGTCTTGCTTTTCACTCTCTGCGCAAGTATATCCACAGATAGGTGTTTTACGATAACTACGACTCATGTCGTTCTCCTTACTAAGTTTTAAATACCTAGTACTCTTTGAGAACAACTCCATATTTGACTTTCATTTCTTGCTCCTAATAGCAATACGCTAACGTTACCACTATAACATTTCAATATGAATTTTCTTACCTAGCTTACTATACGCACGTTCGATAAAATCAAGTTTAGTAGAGTGTCGTAAGTTCAGCAGTCTATCGACCTGTGGCAGAAAAACCTCCAACCGACGAGCGAGTTCTGCCTTACGAATATTTTGCTGTAGCATTTCATTCATCAGCAAAACCTTTGCGGTCACTAAAGCCGATAATTCTACGGCTGATTGATGATGAGTGACTGATGATGGCATAGGAATCGGTCTCTTCTGGTCAAAATAAATTTCCATTGCCGCTTCTAAAGCCTCAACAGCATTGAGTAACGCTTCTTGTTCATTATCACCAACTGCCGTTAACTCCGGAATATCCTGACTAGTGACAAGATAGGTTCCATTATCATCAAGCATTAAATTTACAGGATAGCTAAGCATTTTGAATGTCCTCACAAGATTATTTTAAACCTAAATCTTTTTTATTTTATTGATTAATCCCGTACCTATTTCCTTTGAGCCATGAAAAGGAAAAATCGTCATCTTATTATTGAGCGTCACTCGAAAATGGCTAGAACCTGATTTATGGGGGCGAAATACAGCACCCTGTTTTTCCAACCACTTCCGAAACTCACTATATTTCATATAGCCTCCATCATAACACAACAAATTTGTTATAACCATTTTGTTGTTTTAAAATAATGATTTTTTAGAAAGCTATAAATTAACGATAAAAAACAAAACGAACAATTAGACAATCTCTTGTTTATCCATCCGTATTTCTACGTAAAATTCTTGAAAAAATAACGAAGACAGAAGAACAAATCTTTAACCCTCCACGAGCGATAAAGACTATCACTAGACAGGTCTACTCTCACGACCAATGTGTATAAGCATAGTAAGCAAATCCTAAAGCTAAGGTCAACAATATGGCTCCTAGAGGATGCTCGGAAAAAGCTCTCGCAAATATCTTATAAACTCCAGCCAACACACATAAAATAAAAATAAACGCAATAAACTGTCCCATACATTTCCTTTATCTCATCATACGCCCTGAAAAATGCTTTTTCATGCAGTGATGGACACAGTTTACTTGTTCATGATGTCAGGATGTGTCGTGCGCTACACCAGCTTATCCAAAATTCCTTTGGATAACTATGTGCCTATGTCTAGAAAAAGAAAGTACAACTTATAGAATCTTTTATTTTTCAATACCTTATAATACATAAAAATAAAGAATTTACCTTCTGCTCATTTTATGAACAGCTGTAGTTTAGACATTTTTTGTAGACTTATCCAAAAAATTTGTGGATAAGTTTGTGGGTTTTTTACTTAAAGAAATGCATAAGATTAAAAGTCCTTTGTATTTCAATAAATTACTCATAGCAAAAATCCTCCGCTTTTCCTCTGCCTATTTTTTAAGCAAGGCATGCAAAATGATTATCTTCAACTTGTTTATAATGAGGCATAATAGCGTATAAGCTTCATCCACCATTTGCTTTTATTTCCTTATCCATGCAATTTGATCACTTTATCCAAGCCTCTTTAGATAAATGGCCCAATGTACCCACACTTTATGGATGGCTCTCACTCACCCGTGATGGGCAATGGCGCTTACACCCTAAAACTCCCGTTCTTAATACAACTACGCATGCACATGAGCCTGGTGAAAGTATTTCTAGTCCAGGACTGATTCGTTTTTTAAATAGCTATTATTTTGAAGATGAAAACGGTGCGTGGTTTTTTCAAAATGGTCCTCAACGCGTCTATGTTGCTCTGAGTGCAGCACCTTGGATTTTGCATCTTGATACAAGCAATACCTCTGGCCTCATCACACATACAGGAAAAACCATAGAAAAAATCCATGCTTGGTATCTTGATGAGGAAGGTCTATTCTATGCGCAAACGGATAAAGGTTTTGCCTTAGTCATCGGACGTGATGTGGCAGCATTAATCACATATTTACAAATAACTGAGCAAATACTTGAAGACGTATTATCCTCTTTTATTACCTCTACGCAAGAAATCTCTTCCCTTCATACTTCACCTACAGATATAAAAAAAGTGCATCATCCAATTTATGGTGATGCACCCCTCCTCCCTCTATTATCGAAAGACCGCGAGATAACGGGAAAGTTTATCGCTTATCCAACCTCATCCAATGAATCTGAATAAAGCGCGACCTACTCAATTTAACCAAATCGACCTGTGATATAGTCCTGAGTTTCTTTACGAGCCGGCTTAATAAACATTTGTTTTGTTTCGCCAAACTCGATTAACTCACCCAAATACATATAAGCGGTGTAATCAGAACAACGAGCGGCTTGTTGCATATTATGCGTAACGATAGCAACCGTATAATCATTTTTCAGCTCAGTAATGAGTTCTTCGATTTTAACGGTTGAAATCGGGTCTAGCGCAGAACAAGGTTCGTCTAATAATAAAACCTCTGGTTTGACGGCAATACCGCGTGCGATACATAGGCGCTGTTGCTGACCACCTGATAAACCATTACCATTTTGTGATAATTTATCTTTTACCTCGGTCCATAAGGCTGCTTTACGTAAAGCCCATTCAACACGCTCATCCATTTCTGCTTTATTTAATTTTTCAAATAAGCGTACACCAAAAGCAATATTATCGTAAATGCTCATCGGAAAGGGTGTTGGCTTTTGGAAAACCATACCTACCTTGGCACGCAATAAGGATACGTCCATTTTAGTGGTGAGTAGATTTTCACCATCCATCATAATCTCACCCTCAGCGCGTTGCCCCGGATATAACTCATACATACGATTAAAGGTACGCAATAAAGTCGATTTACCACACCCTGAAGGACCGATGAAAGCCGTGACTTTATTACGAGGGATTCGCATATTCACGCCTTTAATTGCATGAAAACCACCATAATAAAAGTTCAGGTCATTCACTTGAATTTTTGTATCTTCTACTGAAATCATTTCTGTCATTTAATGATCCTCATTATTTGCGGAATAGGCTACGCGCTAAAATGTTTAAGCCTAAAACGAATAAAGTAATTAATGTTGCACCCGCCCAAGCTAATTCATTCCAATCTTTAAAAGGACTTGCGGCGTATTGGAAAATCACGACCGGTAAGTTAGCCATCGGTGCATTCATATTCCAAGACATAAATTGGTTAGAAAGTGCGGTAAATAATAATGGAGCTGTCTCGCCTAAAATACGAGCCACTGCTAATAAGATACCCGTCAAAATACCTGCACGCGCTGATTTATAACAAATCATCATAATCATTCGCCACTTTGGACAACCCAAAGCAAACGCTGCTTCGCGAAGATTATTCGGAATCAATGACAACATATTATCAGTGGTACGCACCACCACAGGAATCACCAATACTGCCAATGCCAATGCACCTGCCCAACCTGAATAATGTCCTTGTTGTGCCACAATTAAGGCATAGATAAACAGACCAATCACAATAGACGGTGCTGATAGTAAGACATCATTTAAAAAGCGGGTCACCGGTGCCAACCAGCCTCGCTGACCATATTCGGCTAAATAAGTCCCAGCGAGAATACCAATCGGTGTACCAATCGCCGTACCTACAGCCGACATCAATAAAGAACCAATAATGGCATTCTTTAAGCCACCTGCTGATCCCGGACCTGGAGTAATCTCAGTAAATAAACTCCAAGATAAAGAACCCGCACCTTTGGTTAATAAAGTCATAATAATCCAAAACAACCAAAATAAACCAAAGACAACCGTGATTAAAGATAGACTCATCATAATACGGTTAAACATACGACGACGCTGATAGATGGGATTTTTACTATTTATAGCCGAATTCGCTAATGTCACTTGTTGTTCCATCATGCCCCCTTATGAACGCTTACCTTCTTTCTTGGCCATACGTGCGACTAATAAACGAGAAATAGCCAATACACACGTTGTAATCAAGAACAGGATAAGACCTAATTCAATTAAAGACGACTTTTGTAAACCGTCTGCTTCATTAAACTCATTGGCAATAGCCGAAGCAATAGAATTAGCCGGATCAAAAATACTACCCGGTGTACGGAAAGCATTACCAATCACAAAAGTAACGGCCATTGTCTCACCTAAAGCACGACCTAAACCCAACATAATGCCACCCACGACACCATTTTTCGTATAAGGTAGAACAACTTTCCACATCACCTCCCAAGTCGTACCACCTAGACCATAAGCTGATTCTTTATACATAGGAGGGACTACAGCGAATACATCGCGCATCACTGAAGCGATAAAAGGAATAATCATAATCGACAAGATTAATCCTGCCGTAAATAACCCCACCCCAAAAGGTGTACCTTGGAATAAACCACCAATCACAGGCACACTACCCAATACGTCAATCATGACAGGTTGGATATGCTTTTGAAAGATAGGCACAAAAACAAATAAGCCCCACATACCGTAAATAATCGACGGAATGGCGGCAAGCATCTCGACAGCGATACCCAATGGACGACGCAGCCACATCGGTGCCAGTTCGGTTAAAAATGTCGCAATACCAAATGACACAGGGACAGCAATGAATAAGGCGATACCTGCAGTCACTACCGTACCAATAATCGGTACAACCGCACCATAAATATCTTCGCCTGGATTCCAGTCATTAGTGACAAAAAATGACCAACCAAATTCCGCAATAGTCTCTCGACTACCATAAATAAGCGAAATCAATACGGCTGCCAATAAGACAAAGACAAAAAACGCAAAAAATCGCGTCGTACCTGCAAACAGCATATCCGCGATTGTATTTCGTTGTTTTGAATGAGATTTTGACATAAATTTTTCTTGTTGATTTAGGCTGAAAAACTTCTCTCTAGCCGGAACCTCCTACTAGAGAGAAGCACTGATGACTTTAATACATAAGTCTATTACCAGATAGCCTTACCATCTTCTGTTTTTAATTGCTCTTTCCATACTTGACGGATAGTGTTTGTGACCTCATCTGGTAATGGTACATAGTCTAACTTAGCCGCTGTATCAGCACCATTCTTCCACGCCCAGTCAAAGAACTCTAGCGCTGTTTTCACTTCTGTTGGCTTAGCTACTGTTTTATTTAAAAGGATAAATGTCGCTGCTGTGATTGGCCAGCTATCATCACCACTTTCATTGGTTAATACAACACCCATACCTGGTGTACCTTTCCAGTCAGCATTCGCTGCTGCGGCTGCAAATGATTTTTGCTCTGGCTGAACAAATTTACCGGCTTTATTTTGAACCGCTGTCCAAGAAAGGTTGTTTTGTTTCGCATACGCATACTCAACATAACCAATTGAGTTAGCCAATTGACCCACGTAAGCAGCTACACCCTCGTTACCTTTACCACCTTGACCTACAGGCCATTTAACTGACTTACCTTCACCAACTTTTTCTTTCCACTCTGCTGATACCTTAGATAAGTAGTTTGTCCAACCAAATGTCGTACCTGAACCATCAGAACGATGTACCACCACGATATTCGTATCAGGTAATGTTACGCCATCATTTAACGCTTTGATTTTGTCATCGTTCCATTTTGTAATCTTACCTAAGAAGATATCCGCTAATACTTCACCTGATAACTTTAATTGACCTGGTTTAATACCATTTAAATTCACGACAGGTACCGTACCACCAATCACCGCAGGGAACTGTAATAGACCATTTTCGTCTAATTTAGCTTGTGATAATGGGTCATCTGATGCACCAAAATCAACGGTTTTAGCGATAATTTGTTTTTGTCCACCGCCAGAACCAATTGATTGGTAGTTGATTTTATTACCTGTTGCCGCATCAAAATCTGACGCCCATTTTGCATAAATCGGGTATGGGAAAGACGCACCTGCACCTGTTACGGTCACAGCAGCTTGTACTGAGAAAGATGCTGTACCTAAAGCAACAGCCAATGTAATACGTTTAAATGCTTGTGTGAACATAATGTCCCCTTCTGCCTAAGTTAATCTAAGAAAAAAGTTTCGATATCAAACATCAAATAACCTTACTTAGGCAGAATATTACAGACTATTTATGACAGTAATATTTCAAGCACTTAAATAACTCTCCTTAACCCAACAATTTCATCAGTTGCTCATGTAAATTAAAGGCGCGTCGACGATTACGTACTGGCTCATAACGCCCATCTGCTGTACCTTGCCATGCCAATTGATTATCTTTAAGCGCTAAAGTAAACGCTTCATTGATAACACGTTTTTTCAAATGACTATCTTTAATTGGGCAAGCTAACTCCACACGACGGAAAAAATTTCTATCCATCCAATCCGCCGAAGAAAGATAAACGGTTTCCTTACCCTCGTTATAAAAATAAAATACACGCGAATGCTCTAAGAACCGTCCAACAATAGAAATCAGACGGATATTTTCTGATAAACCGGGTACACCCGCTTTTAAGCCACACACACCACGCACAATTAAATCAATTTCCACCCCTGCTTGGCTAGCCTCATACAGCGCATTGATGGCTTGTGGTTCAATTAAAGAATTCATCTTTAACATAATTTTGGCTTTTTTACCTTGTTGTGCTTGGGCAATCTCATGTTGAATATGTTTCAGCATCCCCTCATGCAAGGTAAAGGGTGATTGCAATAAGGTTTTTAAGGGGCGACGAGTGCCTACACCTGTGAGTAAAGAGAAAACTTGATCCATATCGGCGGTAATCTCTTTATCACTTGTCAATAAGCCAAAGTCAGTATACAGTCGTGCGGTACGTGGATGATAATTCCCCGTCCCGATATGTCCATAACGGACAATTTTCTTATTCTCTCGACGTAAGACTAAAGCCATTTTGGCATGTGTTTTATGGCCAACCACACCATAGACGACATGTGCACCAACTTCCTCCAGCTGTGCTGCCCAATTAATATTGGTCTGCTCATCAAAGCGCGCCATCAACTCTACCACCACAGTCACTTCTTTACCAGAACGTGCGGCTTGTAATAATAAGTTCATTAATTCAGAATCTGCACCAGTACGATAGATCGTTTGCTTAATCGCTACCACATCAGGGTCATAAGCTGCCGCTGTCAGAAAATCAATCACTGGTTGGAATGATTGGTAAGGATGATGAAGCAATAAATCTTGTCTCGCAATCGCTTCAAACATCTCACTCGGATTACCACTCATTTTATTAAATGGCGCAGGAAGGCTTGCGGTATACGGTGAAAAATTTAACTCTGCCCCAACATCAATATCCGCCAATGGCATAATACGTGTCAGATTGACGGAACCATTGGTATAGTAAGTATCCGCCTCCTCTAGTCCAAACTCTTTTTGTAAAAAACTGACTAAATCAGCAGGCATATCTTTAATAACTTCCAGACGAACCGCATTACCAAAGTTACGTTGTGAGAGCTCACCCTGTAAAGCCAAACGCAAATCTGAGACTTCTTCTTCTAAATACAAATCACTATTACGGGTAACACGCCATTGATAAATTCCCTTAACACTTAATCCCGGAAAAATCTCGCCGACAAATAACTGCATCAACGTAGAAAGCAAGGTATAGCCATGTGGCTCTCCACATACTTCCTCAGGCACTTTAATCAATCGGGGCAAGGCACGTGGGGCTTGTACAATCGCAATCGTCGCATTACGACCGAAGGCATCTTTCCCTTCTAATGGCACAATAAAATTCAGACTCTTATTTAAAATGCGAGGGAATGGATGTGCAGGATCTAAACCAATAGGCGTTAATAAGGGATGAATTTCATCCATAAATATTTGTTTTGCCCAGTCATACATAATTTGGTTGTAATCATGTTGCTTAAAGATACGCACGCCATATTGACGCAATTTCGGAAAAATATCCTCATTAAGCAAACTGTATTGTTTTTCGACTAATTCATGAACTTGCTTTTGCACCAAATCAAAAGCTTGTGCAGGTGTCAGACCATCTGTACCAATCGTTTTCGCATCATGCGCTAATTTTTTCTTAAGGCTGGCGATACGAATTTCAAAAAACTCATCAAGATTGGAACTCACAATACATAAGTAACGCAGACGCTCCAATAAAGGCGTTTTCGGATTCGCTGCCATCGCCAATACACGCTCATTAAAGCGCATTAATGAAGATTCACGATTAATAAAATTAGGATATTGAATTCGAAAATCGGTCGCCATATTGAAATTCCACGTTAAATTTTTATAAAAATTACTGTTTATACTATTAGTATAATTTCAGTTTGATGACAATACTATGACTAGCACAATAAATACACAGTGAAACTGAAAATTTACGTTAAAATGCGATAAAACCTTCCTTTAGCATATCCATAACAGGACGAGACACATGGAGATGACTCAATTACTCGCCGCTATTGACTTAGGCTCTAATAGCTTTCGATTATCTGTCGGTCGCGTGGTAACTCACGACGGTGTTCAACAAATTTTTTCCATTGATCGCCTCAAAGAAACTGTTCGTTTAGCGGCAGGTCTAGATGAAAACCGTGTATTAAGTGAAGAAGCTATTCAACGGGCTGTTGATATCCTACAACGCTTTGGTGAACGCATTCGCGATTTCCACCCCAGCCAAGTTCGTGCCGTAGCAACCAACACTTTCCGTGTCGCTAAAAATATCGATGAGCTACTACCTCGAGCAGAAGCCGCCTTGGGTTTTCCTATTGAAATCATTTCAGGTCAAGAGGAAGCACGTCTAGTCTTCTCTGGTGTAGCACATGAGCTCCCTCCTTCCAAAGAAAGTCGTCTTGTCGTCGATATCGGTGGTGGTTCAACAGAATTTATTATTGGTAAAGGTTTAGAGCCTAAGCTAATGAAATCCCTCCATATGGGCTGTGTGAGTTATACAAAAGCCTATTTTCCTAATGGGATAGTGACAGAAAAAGGATTTGAAAAAGCAGAATTGGCCGCGAGTAAAGAGCTCGAAATTATCAGTAAGTCCTATCGTAAAGAAGGTTGGGCTCAAGCATTTGGTTCGTCTGGTAGTGCAAAAGCGATTATCGCCGTCTTACGTGACTCGGGGTTTTCAAGCAAAGGCATTACCTTAGAGGGCATGCTGAAATTAAAACGTGTACTCATCAAATACGGTTCTGCTCGTTCACCCGAACTTAAAGGTTTAAAGACTGATCGTATTGAAGTCTTACCAGCAGGTCTAGCCATTATGATTGCTATCTTCCGCTCTCTCAAAGTGGATTTAATGCTACAAGGTGAAGGGGCTTTACGTGTGGGTGTCTTGTACGATATGTTGGGGCGACATGTGGCCTCTGACAAACGTGATGAGACCGTTAAGATTTTTATGCGCCGCTATCATATCGATGTCAAACAAGCGACACGTGTCAAAAATCTTGCTCTGGAGCTTTATGACGAAATCAACCCTGACAATAAAGAAGGTATTCGTCGTGGTGTCTCTTGGGCTGCCGATTTACATGAAATTGGTTTAAGTATCTCACAGTCTTCATTCCACAAACATACAGCCTATGTTTTAGAGCATGCCGATATGCCCGGATTCTCAAGCGATGACCAACGTCGTCTATCTACTCTAACCCTAGTTCAACAAGGCCGCTTAAATAAAACCCATATCCAAAGCCTCAGCAGCGATAAATGGCAAGCGATTCTCTGCTTACGATTGGCTACCCTATTCTTACGTAAACGCCAGAATCAAAAATTAGATAAAGTCATACACCTCAATACCGATAATCACCGTACGATTACATTGCGCTTAAACAAGGAATGGCTAGATGACCATCCTCTGACTCGCTATAGCTTAGAATTAGAGGCGCAAGAATGGCAGACGGTGGGATTTACCTTTAACCTCATTGAGACACTCACTTAGGACAACAACTCGGCTATGCTTCAATCCCAAAATGCTTACGATAACGTGCATCCATGCACTGTAAGTCAATAATGATGGGAAAATCTGCTGCATTAAAGTTTTTATCCCAAGCAGGTTCACCGCAGATACGTGCACCGATTTTAAGATAGCCTTTAATCAGAGGAGGAATTTTAACCTTATCATTACTAGCAGTCATGGCTTCTAATTTCTCTAAAGGATAAGCCTCTAAAGGGTGAATTCGTGGTAAGTCTGGTGTTTTTTCCATTTCTAATTGAGCAGCACGCCATACTTCGGCCGCTTGAGTCCCTCCGTCAGCCAGACTCACACTAGCACACCCTAACATATAGCGATAATTATTGATATGCAAATACTGTGCCAACCCCGTCCAAAGCATCATAATCGCAGGGCCACCACGATAATCGGCATGCGTGCAAGAGCGACCACATTCACTAAGAAGATGACGAATCTGTGCGAGATTCCTTAAATCAAACTCAGACTCGGAATAATAACCACCCGCTTGCTTTGCCTGCTCTGGACTCATCACACGATACGTCCCAACCACTTGCTGAGTACGTGTATCGCACACCATAAGATGGTCACAAAATGCATCAAATTTATCTTTATCTATGCCATCAATGGCTTCTGGAAAAACAGCACCCATATCCTGTGTATAGACATTAAAACGCAAACGTTGCAACGCCTCAATTTCCTCAGCGGTAGTTGCAAAACCCAAGACTAAGCCCGGTTCATCACGCTTTTCTGATGATTGCGTTCTTAATAGCTCACGCATTTTTTATTATTTTCCTCGAAAAATAAGGTATCCCTTTTCTTTTAGCAGATACGCTCCCAATCAGTTAATAAACTTTTAGTCTATGATTGGCAATCCGCTAAAATGGCAATCTTATCATGAATAAGACCTGTAATATCCATTATATTACAGGTCTTATTTTACCGCTTTTTGACAGTTTATTTTGTCAAATCAACCGCCGCTAGAATATCAACGCATTCTTTGGCTAAAGCATAACTCTCTGCTTCGACCATTAAGCGTAACTTAGGCTCAGTCCCTGAAGCACGGATAAGTGTACGACCACGACCATTAAGACGAGTCTCTACTTCTACTTGAGCCGCTTTCATACCTGCATGATTTTTCCAGTCAGTTCCCTTTTCAATAGGGACATTAATCATCACCTGAGGATACATTTCTAAATCTTTAATCCAATCTTTTAATGTCACCTTATTACGAACAAGTCCCGTTAACACTTGTAAAGCCGCAATAATACCGTCTCCTGTCGTATGACGATCTAAGCATAATAAATGACCAGAGCCTTCACCACCATATAACCAACCGTTCTTTTTCAGTTGCTCCATAACATATCGGTCACCGACATTAGCACGGACAAAAGGAATATCCATTTCTTGCATACGCTTTTCAAAACCGTAATTAGTCATTAGCGTGCCAACAACACCTTTTACTGGACCGTGCTGTAAACGCTCCAATACCATGGCATACAGTAACTGATCACCATTATAAATATTGCCACGTGAGTCAACCATTTGAATACGATCAGCATCACCGTCAAGTGCAATACCATAATCCGCACGATAGGCATTGACTGTAGAG
Organism: Pelistega suis; assembly: GCF_013133795.1. Classification (GTDB taxonomy): domain Bacteria; phylum Pseudomonadota; class Gammaproteobacteria; order Burkholderiales; family Burkholderiaceae_B; genus Taylorella; species Taylorella suis. The sequence continues at coordinate 79,258 of NZ_JABGBN010000004.1, forward strand.
GCTAATACGTCTGGATGTAAAGCACCTACATTTTTATTAATATTAAAACCGTCTGGATTTGAACCAATCGTGATTACCTCAGCACCCAACTCTTGAAAAACAGGTGGTGCAATATGATAAGCTGCACCATGTGCACTATCCACAACGATACGTAAACCCCGTAAATTTAAATCATTTGGAAAGGTACTCTTACAAAACTCAATATAACGCCCTGCTGCATCTTCTATACGCTTAGCACGACCGATTCTCTCTGAATCAACACAACCAACAGGTTGGTCTAACAAACGTTCAATTTCTGCTTCTACATCGTCTGGTAGCTTGGTACCATGCTCAGAGAAGAACTTAATCCCATTATCATAATAAGGGTTATGAGAAGCACTAATCACCACTCCCGCATCCAAGCGTAAAGCTCGAGTCAAATAGGCTACTGCTGGTGTAGGAATAGGACCTGCTAAAAATACATCAATACCTGCTGCACTCAACCCTGCCTCTAGCGCAGACTCTAACATATAACCAGATACACGCGTGTCTTTACCAATTAACACACCTGGGCGACTATTGCCCTCATGCTTAGCGGTTAATACTAAACCTGCCGCATATCCTAAGCGCAGAGCAAACTCTGCATTAATCACTTCACCACCGACTTTACCACGTACACCATCAGTACCAAAATATTTACGACTCATTGTGAACTCCCAATTGTTGGTTTTCCAACAAAGACTTTATATAAACTAACTCAATGAAATGGCTCGCCAGACATCAATGGCACTCTTGGTCTGCCATACATCATGCACTCGGAGCACTACCGCTCCGCGCTCTACACCAGCAATACCTGCCACGACACTTCCCGGCATACGATTGGCAACCTCTTGCCCTGTTACTGCCCCAATCATTGATTTTCTTGAAACACCCACTAGTATAGGCTTATTTAAGACTTTTAAGGCAGATAAATTTGCTAATAATTGATAATTTTGCTGGACGGTTTTGCCAAAACAAAATCCAGGATCCAACATAATACGTTCAGAAGCTATTCCTAAGGACTGCATCACCTCAACGCGTTGTGCTAAAAAATCCACAACGGACTTGGTCACATCACCATTATAATCAGGGGGACTAAGTTGCATAGTCTTAGGTTCACCTACCATATGCATAATGCAGACACCACAATTCGGATGATTCGCCACCACCTCTAAAGCGCCAGGCTGCTGTAAAGCATAGATATCATTAATTAAGTCCGCTCCTGCCTCTAACGCTGCTTGCATCACCTCAGGTTTAAAGGTATCAATAGATAAAGGAACACCACAATCCTTTAATCCCTTAATCACCGGAATAACACGACGTAGTTCCTCATCCACACTAACAGGTTCTGCCCCTGGGCGTGTTGATTCTCCACCAATGTCAAGAATATCAGCGCCTTCTTTTATCAGTTGCAATCCATGAGCAATCGCCTGCTCTGCTCCATAGTGTTGCATACCATCAGAAAACGAATCGGGGGTCACATTGACAATCCCCATAACAAAAGGACGTTCGAACCGGAGTTCGAAGCGTCCACATTGAAAATTAGCATACATACGCTAAATTTTATCCTTGTAAATGATAGTGATTAAGCGTTACTCTTATCACCGTCTTTAGAAGCCTCCTCAACAGGAGGCAACTCATCAACTACCACAGGTGCAGCCGCTGTTGGAGGTGTTGCATCATTTTGACTATCATAAGGTTTATCTGGTTCATGAGGAGGACGTGGTTGTTTGCCATCCATAATATCTTTAATTTGGTCAGCATCAATGGTTTCCCACTCAAGTAATGCTTTTGCCATCACCTCCATTTTATCGCGATTCGCTTCAATCAAATCACGAGCAACTTTATATTGCGCATCAATAATTTTACGGATTTCGGCATCCACTTTCTGCATGGTTGCTTCAGAAACATGAGTGGTCTTCGTGACGCTACGACCTAAGAATACCTCGTTCTCATTTTCAGCATAGACCATAGGGCCTAAAGATTCCGTCATCCCATAACGCGTCACAATATCACGTGCTAAAGCCGTAGCACGCTCAAAGTCATTGGAGGCACCTGTGGTCATCTGATTCATAAAGACTTCTTCTGCAATACGACCTCCAAATAAGACAGAAATCATATTTAACAAGCGCTCTTTGTCCATACTATAACGATCACCCTCTGGCAATTGCATGGTCACACCTAACGCACGACCACGGGGAATAATCGTCACTTTATGAACAGGGTCAGTCTTAGGTAAAAGATACGCTACTACGGCATGACCAGATTCATGGTAAGCGGTATTTTTACGCTCTTCTTCTGGCATCACAATTGAACGACGCTCAGCACCCATAATGATTTTATCTTTCGCCTTTTCGAAATCCACCATATCCACGGTGCGACCATTACGACGAGCTGCAAATAAAGCAGCCTCATTCACCAAATTGGCTAAATCTGCACCAGAGAAACCCGGTGTACCACGAGCCAATACAGAAGGATTTACGTTAGGAGCTAATGGCACTTTACGCATATGTACATTTAAAATATGCTCGCGACCACGCACATCAGGTAGATTAACCACGACTTGACGGTCAAAACGACCCGGACGTAATAAAGCTGGGTCTAAAACATCAGGACGGTTAGTTGCAGCGATGACAATCACTGATTGTCCTGATTCGAAACCATCCATTTCAACAAGCATTTGGTTAAGTGTTTGCTCACGTTCATCGTTGCCACCACCGACACCAGCACCTCGCTGACGACCGACCGCATCAATCTCATCAATAAAGATAATGCATGGGGCGTGTTTTTTAGCATTCTCAAACATATCACGTACACGAGAAGCACCCACACCCACAAACATTTCAACGAAATCAGACCCAGAAATCGTAAAGAACGGTACTTTCGCCTCACCAGCAATGGCTTTAGCTAATAAAGTTTTACCTGTTCCAGGAGGCCCTACCATCAACACACCGCGAGGAATACGTCCTCCTAGGCGTTGGAATTTAGAAGGGTCACGCAAGAAATCGACAAGCTCTTGAACATCTTCTTTGGCTTCCTCAACACCAGCCACATCAGCAAAGGTAATATTATTATTTTTCTCATCAAGCATACGTGCGCGTGACTTACCAAAACTAAATGCACCACCCTTACCACCGCCTTGCATTTGACGCATAAAGAAAATCCATACGCCAACCAATAACAACATCGGGAACCAAGAGATTAAGGCTGTGGCTAAAAATGAACGACCTTCCACTGGTTTTGCTGTCACTTTAACACCGTCATTCATTAAATCACTCACCATCCAAATATCATTAGGGGTAGTGATTTCGTACACGCGTCCATCAGTAGGCGTAACCGTCAGATTATTGCCTTGAATAACAACGGAGCTAATTTTGCCCGCTTTAGCATCTGCCATAAATTGGCTATAAGAAATACCGCTTGGATTAGAAGCACCTGGGCTATCGTATTGTTTGAACACCGTAAACAATACCACAATAAAAATTGCCCACATTGCAAATTTTGAAAATGAATTTTTCAACGTAAAACACTCCTGCTCAACCCTATCTAGCTGAGCCAGTTCAATTTAAACTAAATGGTTTCTTATTGTACCTGAGAAATATTTTCTGTGGGCAAATAAGCTTGTCCCTCTCTATCTGGGGGTAATGGGCTGAAATATCAAGACGAGATATTTACCGAGGTACTAAATACGCCTTTTTATAGTGATAAGCGCGACTTATCGCCCCTTTAAGCCACGTCCTACAATAAAAGTCTCCGCCGATTTATCACGAGAAGCCTTAGGTTTGCGCTCTACAACACGTTTAAAATGACGCTTAAACAACTCGACTAGTTGAGAAAACCCACTACCATGGAAAGCCTTAACAATCAACGCACCCTCAGGTTTTAAATGCGCTGTCGCAAAATCCACCGCTAACTCAACAATATGCTGAATTCGTGCAGAGTCTGCCGAACTAATGCCGGATAAATTAGGGGCCATATCCGAAATCACTAGATCCACTTGCTGCTCACCAACCAAAGCTTTTAATTGGTCTAAAACAGCATCTTCACGGAAGTCACCTTGGATAAACTCAACACCAGCAATCGGTTCCATCGGTAAAATATCCAGTGCAATGACGCGCCCATCAATAATTCCACCCTCACCGACTAATCTTTCTCTCGCAACTTGCGACCAACTGCCCGGTGTTGACCCTAAGTCGACTATAATATCTCCTTTGCGCATTAACTTTTCGGTATCTAAGATTTCGATAAGTTTAAATGCAGCGCGGGCTCGATAGCCTTTTTGTTGAGCCATTTTGACGTATGGATCATTAATATGTTGATGAATCCATTCTTTTGAGAATTTTTTCTTGGCCATTTGCCTAAAATCCTAATTAATAAAATATCTATGTCTTTACACGAATTATCTTCAAAAGAGCGTAGCACCTTACGTGCAGCAGCTCATTCACTCAAACCAATTGTACAAATTGGCGAAAACAACGGCCTTACAGCTGCTGTTCTCAAAGAAATTGACCATAGTTTAACAGCTCACGGCCTCATTAAAGTACGTGTTGCTGGTGATGAGCGAGAAAATCGTCTTGAAATCTTAGAAAAAATCTGTGCAGAACTTGCTTGTGTCTGCGTTGCACATTTCGGTAAGATTCTCACCCTATTCCGCCCAGAACCGCACCATGGACACTTCTTAGCGGCAGCCAAACCTGCTTTAGAACGCAGTCGCCGCGACCCTAAAGAAGATTACACACCTAAAAAACTCGCAGCAGCAGGTAAATCTATCAAGGACAAAAAGCAAAAATCATCAACACCGAAAGGCAATGATGAATTAGCTAAACCTCGTAAAAAACCAGCCATCCCCGTCCGTAAAGCCTCTGGTCAAATTGCTCGCCCTAGTACACGTTCATCCGCACGTCCTGCGACTCGTCGTACAGGTAGTGCATTGACTTTGCGCGCAGGCCGTCGCAAATAAACCACGCTGCACAACACTGATACATGTATAACAAAAAAAGCTGCTCATCTCGAGCAGCTTATCTCATCTATCTACTTGTCTTTTAGAGATAAGATACTTCTAGAATCTCGAACTCTCGCTCACCTGAAGGCACGCGAATCAATACCACATCACCCTCTGATTTACCGATTAAACCACGAGCAACTGGACTAGAAATAGAGATTAAATTTTGCTTAATATCTGCTTCTAAATCACCGACAATTTGATATTGAACTGTATCACCACTTTCTAGGTCTTCCAACTTAACTGTTGCACCAAAAACAATCCGATCATCCACATCCAATGTCGTAGGATCAATAATTTGTGCATTAGATAATGCCCCCTCAAGCTCTTTAATACGACCCTCAATAAAACCTTGGCGTTCACGGGCAGCATCATACTCTGCATTTTCTGACAAATCGCCTTGAGCACGAGCCTCTGCAATCGCCTCAATAACTGCAGGACGCTCAACTGATTTTAAGCGAGCCAATTCCTCATTTAAACGCTTAGCCCCTGCAACCGTTAATGGTAAAGATGAAGACATAGGAAATCCTTTAATTGTTTTATAATCCCAAAAATGTGAAAAACGCTCTGCACAAAAAATGCAGAGCGCTGTTTCAATCATTATAGTGATTTAAATTTAAAAATCAAGTATTAATTCGCTGATGACTTACCACGATTTAATAAAGCATAAAGAATAATCGCACCAAACGTTGCTGTACCGATACCCTCTAATTTAAAACTACCGATTTCTAAGGCAAAGTTACCTGCCCCCATAATTAAAGTGACCGCAGCAACGATCAGGTTTTTATTATCAGAGAAGTCCACATTATTAATCACCCAAATACGTGCCCCCGCTACAGCGATTAAACCAAATACCACGATAGAGACACCCCCTAATACAGGTCCCGGAATACTATGAATTAAGGCACCGAATTTTGGTGAAAAGCCTAAAATAATAGCAAAAACCGCCGCAACAACGAATAACAACGTAGAAAATACTCGCGTGACCGCCATCACACCGATATTTTCGGCATATGTCGTGACACCCGTACCACCGACAGCACCGGATACCATCGTAGCCACACCATCACCGACAAAAGCGCGCCCTAAGTATTGATCCAAATCCTGACCCGTCATCGCACTCACCGCACGAATATGACCCAAGTTCTCTGCAACTAAAATCACAGCAACAGGCACAATAACAGTAATAGCACTTAAATCAAATACTGGCTTACTCATGGTAGGCAGACCAAACCAAGCCGCTTGTTGAATACCACTAAAGTCAATGGGCTGACCATAACCTAGTACATTTGTAAATACATAATAAAGCACATACGCAATAATCAAGCCTACTAAAATAAGTAGACGCTGTACCGAACCTTTAGTAAAGACAGCCACCCCACCTACACATAGGATAGTCATAATCGCCATCAATGCATCAAATGTACTACCACCTGCCATGGCGCCTTTTGCCGCAATTGGCGCTAGGTTAAGACCAATCACCGCCACAATCGCACCCGTTACCACAGGTGGCATTAACTTCTCAATCCAAACAGAAGCATGACCTTTGGTATTGGCTGCCCACACGATAATACCAATAATCGTATAAACAAGACCGCACATAATAATGGCACCTAAGGCAACCCCAATATTAGGATTGGCACCAGAACCTGCCACATAACCTGTCACAGAAACCACACCACCAATAAAGGCAAAGCTAGAACCTAGGTAACTCGGTACACGTCCTTTTACAAAAAGGAAGAAAATCAATGTACCGATACCTGACATTAAAATCGCAAGATTGGCATCAAAGCCCATTAATAAAGGCGCTAACACTGTTGCACCAAACATAGCCACAACGTGTTGAGCGCCCATTAATAAGGACTGACCTAGGGGGAGATATTCATCAGGTGCAACAATAGCACCGGGCGTCGTCTGTTTACGCCACTGAGGGAAATAAGACATATGAACCTTCCTAAAGATTTTTTGCAAGAGATGCGTCCGAATGCACGCAGAAGATAAACCTTCGGAATTATACGCCTTTTCCCTATGAAACTGATTGAAATATTAGCCCAATCGCGAATATTTTTTATGCTTGATTAGGCTTAGGCACGATATCTTTCAAATGCAAACGCTTTTTCTCAATCTGAGCATCTGTTAACTCTTTATCAGAATAAGTCATTAAATCATCCACAGAATCATCAATGACTAACTCACGTTCTTCAGCCTCCATAACCTCTGCTGATGTTAAGTCACACGTGCTTTTATCATTTTGCACTTTATCATCTTTCATAGAGCAACTCCTATTAACTAATCAATCTCCTTATCTTTATAGCACTCGAACCATAAACTTGTAAACCCTTCTATATCGTTCTATTTTTGAAACAATTGGTCTCACAAATAGAATTTATTCATTCCATAGAAAGTCCTATAATTGGGTAATACCATTTTTAAACATTATTTTTCATATTTAAAATAATTTCTCAATTCATGAAAGGTCATTCTATGAAAATCGCTATTATTAACGGCAGTCTCAGCCAACAATCTATTAATGGACACATTGCAAATTTTATTGCTTCACAATTTCCTGCTGATGTTAGCAGTCATAAAGTGACCATTAGTGACCTTCCTCTTTATACACAAGATTTGGATAGCCAATCTATCCCTAGCTACGACCGCGTTCGCACAGAGATTAAAGAGGCAGACGCGGTTCTTATTGTGACACCTGAGCATAACCGCTCTATGCCAGCTGCACTAAAAAATGTCATTGATATCGGCTCTCGTCCATATGGTCAAGGTGCCTGGACAAATAAAAAAGTCGCTGTGGTCACAGCCTCACCCGGCACATTTGGTGGATTGATTTGCTCATTACAAGTGCGCCAATCACTACAAATGCTCAACGCTAATATCCTTCAAGCTCCCGAGGTATGTTTAGGTCGCTTTAATGCTGTAGATGAACAAGGCAATATCACTGATGAGCGCAGTGCCAACTTTCTCAAACAATTTGCTCACACTTTTATTGACTGGGTTAAAAAAGCGTAATGCTTTTCAAAAAAGACATGCGTAAATTTCCTGCAAAAACAAAAGACGTAGGGGGTATTCCAGTTGCCCGTTTGCTCCCTCAAGCTCAAAAGCGTACTGTTGGAGCATGGTGTTTTCTAGACCATGCGGGTCCAGCCGTATTCCCTGAGCATTCAAAAGGCATGCAAGTCGGTGCTCACCCGCATACTAATCTACAAACCTTTACGTGGATGTTAGAGGGAGAGGTTTGGCACCAAGATAGTCTTGGTTTTCGTCAATTAATCCGTCCAAAGCAAGTCAATTTAATGACGGCTGGTACAGGGGATTCATATGGCATTGCCCATACAGAGCAGACCCCAGCGCATGTAAAAACACTACATGCTGTCCAGCTTTGGATTGCTTTACCGATGAATAAAGACATCAAGCCAAACTTTGAGCATTATCCTGAATTACCTAGTTGGTCTAATCAGGGGATTGACTATGTTTTAACCACTGGGTCTTTCCAAGGGTACACAGCACCCACTACACAATACAGTCCGCTACTCGGTATTGATATTCAATCTAAACACGCTACAACCCTCTCTATTCCTGTACAAAGTGGGTGGGAATATGGCGTACAAGTCATCAAAGGAAGTGTGACCGCTGCTGATGGTACTGTAGCCACAGCGGATGAAATCTTGATTTTAGAAAATCCTCTCGAGGCTTTTACCTTAAGCTTAAGTGCGGATACTCACCTTATGCTATTAGGTGGTGAGCCCTTACCTCACCCCACGATTATATGGTGGAATTTTGTTGCCGATAGTGCTGAGGCTATCCATCAAGCGGTAAAAGACTGGAACAATGCCAGCCCTCGTTTTGGACAAGAAATTGATATTAGTGGTACAGGTCTATCACGTCTCGTTGCTCCTGAGGCTCCCGAGGGTCTACACGGTTGAGTGACCTTTTACTGAAAATAAAAAGAAGAGGCAACCCTTTTATGGTGTTGTCTCTTCTTATGAGTTAAAAATCTGCCACAAATAGCTTATTGCTCATGAGCTCGTGGTTTACGCCCTCGTTTAGACACAAAATAATCATAAACGGGATTAGGTACTAAGCGTAATAGTTTACCCACTATTCCCATCTGCCAAGGGATAACCTTATAAGAACATCCTTTATTAATGGTTTTAAATGCCTCTTGAGCAAAGTCCTCAACGGGCATTAAAAATGGCATTTTATAGGGATTCTTTTTTGTCATCGGCGTATCAATAAAACCCGGTGCAATCGTAACCACCTTAATACCTGTTTTATATAAATCAACGCGTAGACTCTCACAATACGTACGTACCGCCGATTTAGAAGAGCAATACGCACTTGCCCCGGGAAGACCTCGCACACCAGCAACACTCGCAATACCGACTAATGTACCCTCACCTCGTTGTTTCATATTCGCAATAAAAGGTTCAAAAGTCGCTACGGTAGCAAGGACATTAGTACGGTGGACTTTTTCAAAAACAGCAAAATCCTCCAAATACTCCGTCACAGTACCCACACTAATACCCGCACTCGCAATCACAATATCAGTGGGACCACCTACTTGAAAATCGTATGCTGCCTGATGCAAAGCCTCACGATCTGTCACATCAACAACATAATATTGATGCTGACCTGCTGGCAATTCTGCTATTAAAGACAAAAGGGCATCTTCCCGACGCCCTACAAGTCCTAACGTTGCGCCGGCTTTTGCGTAGGTATGTGCTAAAGCACGTCCTAATCCACTACTCGCACCCGTAATAAATACTCGCAAAGTTATTTTCCTATATGAATTACATTTGAGATTGTAAGTAATTCTCTAAACCTACTTTCTCAATTAAACCAAGTTGTTGTTCTAGCCAATGCGCGTGATCTTCTTCAGTATCAACTAATTGTGCCACAAGAATTTCACGACTTACAAAGTCACCCTCTTGTTCACATAATACAATACCTTTTTTCAAGTTATCACGCACTTGATATTCTACGTCTAAATCTGCTTTTAGCATAGCAGGAACATCAGCACCAACATTCAACGCCTCAGGACGCATATTAGGTGTACCTTCTAACATCAACACACGACGAATTAAAACCTCAGCGTGTTGAGTTTCTTCTTCCATTTCGTGATTTAAACGATCGAATAGTTTAGTATAACCCCATTCAGCATACATACGTGAATGAATAAAGTACTGATCACGTGCAGCTAATTCACCTGCGATAAGAAAGTTAAAGTAATCTACAACTTTTTGACTGCCTTTCATGACAATTCCCCTTTGGATAATAATCTTCAATGCTTTTATTGTAACCTAGCGAAGGGGTAAAACCGTGGTAAATGTACGACGCATTAGCAAGTGGTAAATGCATATGGCTCTCATTAGCAGTTCATTCATCTTGCTATGCATCGTCCTCACTACAGAACTTGTGTATTGATATAGCCCACACTGCAGACAGTTCACTCTTGCTGTGCATCATCCTCACTGCAGAACTTGTGTATTCGCTCGGACAGGCAAAGTGCTTCGCTATCGCTCGCCGTTTGCAAACTCGCTCGGTACATCAAGTTCTCTTCGTGAGGACTACAACTAGCTAGCACAGTAATGTTCACTCAAGCACGCAAGGTTTGCGGAGACGTTTCGATGCACAAAGCGAGTTAGGCGAACGAAGTGAGGCTCTGTTCGAGCGACTGCGCGGAACGTGCAGCAAACCTGATTGTGAGTTAGCACCGAATGACGAGCGACTGACAAAAACCTGTAGGCAGATTGGCGTATGCACAGTAGTACTAGTAACTAACGTCCGCACTGCAGACCGCCCACCTATGTATCGTCCTCACTACAGAACTTGTGTATTGATACCGCCCACACTGCAGACAGTTCACTCTTGCTCCGGAAAGTGCTTCGCCGTTTCCAATGTCGCTACGAGTGAATGTCTCTCCGTGTGGGCTGGTTCTAACTAGTACTATCAATCAAGCCAGTCTGCCGGAGAGGTTTTTGATCACAAAGCGAGTTTGGCGAGCGTCAGCGAGGCACTGTTTGAGCGACTGACAAAAACCTGTAGGCAGATTGGCGTATGTACAGTAGTGTTAGCAATAATCAGCGACTGCACGGAACGTGTAGCGAACCTGATGGTGAGTTAGCAGCTAATGACGAGCAACTAACAAAAAAGCAAGCCATTGATACCAACAGCTTGCCTCCAAGGATATTACGACTGCAAAGAACTACTTCGCGTGCATGGTTTGTAACGGATATACACGCAAGCCCTTACCGTTGCGTAAGTACTGCATACCCTCTACTGCAGCACGTGCACCCGCAATCGTTGTATAGAACGTCACACGACCAGCTAAAGCATGTGTACGAATAGCACGAGAGTCATTAATCGCATTACGACGCTCCTCTACCGTATTAATCACTAAGCTAATCTCACCGTTCTTCAGCATATCTACGATATGTGGACGACCTTCAGTCACTTTATTAACGATTTGTACAGGAATACCCGCTTCGCTTAAAGTCGCTGCTGTACCACGTGTTGCCGCAATCTTAAAGCCTAACTTCACTAAACCTTGTGCCACAGGGATAGCTTTAAGTTTATCTTGTGCTTTCACACTAATAAACACTAAGCCACTCTCAGGCATCGTTACCCCAGCAGCAATTTGTGATTTCACAAAAGCTTCACCAAAGGTTTCGCCTACACCCATCACCTCACCGGTAGACTTCATTTCAGGTCCAAGAATCGTATCCACACCCGGGAACTTCACAAATGGGAATACCGCCTCTTTTACGCAGTAATGGCTCGGTGTCACTTCTTTAGTAATACCCTGCTCTGCTAATGTCTTACCCGCCATCGCACGCGCAGAAATCTTCGCCAATTGAAGCCCCGTCGCTTTTGATACATACGGTACAGTACGAGAGGCACGAGGATTCACCTCTAAGACATAGACTTCGTCATTTTGAATAGCAAATTGAACATTCATTAAACCTTTAACATTTAATGCTTTTGCCATCATACTTGTCTGACGCTTAATTTCTTCAACCACTGCAGGTGATAAAGAATAAGGAGGTAAGCTACACGCTGAGTCACCTGAGTGAACACCTGCCTGCTCAATATGCTCCATGACTCCACCGATAAATACTGTTTCGCCATCAGCGATACAATCCACATCGACCTCGGTAGCATCATTTAAGAAACGGTCTAACAATACAGGGGAATCATTGCTCACTTTAACGGCTTCACGCATATAACGCTCTAAGTCAGCCTGCTCGTGAACAATTTCCATCGCACGACCGCCCAATACATACGAAGGACGAACGACTAATGGATAACCAATATCTTCAGCATGTGCAATCGCTTCAGCTTCTGTACGTGCTGTACGGTTAGGAGGTTGTTTTAAACCTAATTTATGCAATAACTTCTGGAAACGCTCGCGGTCTTCAGCAATGTCAATAGACTCTGGGCTAGTACCAATAATAGGCACACCATTTGCTTCTAACGCACGTGCTAATTTCAATGGTGTTTGACCACCATATTGCACAATCATACCGATAGGTTTCTCTACATGAACAATCTCTAACACATCTTCTAGCGTAAGTGGTTCAAAGTAAAGACGATCTGAGGTATCGTAGTCTGTCGATACGGTTTCAGGGTTACAGTTCACCATAATGGTTTCATAACCATCTTCTCGTAATGAGAGTGCCGCATGTACGCAGCAGTAATCAAACTCAATCCCTTGACCAATACGGTTTGGACCACCACCAAGGACAATGATTTTTTTCTTGTCTGTAGGTTGTGCCTCGCACTCATCTTCGTAAGTAGAATACATATACGCTGTATTTGTGGCAAATTCAGCGGCACATGTATCAACACGCTTATAAACTGGGCGGATACCATGCTGATGACGTACTTTACGTACTTCAGTTTCTGACGTATCTAATAGATAAGCTAGACGACGATCAGAGAAACCCATACGCTTAATATCGCGTAATGTTTCAGCATCTAAATCGGCTAAGGTTTTTTGCTCTAAAGCAAGCTCAACGTCTACGATTTCTTTAATCTGTTGTAAGAACCAAGGGTCGATTTTTGTCAGTTGATGGACTTCTTCAAGCGAAAAGCCTTTATCAAATGCATCACCCACATACCAAATACGCTCAGGCCCCGGCTCAGCTAGCTCTACTTGTAAAGTTTCTCGATCAACCGTCTTTTGGTTAAGACCGTCAACGCCGACCTCTAAACCACGTAATGCCTTTTGGAATGACTCTTTAAATGTACGTCCCATCGCCATCACTTCACCCACAGATTTCATCTGTGTCGTTAAACGAGAGTCTGCTGTTGGGAATTTTTCAAAAGCAAAACGAGGAATTTTCGTGACAACATAGTCAATAGAAGGCTCAAAAGATGCTGGTGTCGCCCCACCCGTAATCTCATTTTGTAGCTCATCTAGAGTATAGCCCACCGCTAGACGTGCTGCCACTTTAGCGATAGGGAAACCTGTGGCCTTAGAGGCTAACGCTGATGAACGTGATACGCGAGGATTCATTTCAATCACAATCATACGACCATTTTGAGGATTCACCGCAAACTGAACGTTTGAACCACCCGTATCTACACCAATCTCACGCAATACCGCAATAGAAGCATTACGCATGATTTGGTATTCTTTGTCAGTTAAGGTCTGAGCTGGCGCAACAGTAATAGAGTCACCTGTGTGTACACCCATTGGATCTAAGTTTTCAATAGAACACACAATAATGCAGTTATCTGCCTTATCACGCACCACTTCCATCTCAAACTCTTTCCAACCCAACATAGATTCTTCAATCAATAATTCATTGGTTGGAGAAGCCTCTAAACCACGGCGACAAATTGTCTCAAACTCTTCTGGATTATAAGCAATACCACCGCCTGAACCACCTAATGTAAAGCTTGGACGAATCACTACAGGGAAACCTGAAGTACCAATCTCACTGGCAATACGCTGTTGTACTTCCCATGCTTCTTCCATCGAATGCGCCACACCTGACTTAGCAGATTCTAAGCCAATCGCCGTCATCGCTTCTTTAAACTTTAAACGGTCTTCTGCTTTTTCGATGGCTTTTTCGTTAGCACCAATCAGCTCTACACCATGCTTGGCTAATACACCTTCACGAGCTAAGTCTAAGGCACAGTTAAGCGCTGTCTGACCACCCATTGTTGGCAATAAAGCGTCTGGTTTTTCGATTTCGATAATTTTTTCAACTGCTTGCCAAGTAATCGGCTCGATATACGTTACATCCGCCGTCTCAGGGTCGGTCATAATGGTTGCCGGATTACTATTGACTAAAATAGTACGATAACCTTCAGCCTTTAATGCCTTACATGCTTGAGCGCCTGAGTAGTCAAATTCACATGCTTGACCAATAATGATTGGACCTGCACCAATAATCAAAATACTTTTTATGTCGGTACGTTTTGGCATAATTTCCTACTTCGCCATGTGGCTGATAAATTTGTCAAATAGTTCAATAATATCGTGTGGTCCCGGACTAGCTTCTGGGTGACCTTGGAAACAAAACGCTGGGCGATCCGTTAGCTCAAAGCCTTGTAATGTCCCATCAAATAATGAAATATGCGTCACTCGCGCATTGGACGGCAATGTCTCTCCATCAACCGCAAAACCATGGTTTTGACTTGTGATATAAACACGACCTGTCGCTAAGTCCTTAACTGGATGGTTAGCACCATGATGACCTGTTTTCATTTTTACAGTCTTAGCACCTAACGCCAATCCCATAATTTGATGACCTAAACAGATACCAAATAAAGGGATTTTCTTGGCGATGACTTGTTTGGCTGTCTCAATAGCATACTCGACTGCACCTGGGTCACCTGGACCATTCGCTAAAAACACACCGTCTGGGTTCAGTGCAAATACCTCATCTGCTGAGGTCTGAGAAGGTACTAAGGTAATCTTACAACCACGATCAGCTAATAAACGGAGAATGTTAGACTTAACACCAAAATCATAAGCGACCACGTGGTATTGATCTTGGGCGGGTTTTGTATAACCTTGCGTTAAATCCCATGTACCTTGTGTCCAATTGTGTGAGGTGCTTACACTGACTTGTGTCGCTAAATCTTGCCCCACCATTCCAGGGTATGCTTTTGCCAACGCAACCGCCTTTTCTACATCATCCCCTACCAAAATACACGCACCTTGAGCCCCCCCCTCACGGAGAATACGTGTCAATTTACGTGTATCAATCTCTGCAATCGCAACGATGCCATTGTCTTTTAAGTATTCAGGTAAAGACTGTGTCGCACGAAAATTAGAAAGAAGCGTCGGACAGTTACGAATAACAAGACCCGCTGCGTGGATTTTTGATGACTCGACGTCCTCGGTATTAATACCTGTATTGCCGATATGAGGATAAGTTAAAGTAACAATTTGTTGGGTATAACTAGGATCAGTAAGAATTTCCTGATAACCCGTCATAGAAGTGTTAAAAACTAATTCAGCAACAGTTTGGCCAGCTGCGCCAATTGAAATACCTTTAAAAACAGTACCATCGGCGAGGGCTAAAATTGCTGTGGGAAACTCTTGATTTCCCTTAAGTAGTGATGACAGCGCCATAAAACCCCAGAAATGTTAAATTCAATAAATAAACTTTCTGATTTTACACTTTTTGACGATTTCCTGCTGGCAATCTGAGCGATTAACAAAAATTAAAACACCTGAATATTAAATGCGTGAGCCAAGCCATAAGCATCAAAATCTAGCTCAAACTGGATACGTTTTTGGTAACCAAATGCCTCCGAATAACGTAAAATCGTCATAATTTCTGTAGAGCCTTGCTTCTGTTTGTAGAAAATATGCGGATATAATTCTCGATTATTAGGTAATACAGCGACATCTTCAAAACCAGGTAAGACTAAAATCTCTTTCCATTGACCTTTATTTTCGCTACGCTCAAGTAACCAAGTACCTAAACGCTTCTTATCATGACAAGTCACTACAGCCAATGCACGTCCAGAAACCAACAAAGTGCTTGTCGCAAATTTCAATGACGACAAATCCTCCGAACCACAGATTTCTTTTTGTTGAGATAGTGGTAACTGTAGACCTCTCAATGCCAATTGAGGATGTCCAATAGGCGCTCCCCCCATAAATAGTGGCTGTACATCACGAGAGGTAATCGGAGTACGGCTAAGCGTTGTCTTAGACCACTCAAGCATTCTCGGCAAGCGTTTTCCTAGACAGTCCACTGTGGTGCACTCTTTTAGCAAAACATAATTCTTAGCAATTTCTCGCCCCAAAATAAAGGGTCGCTCTGAATTAGCTACTAAAGCCGAGGCATTATAATGCCAATTAGAAAGTAGAGATAGCGTTTGTTTATTAGTGCAAAGATTCGGCGGGTATTTTTTAAGATTCTCACGAGCGTATTGAACCCCCTGATCGGCATACTTAGCACGAATCAGCCCCTCATCCAGACAAGGATTAATGGCTAATTCATTTTCCACTTTGGAAAAGCCTAACATTCGCCCTGTATCACCAACACGATACTCACGCTCTTTGGCTTGTGCTGGGTATAATAAAAACATACATAGCACAAGAGTAATCTTGACAAATAGGCGTTTGGTACTCAACATATCAAACCCGAGAAAAACCTACAAATTATCAAACTTAATACTATTTATTTTTTTTTGATTTTAACATTTTGCAATCTTTTATAAAGATACTTACACTTAAGAAAGTCGTCATAAAGCTGCAATTATTGTTAATTAATGTAAAGTTCTGATTAATTTTACTATTTAAAACAAGTGATTTTATGCCTAGCCAACTCAATCAATTACGTCAATTTACTACTGTTGTTGCCGATACAGGCGACTTTGAAAGCATCCGTGTACACAAACCAACAGACGCTACGACTAACCCTTCCCTCATTCTAAAAGCAGTACAACAAGACACTTATAAGCCATTACTTATTGAAACTATCAAAGAATTCCCTAACCATTCTGTAGAAGAAAAGCTCGATCATTTGTTAATTAAATTTGGTCAGAAAATTCTTGATGTTGTACCGGGACGCGTTTCAACAGAAGTAGATGCCCGCCTCTCTTTTGATACACAAGGAACCATTGAGCGTGCAAAACATTTGATTCAACTCTATGAGCAAGCCGGTATCGATCGTTCACGAATATTAATTAAAATCGCTGCAACATGGGAAGGCATCCAAGCCGCTCGTCAGCTCGAACAAGAAGGGATTAAATGCAATATGACCCTTATCTTCTCGCTTGTACAAGCGGTCGCTTGCGCTGATGCTAAAGCACAATTGATTTCTCCCTTCGTTGGACGTATCTACGACTGGTATAAAAAACAAGCCGGCAATCAATGGGTAGAAGCGGATAATGCGGGCAGTAATGATCCGGGCGTAAAATCCGTCAGCAAAATCTATCACTACTATAAAAAATTCGGTATTAAAACGGAAATTATGGGGGCGAGTTTTAGAAATACTTCGCAAATTCTTGCGTTGGCGGGTTGTGATCTGCTAACCATTAGCCCAGATTTACTGCAAGCACTATCGCAGCAGGATACACCAATAACTCGTGTACTTGACGAACAAGATAGCCAACAAAAAGCCATCAACCCTTTAGTATTAGATGAAAAAACGTTTAGATTTTTATTAAATCAAGAGGCGATGGCAACAGAAAAACTTGCCGAAGGTATTCGCGCCTTTGTCGCTGATGCAGAGAAACTAGATACGCTAATCACTTCGACGCTCGGTTAATGCCCATGCAATAGTCCCAGCGTCAACGTATTCTAATTCGCTGCCGCTAGGGACACCTCTCGCAATGCGCGAGACTTTAATTCCGTGTTCTTTTAGTACTTGACCTAAATAATGTGCCGTTGTTTCGCCCTCAGCCGTAAAATTAGTCGCCAAGATGACTTCTTTTACAGGATAATCAAATACGCGTTGCAATAACCGCTTAAAACCTAGCGTATCGGCACCCATTCCCTCTAATGGCGATAATTTTCCCATCAGCACATAATAAAGGCCATGATAACTATGGCTAGCCTCAATCATATTCTGATCCGCAGCTGTTTCTACCACACAAAGAATAGTATTATCTCGACGAGGGCTAAGACAAGTAGCGCAAATTTCCTCTTGCGTGAAGGAATTACACATCTTGCAATGCTGAAGATCCTGTAAGGCACTCTCAATCGCTTTTTGAATGGCTAATGCGCCTTCTCGATCATTTTGAAGAAGATAATATGCCATACGGCGTGCCGTACGCTTACCGACCCCAGGCAATTGAGTCAGTGCCTCAATCAACTCATATAAAGGTTCGGGATCGGGTAAGACTGACATAGAACGGACAGATTAGAATGGGAATTTTAAACCGCCAGGCAAAGGCATACCTGCAGTGACGGCAGACATTTTCTCTTGTGTCGTGCTATCGACTTTACGCAAAGCATCATTGACGGCAGCAGCAATTAAATCCTCTAAGAATTCTTTTTCATCAGCATCGCCTAGTAAAGAAGCATCAATCGTGATACGCTTAACATCATGACGACAAGTCATAGATACCTTAACTAAACCACCACCTGCAGCACCCTCAACCACGATATCGCCCAAAGACTCTTGGGCTTTTTTCATGTTTTCTTGCATTTGCTGTGCTTGTTTCATCAAACCAGCTAACTGATTTTTCATCATAATATAAATTCCTTAAAAACAATAACGAGGAACCTTGCCTCTCTATACATTGATTATTTTAACCTGAAAATGGTCGTATAGAATCTGGAACTATCGTCGCTTGAAAGTCTTTTTGCAAGCTTTGGACAAAAGCATTTTCTGCCACACTACGCTCTGCCGCTTGCTGACGTTGTTTAGCCTGGGCTTGCTCCTGCGCAAAAGCCGTCTGGTCTGTATCACCAAACTCAATATTCAGCTTAACAATCCGTTTAAAGTATTCAGTTAATAAAGTACTCAGCTTTGCCTTTGAACCCAAATTATCCGATATACGCATCAATAGACGTAAGGTTATCGTATTTTGCTGTACACCCACCCATTCTGTATGTCGCAACAACTCGCCTAACATCCCCGATACATTAAAGGATTTGGCTAATTGCACCCACTTTTCGGCATCCATTTGCTCCAGTGTATAATTCTGGGATTCTTGATGCTGTGGCACCCATGATAAATCACTATCCACCATCATCGCTGCACCGTCCTCATCTCCCATATCAACAGGAATAAAGACTTCTTGCAAAGGAAAATCCTCATCAGACAAAGCACTCGCAGTTTCCGGTAAGGAAGCAGCAGGTATATCTTCCCAAGCAGGGATAAAATCATCTGTTTTTGCTAATTGTTCAGTTTTTTTTTGAGCCTCAACAGCAATCTCAGTAGAAACAGGGGGAGCATCAACGGGCTCTACAACATCCTCACCTGTCACAGCAACAGATTCCCCACCAGAAATGGATTCAATACGAGGTGCCGTTTCTTGAATAGTACCTACTTCTTGAGCGGGACGAGACGGTGTTATCGGCGCAGATATTGGCACAGGTACAGTACGCATTTGTTGAGGTGATACCAGAGACAACATCCGCAACCCCGCCATCACAAAGCCTGTATATTCATCAGGCGATAAAGCTAATTCAGCACGGCTATGGATAGCAATACTATAAAAAAGTTGCAACACATCTGGATTGATGGCTTGCGATAATTGCACAATATCCTCAACACTAGGGTCTTCTGGAGCGACGGTACCGGGCAAACGCTGTTCAATCGCAATACGTGACAGTAAGCTCGCCAAATCTTCTAAAGCACTAGAAAAGGAAAAGCCTCGAGTCGTCAATTCATCAGCAACGTCTAAAATACCTTGCGCATTGGCATTTAAAAGTTGCTGCAAAAATCTCACTAAATAACGCTGATCAATCGTACCTAACATATCACGAATAGCATCTGCCGTGATATTGGCTCCAGAATACGCAATCGCTTGGTCAGTTAAAGATAAAGCATCACGCATCGAGCCAGCAGCCGCTTGTGCTAATAAACGCAAGCCCTCATTTTCGTAGTTCACTGCTTCTTGGGTCAGAATATTCTGTAAATGCAACACAATATTCTCTGGTGCCATTTGTTTCAGATTGAACTGTAAGCAACGTGATAAAACAGTAACGGGAATTTTTTGAGGATCGGTCGTCGCCAAAATAAACTTGACGTGTGGTGGTGGCTCTTCTAACGTCTTGAGCATGGCATTAAACGCATGCCCTGTAAGCATATGCACCTCGTCAATGGTATAAATCTTAAACCGACCAACGGTAGGCGCATAAATCGCCTGCTCCAAAAGCTGTGTCATCTCATCCACACCACGATTAGATGCTGCGTCAAACTCAAGATAATCGACAAATCGTCCCTGATCAATCTCAGTACACGCTTGACATACACCACATGGATTTGGACTAATTCCTTGCTCACAATTAAGTGATTTCGCCAAAATACGCGCTAATGTTGTCTTACCCACACCGCGAGTCCCTGTAAACAACCACGCATGGTGTAGACGCTGGGTGCTTAACGCATTGGATAATGCCTTAACCACATGGTCTTGTCCAATAAGGGTTTCGAAAGTACGAGGACGCCACTTACGAGCGAGTACGAGATAATTATTAGTCATGCGAAAAAGCAAAGGTATAAATGAAGAGTGAGCCTTACTCCGGCACTAGATCCGCACAGCTATGGCTGCTTCGTTCCCGACCTGACCAGATTCACTGCCGACCCATGCGAAGGGGCCCACCGACAAGCATTGTAACACAGAATTAAAATAGCTCAATCCACACACAACCATCTAGTGCATAAATTGCTGTTTTTGCTACACGACCGTCTAAACGCTCTAAATAATGGGCATAACCTTTAAGCTGTTCACTATACATAGCTATTAGTCGTTGTTTAAAGGCATCTAGACTTTCGTCATCAAAGCGTTGATTTGTCTTATAGTCCACAATTAACCACCCTTCCTCTGTACTAATCGCCAAATCCACAATCCGATTTTGCTCCTCTTCATTAAAGAGACTCCATTCTTGCGTAGCAGCTGGATGACTTAATAGCCAACGCCCTTTTTCATCATTGAGCACCCCACTTAACAAATCAATCACTTTCTGTGCTGCATTTTCCAATACTGCACTCTCTACACCTAAATGACGCAATTGACGCTTAATTAAGCTAGCAGAACATTCAATACGCTCTATCGACCACCCTTGCAATTTATCCAAGCCCATCTGTTCTAACCAATAATGCGCCGTCGTACCAATAGCAGAAGGTAATTTATCCTCAAAGATCCACGCCCCACCTTGATGTGCTGAGAAACCCATGGGTATCGACTGGTGTTGCAGCGATAACTGCTCTATCAACGATACAGGATAACGTTTCAGATTCGAATTATCGACCTCCCATTCTAGCGATGGCATACTCGGCATGGAATTGTCT
This sequence comes from Pelistega suis, assembly GCF_013133795.1. Classification (GTDB taxonomy): domain Bacteria; phylum Pseudomonadota; class Gammaproteobacteria; order Burkholderiales; family Burkholderiaceae_B; genus Taylorella; species Taylorella suis. The sequence continues at coordinate 100,726 of NZ_JABGBN010000004.1, forward strand.
ACTTCAGGTGCTTCCACAACCAGTTGTGGATCGATTAGCGTTTCTAAACGTGCCAACATTGTCGATTTGGTCGCCGCTCGCTCTGCATTCTGCACATACACTAAATGCAGTTTTTCTTTGGCTCGTGTACATGCCACATACAACAAACGACTGACCTCATGCTCTTGTCGCTCTTTATTACGTTCACGAATCAACGCAGATACCTGATCTGCTATACCACTTGCTTTATGGGTAATCGACCCTAATAGCAAGTGCCCTTGTTCGCTTTCAATCTCTAAGAGTGCCTCTCTTTCACCTCGAGGTTGCTTATGCAAACCAAATAAAATAACCTCGTTAAACTCTAATCCTTTTGAGCTATGCATCGTCATTATTTGCACCGCTCCCTTTTCACTCGTCGGTGCCGCAAACAACTCATTAATTTTTCGCTCAAATTCGTTTAAGTCTAAATTGCCGTAAGGCGCCAAAGTATCGACAACCTTAAGCACAGCTTGGATATTCTCTTGAGCCGCTGCGCTCGCATATAAGCGGTTAGCACCTAAACGCTCCCAACACTGCTCAATATACGCCGTAAAAGTCATATCACTCTGCGCATAAGGAATACTCACCGCTTGATGAATAAAGGCAAGACGCTTTGCCTCATCACGACCAATCAAACGCTCTACATTCACTAAATCTTGCAAGTAATGGGAAATTTGCAATGGAATACTTTGCAAGAGCTGATTTTCAAAAAGGTGTGTCAAACTCTTTAAAGTTAAACCACAAAATGGCGCACGCAATAAAGACATCCAAGCCAAACGATCATTGCGATGACTCAAAGCCCTCACTAACTGTACTAAATCAGAGACTTCCTCAGTAGCGCCAAGAGGAACCATCTTAACTGCTTGCACAGGAATACCCTCAGCAGCCAAGGCTTCCGCTAAACCTTCTAAATGTGAGCGCGAACGTACCAATACTGCTACGGCATTATCACTCTCTGAATGAGTCTGTAAAGCCTCTTTTACCAGCTTGACACCGCATTGCAATGCCTGTTGAATAGCCCTATCCTTACTTCCCTCTTCGTCTTTTGTGAATGTAAAGGGGTAATAACGTACCGGAGAATCAAACTGCATTGGTTTAAAAGCATTTGAAGGGGTATAGCAGATTCCTCCCAATGCCAGTTGATTGCTCGCAGGAAAAATCTCTTTAAATGTCTGATTAACCCAATTAACCACGCCCGCATCTGAACGAAAGTTTTCTTCTAGCAGCAACAAGTCCATCACCACATTACCTAAGACGACTTGTTTGTCCTTATCCGCTAAACCTTGATTTTTTTTGGCTTCTTCAGCAATTTTTAAAAACAAACTCACTTCAGCATTACGGAAACGATAAATCGACTGCATGGGGTCTCCCACCAAGAACAAGGTTCTACCGTCACCATATGACCAACCTGACGTAATTAAATCCAATAATTCTTTTTGAATTAAGTTTGTATCTTGGAATTCATCGATGAGAATATGTTTTAAGTCGGCATCAATTTTAAGTAGCATCTCAGTAGGCTCTTCTTGACTACCCAAAGCACGTAAAGCTCGCTGAGAAATCTCATTAAAATCCACCTCTCCCTGTTCCTTAAACACCTCTTGTAAACAACGCTCACACAAGGCCAAACACTCAAAAAACTGGGGAAACACTTCAAGACTATGGTCTGTAATCAGCTCATCAGGTAACAAACGAATGGCATGCAATTTCTCTGCACAACTGTCACTCAAGGTCTTTAACCAAGCAAGAAAGGCTTTTTTATGAGGCGATTTGGCATCAACTCCATCTCGCGAATCCACCTTTGCGCGATAGTTACCATCCTTAGTCAGCATCAAGTGCACGACCCCCTTCCATAGCGCAACATCGCCACTATCCGCACCCAATACATGCCCATCCCAAGTCAGCCACGCTTTCAAAGGATTCTCTTCCCCTTTGCTCGCCAGCATATGTGCTGCCTCAGAAACAATGGCTTTTACTTGCTCAAAATAATCTGGACCCAATGCAACAATCGCTTCCTCTAATGTATGTTGTACAATCCCATGGAGTGTTGCGACCATTTCCTCTAGCGCCGTCTGAGGGTCTTGAGTCAGTTTTAACCAGTTCTGACGCTTTTCGAGCATCTGTACTAATAGTTCATGAAATCGACCCACATTCACATCAAGATGTGAGAGTACTTGCTTAACACAAGGCTCTTTATCCAACATCGAAAGGGTTCGCTGCACTGCCTGCTCAAATAAAGTTCGACTATTTTCCGTGGGTGATAGACTCGCACCTGCCCCCGAAAGACTAGGTGTCATACGGACTAAAGACTGACAAAAAGAATCAATCGTCTGAATGCGTAGTCGATTAGGATTATCAAATAAGTGCCACCCCAACTCTCTGTCACGCTGCAAAACGGCTTTTGCTTTTTGCCATGAGCCTTTTTTATGTACTTCAGTAGGTTCTGCCTGTAACGCTTGCTCTAACTTTAGCATCACACGCTCACGCATTTCAGCTGCTGCTTTACGCGTGAACGTAATCGCCAAAATATCCTCTGGACGATTCACTATCGCTAATAGGGCTAAAATACGATCGGTCAATAGCTCCGTTTTACCCGACCCAGCTGGCGCCTGCACAATATAAGAATAACGAGGATCTACCGCTTTATTACGCGCTTCTTGATCAATAGCTACTTTAGTCATTTTCTTCTTCCTCTACCGCGTGCAAGCGTAAAAATGGTGTCACCTCACAATACGTTAAATCCTTGTGACTTAAGGCACGATTACTTGCCTCTCCCTCAGCAATTTCTTGGAAAAGTCCTTCTAATTTTTGCTGCCATGTCTGATTAATACTTAACCATTCACTTTCAGACAATAATTTATCCTCTTTATAATCAGCCGTGGTCGCCATCTGCCATATCCCTACATAGCCCTGAGTTTTACGCGATAGGTTGGCAAAAGCAATTCCTGCTACTTGATTAACTGGAGCACGTTTAAGCACAGAGGCATAGAGTGGCAATTGCAAATCTAATAAACGTTCACGTATAAACCAACGATCCTTGTATTCATTTTCTCTACTGAGTGAACCTGTCTTATAATCAATAAACATATAGTGTGCCAGTCCGTCTTGGTCTATCCTATCCACACGATCCACCTTAAATCGGAAATCCAAACCATGACTCGAGAAGTCATAACTACGCTCGACTTCTGCTACCTCAAATGGCAAACGCTTATCCCGATCATAAGCGATAAATTCCAAGGCGATTTCTTTGGCTCTTTGCAAACATAACTCCTTGAGAACCTTTGAAGAAACCACCGACAACACCTTTTCTTCCGCATACGCTAAGGCTTCACTCAAGCGTGTCTCAACCCAAGCTTTATCATGTAAATCTGCATATGTCGCATTGGCATAACATCTTTCCATTACAAGATGTAATAAATTACCCACCAAGAAACTATTAAGCTCTGTATCTGGGTAAGCAGGCAATTGTTTTAAATTTAAACGTAATGTGGCATACGCCCAAAGTGGATTTTTCGATTGACGTTCTAAGGTACCATACCCCCCTTTAACTTGTCCTTGTTTTGGTAAGCCTTTAGTATCCCTAATAACCTCAAGTGCTAGACTCTCCTCAACACCACGCTCTACTTCAGCTAATAGCTGCACCTGAGAAAGATAAGGTTTTAATAAGCTGCTATGACGTAAGACCTCATCACCTACCTGATGTGGCCAACTCAATATCACTCGTTGCGCACTATGCAAAATCGCATTAAACAGCTGATTAGCCCATTGCATCTCACTTTCAGGTGTAGCATGCATCACACCACAACGTCGCTGACTACGCACCGGCAAGTAGGGATTAGGATTAGGCATCTGCGGTAACACTTTATCTGTCAAACCGAGTACCCAGACACTGTCCCATTGCCCACCTTCTGTTTCATAAAGCCCGACAATATCCAGCACAACATCCTTAGTTCGCTGAGCTTGGAAACTAGTTTGCATTAATTGCTGCTGGAAAAGTTGTAAAGCCTCACTCGCATTTAATGCAGGCAACATCTCATCTAATAAGGCAAAATTCTTAATTGCCTGCTCAAAAGCTCGGCATAGCTGGTAATTGACACTACTCAAACTCATCACGCCCGGAAACCCAAAAGCAGATAGCGTATCTCGATAAACCTGTGCCCAATCCGCACAACGATAAGTTTGATGCCAAGCCATACATTTATCATCAAAAACTTGCGCTAAATCTGGCTGAATACGCTTTAATCTTTCTACAAATTGAGTACGAGATAAAGCGATACTGTCCTCTTCTCGCAAATCACTATCCAAGACAGCCAGCTGATCGGCATGATAAGTATCAAAAGCAAACTCTGCATTAAGTAACGCTTCACCAATTTTGGCAAGAACCACTTTACCTTTTTGAAAATCAGCCAATAGAGAAAACCATGCCATTACCGAGCGGACTAATCCCCATTCGACTAAAGGACGTCCTACCGCCATATGCCAACGCTTATCTAAAGCTGTTCCTGCAAACGTTTTATTTAATACTCGACGCAGATAAGCGGCATCTTCCTGCAATGATGGAATAACCAATGCCAATTTATGCTTTGGATAATCTTGAATGCTTTGCTTCGCCCAATGTAAGGCAGCCAGTAATTCTTGCTGATTATCCTTTGCCTGAAACACTTGCACACTATTGGCCACTTCTCTATGTAGCGTCAATGTATACACTTGCGTCCCTTGAGCAACTAAGCCATCTAATAAAGACCTCTGATAAGCACTTAAACTATAAAACCCTAAAAGCACAACATGATTTGGCACACGCAACTGTCTATTGTTGATAGCGTCTAACATCTCCTTGGCTAATCGTGGTGTATCCCATGCGGCTAAGGGAACAATCTCTTGTTGATATAATAATCGCCATGCGGCGAATGCTTCATACTCAGGGTTAATCTCATCATCATGAACATCTATTTGCCACTCTGTTTGCAAACGATGCGCTTGGCTTAGAGAAGCTGCTGCTGCCGAAGGATTTAAGACCTCTTCACCTGCTTTTTCTTTTAATATCGCCTTTTGCCAATACCAACGCTGTGCCGTTTCATTGAGCACAATTGGCATATCCGCATGATGAAACACAAGCGTATCTGCTAACTGTGCCAACCAAGCTTTATAAGGACTAATGGCGGGTAAACTTATCGTCTTATTCTGCGATTTGAGATGCGATAACAAGACCGTCTTGATAAAGACACTTAATCGATTATTCGCAGTAATAACAGCCGTCTGTGCTGCGGGCAACGTTAATAACTGTTCCAGAGAAATAGAAGAATAAGTAGGCATAGCATATTCCTATAACGAGCATACCTACCATTATAAAGTCAATCCTTTGAATCACTCCTGATACCTTCTGTGATGAAAGATAATTCTTTACACTTCCTATGATAAAAATAAATTTAGGCAAAATCCTTTGTAAAATATCAAACTTTTGTTCAATTGATAATAACTCCTAGGAAGAAATGAACTCCGAACAAATTAAGTTGTTGCGAGACAATGCCAAACTTGCCGAGTCGGATCGTAGCTGGGCATCATTAAGTCGTTTTTTAGCCTTAGTCAATCCACAAGACATTGTCAGTCTTTGTGATGAACTCCTCGCCTTGCGTGCAGGCAACTCCAAAACGCCTAGTATTCGTCCGTCTAAACAAGCGTTAGAACAACTATTCAATGCAGAAGTGATGGTGCCTGCCTGTGACAAGATTAAAAACGGCTATGCGATTCGCTATGCTGGATTTACTGTTGATGAAAGCAAAATGGGACCAGAGGAAGGATTAGAATGGACAGCGCAAGAACGTCATATCCATCAATGGCGCAAGACAGGCGAACTCAATATCTTTATCCAGCAATTAGAACAAGAAGCAGCTATTCCCACATGGAAATTGACTGTAGAAGTGGGCAAGCGTAAAAATTATGAGGGGACGCTTATTTTCCGTTATATCCGCGAAGACCACGCCACCTCACAGCAGTTAAGTTTTTTATAGTTTACGGATTAAGCGGCTTACCATCAATACATTTAATAAGACCCGTTACTGTCTTAATTAAGAACCAAATCGCTAAACCAAATAAAATAACAAAACCAATCAATACAAAGGCAGTCAAGTAACCAATAATCGCAACGACTAAACTCACCCAGAAAATTTTGATCAGTGAATCAATATGACTGCGATAAATAGTACCTGTCATATCATCACGCTTAACATAAGCAATAATCACACCAATAATCAAGCTTACCCCTAGCACTAAAGAAGCCAAATAAAGCGCATAAATGATTTTGGTGTAAGTCGCTGCCGATTCAATTTTTTGGGTATCCACACTCTGCGGAATCACCTGATTATTAACTGAATTCACATATTCATTTGGCAATGGATTATTCGTATTATCTGACATTTTATTCTCCCCAAAATAAATAACACATGAAAAAACCGGAAAGATAGACTTTCCGGCTTTATTTAAAAGATGACGTGCATTAATTAGTCATCACTACCCATAATACCAAACAACTGTAATAAGCTCGTAAAGATATTATAGATATTTAAGTAAAGCGATAAAGTCGCTGAAATATAATTTGTCTCACCACCATTAACGATGCGTTGTACATCATAAAGAATAAAGAGTGAGAAAATAACCGTCGCTGCCGCTGCAATCGCTAACGTCAACGCAGGCATGGCTAAAAAGATATTAGCAATCGCCGCTAAGATAACCACGATAACACCCGTGAATAACGCTTTGCCCAAGAAAGAGAAATCACGCTTAGATGTACTTGCAATAGAGGCCATCACCGCAAAAATGACCGCTGTACCACCAAAAGCCATGGTAATAATATCACCACCATTACTTAGGCTTAATACCGCCGCTAAGATACGAGAAAGCATAACGCCCATAAAGAACGTAAAGAGCATTAAGAAACCTACGCCCGCCGCGCTATTTTTGTTTTTCTCGACCATAAACATTAAGCCAAAAGCACCGACAAAAAAGACCACAGTGCTAATTAAAGGACTTAGGCCTGCAAAAAGATTTAACTTTAATGCTAATAAAGCACCTAATACTGTTGGCACCATAGAGATGGCCAATAAAGTGTACGTGTTACGTAGGACACGATTACGGACAACAGCACCATTGGCTTGCCCTGTTGAGTATTGTTCGTAATTATTCATAAAGAACCTCTATAAAAGAAATGATTGTTAGTATTGATTTTAACGTAGATAAGCGAAAATGCAAGCAATTTCCACTACACTTAACAACAACTATTTCAATCTCCCACTTAATTTTTAGCCGACAAATCGTGATAAACAATCTGATGAGCCCCTTGCTTATAAACCGCCACTCGCTCTCTCGCCAGACGACGGTCTTCAGAATGAGTAGAAATAATTTCTAATACGCGATCAAACTGCTCAAAAAAAGGAGGACAATGGATATCCAAATTAAGCAACCAAGGTTTTTGCCCATCCCCCCATTGTATTAAGCTTTGGGCCGATAGCTCATGACAAAGATGTACTCTTGCCATATCTCCTCCCTCGCCTAAATACGGATGAGGAACAAAAGCCGTCGCCTCAACCGACCAGAGCATTTTATTAAATGCTTCTAGTCGCTTGGGATCAGTACAATAGACAAGTACATGGCGACCTGCCAAAAAGTGTTTATATACCGTTTGGCAGGCTTGCTTAATACGGTGTTCTGCACCATAAGCAATATCAATACGACTCATTATTGTTTATTCAATAAGAAATCAACTAATAATGGTACTGGGCGACCACTCGCTCCCTTTTTAGGACCGCTATCCCATGCCGTACCTGCAATATCCAAGTGTGCCCAAGGATAAGCTTTAGTAAAGCGTGATAAGAAGCAAGCTGCCGTAATTGAACCACCTGGTGCTCCACCGATATTCGCCATATCCGCAAAATTACTCTTTAGACGATCTTGATAAGCCTCTTCTAAAGGCATATGCCATGCCGTATCTTGTGCACGCTTACCTGCTTGTAAGAGCTCCTGTGCTAAATCATCATTATTAGAGAAAAGACCGGTATTAATATGACCTAAGGAAATAATAATAGCTCCCGTTAATGTCGCCACATCAATCACGACTTCTGGGTCAAAACGCTCGGCATAAGTCAAAGCATCACATAGGATTAAACGACCCTCGGCATCCGTATTTAAAATTTCAATGGTTTGACCAGACATACTGGTCACCACATCACCGGGTTTTGTGGCATGACCACTCGGCATATTCTCTGTCGCTGGAATTAAAGCAACGACATCACGCTGTAAACCTAACTCTGCCACTGTACGAATCACACCAAATACCGTAGCAGCACCACACATATCGTATTTCATTTCGTCCATATTAAGACCTGGTTTTAATGAAATACCACCCGTATCAAACGTCACGCCCTTACCAACTAGTACGATGGGTTTTTGTTTAGATTTCTTCGTCGTTTTACCTGAAGCACTATATTGCATCACAATAAAACGGGGAGGCTGATCTGAACCAGCGGCTACTGATAGGAAAGAACCCATTTTCAACGCTTCGATTTGTTTCTTATCTAAAACCTCTGCTTTGATGCTAGCAAACTCTTTAGCTAGGGCTTTAGCTTGTTCACCTAAATATGTCGGCGTACAAATATTTGCTGGCAAATTACCTAACTGACGCGTGAAATTCATCCCATTAGCAATCGCTTGACCTTGAGCAAGACCGAGTTTAACGTCTTTATCATTGGTTTTATCGCACGTGAACGTCAGTTTCTTCAAGGCAACGGTTTCAACAGGTTTACTTAATGTCGTCGTGTATTGATACGTCGCTGTACCTACTGCACGTGCCGCAAATCGTGCTGCCTCTACAAAACCAAGCGTAGCACTTTCTTCTAATAAAGTACTCACCCCCTCATTTAGGCTACTTTGTTTTAAATACTCGACAATGCTTGAATGTGCTTTCATCAAAGCATTCGCGTTATAATTGTCTTTGTTACCTAAGCCAACTAATACGAGTCGCTCCGCAGCCATATCCGTGAGATTACGCAGCACTAATGTAGCGCCAATATCGGCTTTAAATTCTTTTTTAAGGATTTTCTTAAGACTGCCGTCACTATCTAGCGTTGCGGCTACTTGGCCTAAATGGCCATCGGCAAAGACACCCACAAATAAAGCCGGTGTTTTTAGTTGATGGAAAGAACGATTAGTTTGTGTGGTAAATTGCATGTTAAATCACCTTGTTATGTTGTATAACATTATTATTACCTAAAAGTTTTATTATGTCGCTATTCAAACGCTCAGTTGTCGCAGAAATTTTAAGTCATGCCGGCGTTGTATTCTCAACGCTGATTATTGTATGGCTTAGCGTTTTATTAGTACGCCTACTAGGTGAAGCGGCTGCAGGGACGATTGGTGCCGACGTGGTGATTGCCATTTCAGCTTTTTCAAGTATCACTGCCCTACCGATTATTCTTATCGTTTCCCTCTTTATTGCGATTTTGACAACGATTTCGCGTAATTATCGAGAACAAGAAATGTTCGTCTGGTTTTCAAGCGGAGTTTCGCTAGCCAACTGGATTAATCCAGTTTTCCGTATTGCTATTCCCGTAGCCCTTCTATTAACTGTTCTGACGATGGTCAGCTCTCCTTGGGCTTATCGCCAAGCAGAAGAATATCGCCAACGCTATGCTCAACGCTCCGATATTGCCAAAGTCGCTCAAGGGCAATTCCTTGAAACAGCCAGAGGACAACGAGTCTTTTTTATTGAGCCCTCAGAAAATAAAGAAAATGAGATGGGCTCTGTTTTTGCTCGTGAGATTAATGCCAATGGTACCGTTAGTTTTATTAGTGCTCAATACGCCAACTTCAAAACTGACGAGAAAACTCAAGAGCGCTTTATTGAATTAGGTCCCGGTAGCCGCTATGACTTACTTCCTCAATCTCCAGAAGTACGTGTCGCCGCCTTTGATGAGGTCACATTACGTTTAGAAAATGATAATGCAGTCTCAGAAAATACCATCCGTACCATCGCCTTACAACAACTCAAAGCACGACCCTCAGAGCTTTTGCTCAAAGATAAAAGACCTCACAGTGATGCTCAACTCATGTGGCGTGTTTCTTTACCTATTGCGCTTTTAAATTTGGCCTTATTAGCTATTCCTCTCGGCTCAGTGAATCCTCGTATGGGTAAATCAGGTAGTATCATTATTGCTGCTCTCGTTGGCTTACTCTATATGAATTTGCTGAATATGATGCGAGGATGGATTGGCTCAGGAAAATTTGATTTCTGGACAGGTACCATTCTGGTGAATGCGATTTTCTTCCTCTTTGCCATGGCAATGTTTTGGTGGAAAACTCGTGTTAAAGCACCCAAAAGTGCTACCTAACTATCCCTTACGTATTTTGTTTAATATCGCTTGAACGAATTGTGCGGTTGCCTCCGTCGCAGTATGTAAATACAAAGCAGGTTCAATCACCTCCAATTCGTTCAATAAAAAATGCCCTTGTTCCAAAATATCTGTCCCATCAACACGTGCATACATCGGCATCACAGGCAATGACTGCAATACCTGATTAGCACTCGCTAAAGCAACTGCACTCGGTGTAATCGCAAAGACCTCAACACCATAAGCAGAATTTGCTCGCCACTCCCCTACAGGTGGCTGCCGCTTGACGGCATGACTAAACTTTCCATTAAAAAATACCATACTCGTCTCGCCATATTGCTCAATCTCCTGAATATAAGGCTGCACAATCAATCCTGATGAATAACAACTAAAATCAGGCAAAGCGGTTTGTTGCATGGCATGCCATTTTGTGACGGCTTTACCACTCTGTCCGATTAAAGGTTTGAGTACGACCTCAGACCATGATTTCTGATGAATCAATGCAAGAAAAGCCTCTGGATTAGGTGCATCTAAAACGATCGTAGGAATCACCTCAACCACTTTAGCCAAGTCAAGCAAATAGTCTTTAGACATATTCCACCGGACCAACTCTAAGGGATTAAATACACCAGTCCCTTTCTCTGCGAGACGCATTAACCATGCACGAAACGCATGGCTATGACTAGCATAATCCCATGCACATAATGGCAATACCCAGTCTGCTTGTTGCCAGTCTTGCCAAGGCGCCACAATCACTTTTACGCCTTGCTCCTCTAATTGCTGTACTAGTAGAGTTAAATTATCAGGCAGATTAGACCATGTCCGACAAGTCGTTAGCCATAACGTTGTCATTATTGAATTTGCTCAAAATATTTAACTAAACGCCCTTTGTTATCCATCGCACGCTTATCCAATTCAAGCACCATTTTTTCTGCCTTTTCTTTGTTAAGTGCCGCTCCAACTTGAATAAGTCCAGCCATATTCATCATACGATGCGGTGGACATAAGTACACATACACCCCTTCATGTGTCAATGTTAAGGTAAACTCTTTATCCTCCTCGGATAAAAACTTTTCTGCCCCCTCTGGTACAACTCTGCTTTGTACCCAATGCCCTTTATTCGTCGGTTTAAACGTCACCGTATCACCGACCTTAGCTTTTAATACAGCAGGTTCAAAAACCATACCACCGTCACTGCCATGATTCAGCATTTTAATGTCATAATGTTCAGCAAAAGCGGTATTCGATAAAAGTATTAAACCCATCACTAATAATTTTTTCATCTTCACTTCCTTTTATACTTTAATTAATTTTTACGCATCGGTCGAATGACGGGTAATCCTCGACTATCATATAAAATCTCAATATCCACTCGATAGAGTTCGCTAATAATATCTGCCTTTAAGACATCAGCAGGTTTGCCTTGAGCTTGAATTTTGCCATTACCCAACAAAATGATTTCATCAGAAAACTGAGCAGCAAGACTTAAATCATGCAAAATCATTACCGTTATTAAATTCTGTTCATGCGTATACTGACAAACTCGGCTCAACAAATTCAACTGATGGTGCATATCTAATGCACTCACCGGCTCATCTAACATCAATATTTCAGGCTGACGCAATAATACTTGGGCAAACATCACTAATTGGCGTTGTCCCCCTGATAAACGCATCACATCATGATGAGCTAGATGACCAATACCCAACAACGTCAGCACCCCTGCCGCTTCCGCTAATAACTCATCACTCACATGCATATGTAAAGCATCAATTCGCCCAAGGAGGACAACTTCTAGTGCTGTTAATGAGGCCTCTACCATCGTATCTTGCGGCATATAACCAATCGGTTTACGCCATCGCAAAGGATGCTTATTCGAATAAACCTGCCCCTTATAACTCATCATTCCACTAAAAGCAACCTCACCAAAAATCGTCTTTAATAAAGTCGATTTACCCGCACCATTTGGACCTAAAATCGTATAGGTTTTACCCGCCAAAAGTGATAGCTGGCCATCTTCAACAATCGTTAAAGGACCACGTTGTATATTTAAATTTTTTAACACTAACATGACCCTCTCCTAGCGCTTAGTTAAAATAATCCAAAAGAAGAAAGGTACACCTACAAAAGATGTCACGATACCTACAGGGAATAACGCCCCCGGTATAATAACCTTTGATAAAACAGAGGCGATTGATAAAAATGCAGCACCCACTAGCATAGAGCCAGGCAAGAAAAAGCGCTGATCTTCCCCCACAAGCATCCGTGCAACATGTGGTGCTACCAGTCCAATAAACCCGATAACCCCAACAAAACTAATCGCCGTTGCCGTCATCATCGCTACAATCACTAATGTTTTAAATCTTAACCATTGCAGATTGATGCCTAGACTATTTGCTCTATCCTCTCCAAGACGCAATGCGGTTAATTTCCAGACATCTTTAGAAAGTAAATAAATACAGATAGCCGTCACCACCGTCGTAATCAGCAAGCTATCCCATGTTGCCTTTGTTAGACTTCCAAATAACCAGAATAAAATTTGTTGTGAAATCTCTGGTGCCGCAATAAATTGAATAAGCGACAAAATAGATTGGAATAAAAATAATAAAGCAATCCCAACTAATACCAGCATAGCCGATGTAAAGCGCTTCATTGAGGCAAACATAAAAAGAATACCCGACGCCAACATCGTCATTACAAATGCCCCCAAAGGCACAGAAAAACCCGGCGGAAGTCCAAACCCACCAAAAGCAATCACCAATGAAGCCCCTAACCCTGCGGCAGCGGCAAGACCAAGCGTATACGGACTTGCCATTGGATTATTTAAGAGCGTTTGAATTTCTGCACCACCTACACCTAAAGCGGCTCCCACCACCAAGGCCATTAATGCCATGGGAAGACGTAAATCATACACAATGACTTTGCTAATCGCATCACTCGTTTCATGCCCCAGCAAAGCCTTAATCACCTCTGTCACAGGTAACATCGACGGTCCAGTCACAATATCAAAGACCAGCCCCGTTATACTTATCATCACAAATGCCAACAACACAAGCCAGCGTTTGCGTTCAAGCTTACGCTGGCTTTTGACGATATCGGCAACCACCGATTTATCCATATATCTAAACTCTCAACAATTATTTAGATGCAGGAACTAAATAGAAAGTACCTTCTGGCACAACAGGTAAATATTTCTTATAGAAATCAAGATACGTAGCTGTGGGATCTAAATCAACAAATAACTCAGGATAAATCGCTTTTGCCATAAATTGGATAGATGCACTATCTGATAAAGTACGTGAGTTAGCATGATAAGCGCCATATAAACGATTATTTTTTAAGGCAGGTAATTCAGACCAACCCGGACGCTTAGCGAAACCAGCGAGGCGTTTCTCTGCTTCAGCCTTATCAATACCAAAGCCCATTGCTAAAGCCTCTGGATTTTTCTTCAGCTCTGTCTCACGACCACTGATGACAATCACATCAGGCTTTGCTGCTAGCACTAACTCTGGATTAACAGGGCCATAATACTCCACAGCCTCTTTGGAAATATTATCACCACCGACTAAGGTAATCATCGCCCCCCACATACTCTTACCGAAGCTCACGCTATACTCTGCAGGACCTTTGTTACCAAACTCTGCGTAGACTTTTGGCTTAGGTAAATTGGCTTTTGCCACACGCTCTTGAATATCGGTAGCGACTTTTTTATACTCAGAGGCTAATTCCTCCGCACGTTTTTCTTGACCGGTTAATTGACCAATAATCTGTGTTGTTTTGACATGCGCCTCCACAGTTTGTGCATTAAAGTCCAATACGACGACAGGAATCTTAGCCTCTTCTAAAGGCTCTAAATCCGAACCTAAAGCATCATATTGCCATTTGGCAAGCACGAGTACATCAGGACGAAGTGACAATACCTTTTCTACTGAGAAAGTACCGACCTCCACCTCACCCACATCGGCTAATTTTTCTAATTTAGGTAAAGCTTTACTAAATGCCGCCCAACTGGCTGGTGCCCAATCTGTCCATACCGCTTTAGAAAAGCCAACCACATTATCCAATACATCAGAACCTGCTACTGCGAGATAATCTTGATAGTAGAACGCCACGACTGCGCGCTTAGCAGGGACATCTACCGTGACTTTACGATTGGCTAAGTCTGTAATTTCGACAGGGGCTGCATAGGCATTTCCTAGCATGCTAGCAACCATCACAACAGCCGCAGACGCTGAGAGTGCAAATTTCTTAAACATCATACATTCCAAACAAATTAATAACACAAATGATAATAATTATCATTTGTTTGTAGTATAAAAGATACCCTTGCCATAAGCAAGGGTATTTTAAAATTAAAACGTTTTGTTACAAACCAGAGATTGGTTTGTCTTTAGGATATTCCACACTAAATGCTTGCTTAATCGTTACAGCTTGCTTGGCTGGTAGCGTAATTTTTTGCGCATAACGCCCTACATTATCCAATGTGATATTACTAGGTTGCTGTACCGATACCACGATGTCTTTTTGTGCTGAGCTAGGAACACGATGATGAATAGTTACCTCAACCGCTTCTCCACGCGCATTACTAAAGACAGTATCTTGCTCAAACTTCACCACTTGTGATTTAGTAAGGACACCACTGGTCTCATTAAAACGTTTTAAAGGCGACTTTTTCACCGTAATGGTCTGATCCTGTCCCATTAACTGCGTAAAGGTCTGTTGCGGATATAAGGTTTCTAAATGCCCCGTCCCCACGAATCGACCATCATAAAAGGTTTGTAATTCACCTGCCAACAAAGGATAGTTTTCACTATTTTTGCCTTGAATCGTCACCCATACGGTATCTTGATGTTGAGCATAATAGGCATATTCACTCTTCACCGCTTGTGATGACTCACTCAATAAAATCGCTTGTTTTTCTGCTTGACTAGGAATACTCACCTTGCCTTTTAAAGCAAACAAGGCAGCGACATGACTTATTTCTATATCAGGTTCCGGTGCTACCGCAGCCATCTCTAGCATCCTCCCTTTTTCAGTAACCATATTTTTTTGCATCGCCATAGGTGCAGCAGCGAAATGATCCCTGTGACTAGGCTCATAATAACCAATAATCCAAGGTTGCGTCTCAGGAGCCGCATCTGTACGCACCGGCACACCTGAAGAAAAAACTAATTGCACATCTTTCCAATCCTCGCCGCTTCGCTGATACAGTTGTGCATAAGTCCTTAAGTCAATCTGCTGCTTTTGACTATCATAGTACAGTTGGTAGCTCGGTTGCCAAACCAAATTATCATTGGTATAGCTTAATCCCAACTGATACTCCCCTGCTTGAGGCACTTGCACCTTAAGCCATATATCGGTATTGCGGTGAGCAATTTTTTCTGTCAGTTCATTAAATCGTTTTTGTACTTTAGCAAGCTGCTTTTGATGGTTTGCTAAGCGATCTTCCGCCAAGCGACGCTCTTTAAACAGCTGATTTACCGACTGATGTGTATAGCCTTGCAACTGCTGGATATGCTCTAAACTAAATGCTTTATCGCCAGAGGTAACACCAGACTCCAGTTTATCTAACCAATCCAGTTGGCGTTGAATGATTTGTAGTGCATCCTCCTCATCTCTGACTAAGGATTGTGCTTCTTTTAAGGCTTTTTCTGCTGCTTGATAATCACTGTCGTGAGTAAAATCCTCTTCTGCTTTTTTAGCCTCCACCCCCAATAAAACCAAGGGTTTAGCCCCTTTCGACATAAACTGAACACTATTCGCAGATAAAAAATTAGACAATTGTGGAAAGCGCAACATATGCTCACCGGCACTTAACGTCACCTTAGCTTGACGCTCAACAACACCTTGCTGTTGATAGACCGTTACCTTATTAATTTTACTATCAACAATAATCGTATCTGCTTGTACAACGGTTGAACAAAAAATACCACTCAACACAACTAGTTTTAGTACATTTGGTTGATACATATTATCCTCATCATCATAAAATTCTTCATTAAGTTTACAAAGCTTATTTACACCAAGACAAGCTAACATAACAAAACTTAACTATAATCAATATATCAATTATTTTTTAAGGTTTCTCTATGTTTCCTCAACTCTTTATGTTTTATATTGGTGGCAATGCAGGTCACTCTAATATCGAAGTACATGATATTCAATTTATTGTCGCCTCAACAGTAGAAGACGCTTTACCAGCCTTGCGCCAAGCATGGTTTGGCGATGCTGATAAAATTCATCTAGACGGCTATACCTGTATTACTTGGGCAGACGGTTATGATGTGACTCTCTCCTCGACACCAAGCACACAAGAAGAAAAGCTTTTCTTTGTCTATGTGGGTGCCTATCTCCCACATACCCTTGCCGAACAACATGAATATGGCTTATTTGTTGCACGTACACCAGAACAAGCCAAACAAAAAGCATTACAACGTTTATTAGTCAATTATGAACAACAACACAAAGATAATCTTAAAGATGTCGATAATTGTCTAGTGCTCACTACCCTAGCCCTTAACGGTGAGCAAGATAATAAACGCTATTATGTGCATCTCAAAGAAAATCCTCTCGGCTCTCTCGATAAACCTATTTGGCAAGGCTATCGACCAATTGGTTTATGATTTTTTTAGTATACCCATAAACAACTGACGTACACAGATTAGCGCAAAGAGCTCAACACTTTACGTGTATTTAACTCACGATGGGAAAGGTGTTCTTCAATCTGTGTACGTAAACGCTGACGTAACACAGGCTCAACACTTAAATCATGAAAATCGGGCATTCCCTCTTCAAGCCCATAGCCAACTTCTCTCAGAAGATGCCACTCAAAACGCCGTAATACGCTACGTTCATTAATCCCAGAACAAAGGCTATCTAAAGCAAAGGTATATTCATCAAACAAGATACTATGGGGATCCTCTTTGGGTAAACTTCGCAAAATCAATTCATTCATATACCACGCCGACATCATTGCTTTAGCCGGTAAAGCTAAAAAGCCTTCAAAATCAGCCGAAGTAATTGTTTTGACTTCCCCTTGTCCACTCCAAGAAATCGATAAAGGTTGAAAATGCGAGAGTATCGGTCGCAAAACAGAGTATGGACGTTTTGCTCCCTTGGCAATACCCGCCACTAAGCCATAATCTCGACTAAACAAGGTAGCGATGCAAGAGGTCTCACTCCATGCCTTAGCGTGCAAGAGAAAAGCAGATGCCTCGGAGACTTTATGACGTTTACTCATATCCTAGGTCACGTAATGCACTTTCTTTTTCAGACCAGCCCTTACGTACCTTAATATAAATTTCTAAAAAGACGGGTTTATCCAGCATTTCGCGAATATCTTGACGAGCTTCAGTCGCGATACGTTTCATATGCATGCCCTTAGCACCTAATAAAATAGGTTTATGACTTTCACGCTCAACCACCACACAAGCATTGATATGCACACCTTCATCCGTTTCGTCCCATTTTTCAATCTGGACAGTACTCGCATAAGGAAGCTCATCCCCCACCAAACGGAAGATTTTTTCGCGAATTAATTCTGATGTAATAAAGCGCACCGAACGATCTGTCATGGCGTCTTCTTCAAACATCGGCTCACCCTCAGGTAAACGATCCGCAATTTCTTTTAAAAGAATATCTAATTGCACTCCCTTAACAGCACTCAATGGCACAATAGCATCATAAGGGAATTTAGATAAAATCTTCGTCGTAAACTCAAAAATATCATTTTTGCTTTTGAGTAAATCCACTTTACTAATGACGAGAATACATTTCTTAGAGGTCGGTAATAGAGGAACGACATTCTCATCACCCTCACTCCATTTACCCGCCTCAACCACATGCACCACCACATCCACATCGGCTAGCGTCTGTGTGACTACACGATTCATCATTCGGTTCATGGCACCACCATGACGAGTCTGGAAACCTGGGGTATCCACAAAAATATATTGATGATTATCTTGGGTTAATACACCATGGATACGATGACGTGTTGTCTGCGCTTTACGCGATACAATAGAAATCTTGCTACCAATTAAAGCATTGATTAAGGTTGATTTACCCACATTAGGGCGACCAACCACGGCGATAAAACCAGTTTTAAAAGCGTTTTCTGTACTCATTAGACCTCTTGCTCAACGGCAACGGGTAAAGTTAATTGGGTGACCACACGTTGTTTAAGTTTTTGAGTGGATTTTTTAGTCGGCGCAAGATTCTTGAGCTGCTCAATCACTAATTTAGCCGCACTTTGCTCTGCTGCTCGACGGCTTGCTCCCATCGCAGAGGCTGATAAATTTAAATCAGGTACACTACACTCTACTTCAAACTGCTGATCATGTGCTGCCCCTGTTGTGGCTAAAACCGTGTACTGAGGCAATGCTAATTTACGTGCTTGCAAAAGTTCTTGAAGAAGTGTTTTCGCATCTTTACCCAAGGTCGAAAAATCCGCATCCTCCAATAGAGGGAGATACAATTTCTCAATCACTTGTTGGGCTTGTTCGACAACACCACTATCTAAATAAATAGCACCAAAAATGGCTTCCATCGCATCCGCCAAAATAGAAGGACGACGGAAACCTCCGCTTTTTAGCTCGCCCTCACCTAGCAACAATACCTCAGGTAAATCCAACTGATTTGCCAGATCGGCTAAGGTCTGCTGATTCACCAAACTGGCACGAATACGCGATAAATCTCCCTCATCTTGCTCACGTAGCAATTTAAATAGCAAAGCAGCAACGGAAAAGTTAAGGATAGAGTCTCCCAAAAATTCCAAACGCTCATTATGTTGCGTGCTATAACTACGATGAGTCAAAGCACGCATTAATAAATCCGCATTTTGAAATTGATACGATAAACGTTCTTGTAACTTTTTATATTTCATTATTTAATTGATGTACCAATACGACCAAACTCACCAAAGTTCATCCAGATAAAGAAAGCCTTACCTACGATATAACGATCAGGCACAAAACCCCAGAAACGGCTATCTTGGCTATTATCACGGTTATCACCCATTACAAAATACTGACCTTCAGGAACCTTACACTCCACACCTGTAGTCACAGCGGCAGATACTGGTAGATATTGACAGTTACCGATATTTGGGAAATTCACTATCGGGCGTAACTGGCTCAACATAGGCATTAATAAAATATCATGCTCTTTACCGTCCAAGGTCTCCGTAAAACGCATTGGTGAGCCTGGCTGTTGGCTTGGTTTTACATAAGGACCTTGTTCTTGAAGTGGTACTTCTACTCCATTTACTGATAAACGTTTACCATCAAAACGGATAGTATCACCACCCACACCAACAACACGCTTAATGTAATCCACCTTAGTATCTACTGGGTAACGAAATACCACCACATCACCACGCTGAGGATTGCCTAAAGGAATAATCTTCTGATCAATCACAGGTAAGCGAATACCATATGAGAATTTATTGACCAAAATCATATCGCCATTTTGTAGCGTTGGTAACATCGACCCCGAAGGAATACGGAATGGCTCTGCAATAAATGAACGCAATACAAATACAAATAAAATAACTGGGAAAAAGCTAATCGCATATTCCACAATTTTTGAACGATGTTCATCAGCATGCTCTGCGCCATAATTTGCAATACGGCGAGGTTTTAATACCCACTTGTCTAATAACTTAATTGACCAAGTAACGACTAATAAAATAAAAAATATTAAAGCAAAATCCATTGTCATATCCTTTAAATTATTTGTCTTCTACTTGTAGAATCGCTAAGAATGCCTCCTGAGGAATCTCTACGCTACCTACTTGTTTCATACGTTTCTTACCTGCTTTTTGTTTTTCTAGTAATTTACGTTTACGCGTAATATCACCACCATAACATTTTGCTAAGACGTTTTTACGCAAAGCTTTTACGTTTTCGCGTGCGATAATTTCTGCACCAATAGCCGCTTGTACCGCTACATCATACATTTGACGAGGGATTAATCCACGCATTTTGCTCACTACCTCACGTCCGCGATAACGTGCCACAGAACGGTGAACAATCATAGATAGCGCGTCTACCTTGTCACCATTAATTAAAAGATCGACACGTACCACATCTGCACTACGATACTCTAAGAATTCGTAATCCATCGACGCATAACCACGCGATACTGACTTTAATTTATCGAAAAAGTCCAAGACGATTTCCGCTAGAGGAATTTCATACGTCAAATGCACTTGGCGACCGTGATAGCTCATATTCTTCTGAATACCACGCTTATTATTACATAGTGTCATCACTGGACCGACATAATCTTGCGGCATGAATAGCGTCACATTCACCATAGGCTCACGAATATCACGAATCGTACCCACATCAGGCATGCGTGAGGGGCTATCAATCATCACCACTTCACCATCATTTTTCTCAACCTCATACACTACCGAGGGTGCTGTCGTGATGAGATCCATATCGAATTCGCGTTCAAGACGTTCTTGAACGATTTCCATATGTAATAAACCTAAGAAACCGCAACGGAAACCAAAACCTAAAGCCTGTGAAACCTCAGGCTCAAACATCAATGCCGCATCATTAAGTTTTAATTTTTCTAATGAATCACGTAACTGATCATACTCACTGCTTTCGACAGGATACAGTCCAGCGAATACTTGTGGCTTGACCTCTTTAAATCCAGGTAAGGGCTCTGTTGCAGGGTGCTGTGCATGCGTAATCGTATCACCAACTTTCGCATGAGCTAGCTCTTTAATACCGGTAATGACAAATCCTACTTCACCTGCCGATAACTGCTGACGTGGCGAGGATTTTGGAGTAAATACGCCCAACTGCTCTACTAAATGCGAAGCCCCTGTTGCCATAAAACTAATCTTATCCTTGGTTTTCATCGTCCCATTGACGATACGTACCAGCATCACCACACCCACGTAATTATCAAACCATGAGTCAATAATTAAGGCTTGTAGCGGTGCTTCAGGATCTCCCTTAGGGGGCGGAACCTTTTTAACAATATCCTCTAAAATCTCATCAATGCCCATACCTGTCTTAGCACTCGCTAATACCGCATCAGAGGCATCGATACCAATCACATCCTCAATCTCTGCACGCGCATTGTCTGGCTCTGCTGACGGTAAATCCATCTTGTTTAAAACAGGAATTACCTCAACACCTAAGTCAATCGCTGTATAGCAGTTAGCGACCGTCTGCGCTTCTACACCTTGGCTAGCATCTACCACTAATAATGCTCCCTCACATGCCGATAAAGAACGACTTACTTCATAGGAGAAATCCACATGTCCGGGCGTATCAATGATATTTAAGTTATAGACCTTACCGTCTTTGGCTTTATATTGCAGAGCTGCTGTTTGCGCTTTAATCGTAATACCGCGCTCACGCTCAATATCCATAGAGTCAAGAACCTGTGCAGACATCTCACGGTCTGCCAAGCCGCCAGTACGTTGAATCAAGCGATCTGCCAAAGTCGATTTACCATGGTCAATATGCGCAATAATAGAGAAGTTACGAATGTGTTGCATTGAAAATTTATCAAATAAGTTTAAACGCTCATAGGCTGATAGTGGGAGCACTTAAAAAGCACTCTCAACCATCAGCCTATAAATCTAAGTAATATGTTGTATTGTAACTTATTTTGTGGGTGTTACAGCGACCCACTGTGTTAAATTTTCACGACGGATTAAAAGCGCCGCCGCTCGATCTTTAGGAAGTTTATCCACTACTGCTTGATACTCAGCAACTGAACGTATATCGTTATCATTAATTACCATCACGACATCACCCGAGCGCAATCCCACATCCGCAGCACCACCGTCTGCTGTCACGATTTCTACACCATTAGGTGCACGCAATTTATCTTGTGTTTCTTTCGATAATGCTTTTACAGACAAACCTAAACGATCAGTGGCTGTCGGTGCATTAGCTGATTTAGAGTTTTTTGCCGTCGTCTTACCTAATTCAGTACTCTCTAAAGTAATACTAAGTTTTTCTGCTTTACCACGACGCCATACCTCTATATCTACCGTTGTACCTGGTTTAGTTAAGCCAACAAAACGAGGTAAATCATTCCACTTAGCAACTGACTTACCATCAAAACTAAGCACAACATCACCCGATTTCACTCCCGCTTTCTCTGCTGGACTATGAGGCTCAACATTGCTTACTAAAGCACCTTTTGTATCTTTAAGACCTAGCGCATCAGCAATATCTTTCTGAACTTCTCCAATAGTCACACCAATACGACCTCGCTCAACCGTACCATTTTCCTTTAGTTGCTCAACAACTTTCATCGCTTCACTAATAGGAATTGAGAAAGAAATCCCCATAAAGCCACCACTACGTGTATAAATTTGACTATTCACACCGACTACTTTACCACTTAAATCAATCAAAGGACCACCAGAGTTACCTGGATTAATCGCCACGTCCGTTTGAACAAATGGTAAATAATCACCCGTATCTCGATTAATCGCACTTACAATACCAGAAGTAACCGTTGATTCAAGACCATAGGGCGAACCAATAGCCAACACCCATTGACCCTTTTTCAGCGTTTCAGAATTTCCTATTTCTAAGGCTTTAAGACCTTTAGCTTCAATCTTTAATAAAGCTAAGTCTGTACGCTTGTCCACACCAATCACCTTAGCCGTATATTCTTTGCTATCGTTTAAGGTGACAATGACTTTACTCGCACCATCAACGACATGTTCATTAGTGATAATATAGCCATCTTCAGAAATAATAAAACCAGAACCTACGCCACTTGGTACGGTACGTTCTTCTCGCTGTTCATCTGAACGAGGCGTTTGACGACGATTAGGTTGATATTGACGAGGTCGAGCGTCTGGACCCATAAAATCAGGTCCAAAGAAAAAGCGGAAAAAATCCTCTGGATTGCCTGAACCAAAACCACCAAAATCACCTCCTCGAGCACGTGACCGTACTGGCGCTTCGGTACGGATATTGACCACGCCATTTTCAGTTGCCTCAACAATTGGGGTAAAGTCTGGCAAACCAAACTGATGAGAAACATTATTGGTCGTGCTTGGCGCCGCTAATAATGCGGGAGCTGTATTTGATGTACTTGGCGATTGAACATTTTCCCCCATTGCCATACTTGTTGAAGAAAATCCCAACAATAAAGCCAATGCTAATGTTGATAATTTCTGTGAAATCTGCATATTTTTATCCTTTTTTCATCATGTACTAAAGTACTAAAATACCTTATGAGCTAGCAAGTAATATTTGCTTTTTACTTAGTTTATAGTGAGTGCCGTTTTTTTCAAGCGTCTTGTAATAACTGGAAATCATTGCTGTTGCCAAACCTGTTTCGCTAAGGTTCGCAAACAGCGCCAATCACCATCACTTACTTGCCATCGCCAAATCGTCAGCGTTTTATGTGGTAGTCTCAATGAAAGGTAACACCATCCCAATGCCACAGACAAGGGGTATTCCATATGCCACTGCTCTCGCTGTTGCTTATCGATGATCGCATAATTTACCCCCTCAGGAGAAAACGTCATTGAAGAGGACTTAGCAAGAGGTATGCTATGTTGATAAGCGCAAAAAAGCCCTAAAGCAATCAAGGCATATGTCCAGCCCAATACGCTGAAGCATGCCAAAAATACCATTAGGGCCTTAAAGTAACGCTCCATTTGGAAAGCCGGCAACTCAATTTCTCTTGTCCAAGCCTGCTGCAATGGGGCGTACACGATAAACTCCTTAGAGTTTCTTCACAATCATCGAACCGTTAGTACCACCAAAACCGAACGAATTCGATAAAGCATAATCAATTTTTAAATCACGCGCCGCATTTGCACAATAATCTAAATCACACTCGGGGTCTTGATTAAAGATATTGATAGTTGGCGGAGAAATTTGATGATGCACAGCTAATGTCGTAAACACAGCTTCAATACCACCTGCAGCCCCCAATAAGTGACCTGTCATTGACTTAGTTGAGTTGATAACAGCTTTATAAGCATGATCACCCAACGCTAATTTCAGTGCCTCTGTTTCGTTCTTATCACCTAATGGTGTCGATGTACCATGGGCATTTACATAGTTAATTTGGTCAGCATTAATACCTGCATTACGTAAAGCATTCTGGATACCACGACAAGGACCTTCACGATCTGGGGCAGTAATATGATGCGCATCTGAACTCATACCATAGCCGACAAACTCACCATAAATCTTAGCGCCACGCTTAACCGCATGTTCGTACTCTTCGAGGACTAATACACCTGCACCCTCGCCCAATACAAAACCATCACGATCTTTATCCCAAGGACGAGATGCTGTCGCAGGATCATCATTACGTGTAGATAAAGCACGCATCGCCGCAAAACCGCCAATACCCAAAGGAGAAACTGTCGCCTCAGCACCACCTGCAATCATTACATCAGCATCGCCATACTCAATTAAACGAGCAGCATCACCGATAGAATGTAAACCTGTCGTACACGCAGATACTACAGCATAGCTAGGTCCTTTTAGGCCTAACATAATCGTTAAGTGACCCGAAATCAAATTAATTAATGAGGCAGGTACAAAGAAAGGAGAAATACGACGAGCACCTTTCTCAAGATAGTCAGTTTGTGTTTCTTCGATACGTTTTAGACCACCAATCCCAGAGCTTACAATCGCCCCTATACGATGAGCATTCGTCTCACTGACTTCAAGACCAGAATCACGCCAAGCATCAATTGCCGCAGCAATACCATAATGGATAAAAGTATCCATTTGCTTAACTTCTTTAGCTCCAATGTAATCCTCAGGATTAAAGCCTTTTACTTCACCAGCAATTTGTGAGTTAAATGGGCTCGCATCAAAACGAGTAATATTCGTAATACCAGAACGGCCGTTTACAATGTTATCCCATGCCGTCGCAATACTATTACCTACTGGGGATACAATACCTAAACCTGTAATCACTACACGTCTTTTCACAGATGACTCCTGTATTATTCAAATGACGTTTGAAATTAACAACAATTTCAAAAAAAACGCATGGGAAAAATTACACCAAATTAACGATAACTGAATAAGTAATCTTTCCTATACGCTCTTTTAAGGGGTAGATTTTAATGAGTCTAAAAAGACTCATTAAAACCATTAAACCCCACTTGCGTGAGCCTATTACGCTTTTTGAGCAGAGATAAAATCAATCGCTTTTTGAACTGTTGTGATTGTTTCTGCTTGCTCATCAGTGATGCTAGCTTCGAATTCATCTTCGAAAGCCATTACTAATTCAACCATATCTAGTGAATCTGCACCTAAGTCGTCAAGAAATGAAGACTCGTTTTTGATTTCTGCTTCGCTTACACCTAACTGTTTTGCGACGATTTTCTTGACGCGTTGTTCGATGCTATCCATGTAAATCTCCAATAGGGTTTATTCCCTAAGTTATAGCCCCTAAAAAAGTAAGGCTGTTTAAAGAAGAAAAATTAGCCAATGCCCTATGCATTAACCAAAACCTTGCAAACAAAACTGCTAGTTTGCATTTTATAAAAATTTGCCAGATTTTTCCAAATTTTCTAGCAAAATGAATTTTTTTGTTTCGGCGAGTTAAACGACTGTGGAGTTTAACTCGTCAAAAATATATATATTTGCTAAAAATATATAAAGATACACAATAGCTTATGTATATCGCATAGCTTTGCTACGCCATATACATGCCACCATTGACATGTAGCGTATTACCTGTGATGTAACCTGCCCCTGGACTCGCCAAGAAAGCCACGGCTTGTGCAATATCCGATACATGACCTAAACGAGCCATTGGGATTTTGCTTAATAGCGCCTGTGTGGCTTCTTCACCTAGGGCACGTGTCATATCTGTATCAATAAAGCCAGGAGCAACACAGTTAACCGTAATACCACGACTACCAATTTCTTGTGCTAATGCACGTGTCAAACCTGCTACACCCGCTTTAGCTGCCGCATAATTCGCTTGACCTGGATTACCACTTTCACCCACCACAGACGTCACATTAATAATACGACCACCACGTGCTTTGACCATCGGCTTTACCACACCACGGCACAAACGGAATACTGCCGTGAGATTAGTATCAATCACAGCACCCCAGTCATCATCTTTCATACGCATAATTAAGCCATCACGCGTAATACCCGCATTATTGACTAAAATGTGGGGACCACCTTCTGCTGCTAATTCTGCTAACAAAGCATCACAAGCTGCCGCATCCGTCACGTTTAATACCACACCACGACCACCCAAAGCAGCTAATTGCTCAGTAATCCCTTGCGCACCCGCTTCTGATGTAGCTGTACCCACGACTGTCGCACCACGTTGAGCTAATTCAAGCGCAATCGCTTGACCTAAACCACGGCTTGCACCAGTCACTAATGCAATTTGACCTGCTAATTCTTTTGACATAATTGTATCCTTAGTTTTTTAAGGTTTCTAAAACAGAGGCTAATGACGCTGGATCCGTAATAGATAAAGCATTAACTTCTGGTGCAATACGTTTAACAAGACCTGTTAATACTTTACCCGGACCACATTCCACAATATGCGTCACACCCTCTGCTTGCATTTTTTGAATCGTTTCCACCCAACGCACGGCATGCCATGCTTGACGCACTAGCGCATCTTTAATCTGTGCTGGATCTTGCAATACCGCTACATCCACATTATTGATGACATCGAATGCTGGCGTATTAAATGTGAGTTTCGCTAGTGCATCAGCTAATACCGCTGCAGCTGGCTCCAATAAAGAAGAATGGAAAGGCGCAGAAACAGGCAATACCAATGCACGCTTTGCACCAGCCGCTTTGGCTAATTCACACGCACGCTCAACAGCCGCTTTACTACCGGCAATCACGACTTGTGCAGGTGCATTAAAATTAACCGCCTCGACCACCTCACCTTGAGCAGCCTCTGCACATACTTTTTTCACCACATCATCATCTAAGCCAAGCACTGCCGCCATTGAGCCTGTACCCACAGGCACCGCTTCTTGCATCGCATTCGCACGGATACGTACTAAACGTACAGCATCCTCCAAACCTACCACACCTGCTGCTGCCAAGGCAGTATACTCACCTAAACTATGTCCTGCGACTACTACAGGCTTAACACCACCCTCAGCAAGATACGCTTCATACATCGCATAACTAGCTGCCAACATCACAGGCTGTGTATTTGTCGTCAAGTTTAATTGCTCAGCAGGACCCGTTGCAATTAAGGCATTTAAATCTTGATTTAATGCCAAGCTCGCTTTTTTCATGACATCTTGCACAACAGCATTGTCTGCCCATGCATCCAGCATACCCACTGATTGCGAACCCTGACCTGGAAAAACAAAAGCTAATTTCATCTTTTTCTCGCTTTTTTAAATTTGAACTAATACAGAGCCCCAAGTAAAGCCACCGCCTACACCTTGGAGCAAAACTTTTTGTCCTGCTTGAATACGACCATCCTTGCGTGCCGCATCAAATGCTAAAGGTACGCTTGCCGCAGAGGTATTGGCGTGTTTATCTACTGTCACCACTATTCTATCCTCATCCAGCCCTAATTTACGACCCAATGAGTTAATAATACGTACATTTGCTTGGTGTGGCACAAACCAATCAATTGTCTCTGGTGCAATGCCTGCTTTAGCACATACCGATAATGCTGAAGCTTCTAGCGAGGTAACAGCCGTTTTAAAGACCGCCTGCCCATCCATACGCAAAAATGGATCACCCACCACTTGACCATGTTGTACACCACCAGCCGTATGCAAAATAGTATGCAAACTACCGTCTGCATTAAGTTGAGTAGCTAAAATACCCGGCTCATCTGATGCCTTTAATACAAAAGCGCCAGCACCATCACCAAACAATACGCATGTACCACGATCATTCCAGTCTATGATACGTGAAAATGTCTCCGCACCAATGACTAAAGCACATTTAGCATTGCCTGCACGAATATAACTATCTGCCGTCGTCAAAGCATAGACAAAGCCACTGCATACCGCTTGCACATCAAACGCTGCAGCACCCGCAATACCTAACTTAGACTGCACCAAACAAGCCGTGCTAGGGAAAATATAATCTGGCGTCGATGTTGCTAAAATAATTAAATCAATCTCCGCCGCATCAATACCTGAATCAGCAATCGCTTTTTGAGCTGCTTCAAATGCCAAATCACTTGTTTTAACATCATCTGCTGCAATATAACGTTGCTTAATCCCCGTTCGAGATACAATCCATTCATCAGAAGTTTCAATACCCTTAGCGGCTAATTGCTGAGATAAAACATCATTTGAAACAATGTTTGAAGGTAAAGCACTACCCGAACCAATAATTTTTGAGAATGGCATGTGTAACTCCTTATTCACTCGCCTGTATTATAAGGCAGGTTTGTTATCGTTGTTGAGTTCTTGAGAAGGGTTAGAATGAGAAGCTTGAGTGTTTTGTGTAATTGCTTCGATACCGACAATCGTTTTTTGTAAAAGCTGACTCTGCACAGCCATATAAGCACGCTCAATTGCATAACTATACGCCAAGACATCTGCTGAGCCATGGCTTTTAAAAACCACGCCACGCAATCCTAATAAAGCTGCCCCATTATAACGACGATTATCGACTTGATCGCGGAATGTGGAAAGCACAGGTTTAGCAATCAGCGCCGCCAACTTACTATACACCGAACGTAAAAAACTCTGTTTGAGCATACCACTGACCATCTTCGCCAGCCCCTCAACAGATTTTAGTAAGACATTGCCGACAAAACCATCACAAACAACCACATGAGCCGTGCCTTTGAAGATATCATCTCCTTCGACATTGCCAATAAAATTAAGTGGAGTTGCTTGTAATAATTCAGTCGTCTTTTTAACGACCTCATTGCCTTTGATTGCCTCATGACCGATATTCAATAAGCCTACTTTAGGGTTATCAATACCGTCCACCGCTTGGGCTAAAGCACTACCCATAATAGCAAATTGCAATAAATGCCCGGGCGTACAGTCCACATTAGCACCTAGGTCTAATACGGTCGTCCCCTTGCCAAGCTGATTAGGTAATGCTGTTGCAATCGCTGGACGATCAATGCCGTCAAGCGTTTTAAGAATAAAACGCGCAACCGCCATTAAAGCACCCGTATTTCCTGCAGAAACGCACGCATCCGCACGCTGCTCACGGACAGCATGTAGAGCTTCGTGCATAGAAGATTTGCGTTTACGACGCAAAGCGACCTCAATCGGATCATCCATTGTAATCACCTCTTCGGCATGCACAATAGTGAACTGATTAAGACGGGAAGGTTTCGCGGAACGTAAAGCCTGCTCAATCTCGTGCTGATTGCCTACGAGAAGAAAATGCACATCTGCTCGTCGCTCAGCAACTTGAACAGTAGCAGGAATAGTAACAGGGAGACCAAAGTCTCCCCCCATACAATCAATAGCAATACGTATCACGATTGGATAATGATTAAATTAAGCGTAAAACTTATTTAACAATTATTCGTCGTTTTTCGTTTTTAACACTTTACGACCACGGTATACGCCGTTAGGGCTGATGTGGTGACGTAAGTGCAATTCGCCAGTTGTAGGCTCGATTGCTGTTGGTGGGTTAGTTAAGAAATCGTGTGAACGATGCATACCACGTTTAGATGGTGTCTTTTTGTTTTGTTGAACAGCCATGATGACTCCAAAAAATAATACTGTATCGCTATGAAACAGATAATGTAAGGTTAATATTTAAGCTTCTCTAATACTGCAAAAGGAGAAGGTTTCTTTTCTAAGTTATCCTCTGGTAACTCTACCAATTCCGGACACTCTTCGTGCTTAGGAATATAAGGTAAACTCAGAATGAGTTCGTCTTCGACTAATTCCAATATATCCACTGGCTTATTAGCGAGAATTTTATCATAGGCCTGACTATCAATCTCTCCTGACTCATCCACATCCGCATTAAAGGCCTTTACAGAAGTAACCACTTCTAAAACAACCTCGCTATCGACAGCGTAATGAAACAAATCAAGGCAGCGCTGACAGGTCAGTTGAGGATTTGCAACAACATGCAATGTCACTAAAGCAGGCCCATAGGGCTTCTGATGACCTCGGATAGACCATTCGACATCAGTTAACTCTACCTGCTCTGGCAAATCCTCTGCTAGACGAGAAAAAGCCGTTACAGGTACTCTCCCTTGGATTTCTTGCGATAAACGCACTAAATCACTCAGATCCACGTACTTATCCATGCATTCTCCTCAGCATTATACTATGCCAATCTTCGGAAATTGATGATTTATAATGAAATTCACAAATTCCGTAAAACATGAAATAATAACCTGTTATTTAAATTTGGTCAAATCAAGCCATGCAAAATTCTACATTTTCTCTTATTTTGGCATCATCCTCTAAATATCGAAAAATGATGTTAGAACGTTTTCAACTACCATTTACGACGCACTCACCCAATATCGATGAAAGCCCAAAGCCCAGCGAATCCCCTGTAGAACTTGCTATCCGCTTATCTATCGAAAAAGCACAAGCCATTAGCCGGCAATTCCCGGGGGCGATTGTCATTGGTTCGGATCAAGTTGCCACCCTCGGTGACTCCCCTATCGGCAAACCCGGTAGTTTTGTAAAAGCGCAACAACAACTCGCTCAACTGAGTGGACAACACGTTCAATTTCACTCAGCACTTGCCGTAACTAATGGAGAAAAACTTCTTCACACTAATGTCATCACCCATTGTTATTTCCGCGAGTTAAGCTCGGCAGAAATCGACCATTATCTCACCGTCGAACAACCTTTTGACACTGCAGGCAGTGCCAAAGCAGAAGCCCTTGGTATTACACTCATGGAGCGTATGACGAGTGATGACCCAACTGCCATTATTGGACTACCTCTCATCGCTCTTGCCAAGATGTTACGCGAATTCGGTATCAACCCTACTCTACAAGCGAGTGCATTGTGATGACTCAATTACATCTTATTCCCGTCAGCCTCGGCGAGTCACCGACAAACAAATGGCTACCTCAAGAAGCGCAAGCAATGGCGAGCAAGATTAATGTCTATATTGCTGAAAATGCTAAGACTGCACGTGCTTTTCTTAAACTCATCGGCACAGTGAAGCCTATCCAAGAAATCACCATCCACACTCTGAGCAACAAAACCACCCCTCAAGAAATGCGTGAATGGCTAAAAGCCCCTGATAGCGAGGGCAATATTGGTTTAGTCTCTGAGGCAGGCTGCCCTGCTGTCGCCGATCCCGGTGCACTTGTCGTCTATGAAGCACACAAACTAAATATTCAAGTTATTCCTTGGATCGGTCCCTCATCTATTTTATTAGGTGTGATGGCAAGTGGCTTAGACGGTCAACGCTTTGCCTTTCATGGTTATGCCCCCGTACAAACCCAAGAGCGTGCTAAACAGCTCCAACAATGGGAAAATACCTCCGCCAAACTTAAGCAGACTCAATTATTTATTGAGACCCCTTATCGTAATATGGCGATGTTTCAAACCTTATTAGATACTTTGAAACCAAGCACACGACTTTGTATCGCCCGTGCACTAACCACAGAGCAAGAATGGATTAAAACCCACACCATTGCCGAATGGAAAAAGCAACCCCCTCCTGATTTAGATAAACAAGCGACCTTATTTCTCTTTTTGGCGTAGACCACTCTCCCTCAGAATACACTACCCATTTTGTTGTTTATGAGTTAGAATGTACATCTATTAGACACACAAAAGAGCTTAATTATGCAAGCAACAGAGAGAATTAGTATTCGTACAACACCTGAGGCAAAAGCACTCATCGAACAAGCCAGCCAACTGGTCGGGCTCTCGGTGAGTCATTTTATCCTCTCGACCATGTACGAAAAATCACTACAAATGCTTAAAGATGAAACTGTCTGGAAAGTTAACCAAGATAGCTGGAATCGCCTAATGCAAGAACTCGAATCCCCTAGCCCTGCTAATCAAGAACTTAAAGACCTCTTAGCATTAGGGGAAGAACTTGCTAACCGTTAAAGTCCTCGACCCCTCTCATGATAGAAAATTGTTTGACTGTGGCAATCCTTCGCTCAACAACTTCTTGGCTCAATATGCTGGGCAATATGCGAAAAAAGGATTAGCCAAGACGTATATCTTGGCTGACGATAGCACACCCTCTAAAGTCTTAGGATTTTATTCCTTGAGCAACCTCCATATCGAGCCAGAGGTTTTTAACCCTAACTTAAAGGGGTTTCCTACTTTTATTAATATTCCTTGCTGCTTAATTAGGCGTCTTGCTGTAGATAAACACCACAAAGGACAGGGTCTATCCAAACATCTCTTGGCTCATGCACTCAACACCATCATCAAATTATCGACCATGAGCAGAATTTCTTTTGCGGTTGTCGATGCGAAAAGCCCTGATTTAATCAGTTTTTATGAACGTTTTGGTTTTAAGCGTATCCATGAGACCTCATTACGGATGTACTTAAATATCACCAAATTATCATCAACGGCTTAAATCCTGCAAAATCGCTGCCGTCTCTAAATCCAAGACACCATCATAACGACTAGGACGATAATGCATTTGAAAAGCACGCAAGACATTCTTACTCTGTTTATCCATCTCAGCTGTCAGTTCAATCATATAACCTATCTGACGCAGTTGTTTCTGCACATCCAATACCGACGGCAACCCAGTTTGGCGGTATTGCTGCATTAACTCAGTCACACGATTTTCATCATACCACCGCCCCAAACCTTCTTGTGCCAACCATTGCCATGGAAATAAAGGTCCCGGATCCACCTTCCGCTGAGGAGCAATGTCACTATGGCCGAGGATATTTTCTGCTGGAATACCATGTCGAGCCTGAATATCCTTAAGTAAAACGATTAATCGCTCAATCTGCGAACGGGTAAAAGGCTGCCATCCGCTACTCTCTGCCGGTACCGCCTGACCACTTTGACGCGAACCGAGATTGACCACTTCAATCCCAATCGAGTTCCCATTAAGATTGACATCACTTTTCCACTGACTAAGTCCCGCATGCCAAGCGCGTTGCGTTTCATCCACCAACTGCAGCACTCTAGCAGGTTCATCATCACTAATCAGATAATGTGCTGACACCTCACCCTCAGTCAAAATACGTAATGAATTAGGCATATCTTCCCATGTATAGTGGATGACCACATACTTCACTCGACTATCTTGCCCCTTAGCCTGATAACGTTCATCCACCACTGACGAAGCACACGCACTCAATACCATACTCACCAGTCCGATTAGCCCGTATTTATACCATTTTTTATTTATCATTATCAGAAGCCTTTTGACCATCCCTATCATGTCCTAGTACACACCTACATCCGCACACTATTTTTTTCGAGAGACCTGAATCGAGACCATCTTAGTGGAGGCATGACTATCCTCTCTAACCATACGCTGTTCACTTGAGCCATGAATACTCGCCATTTTATCGGCAATCACACGTTGATTTTTCAGATGAGAGACCACACGCCACAGCAATAACAACGTTATCACCGCTACACCAATATAAGCATGCATTGCACTCTCATCCACTCTTTGCATCATCACAAAATGCACCGACACCATCACCGCAATCCCATAAACGAGGCGATGTAGTTTTTGCCAACGGCGACCCAGCTTACGTACCATACCTTGATTCGAAGTCGATGCAAGCACTGCCAATAAAATCAATGCAATCACACCCAATACAATCGCTGGACGCTCGACAATGCCTTGCCCCATCAAAGCAAAACTAAAATGGCGCTCTGCACCCGCCCAAATACCAAAATGACAAAAAGCGTAGAAAAATGTCATCACCCCTAATGGACGACGACACCAAATCAACACGGGTAAAGACAATAACTGACGTAAAGGCGTTATCGCCAAAGTCAAACATAGCATCACAAATGCTGTTTGCCCCGAACTCTCCATCATCCATAAGGCGGGGTCTAGCCCCAAAGCATCTTGATGATAAAGATAAAGCCAACGCAATAAAGGCAAAAAAGAGAGCGCTAGCACAACTCGCTTAATTAATACACCATTATTCATTTCACTCCCCTATATGACTATTATTGCGCATAAAAACAACTACCGAGCTACCACGTCCCTAAGTATAAATAGCTAATAGACGCTGCAACTCACTCACATTATCCACCATAAAATCTGGCTTAGCTGTTGCTAACTCATGCTTAGAATGAGCACCATAAGTCACCGCAATACTCGTCACTCCAGCATTTTTTGCTAAGCCCACATCATGTATCGTATCACCAATCATCACCGTATGCTCAGGCAATACCATCAATTCATCCATAATCTCCTCTAGCATAAGAGGATGTGGTTTACTGCGTGTTTCATCTGCCGTTCTCGTTGTATCGAAATAATGCCCTAACTGATGATTAGCGAGCGCTCGATTTAAGCCAATCCGACTTTTTCCTGTCGCTACCGCCATTTGTACGCTTTTCGCTTTAAGTTCATCTAAAATTTGTGAATTACCAGGGAAAAGTCGCAAATCAGGATCTCGCGTCAAATAATGAAATTTATAACGCTGTACAAACTCATCCATACGACTGACGGGCAATTCAGGCACGGCTTGTTTAAAAGCCTCTTCGAGCGACAATCCAATCACCCAACTTGCTTGCTGATCCGTCGGTACTGTCAAGCCTAAGTCACGACAAGTATTTTGGATAGCGACGACAATAGAATGCGTCGAATCCATTAGCGTACCATCCCAATCAAACACCACCAGAGAAAATTTCATTTGTGCATTCACCTTATCTTAATCATCACAGACGACCTGCTGTCGCCGATAAACTCTTTAAAAGTTGCTCACATTCAGCAGGCAGAGGAGCTTCTAACACCAGTTTTTCACCTGTGAGGGGATGATTAAAACTCAAACGATGGGCATGCAAGAACATTCGCTTAAAACCTTTTTTCGCCATCAGCTCTCTCACCTCATCACGCCCATATTTCTCATCTCCCACAATCGGAAAACCACTGGCTGCCAAATGCACCCGTATCTGATGAGTCCGTCCTGTCTTTAACTGAGCACCTACTAAACTATACCCCTGATACTGTGCTACTTTTGTGACAATCGTATGGGCATACTTGCCATGCTCTTTGTCCACACGCACACGACGCTCACCATCAGGGGTGAGGTATTTATACAGAGGCAACTTAATTTCTTGACGGTTTGCCTGCCAAGCCCCAACAACCAAGGCTAAATAATACTTATGCCCTTCCGATTGGCGCATCATATCGTGCAATACCACTAAAGCACTTCGTTTTTTAGCAATAATCAATAAGCCCGATGTCTCCTTATCTAAGCGATGCGCTAATTCAAGGAACTTTGACTCTGGACGTGCCGCACGCAACTGCTCAATGACCCCAAACGAGACCCCACTCCCCCCATGTACCGCAACACCAGCAGGTTTATTGACGACCAAAATCGCCTCATCCTCATAGACTATTGGGAATTCAGCCTTAGGGACAGCGGGCTTACGCTCAGGGTCTGCCATGCGCAACGGTGGAATACGCACCTCATCACCGTCTTGTAAACGATACTCCGAAGAAATACGTCCTTTATTGACACGTACTTGACCAGAACGAATAGCCTTATACAAATGACTCTTAGGCACGCCCTTACAATGACGCACCAAAAAATTATCAATACGTTGACCATCTGCCCCCGCATCAACACGAATCAAACGAACTTGTTGCAGTCCATTTTTAGAGGGAGCAGCAGAATGAGAAGAATTCACAGTGACCTTAAGAAAATATAAAACCGTATTTTAACGCAATCCCCCCAGTCTTCGCTGGGGCAAAACTAATTTTTCTTGTTACCGCATTTTACGCTCCCTTTATGCTATAATGGGGCACCCGATAAAAACAGCTTAACCCACGGGCCAATAGAGCATTTTTCTGATGTAGATTTGATGTGCGTACTCGTTGAGTTCAGGCATACGTAGAGCGAGGCTCCGTTTGATGACTCACCTCCGCCATCCTGCTATAAATTGGCACGCTTTTGTTATTTCATTGATGGCAGTAGCTAGATTCTCTGCCCGCCAAGAGCGTAGGTGTCACTGTTGGGAGCTTGTTGGTTTGCCTGCGCATGCCTATTTATGTTTTGAATGCGGTAGTCTTTTCTTAAATCACCTACCCACATAAATGACATATATCCGCTGGCGAGAACCTACGTTTGTGCATAACTAATTACAAAAAGCTCAGATACATGTTGTACCAGTTGTCACTATGGTCTGAGTTTTTATTTAAAGATAGTGTTCACCTGACGACACCTTTTGTCGTTGGGTACTTTTTTAAAATGATTGACCACCCAGCCCCTTAGTAAGGCTCGGGTGCGTTTTGGCATAACGTTGCTATTGGTTCGCCCTCATTCTCCTAGGGTTAATACATTCATGGTGAATGTATTAAATATTTTATTGAGAACCTAGTATTATGAAACGTATGTTATTTAATGCAACGCACCAAGAAGAACTACGCGTTGCTATCGTCGATGGGCAAAAATTGCTCGACATCGACATTGAGACAGCCGGCCGCGAACAACGCAAAGGGAGCATTTACAAAGGCGTTATTACCCGTATTGAACCAAGCTTAGAAGCTTGCTTTGTCAATTATGGTCATGACCGCCATGGTTTTTTACCTTTCAAAGAAGTGGCGCGCAGTTATTTCAAAGAAGGCGTTGATGTGCGTACAGCACGTATCCAAGACGCTTTAGTTGAGGGACAAGAACTCATCAT
Source organism: Pelistega suis (assembly GCF_013133795.1). Classification (GTDB taxonomy): domain Bacteria; phylum Pseudomonadota; class Gammaproteobacteria; order Burkholderiales; family Burkholderiaceae_B; genus Taylorella; species Taylorella suis. The sequence goes on from NZ_JABGBN010000004.1 coordinate 137,866, forward strand.
CCAAGTCGAAAAAGAGGAGCGTGGCAATAAAGGTGCTGCCTTAACAACCTTTATTTCATTGGCAGGACGCTACCTTGTACTGATGCCTAATAATCCTCGTGGTGGCGGCGTATCTCGTCGTATTGACGGTGAAGAGCGCCAAGAACTACGCGAAGCGATGGCTCAACTTGACCTCCCAGAAGGCATGAGCATGATTGCTCGCACGGCAGGCATTGGTCGTACCGCACCCGAGTTAGAGTGGGACTTGAAGTATCTCCTCCAATTGTGGAATGCCATCTACAATGCTGCCCAACAATACCCTGCTCCTGTATTGATTTACCAAGAATCCAGCTTAGTCATTCGTGCTATTCGTGACTACTTCTCTCCCGATATTACTGAGATTCTGATTGATACTGATGCGATTTATGAGCAAGCTCTAGCATTTATGCAAGACGTGATGCCTGAGAACGTCAGCAAAGTAAAACGCTACCGCAATGCTGTTCCCCTTTTCTCTCGCTTCCAAGTCGAGCATCAAATCGAAACCGCGTACTCTCGTACCGTACAGCTACCGTCAGGTGGTTCAATTGTCATTGACCATACCGAAGCTCTTGTGGCTATTGACGTTAACTCTGCGCGTTCGACTCGCGGTACCGACATCGAAGAAACAGCGATGCGTACCAACTTAGAGGCCGCCGAAGAAGCCGCACGTCAATTACGCTTACGTGATCTAGGCGGACTCATTGTTATCGACTTTATTGATATGGAAGATAGCAAAAACCAACGTGCCGTTGAGCAAAAACTCCGCGATGCCTTGCATGTAGACCGTGCTCGTGTCCAAATGGGTAAGATTTCTCGCTTTGGCTTAATGGAACTCTCACGCCAACGCCTACGTCCATCACTCAATGAGGGATCACACGTTACATGCCCTCGTTGTAATGGTACGGGTGTCATTCGTGACGTTGAGTCGAGCGCATTAAACATTCTGCGCTTACTCCAAGAAGAAGCGATGAAAGAAAATACCGCAGCCCTCTATGCACAAGTTCCTGTGGAAGTTGCGACTTACCTACTCAACGAAAAACGTACCGATATTGTGAAGATGGAAAGCCGTATGAAAGTACGCGTTTACCTCATTCCTAACAAAAATCTTGAAACTCCTCATCATCATATCGAGCGCGTTCGCTATGACGACCCTCGCATGGACGAACAAAAATCCAGCTTAGAAATGATTGAGGAACCAAGCAATACCACACTTTCTTGGCAAGACAAAAAAGAAAAAGACGAAGAAAAACAACGTCCAGAAGCTATCGTTAAAGGTATCAATCGCGAGACACCTGCACCGACACCTGCTCCTGTCGCTAAAGAGCCTGAGCCAACCATAAGTTTCTTCCAGCGCGTAAAATCTTGGTTTACTCGTAAACCTTATGAGCCTACGCCAGAGATAGCGCCTGAGAAAGAAAAGTCTGAGCAAAAAGGATCTAAATCAAAACGTCAGGAAAAACAACGCAACCGTCGTCGCAATGAGCGTAATGAGCGTCTTGAAAACGAAGAAAAGACAGGTCCACGCAAAGCAAGCAAGCGTCAAGACGAAGCTAAATCAAGCCAAAAAGAAACGGTAAAAGAACCTGCAGAGCAACGTCAATCTCGCAAAAACCGTCGTCAGCGCTCTAGCGAAGAGACCGCTGTCAGCACAACTGAGCTTAGCACGCTTATCGCTACTGAGACAACAAGTGCGACTGCGGTGATAAGCGAGGATACCACTACACGTCCTAGCGTGCCCAATATCCCTAAACGTACCAAACCAGTCGAAAAACCAGCAGAACAAGCGGTGACAGAGATTGCCGAAGAGGATATTGAAACAATCGTTCAGGATAACGATACGGATTTAGATGCAGGTGCTGAAGAAGCGTCTGAGTCTGGCGAAAATCGTCGTCGCCGTCGTCGCAATCGCCGCACTCGTCGCCAAGGTGACGAGAATACACCTCGCTCAACGCCAGAAACATTAGCGTTTATTCCGAATGAAGTTTTACTTGAGCAAGAAGCAACACGTCAAGCGACACCGACAGAAACAACAAATACTGTTGCACCTGTTGTCGTCTCAGAACAAGTGACAGAACCTGTGCCTGTGATTGCGCAAGAAGTAGAAGCACCTGCCGTGGCAGAGCCTGTGATTGCTGTTCCAGTAACTGCTGATACAACAATTTCCATTGAGACAACCGAAGCCCCTGCCCCTGTTGTGCTTGAAACTCCTGTCGTAACCGAGGCTCCTATTATGACTGAAACGCCAGTTATCACCGAAGCTCCTGTTGTAGCTACAACACCAGTAGTAGATAAAGCAACCTTAACTCAAGTGGTCAATCAAGCCGGTATGCAATGGGTAGAAACCAACCCTGAATTAGTGCAGCATATCCCTGTCCCTGTTGTTAAACTCGGTCGTCCACGGAAACCTGTAGTCGCTATTGTGGAAGAAGCATTAGTCTTGGTCGAAACCAAAAAATAATTCTCTCCGCTTTAGTAGCAATACTTCCTATCCCTCGGTATCCCCGAGGGATTTTTGTTTAATCAATAAAAACCCAATAAATATCTTCATGAGTATTATCCCAACAACACAAAACCCACCATTGCACCTGCTACACCCGCACTTAGGTCTTTATCGAGTGCATTAACAACACCACCGACAGTCGTACCAATTGATACGTTACGAATGATGGCTTTTTCACCAATAACGGTTACTCCTTTCTGGTGACCATCGCTAAATCGAATTGCTTGTACATCGGTACCGATTGCCACCGCAGAACGTACATTTGAAACAGTCACATTCTGACCAATGGCGATACTACGCGCACCATTAGTTACGGTTGCTATACCCACTTCTGCATCAGCACTTGCAACAGTCGTTTGAGAGATAGCACCATCACTCAAAACGATATATTCCCAGTGAATAATCCAGATAAAGCCATCTTCAATACATAAAACTAAAAATCAAAAAGCACGCCTCACAAAGAAGCGTGCCTTTTATGCTTAAAAAACGACCTCTAATTAGCGTTTTGGCGGATATGGGTAGTTTTTGTCATACAATGCTGATGGACCTTCTAAACCAGCATCTGTAGAGTTAGTCGCTGTTCCACCACTTGCTTTGATTTCCACACGACG
>NZ_JABGBN010000005.1 GCF_013133795.1 Pelistega suis
CTTATTTCTGTATGTAGTGTAAGCACTTAAAATAATATTTTTAGCTCATCCCGTGATAGGATGACGCCTCTCATTCCAAGCGCCCACACTTATCGGCTGTTAGTTGTTAAAGAACAAAATCGAATTTGACATTTCAAATTCGTCTGACTGTTTTAACGAGAATTAATTGCTTAACTCAATCGTCGTTGCCGTCAGCAGCAAAGAATGTAATTATGAACCAACTTACTACATTCTGTCAAGCATTTTTTAAAAATATTTTTAATTTATTTTTAAAACCAACCAATCAATATCTTATTTACAACATTAACTAGCTTTGCTTGCCCCCCCTATCGCTTCGCTTTAAAAGCATTGCGTTAGCAGGAAAGATTTGAATTATAAACCAATCCCAAAACCTTGGCAAGCTTTTTTAACAAAAACTCAAAAAAACACCCTACCCAAAAAACAACAAACATCAAAAACCAAAACGCAATTCATTGATTTAAAAAGAATTATCTCTTTTACAATATATTTGTGTTAAAAATACAACATCAAAATAATCTTTTTCTTTACCTCCCTCATTTTTTAATTCTTCCTCCTTAGAAAGATTGCTTATCTTTACATTTGTATTTATAGTTATATTCACATTCTGCAATGAAAATTACATTTTATTTCATCTAATATAACTATCTAACAGCGGAGACCACAATATATGCAAATAAAAACGATAAAACTAGCCGTTTTTACGCTTCTTACGCTAACGCTTACAGCTTGCGCAAATAAACCCACTATATATTATTGGGGAAAATATCCATCCACAATACAACAAGCCTTGAGTGATCAAGCAACAGTATCTGTAGATGAGCAAATTTCGCTTATTGAAAAAGATATTCAGAATGCTAACCATACCAACAAACCTCTTCCCCCAAGTATGCATGCTCATTTAGCATTGCTACTAAGCGAAGTTAACAAACTTGATCTCGCAATAAAGCATTTATTAATAGAGAAACAGCTTTTCCCTGAATCAAGTTCTTTCGTTGATGCATTAATAACCAAACTAAAACAACGCTCACCCGCCTCACAAACTCAAACTAAAAACTAATATTGTATAAAGGAGGAATATTATGCGTAAATTTTATACATTCATTCTATTAGCACTTACGTCCTTAATAAGTGCATGCCAAACACCTGTTGATAAATCAGCTTTAATAAATAGCAACCCAAAATCTATTCTTATTTTGCCGATGGTGAACAACTCTACAGAAGTTAAATTCCCAGAAGCATTATTGGCCATTCAATCATCGCAGATTGTGTCTGAAGCAGGTTATTACACTTTCTCTCCTTATATTATTAAAAAATTCTTCGCGGACAATGGATACCATGAAGCACAAGAAATTCATGATATTCCCCTCGAACAACTCAGAAAAATATTTGGTGTTGATGCCGTTCTTTATCCTGTACTAGAAAACTTTGGAACCAAATACAAAGTACTACTATCTTCCTCTGGAGCAACCGTAAGCGGAAAACTTATGGATACGCATACAGGAGAAATTATTTGGAAAGACTCTGCCACAGCCGAAAAAGCCTCTGTCGGTCTTCTTGATGCACTCATCGCCCAAATAGCTGATAGCCTGACAGATACAGCATCCAATTTTTCTATTGTCGCTATCAACGACTTATTAACACCAACCCCTCAAAAAGGCTTAGCACCGGGACACCGTTCTCCAGAAAGAACGTCTACACCAAAGTAATACATTACAGGATTAATACTCATGAAAAAATACTCTCTTCTAGCAACAATCTTATCTACTTCTCTTCTCGCAGGTTGTGCTATCGAAAGTCATCGTACGGTAGAAACTCATAAAGTCGCTTCCTATCAAACAAGCTACCATGGTCCAAAATCGACTATTGCTATTGGTAAATTTACTAATCGCTCACAATATCAGCAAGGCGTATTTTCAAACGGTACTGACCGTTTAGGTAGCCAAGCCAACACTATTCTCCAAACTCATTTGCATCAAACAGGTCGCTTCTCTGTATTAGACAGAAGTAATTTGGACGAAACACAATTCGAAGCCAAGCTTAAAGGTCAACGCCAACAACTCAAAGGCGCCAAATACATCATTACGGGTGATGTTACAGAATTCGGGCGCAAAACAACTGGTGACAAACAACTATTTGGTATTTTAGGCAGTGGTAAAACACAAACGGCCTATGCCAAAGTTAACCTGAACGTTGTCGATACACAAACAGGTGAGGTAATCTACGCATCACAGGGTGCTGGCGAATACAGTCTATCTAGTCGAGAACTTATTGGTTTTGGTAGCACCTCTGGCTATGACTCAACATTGAATGGCAAAGTACTTGAATTAGCGATTCGTGATGCCGTCAATCATCTAGTTACAGGCATCGAGCAAGGTCACTGGCATCCGTAATCTATCTGCTTTTTTTTCTAAATATCCCCTTCATGCTTTTTTAAGATTACAATGAAGGGGTTTATTTTTACTTTTTTTACAAATGACTGCCGCTTTTATCGCTGGTTTTTTACTCTGCTTATCGCTCATTGTTGCCATCGGCTCTCAAAACGCTTTTGTTTTAAAACAAGGTCTAAAAGAAGAGCATATTTTCTGGATATGCTTACAATGCGCATTCTCTGATGCCTTAATCATTGCCATAGGTGTTTTTGGTTTTGGCTCGATTATCGAAAACTTTCCTTGGGCTTTAGTGGCTATTAAATATATCGGATCGGCTTTCCTGATTGTTTACGGTTTGATGCACCTACGTTCCGCCATTAAAGGAGGGCAATCACTTATCACCGAAGCGGATGCACAAAAATCTTCCTTAAAAAAGGTGCTACTGATTACCGCTGCACTCACCTTTCTTAATCCACACGTCTATATTGATACCGTATTTATTATTGGTTCTCTAGCGACCAAATATGCCGATACCAAAATATATTTCTATTTAGGCAATATTTTGGCTTCCTTTTTATTTTTCTTCTCTCTCGGCTACGGAGCTCGTTTATTACAGCCTATTTTCCGTAAGCCTCGTGCTTGGCAAATTCTAGACTTTATTATTTTTATTGTCATGGTCAGTATTGCCATTTCTTTATTGCTAGAATAATTCAATATTTTTATACATCTTTATATCCTTAGGGGATACAACATGCCGTTTTTCGCCAATTTCAGAGCCCTTTTTATACGCTACCCTCTGGAATGCTTTTTTATCCTAACTCTCTCAATACCAACCCTCTTTCTCTCTCTCGATACATTTGAACACTATTATCACCCCTGGTTAGTCGCACCGATTGCCTTTGTTACCCTCTATCGCTTACATACCCTCCACCGTATCGCCTATTATCTGAGTGCCCTCATTCTTCCTGTTATTATGGCGTGGATAACTATCCAGCAAATTAACTTATGGAATCACATCGCTTTTTATGCCAGCTATCTTATTGCATTATTGGTCTTCCTCTCGAAAGACTGGCGTAAAGAAAACCAGTACTATGTTCAACAGTTTCTCAATACCCTTATTAACCTCAGTTGGGCAGGTATTGCGGCGCTGATTCTCTATACAGCATGCATGATTATCATCTTTAGTGCTGACACACTCTTACTCAATGCAGAAAATTCCCTTGAGGAAATCAACCGTCGTATTGCGCTATTTTCTACTTTTGCCGTCTTTCCGCTCTTTTTTCTCTATTTCGAAGATAAAGGTGAGGCTACTCTCTCGCTCAACCGTTTTGCTGAAACTATTATTCGTTTTATTTTCAATCCTGCCATTCTGATTTATACAGCGATTATCTATATCTATATAGGTCGGATTCTCATCACGGGGGAAATGCCTTCTAATAGTGTGGTGCATTTAGTATGGCCCTATTTGCTCACCGGTTTGGTAATTCAAGCATTAAACTGCTTAACTCCTAATGCCTACCCTAAAGTTCTCTCGCTATTTCGCTACCTCGTCTTAGCCCCGATTGCGCTAGTCTGGGTAGCATTAAGTATTCGTCTTTATCACTATGGACTCACGCCTACACGCATCGTCTTATGCGCCACGATTGGTTTAACTACACTCTACTACGTACTCAATCTTTTTCAGGACAAAGTGCAGTATCGTCATTTTGCTAGCCTTGCCATTGCGATGTTGGTCTTTTTAGGCTTTATCTATCCTCCCTCAAAAATGGCGCAACAAAACCAACTCGCGCGTTTTGAAAAAAGTGTAAAAGCATTAAATCTCGTTGATGACAACAACCAACCCGTGACAAATTTTGCAGAGACACTCCAAAAAATCATCCATGGTAGTCCTGAAGCCACACAACTGGTTATGGCAAAACATGCACTAGACTATCTAGAATATGGCGATGCAGATAAGAAGAGTTTCACAAGCCTTGAGCAGCGTTTTGGAGAAGTTAGATTAGGATTGCTTAAAGACCATTACTTTGTTGTCACAGATAAGCATGCAGACCATGTAATAAAGCTAGAGGAATCTTCTATTGAGGATTATATCGACCCTTATCCCTCGTTTAGCAGTAACAGCCTCTATCTCAACTATGACTTACAAAATTTCAAACGTCTAATCAGTCTAAGCAATGTTGAATTTCGTGTCGCCACACCATCAGACAACCACGAAAATAACGCTTCATCGGACAATACATCAAATCAGATGGCGGAAAATACCATTGAGTTTACTTTTCCGAATAGCGATGAAAAACTACAACTCAGTGTCAATTACTCACAGCATGTCGCTGATGTGTTTACTAAACATGGTTTAGATATCCAAAAAGCCTACCCCAACAAGATTCTCAATACCCTCACTAAAGATATGCTTGAGATAGATACTCCTCGCTACTTACTCGTATTAAATAACCTTTCTTTGCAATATAGTGAAGAGAAAGGCTATGAACTATGGAGTAAACCATCAGAACTCTTTTTGTTAGAGAAGAAATAGGCAATTGACCTCTCTTCTAAACATTAGGCTTGTAAATGCACCGTTTTTATCTACTCTGCCCCCAAAGACTCCGTTCTTTAAGTCAGGGAGAGGGAGGACATCAAATAAAAGCGGTGCATTTATTTAAGCACTTTACTTTAATTTATCCGCATATTTCTGCATAAATTTCGCCACTTTTTGGGAAATCACCAAGGAACAATACCCTTGTTCTGGATTGCGGTCAAAGAAATCATGATGATATTCCTCTGCCGTCCAAAAAGTTGCGGCGGGGAGAATCTTGGTAACGATAGGCGCTACAAAGTTCACTTGCTGCTCTGCGATGGCTTGATGAGCCAATTGCGCTTGCTCTTCATCTTGATAAAAAATCACCGAGGCATACTGTGGTCCCTCATCATACCCCTGACGGTCTAAGGTGGTAGGGTCATGTGTATTAAAAAACACCTCTAATAAGGTGGCATAGCTGATTTCTTCGGGATTAAAGTCAATTTTAATTACTTCAATATGTCCAGTTGTTTTTTCCTTGACTTGGGTATAGCTCGGGTTATCAATATGCCCACCACAATACCCCGGTAACACTTGATTCACCCCGCGTAATCGTTTGAAAACAGCTTCTGTACACCAAAAACAACCGCCACCAAAGACTGCTACTGCCATTGTTTATCCTCTGTTAAAATTCCATCATTATTCATCATAGTATAAAACACAATTATGTTAAGTTTTCCTCAAATTGATCCTGTCGCTTTGGAACTCGGTCCTATTAAAGTCCATTGGTATGGACTAATGTATTTGCTCGCTTTCCTTTTTGCATGGTTATTAGGTCGTTATCGTGTCAAAAAGGGCGCATTAGATATTAGTCAAGAGCGCTTTGAAGACTTACTTTTTTACGGCATTATGGGCGTAATTCTGGGCGGTCGTCTAGGTTATGTGATTTTCTATAAACCTATGTACTACCTCTCTCATCCTCTCGAAATATTCTCAGTTTGGGACGGCGGTATGTCTTTCCATGGTGGGCTAATTGGTGTACTGATTGCCATGCTCTATTTTGCCCACAAAGAGAAAAAGACTTTTTTTCAAATTGCTGACTTTGTTGCACCACTCGTGCCTTTAGGTCTAGCAACAGGTCGTTTTGGTAACTTTATCAACGGGGAATTATGGGGCCGAGTCACCGATGTTTCTTGGGGTATAGTATTTCCAAATAGCGATGGTGCTGTACGCCATCCTTCACAACTTTATCAAATGGCACTCGAAGGGATTGCCCTATTTATTATTCTCTGGATTTTCTCAAGTAAAAAACGCCCAACGGGTCAAGTCAGTGCGGTATTCCTTATGGGTTACGGCATCTTCCGTTTCTTAGTGGAATATACACGAGAGCCAGATGACCATCTTGGTTTCTTAGCTCTCGGTTTCAGCATGGGTCAATGGCTGTCTTTACCCATGATTATTGCTGGTGTGATTCTATTTGTCGTTAGCGCAAAACAATCGAACCGTCAGCCGACACAGTCACATTAACCTTACCACTCGATAACTCTACGGTATCTGCTGAATAGGATTTGGCAGATGCCGCTACACCCGCTGCACGCAACATACGTGTATCTTGACCGGCATTCATATCCAAACGCACGCTTTCGATACGATAATCCTGATGACCAAATGCTTTTGTGGTTGCCTGTGCTTTTTCTCGGAAAGCTTCAGCTGCCTTAGTGATTAGACTACTCTCCACTTTCTTTTTAGCCTCATCCGATAAGAAAAAACGAATGCCGTCTAAGGTCATATGCTCTTTGGTCGCAGCAATAAACTCTCGGGCTTTTTCAAAGTTTTTAGTTGTTACTACCACTTCACCTCGCATTTCCCACAAGATATTTTTACCTTTTTCACCTGCGCTCCAAAAACCATAATCACCATTAGCGACAACTAAATCCTTATCCGCTTTACCTTTTTCAATCACCGCATTAATGGCTTTATTTAACTCTTCTGTGAGTGCTTGTTGATTCTCACCTGATAACTGCTTAGACAAAGTAAAACGAACCATATCCGCATCCACTTCTTCTTGTACTGAAGCTACTAGATAAATCGTGGTATCTTTTTTAACGGTGGCTGTTGTGTTGTCTGTGGTTACTTGAGCGATAGCTGGTGCTTGCCATAAAGCAAAAGACATAGCACTTAACGCAAATAAACGTTGGATAGTAGACATAGCATACTCCCTGAAAATAAATAAGATAACCGGATATTACCCCGATTTATTTCACAGCGTAAGCCCTCCTCGTTAAAGCTTTGTAAACTTGTCCATTAGAAAAATTTCAATAGACTTCTGCATTCATGTTTACAAAAAACAGACAACCGCACTTTTTATACATAGCACAATAAAAGCACATAAAAAAAGCGAGCCTATTGGCTCGCTTTGAAGAGGATGCCCCGCCTGTAGCGTCAAGGTCGGCACCTCGAACCCTAAAGTTCAAAGTCGGTGGACTGGAATAAAGCTTCGGGTTCATCGCTAAACGACAATCGCTCCCACTTTACTGATTTACCACCTTGTGCCATACGCATAGGTAAGAGATGAATGACCAAGGTCACGACTACCGCAGGGCAAAACAGGTAAAAATATTAGATAGCTTTCAAATCATCTATGCTACTATCCAACATCGCATTAATTTCGTTTATTTTACTCTGGAAATCACCAAATTGTACACCCTTAAATGGTCCATCTCCAGACTCCATACTCATAATATCTGAAGCTAATTTAATACTAGCCATAATCGCAATTCGCTCAAGACTAAGATTAGGAGCAGACTCTTTAATGGATTGCATTAATTGGTCAGCATGTTGAACAGCCGCGAGTAATTTAGCTTTTTCGGCACTACTAACGCTTAAAGTGAGATTACGATCCAGAATATTAACTTCTACGCGTTCCATCTCTTACTCCCCTTTCTCAATACTATTGGTTGGCAAATTCTCCAATACATGGGCTACACGATTACGCACAGACTGTGTATGATGGCGCCAGTTTTCGATATCTGCTTTCGCTTTAGCCAAAGCATCTTCCAAGATATTCACTTGGGTTGTTAAGGATTGCACCTGCTCGCGTAATGTCGCATTCTCAGACTGCACCGTCTCTGTTTGTGATACCAAATCAGAACTTAATGCAGCAACTTTTGTCTCTTGCTCTGATAGCTGTTCACGCAAAGCACTCTCTGATGCCTCGACGGTTTCTAAACGAGCTAATAAACTGGTTCGCTCCGCTAATAAACGACGACTCATTTCGACGACTTGCGCTACACGGACAGCAACTTGGTCTAGTTCTTGCAACATAAGCTTTTAATAGATAAAGTGAATGAAAAAAGTTTATCGACAGGGTAAACTTAGCTAAAGGTTCATTTTACCTTGCTTTTATAAAAATAAACCTTTTTCTAGAATTATTTCAAGATTTATTTCACCGCATTACACAAGGAAAATCTGCTATGCCAGCCATTCAAGCGAAAGAATACCCCAAAAATCTTCCTTTATCCGTGAGCTTTTTAGGTCTTGGTGCCATGGGTCTACCAATGGCAGGACATCTTGCTGCTGCAGGATATTCCGTCACCGTTTACAACCGCAACCCCGCTAAGGCAGAACAATGGGCAAACGAGTTTAAAGGTAAGGTGGCCACTACGCCTGCTGAAGCGGCCAAAGAAGCCGATATTATTTTCTGCTGTGTAGGTAATGATGATGCATTGCGTGAAATGACTACCGGTTCTCAGGGTGCTTATCAAAGTATGAAAGCTGGTGCTATTTTTGTCGACCATACCACCACTTCAGCAGAGGTGGCAAAAGAAGTTTATCAAATCGCTCGTGAAAAAGGCATTCACTTTATTGATGCCCCTGTTTCAGGAGGGCAGGCAGGTGCTATTAATGGTGTTCTCACGGTCATGTGTGGTGGTGATGAAGAAGCTTTCAACAAAGCAAAACCGGTCATGGATGTATTCTCTCGTTCTGTTATATATTTAGGCAAAAGCGGTTCTGGTCAGTTAGCTAAAATGGTTAATCAAATTTGTATTGCAGGTCTTGTGCAAGGTTTATCAGAAGCACTTGCTTTTGGTGAACGTACGGGTCTTGATATGGAAAAAGTCCTCGCTGTCATCAGCAAAGGTGCTGCACAAAGCTGGCAAATGGAAAATCGTGGCAAAACGATGCTAGAAAATAAATTTGATTTTGGTTTTGCGGTGGATTGGATGCGTAAAGACTTAGGATTAGTCTTTGATGAAGCTGCACGCAATGGTGCAGAACTACCTGTTACTCGCCTCGTCGATAGTTTCTATGCAGAGGTTCAAGCCAATGGTGGTAACCGCTGGGATACGTCAAGCTTGATTACACGATTAAAGAAAGGCTAATCATTATGATATAAGCACTCGTCAATCGGTGCCTGTACATATCCTTTCCGTAAGGATATGGTTTAAAAAACGAACTACTAAGAATGTCTTAGTAGTTCGACTTCGCTCAATAGCAATCACTACTTCCCAATACAGAATCGACTAAAAATCACACCTAGCAAATCATCAGCACTAAATTCGCCGGTGATTTCATTAAGAGACTCTTGGGCAAGCCGCAAATGTTCTGCCAATAATTCAATATTGTCATAACCATTAACAGCGGCATTTTCCAATTCATCACGTGCAACATTTAATGCATTAATATGTCGTGTCCGTGCTAGGAACAAGCCCTCACTTTCACCTTGCCAGCCAATGATATTCAGTAACTCTTGTTTCAGTAGATCTAGACCCTCACCACGCATCGCTGATAAGCGAATCAATGTATTAGCATTGGTATAGGCATCAATGTTTTCAGCATGAAAAGTACTGTTTGTCGTCTCTCGTACAAAACGCCCTACGCTCTGCCCTGTCAGATCAGCTTTATTATGCACTTCAATTTTTTTCAATCCGCTCGGCATACTCGCCAAAATAGCTTGCGTTTTCTCATTAATGCCTTCGCGAGGGTCGATTAAAATCAAGGCAACATCTGCATTTTGTAGTGCTTTATGGCTACGCTCAATACCGATTTTTTCTACTACATCATCCGTCTCTCGAAGACCTGCAGTATCGACGATGTGTACAGGCACGCCATCTAAAGTGATTTGCTCTCGTACCGTATCTCGCGTTGTCCCTGCAATATCCGTCACAATAGCAATATCATCACCTGCTAAAGCATTTAATAGCGACGACTTACCAACATTAGGTGCACCGACAAGGACGACATTCATCCCCTCTCGTAGAATCGCTCCTTGGGTAGCTTGAGCTAATACCTTGTCGAGCTCCTCTCGTAAGCGTGCCAACTTACCTCGTGCATCTGCCGCCTCCAGAAAATCAATTTCTTCCTCAGGAAAATCTAAGGTTGCCTCTACCAACATTCGCAGATTAATCAAGTTATCAACGAGTTGATGAATATGATTAGAAAAGTTACCCTTTAAACTACGCAATGCCATACGAGCAGCAGACTGACTGGAAGCATCAATAAGATCTGCCACACTTTCCGCTTGAGCCAAATCGAGTTTATTATTTAAAAAAGCTCGCTTAGTAAACTCACCGGGTTCTGCTAAACGCGCGCCTAAAGCAAGGCAACGAGATAACAACATATTCATCACCACAAGGCCACCATGACCTTGTAGTTCAATAACGTCTTCACCCGTAAAACTGGCTGGAGCAGCAAAATACAATAGCAATCCATTATCAATGGCACGCCCTTCTTCGTCCAAGAAGTCGGTGTATAAGGCCATGCGAGGTTTTGGTGTTTTCCCTCCACTCAGCGCTAAAGCCAAGGGTAAGAGATTTTTACCCGATAGACGAATCACGCCGACACCACCACGGCCTGGAGCCGTAGCGATAGCAGCAATAGTTGATGCGGAATATGTCATGATTTAACCAATATCTTGCACTTCAACGATGAGTTGCGTTTCTATAATACGCACCTGTCCATCGCCATGATTAATTACCTTACGCTGTCGTTGTTTATAACGCCTTTTTCGCAAAAATCTCGTTTCAGCTTTTTCGAGTTTAGGCGCAAACAATAAAGAGGACAATTCTTTTAGTGCTTCCGTATAAACACCTCGCTTAAATTCAATCACTTGATCAAGCTGAACCCAATAGTTACTCCAGCGCCATGCATCAAATTCAGGATGATGAGTAGCTCGTAAACTAATATCTTTATCTTTGCCAACTAAGCGCAATAAAAACCAAATCTGCTTTTGTCCTTTATAATGACCTCGCGACTCACGTCGCACAAAATTTTCTGGTACGTTATAACGTAACCAGTTTCGCGTTCGCCCTAATATTTGTACATGTTCGGGTTTAAGGCCGAGTTCTTCGTACAGCTCTCTATACATGGCTTGTGTGGGATTTTCACCATACTTTATGCCACCTTGAGGGAATTGCCACGATTTTTCTCGAATTCTTTTACCCCAAAATACCTCATTCTTGTGATTTACAAGGATAATACCAACATTAGGACGGTAACCTTCGCGATCAAGCATGCACCGCCCCTTAAATTCAAATACAATTAGGTTTGATTATACGTTTCTATTGAGAAAGTAACCATGTTAGCATCACATTTTCACTTAAATACTTCAAAAGAAGCCCCTGCAGACGCCGAAGTCATTAGTCATCAACTGATGATGCGTTCGGGCATGATTCGTAAACATGCTGGCGGTATCTATACTTATATGCCACTTGCACTTAAGGTTTTACGCAAAATCGAAAATATTATTCGTACCGAAATGAATAATTCTGGAGCTATCGAAGTTCTTATGCCTGTTGTCCAACCTGCAGAACTTTGGATGCAAACAGGTCGTTGGGACGCTTATGGTGCAGAATTACTCCGTATCAAAGATCGTCACGGTCGCGATTTTGTACTACAACCCACGTCTGAAGAGGTCGTTACTGACATCGTCGCTAATGAGGTACAAAGCTGGCGACAACTTCCGCTTAACCTCTATCATATCCAAACAAAATTCCGTGATGAGCGTCGTCCTCGTTTTGGCTTAATGCGTGGTCGTGAATTCACGATGAAAGACGCCTACTCTTTTGACCGTGATGAAGCTGGTGCACTAAAAAGCTATGACAATATGTTTAATGCTTATAAACGCATTTTCACTGCTTTAGGTTTAAAATTCCGTGCAGTAAATGCAGATACTGGCTCTATCGGCGGATCTCGCAGTCATGAGTTCCAAGTGATTGCAGATACCGGTGAAGACCTTATCGTCTACAATCCAGATTCAGAATATGCGGCCAATATTGAATTAGCTGAAGCACCATGCTTAATTGCAGAACGCGCAGCACCGACACAAGCTATTGAACGTGTACCCACACCGGGTTCTAACAAATGCGAACTTGTTGCTACGCAACTCGGCCTACCACTTGAACGCACCGTCAAGTCTGTGGTGTATAGCGTTAGCGATGAGGAAGGCAAAAAATCAATCTACTTACTTTTAGTACGTGGGGATCACGAAGTTAATGAAATCAAAGTGGGCAAACTCGCTGGTTTTGAGCATGGTTTTGAATTGGCTAGTGAAGCGGAAATCCTTGAGCACTTTGGCTCTCAACCGGGCTATTTAGGCCCTGTTCAACCCCTTAAGCCTATTACCATTATTGCGGATACCACAGTGGCCAATATGAGTGACTTTGTCTGTGGTGGCAATAAAGAAGATACTCACTGGATTGGCGTAAACTGGGGACGCGATTTAGCTGAGCCTATTGTTGCTGATATTCGTAATGTCGTAGCAGGTGACCCTGCAGTTGGCGAACCTGGCACTTTAGCGATTGAGCATGGCATCGAAGTTGGTCACGTCTTCTTCCTTGGTGATAAATACTCTGAAAAACTTAAAGCAACTTACCTTAATGAGCAAGGTAAACCTGAAATTATTCAAATGGGTTGCTATGGCATTGGCGTGAGTCGCATCATGGCAGCGGCTATTGAACAAAATAACGATGAAAAGGGAATTATTTGGCCAATGCCAATGACCCCTTTTGAAGTCGTCATTTGTCCAATTGGTTGGGGCAAAAGCGAAGAGGTTCGCCAACAAGCCACCGCTATTTATGAGCACTTAAAAGCCCAAGGCATTGATGTGATTCTGGATGACCGTGATGCTCGTCCTGGCGTGATGTTCTCTGAATGGGAGCTCATTGGTGTGCCTATCCGTGTAACCGTTGGTGAACGCGGATTAAAAGATGGCATTATCGAAGTACAAGCCCGTCGTGATGCAGAATCTGTCAAACTGTCACCATCTGAAGTAAATACTTACGTTTTAGAGCTATATAACAACCTTAAAAATACGCTATAATTTTTTGATTTAATAGCATTTTTATCGTTTTATAGCTAATGAATTCAGAAAATTCCGTAGAATTCACCTTCCCTGTCCGTGTCTATTATGAGGATACGGATGCGGGAGGTGTGGTTTTTTATGCCAACTATTTAAAATTCTTTGAACGTGCTCGTACAGAATGGTTACGTCATTTAGGTGTTAATCAAACTGCGCTTGCCGAACAGTTCAATATTATCTTTGTTGTCGTAGGTACCCAAGTACAATACAAAAGTCCTGCTCGCTTAGATGATTTATTAACGATTAGAACGCGTGTTAAAAAACTTGGGAATGCATCAATCGACTTTGAACAAATCTGTGAACGAGACGGTCAAACGTTGGTTCATAGTAATATTCAAATTTGTTGTGTAAACCTTACTTCTTTTAAAGCAACCCCTATTCCGGACGTTGTCCGCTCTCTTTTACTTTCTGTTCAGGATATTTAGTATTATGAATCCCGTCACTCCAGCACCCGTAGCCGAAGAAATGTCTATCCTCGGATTAATTGCTGACGCCAGTATTCCCGTTCAACTGATTATGCTTATCTTAGTAGCGATTTCTGTTGTTTCTTGGGCATTTATTATTAGTAAATACCTTACGATTACTCGCACTATGAAACAAACACGTGAATTTGAACAAAACTTCTGGCGAGGTGGTGATTTAAGCTCACTTCACCAAACCATCGCTCGCAATCCTGATGATGCGGGTCCTTTAGCTCGTATTTTTGATGCAGGGATGAGCGAATTTTTAAAATCACGTAGCAAAGAAGCCTCTCCTGAAGCACAAATTGAAGGCGCTGAACGTGCGATGCGTGCTACTTACCAACGCGAAGTAGACTCACTAGATGCTAAACTAAGTTTCCTTGCCTCTGCAGGCTCTGTCAGCCCTTATATTGGTTTATTAGGGACGGTATGGGGGATTATGCACTCTTTCCTAGGATTGACAACCAATGCAACCGCTACCCTAGCGGCAGTTGCTCCTGGTATTGCAGAAGCACTCATTGCGACAGCGATTGGTCTTTTTGCAGCCATTCCTGCAGTACTTGCTTATAACTACTTCTCTAACTCTATCGATAAGGCATCTAGTCGTTTTGATAGCTTTATGGATGAATTCTTAAATATCTTACAACGTCAGGCTAAGTAGTTATGGCTGGAATGAGAAAAGGACGTGGTCGCTCACGTCGCATGAAAAATGAAATGAACGTAGTACCTTACATTGATGTAATGTTGGTACTATTGGTCATCTTTATGGTAACGGCCCCAATGATTACACCGGGATTAGTTAACCTTCCTTCAGTAGGACAAGCAGCAGAAGTCCCTGCAACACCTGTTGAAGTACAGATTGAAGAAAATGGGGATGTATCCGTACGTCTTCGTCAAGCAGGCGCAGATTTTGAGAAAATCCCCAAAGAGGAAGTTCTTGCTCGTATCCAATCCATGATTCAAGCTGCTGATACACCTGTTGTCATTTCCGCAGACGGTAAAGTGCCTTATGAAGATGTCATGACCATTATGGATACATTACGTTCTAATGGATTAACTCGTTTAGGCTTAATGGTTAACCAAACAAAAGCCACTCCCGCTAAAAAATAGCTGGAAATAGCCGATAGTGTTAAAAGTAGTGAACCCATGAGTAAATTTGAAAACCCCAACGATTTCTACGAGCAAAAGGACGACAAAAAAGGTGTTGCCTCTTCTGTTGTCCTCCACCTTTTGCTGGTTGCTGGTATTATTGTGGGTGCATTAGACAAAAGTGACTCTGCTGCAGGACCTCTACAGCTAGAGCTATGGACGGAAGGAACGGAGCAAATTGTTGCTCCTCCTGCAGAGACACAAACACCAGATCCCGCAGAAGAGGATACGCGCACAGAAGAAGAGGCTCAGGCAGAACCTGAACCTGAACCTGAACCTGCTCCTGAACCAGAGGCTACCCCTGCACAAGAGGTAGTTCCTGCACCTCCGCCTCCTCCCAAGGCTGAGCCTAAAGTCACGCCTAAAGCTGAACCTAAAACCCCTCCAAAAGCAGAACCAAAAGCTGCTAGCAATGAGGAAAATCCTGAGATTGCTTTAGAGAAAAAACGTCAACAAGAGCGTGCTGCTGCTAAAGCTTTAGCAGAAAAACAGGCAAAAGAAAAAGCAGCTAAAGAAAAAGCCGAGAAAGAAGCCAAGGAAAAAGCGGAAGCCGCCGCAGAAGCCAAAGCTAAAGCTGAGGCAAAAGCTAAAGCTGAGGCAGAAGCTAAGGCAGAAGCCAAAGCTAAGGCTGAAGCTAAAGCTAAGGCAGAAGCTAAAGCTAAGGCGAAAGCGGAAGCCGAAGCCAAAGCTAAGGCTGAGGCAGAAGCTAAAGCAAAAGCTACCGCTAAAGCCAGAGCTGATGCACGTCTAGCCGCAGAGGCAAAAACCAAGGCCAACTCCGCTGGCGATGCTCGTCTTGCCGCATTACGAGGTGATATTAATAGCCGCGCAGGTATCAAAGGTGGTCAAAATGATCGCAACCAAGTCGGTGGCGGCGGTGGAAATGATGCTTATGCACGCAAAGTTAAAGCTTGTGTGGAACCTCGTTTACGCTTTAGTGGTAACCAACGTTTTGCTGTACGCTACAAAGTAGAATTTGATGGTGCTTATAAAGTAACGAATGCTCGCATTACTCGTACATCGGGCAATAAAGCATTTGATACTGCAGCACTGAATGCACTCAAATTATGTAATCCTTTCCCCAAACCCCCTACTGGTAATAACTATGTAGAAGGTAATTACGAGTTCCGTCCTCGTTAAAGAATTTATTTTTAGGAGAATAAAGCAATGTCATTATTCCGCTCTCGTCCACTCCAACGTGGACTCGCCTTTTTAGGTACTCTTGTCATGGGAGCTACACTTTCGTTTACTCCCGTTCATGCTCAAGTCAACGTTAATCTTTCTGGCTCTGGTGCAGCTAGCAATAAGTTCCCTATCGTGGTGGCTGATTTTGCTGGTGTTAACGGTGTAGAAATTGCCAATATTATTGCCGCTGACTTAAACCGCTCAGGTCAATTTGAAGTCACACGTATTGGCGTCATGAGTACTGATGCGAATGGCTCACCTAATTGGGCAGCTTTAGCCGAAGCAGGCGGTGGTCAAAATGTTGTCTACGGTAGTGTCAATGGCAATACTGTTAACTACAATTTGGGCGATACTGCACAACAGACCAATCTACAATCATTAGCGATTTCTGATGCAAATATGCGTCGCAAAGCACATAAAATTGCTGATGCGGTTTATGAACAATCTACTGGTGTTCGTGGTGTTTTTGCAACAAAAATCGCATATGTAACAGGAAGTACACTTTTTGTTGCAGATGCTGACGGTGAAAATGCACAAGCCGTTGCCTCTGGTGCTTCTATTATTTCACCTGCATGGTCACCTGACGGTACTCGTTTAGCCTATGTGAGTTTTGAAACAGGCAAACCTGTTGTATATGTACAAAATTTAAGCTCAGGTGGTCGTCAAACTGTTGCTAATTTTAAAGGCAACAATAGTGCCCCAGCATGGTCACCAAACGGCTCACAGCTCGCTGTGGCCTTGAGTATGGACGCTTTGTCTAATATCTATATCATCGGTAGTGGTGGCGGTGGTAGCCCACGTAAAGTGACGAATTCTCCAGAAATCGATACCGAACCTTACTTCTTCCCAAATGGTAGTGGATTGATTTTTACCTCTGACCGTGGAGGCAGTCCACAGATTTACCGTACAGGTATCAATGGGGGTGAGGCAAGTCGAATTACCTTTAGCGGTTCACAAAATGTTTCAGGTAAGATTTCACCTGATGGCTCTAAATTAGTATATACTAGTATGAGAGGTGGTGGTTACTCTATCGCCATCAATGGTTTAGGTTCGGGGTCAGATCAATTACTGACATCTGGCCCTAATGACCAGTCTCCAAGTTTCTCTCCTAACGGGATGCAGGTGCTGTATGCAGCGAGTGGGCGTTTAGGCATTGTAAATGCTGATGGCTCTTTCTCGACAACAATACCAAGTAATGGCTCTGTTACTGCAGCTGCTTGGGGACCGTTTACAGAGTAAACATAGAGTAATTTTGTTTTGTTTGTTTGTTTTATTATTAAAGGAAATGCTATGTCTCGCTTAGCAAAAATCTTATCTGCAGTTGCAGTAGCTGCTACTTTAGCTGCGTGTTCTTCTACATCAACAGACACAGGTGCTGGTACAGGTGCTAACGCAGGTGTTATGGATCCATTCAATCCAAACAGCCCATTAGCGCAAAACCGCTCAGTATACTTCGCATTTGACAGCTATGTTGTTGAATCTCAATTCCAACCTTTAGTTCAAATGCACGCTCAATACTTAGCAGCTAACCAAGGTCAACGTATCCGTATCGAAGGTAACACTGACGTACGTGGTAGCTCAGAGTACAACTTAGCGTTAGGTCAACGTCGTTCAGTAGCTGTTGCTCGCCAATTAACTCAACAAGGCGTTAACGCTGCTCAAATCGAAGCAGTAAGCTTTGGTAAAGAGCGTCCAGTTGCAGCAGGTTCTTCTGAAGAAGCTCACGCTCAAAACCGTCGTGCAGACATTAACTACTTACGTTAATCCTTCGCGGTTTTAACTCGACATTCATTGTCCACGCCGCAATGGTTATCTACTGTTGCGGCGTTTATTTTTAAGAGATAACAGATGACGCTCCATAAAAAATCTATTGCTTTATTGCTTTCTGGTGCTTTTTTAAGCTTAGCTCAACCAGCTTTCGCCCAAGAAGATGAACAAGCTCGCCGCGCTATTCTAGAACTTCGTTCACAATTAAAACAAAGCGATATGGTTCGCAATGACTTAGCTAGCCAAGTTCAACAACTTCAAAATGAACTACGTCAGCTACGTGGTCAATTAGAATCCTTAGGTAATGTCGGTCAGACCCAAGTACTTGAAGCACGTGCTAATGATGATATCGGTCCATCAGCACAAGTTGGCGACCCTGCGGAACAACGTGCCTACGATGCAGCGCTAGATTTATTCCGTGCAGGAGATTATGCGGCCTCATCAAAAGCGTTAGCTAATTTTACCGCCAGCTATCCTGCCAGCCCACTTGCTCCAAGCGCCCTTTTTTACGAAGGAAGCAGTCGTTATGCGAATCGTGATTTCCAAGGTTCTATCAAAACCTTAAATGAAATGTTGGCAAGTTACCCTAAAGATCCCAAAGCAGGGGATGCTTTACTCGTTATTGCGGGTAGTCAATTAGAATTAAACAATGTTGCTGGCTCTAAAGCTACACTAGAGCGCACTATTAAAGAGTACCCAGGCACACCCGCAGCGGATACCGCCAAAGAGCGTTTAGCCCTTTACTAATCGTTTTGCTCTTTTCTTAATCATAAATGCCAACCACCCGTTGGCATTTTTTTCTAAATTTTTTATACGATGCCATTAAAAGAAATCCTCTTAGGTCAAACTCCCTATGCTTATCTTGATGAAGGAAGTGGCCCTGTTTTGCTTCTCATTCACGGTTCTCTATGTGACTATCGCTATTGGAAATGGCAGATTCCCGAGCTAATGCAACACTATCGTGTAATTGCACCTAGCCTACGTCACTACGCCCCTATTCCTCTAGATAACAAAGAAGGATTTTCTTTTACTCAGCACGCTCAAGACATCGCTGACCTACTGAGTATCCTTAATATTGAATCAGCCCATATCTTAGGGCACTCTCGAGGCGCTGCTGTTGCTCTCGATTTAGCCTTGCGTTTTCCTCAATCTGTTTCTTCTCTTATTCTCGCTGACCCAGGTGTTCGCAATCCCAATCAACTACAAGAAAGTGTTGAGTTTAAAAAAGAGGCTTTACGCCTTATTGACAGCGGAGAAATAGATGCGGGACTCACCTTATTTATTGATACTGTTAGTGGCGAAGGGACATTTAAGCGTATGGTACGCTGGTTTAAAGAGATGGTGAGAGAAAACGCTCATACCCTTTATCTACAGCGCTACGAGCCCCCTTTTCTTATCAACGAGCAACTGCTACAACTTGCTAAACTACCTATCTCATTAATCGGTGGCTCGGCTAGTCCTCACCCTTTTCCCGAAATTAATACCGCCTTAGCACAACTATGGCCTCATGCACAATGTCATACGCTCGCCCCTGCTTCTCACGGCATGAACCTCGCACTACCGCACGAGTTTAACCATATTGTGCATGAACATATTCAACAAGTTAATCGCTAAACGAACGAGAAGCAATCGATTTCATTAAACATTCCGTGGTGACTTCATGACCATTACTCAAGATAAAAGTCACCGCAACCTTATCACCTTCTTTAATGGATTGAGGTTTAAATAACATCACATGATGAGCACCTGGCTTTAAAGATAGGGATTGTCCTGCAGGAATTTCAATTTCGCCAACATGGCGCATCCCTTTCATCCCATCTTTTTCATAGGTTTCATGCAACATTGCCTCTGCAAAAACCGCTGATTTTACCCCAGTTATATAAGCCGACTGTTGCTTATCTTTATTGTGCACTTCTACATAAACCGCTGATGGTCCCTCTGCACGAAAACGCCCCCAACATTGTTGCAACTCAAGTTCACTCGCACTTGCTTTAACAACCGCCGCGTGATGATTATCATGTGAATGATGATGCATAGTATGTCCCGATGTCTGTGCATATGTTATACCGCTCAACACCATACTGCCCATAACAATCAAAGATGATAATTTCACCATAATCCTCTCCTATAAGATATCTTCAAAAAACACTTAGCGCCTAATTTACTCGTAGGTAAAATCACTCTACTCCAAGAGTCTGATTATACGCTTAATGCTCCTCTAGGGATAACCCTAGCATCTTTTCTATATTAAAAGTTAAAATACCCCACTAAAATAGTAACGTTTCTCTTTTGTTTAACCCCACTATGGCACTACGCATTTTACTTGTCGAAGATGAACCTGATTTAGCGCATTGGCTAAGTAAAAGCCTCTCTCAAACAGCAGGCTTTAATGTGGAATGGGCAAATGACGGCTTACTCGCTTACAAACGTCTTTCCGTTGAGGAGTTTGATGCCGTCATTTTAGATTTAGGTTTACCGAGTATGGATGGGCATACACTACTCAGCAAACTAAGGGCAGAAGGTAATCTCACCCCTATCCTTGTACTCACAGCGAGGGATTCGCTATCCTCTCGTGTACAGACACTGGATATTGGTGCAGACGATTTTATTCCTAAGCCCTTTATGGTCGAGGAACTCATTGCCCGTATCAGCGCGCTAATACGGCGCAGCCGTGGTCGTGACAAGCCACATATGAGCTGTGCTAGCTTAACTTACGACTCACAGACTAAATGCTTTTCTTTACTCCAAAAAACACTTTCTTTAACACCTAGAGAAAGTGAAGTTCTTCGCATATTACTACAAAAAAGTGGCGAACCTGTCGGTAAGGTTTTTATTCTAGATCGTTTAAGTGACACCGATGATGAACTCACCGCTGACGCTATTGAGGTCATGGTACATCGTCTACGCAAAAAACTTCAAGGTAGTGATGTTCAAATCACCACTTTACGAGGGATTGGCTACTGCTTGGAACCTATTAATGAAACATAAACAACGCAGTCTAAAATCAACGCTATTGTGGTTACTATTACCGATTATTGTACTGATTATGCTGACCTCTTTAGTGTTATCGTTACAAACACTAAAAACTCAAGTCAATCAAGCTTTTGACCGTACCTTAGCAGGTGCATTACGTTCTATTGAAGTAAATATCCGCACAGACCATGGCGGTCTCTCGATGGAACAACCCTTTTATCTTTTTGAATTTCTCGAATTAGCGACTCAAAGCCCCGTCTATTTTCGCGTATTTTCCGAAGACGGATTGACGGAAATAGGCTTTAGTCTACCCTCTCCGACGCACCTACGTGAACTCACACCTAATCCCAGCTTCTATGATAGCAATTATTTTGGCGAAAAAATTCGTGTCGCAGCAATGGCTATCTATCCCAAACAAGGCTTAAGTTATGCTCCCAGTACACGTCTTATTATTCTGGTTGCTGAAGGTTTAAATGCTCGCGACAAACTCTTTAATCAAATGATTTGGCAAACACTCACACGAGACCTCATCACTTTAGTTATCTTTGCCGTTATCATCTCTATTGGCATTATCTTTGCCCTACGCCCACTACAACAACTCAGCAATAAAATTGCCAATCGCAATGAAAATGATCTACGTCCCATTATTGAACAAGAGCTCCCTTCGGAAATTACTCCGCTCGTAGATGCTATCAATACGCATATGGAACGTTATGAGCGCAAAAGTCGTCTGCAAAGACAATTCTTAGATGATGCCTCACATCAACTTCGCACACCACTTGCCGTACTGAATACACAATTGGGTTATGCTAAAAGTCTTGCCGATAAAAATAGCGAAATGGAGGAGGTGCTGATTGCTATTCAACATCGATTATCCAAAACTATTGATATTACCAATCAATTGCTTACCCTTGCAAAGGTACAAGATGCCGCAGACAAACTGCATCAACATCTACAATTTGACATTGTCAACCTATCAGAGCTAACGCAACAAACCGTTAATGAGCTACTCCCTATTGCTCGTCGAAAAAAACTGGACTATGGGCTAGATATTCCTGAGCATACCATCTGGGTACAAGGTGTGGCATGGCTGATTAGAGAGGCATTAAGCAATCTCATTACCAATGCTATTAAATATTCACCAAAACATTCTCAAATCACCATCCTCCTTCGCGAAACCCATACGCATATTCTGCTTTCTGTGGAAGATAATGGCCCAGGTATGTCTGCTGAGGATATTGCTTTGGCAGGTAAGCGTTTTCGTAGAGGAGAAGCTGGACGTGAGCAACAAGGCTCTGGTTTAGGACTGGCCATTGTGCAAACAATTGCAGAAATTAATCATGCCGAATTAGAACTTACCTCCCCACCCTCAGGTGGATTACTCGCTACCTTAAAATTCACTCCCCCCATTTTGCAAAAAACACACTAAAAACCTAGGGACTTTCCCTTAATCTTGCTAAAAACCTTCTCTTTTGAAAGCTAATCGAAAGGTTTGATTCGTTATCGTTACCATAATGAATAATCAGACAACCCTTTTTAAAGGAAATGACGATGACTTTTGTAAAAAAATCTTCAGCACTGATTGCTGCTGGTCTTTTAAGCCTTTCTTTCTTTGGTTCTGCGGCTGCTGAGCCAACAAAACCAGAATGTATCGCACCTGCTCAACCGGGTGGTGGTTTTGACTTAACCTGCCGCGTAGCATTAAACGGTTTCCAACAAACAGGTCTTTTAAAAGAACCGATGCGCACTATCTATATGCCTGGTGGTGTAGGTGCAGTAGCATACAACAATATTGTTGCTCAACGTCCTAATGATCCCAATGCTATCGTCGCTTTCTCTGGTGGTTCTTTACTTAACTTAGCACAAGGTAAATTCGGCAAATACAATGAGAACGATGTACGTTGGTTAGCCTCTATCGGTAGTGATTACGGTGTAGCGATTGTCCGTGACGACTCTCCATACAAAGACCTAAAATCATTAATGGAGGCTTTTAAAGAAGACCCGACCAAAATCATTCTTGGTGCTGGTGGCTCTGTAGGTAGTCAAGACTGGATGAAAGCAGCACTCACAGCTAAAGCCGCTGGTGTTGATTACAAAAAAATGCGCTTTGTTGCCTTTGAAGGTGGTGGTGAAGCGGTAACGGCTTTGCGTGGTGGTCATATCCAAGCTTATATGGGTGATGCTGCTGAGGCACGTACTCTTCTTGACGGTGGCACACCCATCCGTGTATTAGCCGTATTCAATAATGAGCGTTTACCAGGTGTATTAGCCAATGTTCCTACAGCTGCTGAACAAGGTTTTGATATTAACTGGCCAATTATCCGTGGTTTCTATGTTGGTCCAAAAGTGAGTGACGCTGACTATCAGTTCTGGGCAAAAGCCTTTGAAGATTTAATGAAAACACCTGAGTTTGCTAAATTACAAGAGCAACAAGGTTTATTCCCATTTAATAAAACAGGTGCTGAGTTAGATACTTTTGTCAAAGAACGTGTCTCTCACTACAAACAATTAGCCGACTCTTTTGGCCTAATTAAGAAATAATACAAAGTATTATCGACTAGCGGGAAACGATTAACTCGTTTTTATCACTAGTCCCACCAAACAACAGACCTTTCCGTTTGTTGTTTGGTCTTTTCTTCTAAAAATGCTTTTTAACCGCATTTTTTCTTCAAGAATTTTTCTAGGTGTTCTATGACCTTAAATGATCGTGTCCTCGGTTTTGCGGCATTAGTCATTGCCGTATTCTTAACCGTATTCGGCTATAACTTAGAGTCTGAGTTCTCTTATGAGCCTGTTGGACCTAAAGCCTTTCCTCTCATTATTGCGCTGATTATTGGACTTTGTGGTTTACGTTTAATCATTACTGGTGGTAATGAGGTTGAACCTAATCCCAAAGGGGCTAATGCACGTATTTTTACTATGCTACTTTATGTCGTTGCCTACGCCTTTTTATTCCAATGGCTAGGATTTATTCTTTCTACCGCATTAATGACTATTTTCGTGGCTCGCCTTTTTGGTGGCACATGGGTCAAAGCCGTCATTGGTGGTGTTTGTATGGGCATTTTATTTTTCCTACTCTTCGATAAAGGCCTAGACGTTGTTCTTCCTACGGGTATTTTAGGAGATATTCTATGAGTGCATTTTTCGAACACCTTGGACTAGGTTTTGGTGTTGCTTTTTCAGCACTTAACTTACTAGTTGCCGCTATCGGTTCATTTATCGGTACGATTGTTGGGGTACTACCTGGCCTAGGTCCGATTAATGGGGTAGCCATGTTAGTGCCAATCGCCTTTGCGATGAAACTCCCACCAGAAACTGCCTTAATTCTATTAGCTGCCGTATACGTAGGAGCAGAGTACGGTGGTCGTATTACCTCTATTCTGTTAAATGTTCCTGGTGAAGCGGCATCAGTCATGACGACACTTGACGGTTATCCTCTTGCACGTCAAGGCTTAGCGAGCGTTGCACTCTCTTTATCTGCATGGGCATCTTTTGTGGGCTCAACTATCGCTACACTAGGTATCTTAGCCTTAGCACCTATCCTAGCAAAATGGGCTATTGCCTTTGGCCCTGCGGAATACTTTGTACTCATGGTGTTTGCTTTTGCCGCCTTGACAAGTTTACTTGGTGAACAACCTGTTAAAGGTATTCTTGCCGCTATGCTTGGTTTAGCTATTTCTACCGTTGGTGTAGATGCAAACTCTGGTGTCTATCGCTATACCTTTGATTTACCAAGTCTCGCTGACGGTATTGATTTTGTCGTGGTTGTCATTGGTCTTTTTGCCATTGCAGAAATGCTACAAATGCTTGAAAACCTCTTATCAGGCAACTCTATCGAAGTACCTAAAAGCACTCGCAAGCTCTTTAACTTTAGCGAAGTATGCAAAACATGGTGGGGAACCTTACGCTCAGGCACACTAGGTTTCTTTGTGGGTATTTTACCGGGGGCAGGCGCTAGTGTTGCTTCTGCGGTTGCCTATGCTAACGAGAAGAAACTGGTTGAAGGTAAAGATCCTGATGCCAAATTTGGTAAAGGAGATATCCGCGGTTTAGTGGCGCCTGAGGCTGCCAATAATGCTGCTGCTACAGGCTCTTTTATCCCTATGCTTACTTTAGGTGTACCTGGTTCTGGTACAACAGCGGTGATGATGGGTGCATTAACACTTTACAATATCACACCCGGTCCTGTGCTTTTTGACACCCAACCACAAATTGTGTGGGGTCTTATCGCCTCATTATTTATTGCTAACGTTATGTTATTTTTCATGAACGTGCCGATGGTGCGTGTGTTCGCTGCTATGCTACGCATTCCACCATGGTTATTAGTTCCTGGGATCCTATCTATTAGCTTTATTGGGGTTTATGCAATTAACGGCACAACCTTTGACCTCGTATTAATGGTTTTAATCGGTATCTTAGGTTACTTCTTACGTAAATTTAATGTGCCAATGGCTCCTCTTGTTTTAGGTGTTGTGTTAGGCAATATGATGGAGCAAAACCTACGTCGTGCTTTATCAATGACAAACGGTGATATTGGTATTCTCTTTGAGAGCAAACTTTCAATTGGTTTATGGATTGCCGCCGCCTTTGTGGCGATTGTTCCGCCTCTTCTACGTAGAACGCGTAAAAAGGTAGCAACCGCACCTGCAAATTAAGGTAAGATACTCCTTTTTAAAATTGTTATTATATTTTCGCCACCTTATGCAAAAGCATTTTTCTCCTTATATTCTTGGATTTTTCATTGCATTAGGTGGCGCTTTATTGGCTCGTTGGCTTAATTCTCCTCTACCATGGCTCATTGGACCACTCCTCGCCACCGCCATTACCTCGATGCTAAGTGCCCCCACCAAATCTCATGACTATTTTCGTCGAGCTGGGCAATGGGTCATTGGCACATCTTTAGGTCTTTACTTCACGCCACACACCGTTCAAGCCGTCATTAGCTACTGGCCTTATATTGTACTCAGCCTTGCCTTCACTCTTTTATTAAGTGGTTTTAATACGGCTGCTCTCTATCGCTGGGGACAAGTCGATTTTAAAACAGCATGGTTTGCTGGCGCTGTCGGTGGTGCGAGTGAAATGGCTAACCTTGCGGCACGTTACAATGCACGCATCGATAGTGTTGCCTCTTCTCATAGTGTCCGTGTATTGATTGTGGTGATGATTATTCCTTTTGCCTATAAATTCTTGGATATTCATGGCAACACTCAAAGCCCCATTACCTTAGCCTATCAATTTAGCTATAGCGGTTTAGCCCTACTTATTGTGCTCACCTTACTGGCTATTTATATTTTCCAAAAACTCAATATCCCCAATGCATGGGTACAAGCACCTTTACTCGTAACATTACTACTAACGAGTAATGAGATACACTTAACGCATTTATCACCAACCATTCAAAGCTTGGGGCAACTCTTTATTGGTTGGTCACTTGGCAGCAAATATGGTCCAGATTTCTTTAGGCGTGCCCCTCGTTACCTCACCGTCAGTGCCTTAGTCAGCGTGGCTGCACTTGTTCTCAGCGCAGGCTTTGCTTATCTGCTATTTTTAATGTCAGATATTCCTTTAAGTACTCTTATTCTTAGCATTAGTCCTGGTGGTATTGCTGAGATGACTATTACCGCTAAAGTGCTCATGTTAGGCGTACCTATCGTTACCGCATTCCATGTCGCTCGCATGGTATTTGTTATTATCGTTGCACAGCCCTGTTACAAGCTATTGTCACCTTATTTTGAAAAATAAAAGCCTTAATCCTCAGTAGAATTCCTGATGGATAAACACTTGTTTGTCCTATTCTTTAAAAACACTATTTCTCATAAGCTATCCATAATGTTGTATGCAATACACAATTTTTTTCGCTATTGCTTTACACGAATTTTTGATTTAAGAGAGGTTTCTTTCTATGAACGACAAACTACCCAACCCTGAACTCGTTGATGATGAAAATCCCGAATGGACTATGTGCTACAACGCTAATAACTTATAACTAAAACATATTAAGATATAGAAGTCAAATAACTATTTTTTTGATATAGTGAGTAATATATTCATTCGTATATTTTGACATCTTTACAAGATGTAGCACAGGAGAGTTCTTATGAAAAAACTGAATCTAATTTTGGCTAGCATCGCTTTTGCTTCTAGTAGTGTTGTTGCCCAAGCGGCAACACTGGATACTGTCAAACAACGTGGTCATGTGGTGTGCGGTACAACAACTGGCTTTGCTGGTTTTTCTGCACCTGATGATAAAGGCGAATGGAAAGGTCTTGATGTAGATGTATGTAAATCTATCGCTGCAGCGGTCTTTGGTGATGCGACAAAATTTAAAACTGTTCCTTTGAACTCTCAACAACGTTTTACCGCTCTTCAATCTGGTGAAATTGATGTACTCACTCGTAACACGACCGTTACTCAACAACGCGATACCGCTTTAGGCATTCAATCACCAGGTGTGAATTTCTACGACGGTCAAGGTTTCTTGGTGGCTAAGTCTCTCGGCGTAAAAAGTGCCAAGGAATTAAACGGTGCCACAATATGTATGCAAACTGGGACATCTAACGAAAACACTATGGCAGACTGGGCGCGTGCTAACAACATCAAATACACTCCGGTTGTATTCGATCAATTTAACGAAGTCGTGAGTGCTTTTGCGGCAGGTCGTTGTGATGTCTACTCAACCGATGCCTCTGGCTTAGCTTCTATCCGCATCTCTCGTCTTTCTAATCCAGACGACTATATCGTTTTACCTGAGTTAATTTCAAAAGAGCCTTTAGGTCCTTTCGTACGTCAAGGTGATGATCAATGGTTTAACATCGTCAAATGGACTTTACAAGCACAACTAAATGCGGAAGAACTAGGTTTAACGAGTGCGAATGTTGATGAGCAATTAAAAAGCGCAAATCCTAATGTTCAACGCTTACTCGGTGTGACAGAAGGCTCTGGTAAAAATTTAGGTCTAGATGAAAAATGGGCTTACAATATCATCAAGCAAGTGGGTAATTACGGTGAAAGTTTCGACCGCAATGTAGGTAAGGATAGCGCCCTACAAATTCCTCGTGGTTTAAATAACCTCTGGAATAATGGTGGCTTACATTATGGACTACCTGTGCGTTAATTTGAGAGGCTAATTTAGCTTACTCATTAACAACCATACAACTGAGAAAAAAGCAAGATTTGTTCTCGCTAAGGATTTCCTCCGGAAATATACGCTCGCCCAAACTTGCTTTTCTCAGTAACTTTATGCTCGAGTAAACTTATTCTTTCTCAAGTTTCAACTATATACCCTCGCCCAAACTTATTTTCTCCCCAATAAAATGTAACAAAGCTAAAAATATCTCTTGAAATATGAAATTTCATCCCTATAATTAGCACTCAAGGGGCGAGAGTGCTAAACTCCCCACGCTGATTTTTTTACTTATTTATTCATTGACAAGCAGGAGCATTCCATGTCATTACGTCCATTACAAGACCGCGTTATTATCAAACGCGTTGATAACAAAAAAACTACTGAATCTGGCATTATCCTAGCAGGTAGTGCAGAAGAGAAACAAGACCTAGGCGAAGTTGTTGCTGTAGGTCCAGGTAAAAAAGCTGAAAACGGCACAATTATCCCTGTTGACCTAAAAGTAGGCGACAAAGTGCTTTTCGGTAAATATGCTGGTCAAACCGTCAAAGTTGACGGCGAAGAGTTATTGGTCATTCGTGAAGAAGAAATCTTAGCGGTTTTCGCTTAATTTCTCCCCCATTTATAACAAGTGTTTTACCACTTAGTCTACAAGGAATTTTAAAATGGCTGCAAAGCAAGTATTATTCGGTGATGATGCACGTACGCGTATTGTACGTGGTGTAAATATCCTAGCAAACGCTGTAAAAACAACTCTTGGCCCTAAAGGTCGTAACGTTGTTCTAGAACGCTCTTTCGGCGCGCCTACCGTGACTAAAGACGGCGTATCTGTTGCGAAAGAAATCGAACTAAAAGACAAATTTGAAAATATTGGCGCACAATTAGTCAAAGAAGTGGCTGCCAAAACATCTGATAACGCAGGTGACGGTACAACAACAGCAACAGTATTAGCACAAGCGGTTGTAGAAGAAGGTTTAAAATACGTTGCGGCGGGTATCAACCCAATGGACTTAAAACGCGGTATCGACAAAGCCGTTGCTGCTGCTGTGGCAGAATTACAAAAACTTTCTCGCCCAAGCTCAACATCAAAAGAAATCGCTCAAGTAGCCTCTATTTCTGCTAAT
Organism: Pelistega suis; assembly: GCF_013133795.1. GTDB lineage: Bacteria > Pseudomonadota > Gammaproteobacteria > Burkholderiales > Burkholderiaceae_B > Taylorella > Taylorella suis. Next base: position 29,047 of record NZ_JABGBN010000005.1, read on the forward strand.
AGCGACACTTCTATCGGTGAAATCATTGCCAATGCAATGGACAAAGTTGGTAAAGAAGGTGTTATCACTGTTGAAGATGGTAAATCTTTAGAAAACGAATTAGACGTTGTTGAAGGTATGCAATTTGACCGTGGTTACTTATCACCATACTTCATCAATAACCAAGACAAACAAATCGCTGCCCTTGACGATCCATTCGTTCTAATTTTCGACAAGAAAATCAGCAACATCCGTGACTTATTACCACTATTAGAGCAAGTGGCAAAAACAAGCCGTCCTTTATTAATCATCGCTGAAGACGTTGAAGGCGAAGCTTTAGCGACTTTAGTGGTTAACAACATCCGTGGCATCCTAAAAACAACAGCTGTTAAAGCACCTGGTTTTGGTGATCGCCGTAAAGCAATGTTAGAAGACATCGCTGTTTTAACAAACGGTACTGTTATCTCTGAAGAAACAGGTCTTTCTTTAGAAACAGCGACTTTAGACCAATTAGGTCAAGCTAAACGCATCGAAGTAGGTAAAGAAAACACTATCATCATCGATGGTTATGGTGCTGTTGATGCGATTGAAGCGCGTGTGAAATTAATTCGCAAACAAATCGAAGAGGCAACTTCTGACTACGATCGTGAGAAATTACAAGAGCGTGTGGCTAAGTTAGCTGGCGGTGTGGCTGTTATCCGTGTTGGTGCAGCAACTGAAGTTGAAATGAAAGAGAAAAAAGCTCGCGTAGAAGACGCTTTACACGCTACTCGTGCGGCTGTTGAAGAGGGTATCGTTCCTGGTGGTGGCGTTGCCTTACTTCGCACAAAAGAAGCGATTGCTGCTGTTAAAGGCTCTAATGCAGACCAAGACGCAGGTATCAAATTAATTCTACGTGCTATCGAAGCACCTTTACGCACTATCGTTGCCAACGCTGGCGAAGAGCCAAGTGTCGTTGTTAACAACGTTATCAACGGTAAAGGCAACTTCGGCTATAACGCTGCAACTGGCGAATACGGTGACTTAGTAGAGCAAGGTGTTCTTGACCCAACTAAAGTGACTCGTACAGCGTTACAAAATGCGGCCTCTGTCGCAAGCTTACTCTTAACAACAGAAGCGGCTGTGACAGAAATCGTTGAAGATAAACCAGCTGCTGCTATGCCTGATATGGGCGGCATGGGTGGTATGGGCGGCATGGGCTTCTAATCCCTCCTCTCATCTCCTTACACAAAAAACCCGCTCTATGGAGCGGGTTTTTTATCACTCACCAATATCGCATACTCTTTTTATTTAGAGATGTTGCCTCCCTCATAATGTGCATAATTGAATAATGCTAAAATGAGCTCATATCTTCACTATCACCTAGAATATGAGCACCTCCCAAGAAAACCCTTTCAAAAGTAAACCTGGCTTTAAGCGTATCTTAAAAGCAGGACAATATTCATTACAAGGGATTCAAGCCGCCCTAAAATACGAGGCAGCTTTTCGTCAAGAACTCTTACTTTGTATCGTGCTTGTTCCTTTAGCTTTCATACTAGGTGAGACAGGTTTCGAGAGGCTTTTTCTTCTTTCTACGCTTTTTCTTGTACTTATTGTTGAGCTCATTAACTCGGCTATTGAAGCATTAGCCGATCGCATTACGAATGACTTTGATGAGTACATCGGCAGAGCAAAAGATATGGCAAGTGCGGCTATCTTCTTCTGCTTAACCTTAGTGACTATCACTTGGGTATACTTTGTTATTAAAAGATTTTTTATGTAATTGGTATGAAATTCACCGAAAAACTTAGTGCAGCTTGGCGCAATAATAACTCTTTATTAATGGTTGGTTTGGATCCGGATATCAACCGTTTCCCCGAAGAATGTCGTCAAAGCAAAACAGCTATCTACGACTTCTGTACAGGCATTGTTGACGCTACCGCACCTTATGCTTGTGGCTTTAAACCACAAATTGCCTATTTTGCGTCACAACGAGCAGAAGAGCAATTAGCGGCTATTTGTGAATATATTAAAAAGAACTATCCACATTTACCTATTGTTTTGGACTCTAAACGAGGCGATATCGGTACTACAGCAGAACACTATGCGAAAGAAGCTTTTGAGCGCTATCGTGCCGATGCCGTAACCGTCAATCCTTATATGGGTGCTGACTCTATTGAGCCCTACCTTGCATGGGAAGATAAAGGTGTTATTATTCTTTGTCGCACCTCTAACCATGGTGGCTCTGACTTACAATTTGCCACGCTTGAAGACGGCACACCACTTTATCTCCATGTCGCACGCCTTGTTGCCGAAAAATGGAATCGTACGGGTCAATGTGGTCTTGTCGTAGGTGCCACGTTTCCCGAAGAAATTGCCAAAGTTCGCCAAGTCATTGGTCCTGATATGCCATTACTCATTCCCGGCATTGGCGCACAAGGCGGTGATGTACAAAATACGGTTGTCGCTGGATGCAATGCACTAGGCGAAGGTGTCTTAATTAACTCTTCTCGTGCTATTTTATATGCAAGCGCTGGCACAGATTGGCGTGAAGCAGCGGCACAAATGGCCATCAATACACGTGACGAAATCAATGAGGCAAGACATAGCCTATTGCTTGCGCCTAATAACGCTTAACCCACCATCAAGCGTGTTAAAACCATCGTTAATACATGGGCGACAGCTTGCTGTCTGATGGCAGTACGGTCGCCTTTAAAATGGACAGTTTCTGTTTGACAATGGAAAAGCTCTCCATCCCGTAAACAGGCCAAACCAAAACAAACCATCCCTACAGGTTTGGTCTCAGAACCACCCGTAGGTCCCGCAACTCCTGTCGTACTCACCGACCAATACACTTTATCTTGGATATAGTGTGGCACTCGTTTTAACTGATTTAAAACACCTTCCGCCATCTCCGCTGCTGTTTGCTCGCTGACGGCTCCATACTGCATTAACGTGTCTCGCAACACACCTAACTCATCCATTTTGGCTTGATTGCTATAGGTTACATAACCTCGCTCAAACCATTGGCTAGAACCCGGCACATCAATAACCGTGCTAGCCACTAAGCCACCTGTACAAGACTCAGCGGTCGATAATATAATCTGCTTATCCAATAATAGCTGACCTACTCTTTGCGAAAGCAATGCCAAGTCTTGCATAGGTTTTATACTCCTACCACTCGTACTGCCACAGCAATCACAAACAAGGTATAAACGGCAGCAACAATATCATCCCACATCACCCCAAAACCGTTTTTATATTTCTCATCAAAATAACTAATTGGCCAAGGCTTAACAATATCAAAGAAACGAAAGACCACAAAAGCGATCAATTGCCAGACAACTGATAAAGGTGACATGACAAATAACACTAACCAAAAGGCAACGATTTCATCCCAGACAATGCCACCATGGTCTTGTACACCCATTTCATTAGCCATCCGTTGACAGACATGAATTCCCAACGCAAAACAGAGAAAAATCAATATAGCTTGTACTAGGTCGTTTGGTACAATGGCGCTAATTAATACCCACAAAATCCACGCCAATAATGTCCCCCATGTTCCTGGTGCCTTTTTAATCAGACCCGAGCCAAAGCCAAAGCCGATAATCCGCCATAGAGACCCTTTCATCCAGCCAAATGTTGCATTAAATTCTTGTGTCATATTAACTTTGATAATAAAAATAATGAGGGCTACTCCGTAGCAAAATGATCAAAACCGCCGCGAGGGAATACAACAGATTTCCCATCAGCGTCGATAACGTCCACCTCAAATTGTGAGGCTTGGGGCGCTACAATATGCCCCACAGCGGTTAAAGGAATGCCTAGTTGTTGAGAAAGAGCTAATACCTCAGCACTACGTTGTGCTGGAGCAGTAAAACATAACTCATAAACATCTCCTCCTGTCAATACAGCGGTACGCTTTGATGCCCATGATAAGCTTTCTAATGCTGCATGTACAGGCAATCGATATTCCTCTATGATAGCACTCACCTGACTTTGTTTGACGATATGACCAAAATCTTGTAAGAACCCATCAGAAATATCTAAAGCCGCATGTGCAATGCCCACTAAGGACTGCCCTAATGCTAATCTGGGTTCAGGATACTCTAAAGCAGCTCGTGTTTGTTCAAGTAAGATTCCTTGCTCTGCTGACAACGTCACTCCTTGTTTTTCTAAGAAAAGCAACTCTAACGCCGTATGAGCGGCACCTAATACACCACTTACCCAAACAATATCACCAATCTGAGCTTGATTACGCATTAAATAAGGGGGCTGCACTTCACCAAATACCGTGACACTTAGCGTAATCCCATGCTCACTACGTGTGGTATCCCCCCCAATTAACGGACAATGATACTTATCTGCCAAAGCATAAAACCCTGATGAAAAAGCACTCAACCATTTTTCATCTACGCTGGGTAATGCCAGCCCCAACAAACAAGCGATGGGTTTTGCTCCCATCGCTGCTAAATCCGACAAATTCACGGCTAAGGCCTTATGACCCAAGGCATAAGGATCCACATCGGAGAAAAAATGTCGCCCTTCAATAAGCAAATCTTTACTTGTGGCAATTTGCTTGCCTGCGGTGGTTTGAAAGATGGCACAATCGTCCGCCACCCCCAATTTTACATATGGGTTATTTGATAACTGCCCTTTCGTTTGCGAAAAATATCGCTGGATCACATCAAACTCACCGCTCATAAGACTTATGCTTTTTTTACTTCTGCCGCACGTAAAGTTAAGGCTAGTTTGTCCAGTACACCATTCACAAATTTGAATCCATCGGTACCACCAAACTCTTTTGTTAACTCCACCGCTTCATTGATAACGACTTTATAAGGAACCTCTTTCAGCTCTGACAATTCAAACGTCGCTAATAGCAATACCCCATGTTCAACAGGGGATAATTCATCCACTGGCCGATCAACAAAAGGCGAAAATTTCTCTCTTAAACCATCAGCACCATCAAAGACGCCATAAAGAATCTTTTGGTACCATGCTTCATCGGCTAGGGCAAACTCTTCCTGTCCACGTAAGTGTGCATCAATGGCTCCTCGTTCTTGATGAACACAACCACTGATAATCCAAGCATAAATCCCTTGTAACGCCAGCTCACGCGCTCTACGACGAGCACTTCGACTATTGATACTCATAATTTTCCTAGTTATTCTTCGTCTTCAAAATCTTCATCAGACTCAGGAATTAAAGCCTCAACCAAATTCGCCATTTCAACAGCACACACAGCACAATCGCGGCCTTTAGTTTCTGCACGCTCAAGTGCTTGCTCGTCTGTTTCGCATGTCAAGATACCGTTAGCGATTGGAATGTTCATATCTAAACCAACGCGTGTAATTGCTGCTGCACTCTCATTGCTAACCACTTCGAAGTGATAAGTTTCACCACGAATTACTGCACCTAAAGCAATCAATGCATCAAACTCATAGCTAAGCGCCATTTGCTGTAACGCTAAACCCATTTCAAGCGCACCCGGTACTGTCACCACCATGATTTGACTTTCATCAACACCCAACTCACCAAGTTCTTCTAAGCATGCATTTAACTCAGCATAGCCAATCTCTTCGTTAAAGCGACCGCATACGATACCGATGTGTAAACCTTCGCCATTACGATCTGGTTCTAAAGTGTATGGTTTCATTTTTATTCCTTCAAAGAAATGGTCCTATGACCTTTAAAGCTATCAATTATGAAAAATTAACGGCATATCACCGTGATATGCCGTTATTATACTCGTATTAGCATGCTAACAATCTATATTTAGAGTTCGTTTGATTCATATCCCGTCACAGTCAATGAATAGCCTGCCATACTAGGCATTTTACGAGGCACCGCTAATAAACGCATTTTACCCACATTTAAATCGCGTAGAATCTGAGCACCAATACCATATGTTCTTAAATCATAACGCTCTGGTACTTTTAGGCTCTCATCATCTTCTTTTTGTTCCCATGCCGCTAGACGAGAAAATAAGCGATCTATTGACCCTTGTGCGTTTAGCAACACCACAACACCACTCGATGCTTTTTTAATCTTAGTTAAGGCTTTATCAATTGTCCAACTATGTGCGGCACTCTGAATATCCAAGAAGTCCAACGCAGTAACCGGCTCATGTACACGCACTAAAGTCTCTTGTTCTGCCGAAATATCACCATGCACTAAAGCGATATGAGGAGCACCTGACGCTTTGTCCTTATAAGCCACCGCTTTAAATTCACCCCATGGCGTTTGTAGCGTTTTTTCTGAAATACGCTGAATCATAGACTCATGCTCAATACGATATTGAATCAAATCAGCAATCGTACCAATTTTTAATTGATGCTCTTTAGCAAATTCCATCAAGTCCGGCAAGCGTGCCATTGTGCCATCAGGTTTTAAAATCTCACAAATCACCGCAGCTGGGGTCAATCCAGCCATGCGTGTTAAATCACAGCCTGCTTCAGTATGCCCTGCACGAATAAGCACACCACCAGGAACAGCACGAACAGGGAAGATATGCCCCGGATGAACAATATCGCTCGGCTTAGCGTCAGCCGCCACCGCCACTTTAATCGTATGAGCACGATCTGCAGCAGAAATCCCTGTCGTCACACCCTCTGCCGCCTCAATCGATAAGGTAAAGTTTGTACCAAAACCAGAGCCGTTACGGGTTGTCATCATCTCTAGGTTAAGCTGATCACAGCGTTCTTTTGTTAGCGTGACACAGACCAGACCTCGCGCATGAGTCACCATAAAATTAATAGCTTCTGGTGTTACAAAATCAGCAGCCATCACAAGGTCACCCTCATTTTCGCGGTCTTCCTCATCAACCAAGATAACCATCTTGCCTTGACGTAAATCCTCAACAATTTCACTCACACTCGCAATCGAGTATTCCGTTGTCGCTACTTGACTCATGAATGACTTCCTCACAGAAAATTAAGCTACCTATTTTACTGCTTTCTTCGCTTTTATCCTAGTTTTTTAAATTAACGTATCCTATTTTTTACATTTAAAACAGTTCTCTTTCTCTCTAAGGATTATGACTAATTCTTATAAGTGCTATACTTAAGATATGAAGAATTTACAAATATAAATCAAAGACTTCTTCGCGTTCTATTAGGAGAGAGAATAATGACTTTTGATGTTGAGACTCGCATTAGTACTGAATCAAGCAATGAACTCAAACTATGGTTGCGTTTACATACTTGCAATAACCTCATTCTGAATTATGTTCGCGAAAAAATGCGTCAGCAATTCCAAACTACTCTACCGCGTTTTGACTTAATGGCTCAACTGGCTGGACATAAGAATGGTTTAAAAATGGGCGAACTATCTGAGCGTCTTATGGTGAGCAATGGCAATATCACTACCATCACTCTACAACTTGAGAAAGAAGAGCTTATTGAGCGTCTTGTTAATTACGAAGACCGTCGTAGCACCTTTGTTCGATTAACTAGCAAAGGAAATCGACTCTATAAAAAACTGGCCGCAGCCTACGAACAATGGCTTAAGGAAGCGTTTATTCAACTATCAGAGACACAGCATAAGAAAATCTATAAATCACTCTCTGATTTAAAAGAGCTAACAGCACCTTGTACTAGGGAAAACACGACTATAAAGTGATAAAATCTTTTACTAAACAGGTCAGGAGGCATTGTGCCTTTTGACTAAAGATTTTAACCTCTTTTATAGCTGTATTTATATGTCTTCTCAGTCTTCTCAGCACCAATACGATATTTGTATTATTGGTGGCGGTATTAACGGCGTAGGTATCGCTCGTGATGCGGCTGGCCGCGGTCTAAAAGTCCTCGTTTGTGAGCAAAATGACCTAGCAAGTGCTACTTCCTCTGCCAGCAGTAAGCTTATTCATGGTGGATTACGTTATCTTGAACACTATGAATTTAGACTAGTCCGCGAAGCTTTATCTGAACGAGAAGTACTGCTTGATATTGCCCCTCATTTAGTACAGCCCTTACGTTTTGTTTTACCTCATGAGCCACATTTACGTCCAGCATGGATGATTCGTTGTGGTCTCTTTCTCTATGACCATTTAGCAAAACGCTCCGCACGCCTGCCAGGCTCTGAGAGCATTGCACTTAATCGTGACAATCATTACGGGCAAGCATTAAAAGACCACTATACAAAAGGATTCATCTATTCAGACTGCCAAGTCGATGACTCCCGTTTAGTTATTCTTAATGCCAAAAGTGCGCGCAAGCATGGAGCCACTATCCTAACGCGTAGCAAGGCTTCTCAAATCAGCCATGATAATCGACAATGGACAGTCATCATTGACCAAGCTAATGGGGAACGTTTAGAAGTTAAAGCGAATATCCTTATTAATGCGGCAGGACCTTGGGTGGCTCAACTTGATAAACTTATTCGTCCAGAGCAAACTGCAAATAAGCTGCGCCTAGTTAAAGGTAGTCATATCGTCGTCCCTAAATTTTATCCTGGTGACCACGCCTATATTCTGCAAAACAAAGATAATCGCATTGTCTTTGCAACACCTTATCGAGAGCATTTTGCCATGATTGGTACTACGGACGTGGACTATCAAGGCAACCCTGCCGATGTCGCCATTAGTGAAGATGAAATCAGTTATTTACTTCAACTGATTAATGAGTATTTTGCTAAACCTTTAACCCGCAAAGATGTACTCTCTGCGTGGTCTGGCGTGCGCCCACTTTATAATGACAGCACAGGGTCAGCCTCTGCTGTCACTCGTGATTATGTATTCGATTTAAGTGGTGGTAATAATCAAAGCCAACCTCCGCTATTATCCATTTATGGCGGCAAAATCACCACCTATCGTCGTCTCGCTGAGCATGCCCTCGAAAAACTCGCTCCGTTTACGGGCAAACCCAAAGCATGGACAGCCACAGAGAAACTTCCCGGCGGCGATATCGTTTCTGCTGAGCATTTTGCCAATCAATTACAACAACAATACACGTGGCTAACACCTGCTTTAGCCATGCGTTATGCCAAAGCCTACGGCAATCTTGCTCATTCATTCCTATCAGGAAACCTATCCGAAATGGGCATAGATTTTGGACATCATCTATATGCCTCTGAGGTAAATTGGCTCGTCGAACAAGAGTGGGCATGTACGGCAGAAGATATCCTCTGGCGCCGTACTCGTCTAGGTTTACTCTTTAATACAGAACAAACTGCCGCACTCGACAACTATCTGAAACAAAAGGTCTAAGTCTTATGTCTGAACAAGAGCTCAAACTACACGTACCACGTAAAAGTCGCCAAAAGATTAGCTCTGCTTTAGCCAATGCTGAAAGCATCACTTTACGTGCCATGTATTTTGATACGGCTGACCGCCAACTCGCTAAAGCCAAAGCGGCTATCCGTTTACGCCAAGAGGGTGAAGATTGGATTCAAACTTTAAAAATGGCGGGAGCAAATAGTTTAAGTCGTCTTGAGCTCAATCATCATCGTCCAGGACCTATTCTTGATTTAAGTTTATATGCAGGTACCGCTGCGGAACCTTTGCTAACAAAACTCAGTAAACCCCTTGAGCTACGTTATGAAACAGACATCGTCCGTTTATTGAAGAAACAGCGTACTCGCAAAGGTACGGTCGAGATTGCTTATGATACGGGTGTGGTTCGTGCTGGGCATTTAGAACTACCTATTCATGAAGTCGAATTCGAACTGGTCTCAGGCAATGTAGAGGCTATTTTTGACTTAGGCATGCGTTGGCTCAATGACTACCAACTTATCCTTGATGTGCGCTCAAAAGCACATCGAGGAGATGCCTTAGCCAATATCATTACCAAAATTAACTCGGCTGATGAAGCTCATAAAGAAGCCGTTGAGCTACAAGAAATCACTCGCTTATGGAACGAACGTAAAGCACAGGCCTACTCACTAGATAAAAATCTTTCAGCGACACAAGCGCTCTGTCGCCTCACCGAAGAATGTATCGAACAAATTTCTTTAAACGCTGCTTATCTAGCTGAAGTAGATACCGATGGTATCTCAACCATTGCCAAAGCAGAACATGTTCATCAGTTACGTGTAGGTATGCGCAGACTGGTATCCAACTGGAAATTATTCGCTAAAAATGCCCATTTACCAGAGGATACACTACAAGCAAAACTCAAACAATTCTTAGCCGAATTTGGGGCAACTCGCGATACCGATGTGATGTTGGCGACTATCTTGCCACATTTACAAAAAGCGGGTATGCCAGTCATTACTGTCGATCATTACCAAGGAAAAAGTGCGACAGAAATCGCTCGTTTACCAGAGTTCCAAGCGTTCCTTGTACAACTTCTCGCATGGACAACCACGGCACCAAGCCAAGACCCCATCGATGCAAAAGATGAAGATGACACAGCAATAAATGATGATGCTATTGACATCACAGCATCCACCACCTTAGTAGATGAGTTAAATATTATTCCTCTTATTCCAAGTGTAGCACCTCACAACTTACGCAAAACACTAGAAAAGCGCTTAAACAACTGGAATAAAAGTATCGTGAGGCATTGGAGATACAATGATAAAAACGATATCGAAGCCTACCATGATGTCCGTAAGAAAATTAAACGTATGCGTTACGGTCTGAATGTCTATGAAGCACTAGAGCCTCAAGCGAACCTCAATAACTACATCAAACGTCTGGCTAAAGCCCAAGAAACCTTTGGTGAATTAAATGATTATGCTTCTGCACTTGAGTATTTTAGCAAGCTCACCCCTACACACCCAGAAGCATGGTTTGCTGTCGGCTGGCTATCAGCTCAATTAAAACGTCTTAAACAAGATGCAGATACCACATTAAAAGCCTTACCTCATAAAATTGACTTTTAAAAAACATAATTAACAAATCCTTGCATTAGTGAAACACACTGAAGAATTCTACACAATCTCAAGTGTTATGATGATCTCAGCTGTTTTTAATATTTAAGACAAGGATTGTTGATGTTGAACTTTTCTTTAAAAAATTCCTATCACCCTTTGCTGACAAGTTTGTTCGGTTTTACCGCCTTATTGCCGACGACATATGCCCAAAACATTGACTTTATTGATGCCACCTTTGCTATTGGCTACAACGGCGATATGGGCAATAGTCAAGGTAAGCTCAATGTCACCCGACATCAAAATACTTATGACGCTACCTTTTCTGCTGAACACGCCCTTTTAGATATTACACAAAAAGCACATTTCTCAATGAAACAATGTGCTGTGACACCTAATTCCTATTCAAACGATGCTAGACCTGCGATTAAGTCTAATGTTAAAGAAAATATTCGCTTTAACTGGGCTCAAAAACAGGCTAACTATACAAAAAATGGGACTGAAAACAAACAGTTTACATTAGCCAAAACCACTCTCTATGATCCATTAAGCTTTTTCTTTGAAGCACGATGCGATTTGATGGCGGGCAAAAAGCGCTTTACCTATCCCTTAATTTATAAAGGTAATGAGCGACAGCATACCTATGCTGTCGTTGGTCAAGCAACAGTCAAAACAGGTCTCGGTGATGTTGAAGCTTTAATTGTAGAACGCGTACGTGACAATAAATCTCGTCAAACACGTTTTTATGTCGCACCAAGCCTTGATTATATGCTGGTTAAAATTGAACACCGTGAGAGTGCTTTAGCCAAAGCCACAGCGACGTTAACGGCGATGAATTACAAGGTTAGTCCCTGATTATTTTTCGTCATCGCCTAGTAAAGCTGCCGCAAACTCACTTGCCACAAACGGCTGTAGGTCGTGCAGGGACTCTCCGACGCCAATCCAATAGACTGGAATGGGGCGCACCCCTTGACTACCTGCAGCCACGGCCGCTAGTGTCCCCCCTTTAGCTGTGCCATCTAGCTTGGTCACTACCAAACCCGTTAGCCCTAACACCGCATCAAAAGCTCGAATTTGTGCCAAGGCATTTTGACCCGTATTCCCGTCAATCACCAGCAATACCTCATGTGGTGCGCTATTATCCGCTTTAGCAATAACTCGACGAATTTTTTTCAACTCTTCCATAAGGTGGGTTTGTGTCGGCAAACGACCCGCCGTATCTACCATCACTACATTGGTTTTACGCGCACGCCCTGCATTGACTGCATCAAAAGCTACCGCGGCAGGATCGCCACCGTCTTGAGAAATAACTTGTACATTATTACGAGCACCCCATGCCATTAATTGCTCACGTGCTGCTGCACGGAAAGTATCCCCAGCAGCCAACAATACGCTTGCCCCACTTTCTTGAAAATGATAAGCCAATTTACCAATAGACGTGGTTTTACCCGCACCATTCACACCCGCAATCATCACTACATTCGTCTTGTCTTGATCTAATACAAAACGTTTCTCTAGCACTTGCAAATGCTCTGTTAATAATTGATGTAACGCTTTTTTCACCTCTGAAGCATCTTCAATGCGCTCTTTTTTAACCCTTGCACGTAGCTTTGTTAATAAGGATTGCGTGGCTTCGACGCCAGAGTCTGCCATAATCAAAGCCGTTTCTAACTCTTCAAATAGATCCTCATCGACTTTAACCCCCACAAATAGAGAGCTAATACTTGAGCCCGTGCGTGCTAACCCTGATTTCAGACGACTAAACCAAGAGGCCTTTTCTGGTGCTGGCGTTGCACTATGAACAATCTCCTGTCCCTCTTCTACCTCTAGCACCTGTGCAACTGTTGTCGCAGGAATATCGTCCATGGATTTTTCTTCAGCCGTTTGCGCTGTATTCTCCTCCCATGCACAGTCCGTTTTACAATCAAGAATATCCTCTTGCTGATCAAGATGATCATCCTCAAAGGTCTCTTCTGGCAAAGCCTCCTCATCAACTGGCTGATAGCGCAAAGGACTATCTTCAGGAATTTCTGCCAAAGCCGCTGCTTCTAACTCCTCATCAGAAATGGCAGGTGCCACATCATTTAAGGTCACTTTGATACGGATTTTTCCATCAACATCAGGCTCCGGTAACTCCGCTAAATTCGTCGTTGTTGCAACCACTGGTTCGGGAATTAACGTTGGCGCAGGAATTTCAACGGGTTCGGGAACAACCTCCAATACCGCCTCTGCGGCGACAACGTCTTCTTGCTTATCTGCAACAGTCTCTTGTCCCTCTGTAGCTTCTACCGCTGAATTCTCAGACAGTTGTTCTGTTGATTGTTCTTTATCCTTATTGCCCGAACGCCAACGCTTAAAAAAACTAAACATAATCTTCTTCTATCGTCTATCCATAAGTTTTGATATAGTTCGCACCATACCTTAAGAGTGCCTATATTGTACCCATATTTATATGGTTTTCTAGCCTTTTTAGATGGAGACAACGTATAATTTAGCCATGAAGAAAACAACACCCTCCTTATCTCCCAAAAAAGCCACCTCTCCTCAAAAAATCCGGATTATTGGTGGCAACTTAAAGCGTATGCAAATTCCCGTTGCCGATGTGCCGGGTTTACGCCCTACCCCTGACCGTGTACGCGAAACACTTTTTAACTGGGTTCATCATCTATGGCAAGGCAATTACCAAGACAAATCCGTACTGGATTTGTTTGCTGGGTCAGGTGCATTAGGTTTTGAGGCAGCTTCTCGTGGGGTTCAGCATGTACAGATGGTAGAGTCTCATCCCAAAGCACTCCAAAACTTACGCGAGACAAGAGATAAACTTAATCTACCACAAGTCCGTATTCACAGTCATGATGCGATAAAGGTATTAAGCCGAATGGATGCCTCTCGTTTTGATTTGATTATGTTAGACCCTCCGTTTAATACTGACTTGCTCACACAAGTCAAACCCTTTTTAGGGGCTATCGTTAAACCCGGTGGGCTCGTTTATATTGAATCAGAACAAACGCAAACTTTAGATTCACCGTTTGAATTAATCCGAGAATCCAAAGCAGGAATGGTTTTTTTTCATCTATTTGAGCATATAAGTGATGTTTGACTCTTCCTATTCTGGACGAAAGCATTATAATATTTCTTTAATTATGTTATTGTCGGTGATTTTAAAAGCACTGACCCACTTTAAAAGAGAGCATTGATGTTAACCGCTGTTTATCCTGGTACATTCGATCCAATTACCCGTGGTCACGAAGACTTAGTTCGTCGCGCTTCTGGCATTTTTGATCAAGTCGTAGTAGGTGTGGCTGCTAGCCGTGGTAAAAACCCATTCTTCACCCTACAAGAGCGTTTAGACATTGCCAATGAAGTACTTGGGCACTATCCAAACGTTGTTATTAAAACTTTTGACGGATTGCTCAAAGATTTTGTGCGCCAAGAAAATGCTCGCGTTATTATTCGTGGGCTACGTGCGGTTTCAGACTTTGAATATGAGTTCCAAATGGCGGGGATGAATCGTTATCAACTCCCTGATGTTGAAACGCTCTTTATGACACCCTCTGATCAATATCAATTTATCTCAGGTACTTTTGTCCGTGAAATTGCCTTACTTGGGGGCGATGTGAGCAAGTTTGTGTTCCCTTCGGTTGAACGTTGGTTAATCGAAAAAGTCGCTGCTCGTAAACAACAAGAAAGCAATAAGGCATAACTATGGCACTTACCATTAATGAGGAATGCATCAATTGCGATGTATGTGAACCGCAATGCCCTAACGATGCGATTTATATGGGACCCGAGATTTATATTATCGACCCAGAAAAATGTACGGAATGTGTAGGACATCACGACGAGCCACAATGTATGGTCGTCTGCCCGGTCGATTGCATAGATCCTCATCCGGAGTGGAAAGAAACGCCTGATCAACTCATGGCAAAATTCCGCGAATTGCAAAGCAAAAAAGCGTAATGTAAGACTGAGGTTAATACGCTTAATACAACGTTTTTAGCCTCAGCTATACGCATAAGCAAGCTTCACATTTAAACTTTTTTCATCAAACGAATCTCTTGCCCAAGATAAACGCTAAACCATTGTGCAGCTAAATCACCCTCACTCACGGCACGGCACTCTTGACCCTCACACATCACCTGCTCAAAGGCACCTTCATCATCTTCAATCACATCCATCGCAATATCCAAGCGAAGCATTTCTGGTGCACGGATAGCTAAATACCCAAATTTAATCTCCACTTGTATATCCGATAATTTAGGTGTATCCGACGGTATACTTTGTTTATTCGTATCGATAAGAAACCAGCGATTTTGATAATTATTATCCTGCTCTCGATTCGCAACGGCACCACAGTGCATAATAGGGGTGTAGCTCATTTTCTTCCCTTATTTTGACTCTAATAATGGTTCTAACTGTAACTTAGCATCGAGTGTTGCTTGATTGCCTTGAATCAAAATAGGCAATTCAACACTTTTTACCTGAACGGTGATGCCAGCTCTTTTTACTGTCAACCCTTTTTTAGCTTTCAATATCGCTGGTAAATAGAGATATTTTGTACCAAAATGATAGTCTGCTTGTTTTGGTTTGGCTGTAATACTCAACGTCGGCGTAACAAACGCTAGCTGTTCAAAACTTACTTGCTCATTCGCTAAGGTCGCTTCTGCTTTAAGTTGCGTAAAAGCCGTATACGCATCACCACCCGTATCTAGTCTGGCACTCATATCCCAAGGATTAGCATATTCTTCTGGATGACGTAAAATACTCTCTAAATCTAAGCCTTTTATCTGACCTTGTTTGGCAGAAAGCTGAATATCGGCCTGTAATGCTTTTACTAAGGCTTGTTCAGTCTCACCTTGAGAAGAAAATACAATCTTGGCATCAGCACTACCACTCATCACTTCAGGTCTACCTAGGCTTGTCAGTAAGCTATCTAACTGAATATTATTTAGACTAATATCCCCTTTTAGCTCATGCTGATTTAACGCATAGGATCCGTTAGCGTATAACTCTCCACCGTAAGCTTGGGCGCGCACAGAGCGAACTTGTACATCACTATGATCAAATAATAAGGTCGCACCCAAATTGTCCAATACTAAGCCATCATAAAACACTTGATTAAAGTTAAACGTCCCCGTACCACTCAATCGAGATAGCAGCTCTTGCTTTAACGTCAATGTTTGTTGGGGTTCTTTAGGCTTTGCTGATTTACCCTCTTCGCCAGCCTGTGCTTTTTCTGCTTTAACCGCTACTGTCTCCACTTTGCTTGTATCGCCCGCTACTTGAGATACTGGCTGCGCTACCTTATTCTCCTCTGGGGAAGCTTTTCTTAGACCACTGAGCGGCACTTTAAGATCATTTAAAAATGCTCTTAAGTCCAATCGATCTCCTTTAACATCAAAATTGACTTTAGGATGGAAGATATTTTGTACTTGCCCCTTAATATCAATATCCCCAAGTGGTAAATTCGCTGTTAAGAAAAAGTCTGTACTTTGTTCATCCATTAGAGATACAGCATAACCATTTAATGGAATTTTCTGTTCATATTGTTCTTTCTCATTTAAAACGAGTTCACCCACCAACTTCGGAAACTCCATGCTTTGCTGGAAAATACGAATTTCACTCGGAGAATTCAAAGTGAGGGTTAAGGCTTTATCATTAGCAATCTGATAATGCCCTAGTAAACCGACATCAGCCACTTTTAAGGCGCTGGCTGTCCCAGAAATTTTATCTAAAGAAAAACCTACTTGTACTTGTTGTGTCGCTGTTTTTAAGGATAACTCACCCTTGACAGGCTCTCCTCCTGCTTGATTAGGCGAAATATCTAATGCTGGTGCCTCGAACGTCACGTTAAGTGTTTGCTTATCTTTACGATTGAGCGTTGACTCGAAGCTCAGGTTATCCATACTCAGACGCAAATCACCCACACTATAACTCACATTGGGTGCTGTAAGACTTGCTTGAAGGTCACGGATACTCGATTGCTCATCGCCTGCCCCCTTGACACTGACCTCTAATTGACTTGCGGTTAAAGCATTTAATACGGTATTAATAGATAATTCCCCCGTAATATTCGCTTCTTCTAATACAAGCTGATTCCACTTACCTGTTAAAGCGGCATTTAAACGATTAAAAGAGTACGTATTTTCTAAAGGTTTTAAGAGCATCAAACCATTGACATTAAGCTGAGCATCAAGCTTTTCATTTGCATCACCTAGCTTGCCCGATAAGCTTAAATCAAAGGGCTGTCCTTCGGTGATACGACCCGTCCGTACCGTCATATCCTTAAGATAAGCAAACGATGACTTTTCTGTATCGTGATATCCCAATAAGCCTTTGTTCAAGGTGAGACCAGCAATATCCACTTTAAAATCCGTCTTTTCTAGACGTTGCTGTAACGACTCTGCCGCTATTTGTGTGTTTGTATTCTCTAGTGTGTCTTTAGACACCGTATTTTTAGGTAATGAATGACGAATTAAATCCTCAAAGTTATATCGCCCCCCTGCACCACGAATAATATGTGCCACAAACCCGTCAATGGCCAAGTGATCCACTAAAAAACGATTAGACATCAACGGCCATAAGGCTACTGCCATTCTAACGGTATCAACCTTGGCAAAAATCTCTTTGCTGCCTGGCTCAGATAAAGAAATATTATTGACCGTCAGACCTATTCGAGGAAATAGGGAAAGCTCAATATCACCATCAACAACTAACTCACGATCATACTGAGCCTTAACCATGGCCGCCAGTCGATTCTTATAGGCTGAAGGATCAATATTTAAAATAAAAACCGCTACACCGATAAATGCCGCAATCAACAAAACAACGGCACTAATGACGAATCGCTTAAACCATTTTTTCATCTTTTGAGTTCGCCTAAAAATAGGGGTACGAAAAGTACACCTAAAGCAACGATATGCGCTTCTTACACATTAAATAAGAAGTTTAAAACATCGCCATCTTTAACGATATATTCCTTACCTTCGGCGCGCATTTTACCTGCTTCTTTAGCTCCCTGCTCACCCTTGTACTGAATAAAATCGTCAAAAGCAATTGTCTGTGCACGAATAAACCCTCGCTCAAAATCCGAGTGAATCACCCCTGCCGCCTTTGGTGCTGTATCGCCAATACGAATTGTCCACGCACGCACCTCTTTGACACCTGCAGTGAAATACGTCTGTAGACCTAGTAACTTAAATCCTGCACGAATCACACGATTTAAGCCCGGCTCCTCCATACCCATATCCGCAAGGAACATTTCTTTGTCCGCATCCTCTAAATCAGCGATTTCTGCCTCAATAGCCGCACAAACGGCAACCACAGGTGCATTTTCAGAAGCGGCATATTTTTGTACTGCGTCCAAATGAGGGTTATTTTCAAAACCATCTTCTTTTACATTAGCAACATACATGGCAGGTTTCGCCGTAATAAAACCATAAGGTTTTAACACGGCTAATTCTTCCTCATCTAATGCTAAAGAACGAATGGCTTTCGCCTCATTTAAGACGGGAATAATTTTTTCTAGCGCTGCTGTTAGTTTCTGTGCGTCTTTATCACCTGCACGTGCCACTTTTTGTGATTTTAATAAAGCTTTTTCTGCTGTCGCTAAGTCGGCTAAAGCTAACTCCGTATTAATCACTTCAATATCATTTATTGGATCAACTTTGCCTGCCACGTGCACTACGTTTGAGTCTTCAAAACAACGCACCACATGTACGACTGCATCAGTCTCACGAATATTAGCTAGGAATTGATTACCCAAGCCTTCGCCTTTTGAAGCGCCTGCGACCAAACCCGCAATATCCACAAATTCTACCGTTGCAGGGAGGATACGCTCTGGTTTCACAATGGCCGCTAATTGATTTAAACGTAAATCCGGTACCTCAACAATCCCTACATTAGGCTCAATCGTACAGAACGGATAATTTTCTGCCGCAATTCCAGCCTTTGTTAACGCATTAAAAAGAGTAGATTTACCTACGTTCGGCAAACCCACGATACCACATTGTAAAGCCATAATAATCCTTCAGTACTAAAATAAATGCATGCTACTTAGCCAAATCACTCAATAAAGCCAATAGCACAACAGGTAATCCATTAAATAACGCGTGCATCACTACTGCACAAGCAAAACCATCTCGTACTCGCATCCATGCGATGACTAGACCTGTCAACCATTGCGGTAAAATCAGCAATGGTAACAATAAAGAAGCCGCCCCTCCCGGAAACTCATAATTCATTAAATGCATACTGGCAAAAACCAATACAGAACCATGAAATATCACAGGAAAAAAACGGCAATATAAACGGCGCCATTTAAACGGCAACGCATATCGGTCAGTCGTCAGACGATATAAATCCAAGATGACAAATAAGGCTAATAATAACACAACCACAATGATATTAAACAGCCCTGCCTTTGTATAAAGCACATAGGTCAGAATCGGCACATAAAGTAGGGCTAATCTAGGGCGACGCAAGGCAAATCTAAACAATAACTCTTCAACCAATGGCGCCCAAACGGCCGCCAACAACACCAAGCGAGAAATATCAATATCATGTAAGCGATTTGTCGCCCCCAATAAGTCTGACACCCCAAGGACAATCGGTGCCAAAATAAAAATACTCATCCCCCACAGGAAAAAGAGCCACTTGAATATTAAGCCCCAAGGCGTATGAATCTTAAAATCACTCCACCAACCATCACCACGTCTTCCTGGAAAACGACTACCTAGCGTTGGCGATTGAATAAATATCCAAAAATTTTTTAAATCCTGCTTAAATATCAATGTATTCACTTATCACCATCCTTAGGCTCGGCCAACGCACGAGACGCAAGATTTTTATCCCCTTTCAATAAGGCAGCAACACTCACACGGCATCTACTTAAGCCACTCTCTATCAAAGGCATATCTTCTTTTCGGGGCATATGTAATACATAATCTGCCACTTGCTGATTAAGCCCTAAAGTACGAGGATGTCCCACCCCTATTCGCAAACGCCAAAAATCGGGGCTCCCCATTTGTGCCTGAATATCTCGAAGGCCATTATGACCAGCATGCCCACCACCTTTCTTTAATTTCATTTGACCGGGGGGCAAGTCTAATTCATCATGTAATACAAGAATCTCTTCGACAGCAATTTTATAAAACTGCGCTAATGCACGGACAGCCTGCCCAGAACGATTCATATAAGTAGAGGGTTTAAGAAGATATACATTACCATCTATCGTTTTAAACTTGGCGACCAAACCAAAAAAACTAGGTTCGACGGTGAACGAGGTTTTATAATCACCCGCCAATTGATCCGCCAACCAAAAGCCGACATTATGGCGCGTAGCCTCATACTGCGCCCCAGGATTTCCCAACCCCACTATTAAACGAATGTTGGTATCAGACATTTATAAATTCCTATATGAACAAAACCCCCGACACCAATTGGGACGGGGGTTAAGTGGCAAAAATGCACTGAATATACTAATTCTATAAAGAATTACTCAGCGGCTGCTTCACCCTCAGCTGCAGTTGTTGCTGCACCTTTTGGAGAAATACCAGAAGCGATAACAGGATCTTCACCGTGAACGATGAATTCAACACCCTTAGGCGCTTTAATATTGCTTAAGTGAACAACACCACCGTCTTCTAGTTTAGATAAATCTACTTCGATAAACTGTGGTAAGTCTTTAGGCAAGCAAGATACTTCAACCTCTGTCGCTACGTGAGCCACATTGTTGCTGTGTAATTTAACCGCTGGAGACTCTTCTGCACCGACAAAGTGTAAAGGCACTTTAGTGTGTAATTTCTGTTTAGCATCAACGCGTTGGAAGTCGATGTGTAATACTTGTGGCTTATATGCATGCCATTGAACAGCACGTAATAATACTGTTTCAACTTTACCGTCTAAATTCATTTCTAGCACAGACGCGTGGAATTCTTCTTTAAGAACGGCGTGATAGATTTCATTGTGGTCTAGTTCGATGCTTAATGGCTCGCCTTTACCACCGTAAACGATACCTGGTAAACGACCAGCACGGCGCAGGCGGCGGCTCGCACTCGATCCCTGTACGCTACGTGAAGTTGCTGTAAATTTCATGGATGACTCCGATTTAATAAAAAACGTACGACGTACGCTATTGAAAAACGCCTCAAATAAAATCATTCAAGGCAATGGAAAAGGTTGTCACCGCGACCAGTAACAACCTCAAAAAAACATTATACCTTATTCTGCAAACATTGAGCTAACAGATTCTGCAGTGGAGATACGAAGAATCGTCTCACCTAATAAAGCTGCGGTTGATAATTGACGAATCTTACCACACGCTTTACCTGCTTCACTTAATGGAATGGTGTCAGTTACCACTAACTCATCAATTGCTGATTCGCTGATACGCTCAATCGCAGGACCTGATAAAACAGGGTGTGTACAATAGGCGTAAACTGCTTTTGCACCACGCTCTTTGAGTGCTGCAGCTGCTTTAGCCAAGGTACCTGCAGTATCGACCATATCGTCCATAATTAAGCAGGTGCGTCCCTCAATTTCACCAATAATATTCATCACCTCAGATACATTGGCACGTGGACGACGTTTGTCGATAATCGCCAAGTCTGTTTCTAGTTGCTTAGCTAAAGCACGTGCACGAACTACGCCACCGATATCAGGAGAAACAACCACTAAATCCTCAAACTGACGACGTGCAATATCTGCTAATAGCACAGGACTTGCATAAATATTATCTACAGGAATATCAAAGAAACCTTGAATTTGGTCTGCATGTAAGTCCATGGTAAGCACACGATCCACACCAGCGGACTGCAGCATATTTGCCACTACTTTTGCTGTAATCGCTACACGCGCTGAGCGCGGACGACGGTCTTGACGAGCATAGCCAAAATAAGGAATCGCTGCCGTAATCGTACCTGCTGAAGCACGACGCAATGCATCAACCATTACCATAATTTCCATGAGGTTGTCGTTAGTAGGTGCGCAAGTTGGCTGCAATACAAATACGTCACGACCACGGACATTTTCAAGAATTTCTACCATCACCTCTCCATCGGAGAAGCGTCCAACGGTCATTTTACCTAATGACATATCTAAGTGATTTGCTACGTCTACGGCCAGTCTAGGATTTGCTGTGCCTGTGAAAATCATGAAATTTTTGTCGGACATGATAGTAGAGGGAGGTGAGGTTTAAATAAAAAAACCGCTTATTCAACAACCAAAACTGGGTGTAGCATAAACGGCCTATAGTGTTGGCTGGGGCGGAAGGATTCGAACCTTCGCATGCCGGAATCAAAATCCGGTGCCTTAACCAGCTTGGCGACGCCCCAACACTTTATTTTTATCAAGACTGCTTAAATTGCTTGCCTGACAAGAACTAAATTATGCATGTTTTTTTAAAACTTGTGAAGTACAAGAAGAGCATTTTCTGTTTTTTATATTACAAGTGTTGTTTTTATGCAAATTTCTCTTGCGTTATATTCGTCCTTACTACAGAGCCTTGTTGTTATCAGTATGTGCTGTCCGCCCACACTGCAGACAATTCACTCTTGCTCCGAAAAGTGCTTCGCCGTTTCCAATGTCGCGGCGAGTGAATGTCTCTCCGTGTGGTCTTGTGCTCATTAGCATTGCAATGTTTACTACAAGCACTTAAGGTTTGCGGAGACGTTTCGATGCACAAAGCGAGTTAGGCGAACGAAGTGAGGCTCTGTCCGAGCGACTGCGCGGAACGTGTAGCGAACCTTTTGTTTTGATAACTGACCACACTGCAGACAATTCACTCTTACTCCGGAAAGTGCTTTGCCGTTTCCAATGTCGCGGCGAGTGAATGTCTCTCCGTGTGGCTTGTGGTGCTAACTAGCACTATCAACCAAGCCAGTCTGCCGGAGAGGTTTTTGATCACAAAGCGAGTTTGACGAACAAAGTGAGGCACTGTTTGAGCGACTGACAAAAACCTGTAGGTAGATTGGCGTATGCACACAATGCTAGTTAGCATTTAAGAGCGAATACACAAGTTCTGTAATAGGTGATGGTGATGGAGTAACACTAACAACTGCGCGGAACTTGTAGCGAACCTTTTGTTTTGATGACTGTAATCTCTACAATCCTTTTGCCACAAATAACTGTTCTACAGACAATGATGGTTTATGTTCTATTAACCATTGTTCTACTGCCTGCTTTGTCGCCTCCACCCCTTCTAACGATAAAAAAGGCATAAAGAAGCACGACCCCGAACCTGTCATCCGAAACACAAAACCCGCTTCCTTCAAATCATTTATTAAGTTGGCTAATGCCGGAAACAAACGCAAAGCGACTGGTTCAAGATCATTTCTCGCAAAAAACTTGGCTTGCTCCCACTGAGCATACCCCTCTCGTAACACCATATCATCCAACACAGGACTGTTACGCACCAATCCCTCGTCTTTAAAGATAAGTGGTGTTGGAATGGCTAAATTCGGGCGCAAAATTAAATAATAAACAGGCCTCAATGGAAATGCTTTTAACTGCTCTCCAATACCCGTGGCAATCGCCGTCTGTCCAAAAATAAAAAAAGGAACATCCGCACCTAACTGCACCCCCAACTTAATGAGTTCTTGCTGAGAAAGCCCTATACCCCACAATGTATTCAGGCTCATCAAAGTAGTCGCAGCATCACTAGAGCCGCCTCCTAGACCACCTCCGCTTGGAATCACTTTTTCTACGGAGATATCCACCCCTAATGAAGTTCCGGTAGATTGTTGTAGCAATTTGGCTGCTCGAACAACTAAATCATCTTGCGCTGGTAGACCTACAATTTCATTAGTTCGTCGAATAAGCCCATCATCTCGCACCGTAAAGTGCAACGTATCCGTCAAATCAATAAGCGTAAACAAGGACTGCAACTCGTGATAGCCATTCACTCGTCGTCCAGTAACATGCAAAAAAAGATTTAGCTTAGCAGGTGCTTTAACACTTAATGTCGCCTTACCCATCAACCTATCCGCCTAATTCATGACGATACGAATCGTAATACGTTCCATTGTTTGATTATTTAATAAATGAAATCGTTTAGGCCCCATTCCATCATAATCCTGTGCTGTCACTACCCAGCCAGCTTGGACAAATTTGACTAACCGTTGTTGTGCATCATATTCTGGAGTTTCTAACGCCACACCTGGCATCGCCTGACCACGAATCCAATATTGCAAACCACTAACAGGAAACTGTCTACCAATAACCTCTCGCACAAGGGCATCAGGACTAGATGCTTCCAATACTTCCCCATTAGAACGTATTAACTGAGATAGACCAGGCTGCACATTAACACGCGCCAACACCTGCCCTAAGGGACTACTTAAATCGAGAACAACTCTCTCTCCCGCAGAGAGCCATTCAAAATTACCTTGAACAGAATCAATATTTTTATCCTGTGTCTTATCATATACAAGCACAGCAAAACGACCAGTTCGCTGCAACTCTATAGCAGAGCTCTGCGATACCTGATCGTCATTTATACGCTCCAAAGAGGTACATGCACCTAGCATACTGACCAATGTTAATACACTAATTCGCCAAAATTTTTTCATTTATTTCTCAATAATATTTAATCGTTTAATTGTTTCTACTAAAACACGGTCACTCGCATTTAAGCGTTTACCTATTTGTAGCATATCCCTTGCTCTATCACGCTCACCTAGAGCCATATAAACATCAGCCAAATGGGCCGCAATTTCCGCCTCTTCTTTCATATCAAAGGCTTTTTCCAAGTATTCTAAAGCTAATGCATAATTTTTTAATCTAAACTGCAACCAACCCATACTATCTAGAATATAAGGATTAGCAGGCTCTAAACGTACGGCTTCATTTAATAAACTCTGCGCTTCGGTTAAATTGTAGTCACGATCGGCAAAAATATATCCTAGTGCATTATACGCATCAGCTAACTCTGGCTCTTCTTTCATGACTTCTCTCAAGAGCATTTCTGCCGGCCAAACCTCACCTCTTTTTTCATATAACATGGCGAGCGCATATTTAATATCCACATTTTTCGGTTGAATTTTTAGTGCATCGTTATAATAGATAATCGCCTGATCTGTACGCCCTAACTCATTTAAAAGATTACCGCCTAACCATAAAAAATTTCCTTGATAATTAGGAAAATGCTCCCCTCCATTTTTCAAGACGGTTAATGCCGCAGAAATAGTTCCCATCTGCGCAAGTATTTGAGCTTTTTCCATTAATAAATCAGGATCCATCTGCTCCGGAGATGCATTATCTGGCATAATTTTATTTAATTCAGCTAATGCTAAGCGATATTTTTTCTCTACTTTATAAATCGCGATTAATAATTTACGTGCATCCGTCAAAAGGCTATCTACTGAATTGTTATCTTTTGCCAATGACTTCTGCCGTTGCACCTGAATATCAATATATTGCGTTAAAACTTTGCGTGCCGTTGCCCATTGCTCTGCATCATAATGAATAAGCGCTTGGTAATACAACAAATCAAAGTCTTCTGGTGATTTTGACTGCATTTTTTTAATGGCTTTTATCGCACCATCAAAATCCTCATCTTTGCTCAACTCATTAATATAGCTAAGATAAAGCATGCGAGATTGCGGATACTTATCTAAAAAACCTTTAACAAATTTCAATCCCTGAGCCCGCTTTGGACCTTGAGATAACTCCAAAATACGCATGGCAGCATCTTCAGACTCTGCATCAACATCCAATGCTTTAAAAGCCTCATTCCACGCCACTTCCGTTTGATCTGCACGCAAAGCAAAATCAGAATATAGAACATGATAATCAGCTGTTTGCAAAGAAAAAGGCTTAACCATTTCTTCAAAAATATGCAATGCCTTTTGCTTATCTTTTAAATCCTCTAGGATAGAGACATTTTCAAGCAGCTTATTAGAAAAATCATTCTCTGGCACATCTTGTAAATTCTTTTGTAAAATTTCAATTAAGGCTGTCTCTCTACCCGTATGTCCCAATAAGGTGCTATACCAAACTTTGGCAACCACATTATCAGGTTGTGCTTGATACCAGTACTTAGCCGCCTCAAATGCCTGTTCATACTCTTGTTCGGTGTAATAATAATTCACCGCAAGTTCTGCGATTTTATCGTCAACCTGATGGTACTTGATAAAATTCAGCGCCTCTCTGGCTGCATAAGCATAATTCTGATCCATCATAGCCGCTTCAATGGACAAAACGCTATAAATCTCTTCTGGATCTAAACCCTCTTTAATATCAATAGGGAGGATATCTTGCGGTTTCTTAAATTCTAAAAAGGGTCTTAAGTGCTTTAAACCTGAAAAGTTAATCCCTTGTGCCAATGACAAATTCATAGGCACCATCGCAAAAGCACATATGAGTAAAAATTTTAATTGCTTCACAACCGCTACTACTTTATTAATAACGCTCTACACTACTAATAACCTTACCTGGATTAAGTAAAGCATGGGGATCCAGCGCGCGCTTAATTTTACGCATTAATGCCAACTCCACCTCATCCTTATAATCTAATAACAAATCTTTTTTCAGCTGCCCAATCCCATGCTCAGCAGAAATAGATCCACCAAAAGCAGATACACTATCAAACACAACTTTATAAACTGCTTTTTGATTATCCAAAAAACCTTCCTCTTGCCCATCCGGAGCACCCACATTATAGTGCAAATTACCATCACCAAGATGGCCAAACACAGCATGCTTTACACCAGGCAATAAGGTTTGTAATTGCGCATTAGTCACCGCAACAAACTCCGCCATTTTGGAAATAGGCACAGAAATGTCATGCTTAATTTCTTGTCCCAATCTAGCCGACACCAAAGGAATGCTCTCTCTAATATGCCATAACGATTGACTTTGTTGTTGAGACTCCGCTATTACCGCATCTGCTAATTCTCCTGCCTCAAAAGATTGCTCAATGACCTTTTCAAACAATTGACGTGCATGCTCAGCACTTTCTGCATCAGAGATTTCAATCAAAGCATACCATGGTGCTTTCTCGGGTTCAAAAGGCATTTTTATCTCAGGCATACCTCGACGTACGTTTTCCATACAGTAAGAAGAAATCAACTCAAACCCTGTCAAGGAGGCACCAAAACCATATTTTGCACGATTAAGAATAGTAATCCCCGTGGCAATATCTTCAAATGCCAATAAAGCCGTCACTTGCGCAACAGGGAGTGGATATAACTTTAATGTCGCTGCCGTAATAATGCCAAGCGTACCTTCACTACCAATAAAAAGATTTCTTAAATCATAGCCAGTATTATCTTTACGCAAGCCACGCAAACCATTCCAAACCTCGCCTTCAGCCGTCACTACCTGCAAACCAAGGGTCAAATCTCGTGCATTGCCATAACGCAAGACTTGCGTTCCTCCTGCATTAGTCGCTAGATTGCCACCTATCGTACAACTTCCCTCTGAGGCCAGACTCAACGGAAAGAGTCGCCCAGCTTGCTCTGCCGCCTCTTGTACTGTTTGTAAAAGACACCCTGCTTCTACCGTCATCGTATCGTTTTCAGTATCAATATTCAGTATTTTATTCAAACGAGTCATTAGAATAACAACCGCATCACCTTTATTGCTCGGCGTAGCTCCTCCACACAACCCCGTATTCCCTCCTTGAGTAACCATAGGGGTATCATATTGTTGGCATAGTTTAACAATCGCAACCACTTCATCTACTGAGGATGGACGCACAACAGCTAAGGCTTTGCCCATATATCGACCTCGCCAATCCTTTAGATAAGGCGCAGCATCTTCGCCTGTTAATACATGTTCTGAATCCAAAATATTCTGTAAGTCTGCTAACAATGACATAGTTTATTTTTTTAAGTAGATAAAGATAAGTCATTCTACCGAAAAACACCTGATAATATAGCGCTATTACTTTAACTTACAGAAAAGAAACGAGTTTGATTATGAATCCTAGCGTTTTTAAAGCTTATGATATCCGTGGTATCGTACCTTCTCAAATCAATCCTGAGTTTGCCTTTTTATTAGGTCGCGCATTAGGGCAACGTGCCAAGAGTTTAGGACATACACAGTTTGTTATTGGTTTTGATGGTCGTCATAGCAGCCCTTCGCTTGCCGAAAAACTCTCTGCAGGGATACGAGACCAAGGTATCGAAGTCATTAATATTGGTATGGTACCTACACCTCTTGTCTACTTCCATACTTATGCAAACAATATCGGGGCTTGTGTGGCTATTACAGGTAGCCACAATCCACCTGACTATAATGGTTTCAAAATGATGCTGGATGGTAAGGCAATTTATGGTGAGAGTGTTGCTTCTTTATACACAGAAATGCAGGCACTCGAAAAGCAAGCACTATTAGCACAAAATGCCAAAGAAACAACGATTAATATTATTCCTGACTATATTTCTCGTATCGTTTCAGATGTTAAATTAAAACGCCCTATGCGTATTGCTATTGATGCAGGCAATGGCGTAGGCGGTAAAGTTGCTCCTGAATTATTTCGCGCATTAGGCTGTGAGGTCGATACGCTTTTTTGTGAGGTTGATGCAGACTTTCCTAACCACCACCCAGACCCAGCTGATCCGCATAATCTAGAAGACTTAATCCATCACGTTAAAACGACCGATTGCGAGCTTGGTCTAGCTTTTGATGGTGACGCAGACCGTTTAGGCGTAGTGACTAAATCAGGGGAAATTATTTGGCCTGATCGCCAACTTATTCTCTATAGTCAAGACGTACTTAAGCGTGTTCCAGGTGCTACCATTGTTTTTGATGTCAAATGTAGCCGCCATGTTGGCGAGCAAATTGAGGCAGCAGGTGGCAAAGCGCTAATGTGGCAGACAGGTCATTCTTTAATCAAACAAAAAATGAAAGAAGTGGATGCTGCTCTAGGCGGAGAAATGAGTGGACACACATTCTTTAAAGAGCGTTGGTATGGTTTTGATGATGGTCTGTATACAGGAGCACGTCTACTAGAAATCGTATCAGCTAGCGACAATCCTTCTGCGATTCTTGAAGCATTACCACAAGACCAAAATACGCCAGAGCTGAAAGTTGAAATGCAAGAGGGACAACCTCACGCCTTAATTAAAGTACTTCAGGAAAAAGCTGTATTACCAACAGCAAAGCGTTTAATCACCATTGACGGTATTCGTGCAGAATATGAAGATGGTTTTGGTCTTGCTCGCGCTTCAAATACGACTCCTGTTTTAGTTCTTCGTTTTGAAGGGCGCAATGAAGAAAGCTTACGCCGCATTAAGGCAGAGTTTAAGGCAATGCTAAAAGAGCATGCAGGTATTGAAGTAACCATTTAAAGACGATAGTGCCAGTGAGCAGCAAGCCCACACGGAGAGACATTCACTCGTAGCGACATTGGAAACGGCGAAGCACTTTCCGGAGCAAGAGTGAACTGTCTGCAGTGTGGTTGTATAGTCAATGCTCACTAGCCATCAGGTTTGCTGCACATTCCGCGCAGTCGCTGATTATTACTAGCATTACTGTGCATACGCCAATCTGCCTACAGGTTTTTGTCAGTCGCTCAAACAGTGCCTCACTTCGTTCGCCAAAACGAAGTTTCGATGTAATCAAACTCGCTTTGTGATCAAAAACCTCTCCGGCAGACTGGCTTGGATGACAGTGCTAGCTAATGGCAGTCCTCACGGAGAGAACTTGATGTACCGAGCGAGTTTGCAAACGGCGAGCGTTAGCGACGCACTTTGCTGTTCGAGCGAATACACAATGTTCTGTAGTGAGGACGATACATAGCAAGAGTGAACTGTCTGCAGTGTAGGCGGGATAACCAATGCTAATAGCAACAAGACTTGCTGCACATTCCTATTGACACAAATCCCGATAAACCTCAAGGTGCTTGTCAATAATAATCGGCATGGCAAATTCGCGTTCAGCCAAAGCACGCCCTTCTTTGCCCATTGCACTCCGTAAGGCAACATCATTCGCCAAACGTTGCACCGCCTTAAAAATCGCCTCACCGTCTTTTACAGGCACTAATAAACCACTTTTATCAGGAATAATCGTATCACGACATCCCGGCACATCCGTTGTCACTATGGGGCGTCCCGCTGCCGCTGCTTCTAATAATGACTTAGGAATACCTTCTCGATAAGAAGGCAAGACAATGATATGCGATTGTGCATATAACTGAGCAATATCTTTACGCTCACCTAAACACGCTACATATTGACCAATCGCTTGATACTCTTGCTCCGTCAGCGAAGCAGGATTACCTAAATCAATCGTACCAGCTAACTGCCAACGATATTTATTATCCTTATCACACCGTGCCGCCTCAACAAACTCCATCACACCTTTATCTTTTAAGAGTCGTGCTGCCATCGTAATCGTTATCGGCATTGCTGGCTCTGGCGACGCTTGGAACTCTTGCAGATCCACACCCGCCCCTCTAATCATGACTACCTGCTCTTGGCGTACTGCATGAATATTACGTAAAATAGCGCAATCATCAGCATTTTGAAAAATCACCCTACTATTCCCATGTCCCAAAGCAAAGCGATACAAAGCAGTAACCACGGTTTTTAAAATATCTCTTTTTTTCTGACGTGTAAAAATAAACCCTAAGCCAGAAATGGCATAAACAGCCGCTGGCACGCCTGCTAACCGAGCGGCAATCCCACCATACAAAACAGGCTTAATCGTCACCAAATGGACTAAATCAGGTTTCAGCTGTTTAAATAAACGATAAATAGACCATAAGGTTTTTGCTTCTCCCCATGGATTTGTCCCACTTCGCGACATGGTAATTTCATGATGAGTAAAACCGTAGGCAACAATTTGATTCACTGACTTGCCCGGCATAGTTGCCACATGGACATCATAACCAGCATCTTTTGCTGCTAATGCAATTCTTACTCGATGAGATAAGAAAAAGTCAGGGTTATTCACCACAAATAATATTTTAGACATAAACTATTTTCTCAACATCATTGCCCATGTACTTTCATACTGCTTAACCATTATTTCTATGCTAAATCGTTCAAGTACACTTTGTCGCACTTTACTCTGTAACTGTTGGAATGCCTGTTTTTGTACCAAGTTAGCTCCCGGCTCACCTAAAAAAGCTAATGCTTCATTTATTTTTGAAGCTAAATCTTCTGGATTGGCCGCTTCTGCTACCCAGCCATTTTCTCCGACAATTAGCGCAGCATCACCAACATCAGTCACTACATTAGGAACTCCGCACGCCATAGACTCAGACACCACATTAGGGAACCCTTCTGCAATGCTGGATAATACATGAATATCTAAAGCAGGCATTAACTTAGGAACGTCTGTACGCAAACCTAAGAGCAACACATCTTTATCTGCAATTAATTGATATTGATTTAATAAAGCCATCAGGGTTTCATTATTTTTCTCTAATCCTTTCCCTACCAATATCAGTACAGCATCAGGATATTTTTTCTTCGCCATAGCAAATGCTTTTAACAAACTAGGATGGTCTTTTAAAGGATTCCAACGCGCAATAAAACCCAATACAGGCGTATCTTCAGATAAGCCTAAGTGCTGACGGCTTTGTTGGCGATTTTCTTGACTTGGTTTCCATTGCTCAAGGTTATAGCCATTTTGAATCACCACCATTTTTTCTGCAGCATATCCCCAACTCGCATGAATTTTAGCGGCTTGTTCACCACAAACGATAATTCGTTGAGGGATAAAGCGTGATAGCCATGCACTGATTCGTGCGAGATAATAATTCGTTTTTGAGGTTTCTTTTAAACTTGCACCAGAATTACGAACCCCCCAAGCAAGATGACTAAAACCTGCCATACGAGCCACTATACCGCCAAACAAATCTGCATGATACATCCATGTTTGCACAATCTCTGGCCGCAACTCCTTTAATAAGCGTTTTAAAGCCATTAAATCTTTAAGCCCTATCTTGCCGGGTCGCATATTCAATGTATATACCGCAATACCTGCTTCCCTTAGTTGGTCACCAAAAACACCTTCATCACTAAAACTCACCACCACATGCTCATACGTTGAGTGTGTCACAAGACGAGTGAGTACAGTTTCCGCACCACCTTGCCCTAAACCACTAATTAGATGAACCACTTTCATTGCGATTTAACTACCGTAAAAATATGATCCCATTGACGTAACACTTGCTCCTGAGAATAACGTGCGAATACCGCTTCCTGACCTTGTATGGCTAACTGTTTTCGTTCCTCACTATCCTGCATCAAACGAGATAATTCCTCAGCAAACAATCCTTCATTATTTAAAGGAATCAGTCTTGCCACTTTACCCTCTTGGCTAAGCTCTCGGGGACCACTTGGGCAATCATAGGCAATCACAGGAAGCCCACTTGCCATACCCTCTAACATCACGTTAGGAAAACCCTCTAAGCGAGAAGTGATGGCTAGTAGACTGGCTTGACGCATCACTTCCCAAGGTGTTGTCGTATTCCCCATAAGGTGAATATATTTCGATAAACCTTTTTCAATAACAAGATGTTCTAAATGCGCCTCTTCTTGTCCTTCACCATAAATATGCAAATGCCAGTCAGGATGAGATCGATGCACCTTACTAAAAATAGTAATCAACCGATCAAATTGCTTACTCTCAACGAGTCTCCCCATCGCTAACAAAATCGGGCCTGCCGCAAAGTTAGGCTCTTTCTGTGGCAAAGTATGAGGCAATGGATTAGGAATAACATGTAAATTGTGGCAAGCAGGCAAATCCTTTTGAAATTGATTCGCCGCATTCTCTGTTTGCAAAACAACTGCTGAGGCACTAGGATATAATCGCCGACGAAGAAACTTTAAGCTTGAACTAATTTTCTGGAACCTAGGATCTGAGCGCTCACTCACAATCAACGGCAACCTTAATCCACACTTCGCTAATAAGGCCATCACATTCACATTAGTCAAAAATGATAGTGCCACATCCGCTTTAGTTTCTTTCATCAGGCGACGCAATACCAAGGGTTTAAGCAAACGAGCCAACCATTTTTGTTTGGGCAATGATTGACTCAACCAATGTACCTTAATGCGTTCATCTAATGTATAAAACGACTTTCCTGTCCCCTGAGTAAAACAAGGAACTAGCGTCACCTCATATCCTTTTGCAACCCAAGCATTTGCTAAAGTACAAGCAACACGCTCTGCTCCGCCCGCATTCAAGGAGCTCACTAAAAATAAAATCTTCATTTTGCCTATACTGAAATCTGATACTCATCAAGCCATGCCTGCAACATCAAAGCACCCCATAAATGAGCACTCCAATCCCCTTTTCCACTTAAATGCGCTTGCCATGCTTGTTGGATTAATCGCTCATTTAATAAACCTTGCTGTTTAAGTCGCTCATTGTTTAATAAATCATTTGCCCAATCTTTTAAGGGACCTTTTAACCACGCCCCTAATGGTACGGAAAAACCTTTTTTAGGACGCTCCAGCAAAGCCTTCGGTACATGACGATATAACACTTCTTTCATCAACCACTTACTTACTCCATCACGACGCTTATAGTTTGGATGTAGATCCCATACAAACTCAAATACGCGATGATCTAATAAAGGCACCCTTGTCTCTAGAGAGTGATGCATAGCTGCGCGATCCACCTTCACGAGAATATCATCAGGCAAATACGATAGCGTATCGGTAATCATCATTGTTTTTAATAAACTACGTAAAGGTTTATTCGCAAATGCCGTTTCTGGCTCACTTCCACCAATCACTAAACGTTCTGGTGATTTCCAATACGACACAAAAGGCTGATAAAATGCCACACTATCTTTAGCTCGCATAAGCTGTGATAATTGCTGCCACTTCATCTGTGCAGTTAACTTTGCAGGTTTATGGGTATCAGGACTACTCATAACTTCACTAAACGCCCCGACAAAGGAACGTAAAAAAGCGGGCATTTTCTGACAACGATTCCACCATTGCTGGGCTCGAGCATAGCGGTTATAACCGCCAAATAATTCATCACCCGCATCACCCGATAAAGCAACCTTCACATGCTGTGCAGTAAGCCCCATCATCACCAAAACCGGTAACTGTGATGAGTCTGCAAAAGGCTCACTATAGACTTTAGGTATTTGCTCAAATAAAGCCAATCCATCCTTACCATCCATATAGAGTTCAGTATGGTCAGTACCTAAATGTTCTGCAATCGCCTTGGCAAAAGGTGCTTCATTGTATTGTTTTTCTTTAAAACCAATAGCAAACGTTTTAATCGCTTGAGAGCTCTGCTTTTGCATTAACGCAGCAATAAGTGAAGAGTCCGTACCTCCCGATAAAAAAGCACCGAGTTTTACATCAGCCAACATTTGATCCTTTACGCTCGTAGATAATATGTCCTCAAATGCATCCAATGCTAACTTATCGTTGGCAAAGACTCGATCACTACTGCGTTTAGCAATATCATAAGCAGACCAATAGGTAATCGGTTCAGACCAAGCAGCTTGCTCAAATAGCTGTTGAGCATCCAACACGAGATAACTCGCAGGCGGTAGCTTAAAAACATTCTCAAAAATACTATACGGTGCAGGAATATAGTTATGGCGCATTAACAGCGTCACGGCTTGACGATTAATTCGTTTATTAAACCCATCAATAGGCATTAAGGCTTTTAAATCAGACGAAAATAATAAACCCCGTGGGCTACGTGCATAATATAACGGCTTCTCACCAAATCTATCCCGTCCTAAGACTAGTGTATTCTCAGCGTTATCCCATAAGGCAAAAGCAAACATCCCCACCAGTTTAGCGAGCGTATCTGCTACCCCCCATTGTGCAAAGCAAGCTAATAATGTTTCTGTATCCGAATGACCTCGCCACACCTGCTTATCTAACTGCTCACGCAATGCTAAATGATTATAGATTTCTCCGTTAAATACCAAAACATAACGACCGTCATCACTCAACATAGGTTGATGTCCATGTTCAGATAAGTCTTGGATTGCCAACCGTACATGAGCCAATCCTACTTGCTGAGTCGCATTCATCCAGACCCCTTGACTATCCGGACCTCGCTCACGAATACGTGTACACGCCTCACTTAAGGTATGCTGCTTATGCTCAAAAGAGCCAATCAATCCAATAATGCCGCACATAGTCTTATTTTTTTATTCCTAATTCGCTAAATAATTTTTCCCAATCTTGACTAATCTTTTGCATAGAGAAGCGCTCTCTCACATTCGTAGCTTGACTCGCATACGATAGTCGCAACGACTCATTTCCCATCAAACTATCAAGCTGTTTAGCCATCGCTTCAGCATCAGCAACAGGACGAACCAATACCCCATCAATACCGTCACGAATAATCTCTCGAGGACCAGTGTCACAATCAAAAGAAACTGCACATAAACCACTTGCCATTGCCTCTTGTAAGCTATTTGATAAGCCTTCGTTATGTGAGCTCAATACAAATAAATCGGCACTTTCATACCAATCCTTAAGATTACCCACTCGCCCCGGTAATAACACCTTATCATGCAAAGATAGATGCTCAACTTGCTTGGTCAGACTTGTCCGTTCCGCCCCTTCCCCAAGAATAACCAATTGCCAATGCGGATATTTTTCGGCAATTTTTGCATAGGCATTTAAAAGAATATCAAAGCCCTTTTCTTGATGTAAACGACCTACTGCTAATAATCGCTTGCCTTGCAAAGGTTTCTGTGTAGGCAACATAGGTTCCGTATTTGTTAAAGGCCAATTTACTGCATTTTGAATAACGCTAACCTTAATATGAGGAATATGGTCACGCAACCACTCTGCACTCATTTCTGTCAGCGCTAGAACTCGTGCCGCCTTAGGGTAAGTCCATTGTCTGAGCTTATACCAAAACGAAGACATCTTTTGCGAAGGAGGATGGGCATGCTCTGTGGCAATCACTTTGGTTGGCAATCCCATTCCTGCAAGAATGGATAAAACAGATGAACTCATCATAATACCCACAACAATATCTGGTCGATATTGACGTATTGCTTTACGAATAGCCAATGCCTTTTTCAGATGAGAAAATACCCCTGTTTGGGAAAACAAGCCCGTAGATACTCTCGTCACTAGCTTATTGAGTTCGTAGACATCACTACTTTTATCCGTATGCGTCACTAAAATAACATCATAGCCTTGATAGCTCCAATGCTCAGCTAAGCTAACGGCCACCCGCTCAGCTCCTCCTCCATGTAGAGAAGGAATAACCAGCATAATAGAAAACTTTTTTTGATTAGACATTTTGTTTTACCGGTAACCGCCAAGCCACAATAAAATAGGACACAAAAGAAAATAAGTACATCACTGCTGTAGCAGTCATAATACCTGCAATACCGTAACTCGGAGCAAGTAGATAATTCATTAAAAACTTTACAGCAAAATTCATCAATGCAATCAATGCCATCAACTGATAGCGATTCTGACTAGCCAGCAACTGCACTAAAATCAGTACCCCAAAATAAAAAGGAATTTGCATTAAACCGTAACGCAATGCTTCTGCAACGGCGACTGTATTTTCGCTAGTAAATGCACCTCGCTCAAACACAAGCTTGACTAACCACGGTGCTAATAACCACGCAAAAGCCAATGCAACGAGACCCAAACCTACCATTGCCAATGACCATTTTAAAGCAATTGCTTTCGCCTGTTTTGCATCTCCCCTATGCTGAACATCGGCTAATACTGGTAAAGCCGCTCGTCCGACAGACGCCGCACCAATACCAATCACTACCGCCACCAATCGTGTGGCATATCCCATCGTCGCATTCGCATTATTACCCAATTGAGCGGCAAACATTTGATCCATCGGTGCGACAAAACTTAAGGCAATTTGCCCAATCAACATAAAGCCCGCTGCTTGCAACAACATCGACCAATGCTCAGACTTAAACTGCCATTTAGGGAATATCCAAGACTCTCCCTCTGCACGATTGGCCATATAAGACAATAAGAACGTTTGCAAAAGGTATCCACATAAGGTTCCTAAAACAATTGGCCAAACAGAAGTATCCCCAGGAGACAAAATAATCCATGCAAAAATGAATAGCGCTGGGAAGCTGTCTAAAAGATTATTAATATGGCGCTCCAAGGCTCGTAAGCGAGCCATATGAATGCCAATAACGAGAATAAGCAATCCTACTGGTGCAAACACCCAAATCATTTGCTGACTAAACTGGCGAGCCTCCGCACTCAATTTCCCTGCTGTATAGTGAATAATTTCAGGCCAAAAATACCATGTCAGTACGACAATGCCTACGCCAATGCTTAAAATCCAAGCCTGCAACTCAGACAAAAACTTATTTTTCTCCGCACTACCCAAATGGCGTAGCTTCACCAAAACAGGAATCAATACCACAGAAAAAGCGCCGACGATTGTTGTCGGCAACCAATTCGCCATGCTCTGCGTAAACTGATAGGCATCCACCACATCGCTAACACCATAACGACTGGCGATAGCGACCTCTTTTATGGCACCAGCAAGTTTACCAATAATAAGGAAAAAAGCGACTCGCATGGCACCAGAAATAATGCGCATATGGTCGCTTTTGTGTGTTTTAATCGGACTATCCACTTACTTCAAAAACTGAATATACCAAGGCATCGCTTTGGCTAAACCTTGAGTAATAGAGAAAGCAGGTTCATAGCCTAAGTGTGATTTAGCCTTATTAATATCCGCAAAAGAATGTCGTACATCCCCTTTACGAAAATCTGCATAAATAGGCGACTTCGTATACACCACACCATTTGCCGCTAATCCATCTCGGATATAACCAAACAAGGTATTCAATGTCGTCTGTGCATGATAGGCCACATTATAAACCTCAAAACCACTCTCTGGCATATGCGTTGCCGCAAGAATATTGGCCTGCACCACATTCTCCACAAAGCAGAAATCGCGACTCGTCTCTCCATCACCATTGACCGTGATATCCTGTTGATGAATCATCGCTGCCGTCCACTTTGGAATCACCGCTGCATATGCCCCATTAGGATCTTGACGCTTACCAAAGACATTAAAGTAACGCAAACCAATCGATTTAAACCCATAACTTTGCGCAAAAATCTTAGCGTATAACTCATCCACCAATTTCGTAATGGCGTACGGTGATAAAGGATTACCTATCTTATGCTCAACTTTTGGCAAGTCTGGATGATCTCCATAGGTTGAACTTGATGCCGCAAACACAAAGGCTTTTACCCCCTCATCGCGTGCGGCAACCAACATATTTAAGAAACCACTCACATTTACGGCATTACTCGTAATCGGATCATTTAAAGAGCGTGGCACTGAACCTAACGCAGCTTGATGTAACACATAATCCACACCTTTTACAGCAGTGCGGCATGTCTCCAAATCACGGATATCGCCTTCGATAAAATGAAAGTTTGCCCATTGTGCCGGGCTCACTTGCCCTTTGACTTCATCTAAATTGCGACGATGTCCGGTGGCAAAATTATCTAAACCCACTACTTTTTGGTTTAAACCTAATAGCGTTTCTAAAAGATTAGAACCAATAAAGCCTGCACACCCCGTCACTAACCATGTACGAGGTTGTGCTAATAATTCTGCCTTTGTGACTTCAAATGCCTGACTCATTCTTTTCCTTTATAGACGAATATCTGCTTGTTCTGCACTTAATACGTATTTCAAGTCATACAGTACATGTTCAGGCTTACCTAAGGCACGAATTGCCTCTGCGCCCATTTTCACAAACTGCTCATGAGCCACAGCCAAAATAATACCGTCATAAGCCCCTGCTGCTGGAGAAGCCACCGGCGTAATCCCATACTCGTGCTGCGTTTCTTCGACATCCACCCATGGGTCATACACATCCACCTGAATATTGTACTCACCCAACTCTTTCACAATATCCACAATACGTGTGTTACGCACATCAGGGCAGTTCTCTTTGAACGTTAAACCCATCACCAATACGCGTGAACCTTGCACTTGAATCTTACGCTTAGTCATCGCCTTCACTAACTGCGACACCACATAGGTACCCATGCTGTCATTTAAACGACGACCTGCCAAAATAATCTCTGGATGATAACCAATCGCTTGCGCTTTATGCGTGAGGTAGTAGGGGTCTACGCCAATGCAGTGACCACCCACTAAACCCGGACGGAACGGTAAGAAATTCCACTTCGTACCCGCTGCCTCTAATACCGCTTGCGTATCAATCCCTAAACGGTTAAAAATCAATGCCAACTCATTGATTAACGCAATATTCACATCGCGCTGCGTATTCTCAATCACTTTAGCTGCCTCTGCTACACGGATACTAGAGGCTTTATGCGTACCTGCTGTAATAATGGAACGATATAACTCATCCACCACATCGGCAATCGCTGGGGTCGAACCTGATGTCACTTTTTTAATCGTCGATACGCGATGTAATTTATCACCCGGGTTAATACGCTCTGGGCTATAACCTGCATAAAAATCCACGTTGTACTTTAAACCAGATACTTTCTCTAATACTGGTACGCACACCTCTTCTGTCGCTCCCGGGTATACCGTTGATTCATAAATCACGATATCGCCTTTTTTCAGTACCTTACCAATCGTCTCACTGGCTTTCACTAAGGGCGTTAAATCAGGCTGCTTGTACTCATCAATCGGCGTCGGCACTGTCACGATAAACGTGTTCGCTTTAGCAAGCTCTGCACCTTCTGCACTAAAACGTAACTGGGTCGCTTCTTTTAATTCTTCGCTCGACACCTCTAAGGTATGATCCACACCCGATTGTAATTCCGCAATACGTTTCTGGTTAATATCAAAACCTAAAACTTCTCGCTTTTTACCAAATTCTACCGCTAACGGTAAGCCCACATATCCTAAGCCTACAACGGCTAATTTGATGTCTTGTAATTGCACGTTAAACTCCTAAAGAGCATAAAAAAAGTTATTGTAACAAAGCCATTTTTTTCAAATAGCTAAGAATAGTAAATATTATCGCTTGTTAAAAATCGAGGGTAACAGTAGCCATCTTGGACAACGCCATTTCACTAGGCGTGAATACAACCAAATATAGACTAATGAAAAACTCAACATACCTAAGCAAAGCAGTAAGGGATTATCCCAAAACAGCGTAGCAGGCACTAAATTCAACAAAGTAAGCACCCATAGATAAGGAGATGTTAAGGCATTACATAGATAGGGCAATGCCTCTTTACCCTCTCGACTAAAGGTGACTCTCACTAAACGACGGAAAATTAATTGGTGTAGATGCAAAGCATCAGGCTGATCGACAGGAACTCCTCTTTTAAACTTACGTCGCCAAATTGAAAACAAGGTCTCAAAGACGGGATAAAACAAGACCGCTAAAGCATAGAAAGGGGATACTGAAGGATTACGCATAACGAGCAACACGGCCAATTCAGCCAAAATAAAGCCGATAAAATAAGCACCACCGTCACCCAAGAAGACACGACCAAATGGGAAATTCCATACAAAGAATCCCACAATAGCGGATGCCATAGCTAGAGCAATCGTAAAAACAGCCATATCGCCCACTTGATATGCCACCAAGGCAATTGAAATGGACATTAACACCGATACCATTGACGCCAGTCCATTCATCCCATCCACAAGATTAAGTGCATGGGTACAGCCACCTACAGCAATGACAGTAAATATTAATGAAACCGGCCAGAAGCTAAAAAGGTAGTCAAGCACCTCAACATCTACTCGGCTAACACCACCAAAGAACCACCATGCAATCGCTGCCGATAAGAACGCAGCGAGTAAGCGCTTACCCGCACCCACATCCTTTGTAATATCTTCTAAAATGCCCGCACCAAATACTGGTAAAGCCGCCACAAACAAGGCTGGCCACAACCAATGTAACGTCGTATTATCAGGCTTACCCCACACCAACAACCCCGCTAGTGTACCAGCAAAAACCGCCAAACCACCAACCCGTGGCGTAGACACTTTATGCGATGCTTGTGGTTTATTTAAGTCATAATCGCCTGTAAAACGACCATGCCAACGCTCTGAAAAAACGATTAACCCACCAACAGTAAAAGCTGTTAATACCACGTATAGGTATTGAAAAGAAATTGACACATCTAACCCCACATGGGCATATTAAGAATAACCTCGCTATCTTAGCGTTATTTCATCATTTCGTGTGTAATGATTGTTTGCTGTTTTTTACAGACAACAAAATTTAAAATTGTTTACAATTTTCTAAGGGTTTTTACTTACTTTTATCTTGCAATGCACAAAGAAAACTGCAATAATTTCATTGTTGATGGTTGATGCCATCTACAGTTGTCTCCTCCACCCTCCTCCTTTGGTGGATTTTGCCCAGAGTCGCAAGACTCTGGGTTTTTTTTATTTACGTTCATACACAAC
This sequence comes from Pelistega suis, assembly GCF_013133795.1. Lineage (GTDB taxonomy): Bacteria > Pseudomonadota > Gammaproteobacteria > Burkholderiales > Burkholderiaceae_B > Taylorella > Taylorella suis. Next base: position 70,147 of record NZ_JABGBN010000005.1, read on the forward strand.
AAAATCAAACGCTAAACCATGTTGAGGCTCTTGAACATCACGAGACACCTCCTTCCATTGGGCAGAATCTAACTCAGGAAAGAAAGTATCACCGTCCATACTGGCATGAATTTCGGTCGCATACACACGATCAACGAGACCTTGTGCTAACGCCTGTTTATAAATTTCACCGCCACCGATAATAAAAATCGTATCATGCACCGCTCTAGCCTGTTTTACAGCTTGCTCTAAAGAATAAGCAATCTCTGTTCCCTCTGCTTGGTAATGCGCATCTCGGGTTACGGCGATATTTAATCGCCCCGGTAAGGGACGACCTAAGGATTCTCTTGTTTTGCGCCCCATGACAATAGGACAGCCCATCGTGGTTTTTTTGAAATAAGCCAAATCAGCGGGCAACCGCCATGGTATATCATTATCTTTACCGATAACATGCTTCTGGTTATACGCCACAATAATATTAACGCTCATTTTCAACCTCTGTTATACCGCCACAGGCGCTTTGATATGAGGATGATGCTCATAACCAATAATTTCAAAATCTTCATAGTTATAATCAAAAATTGAATCAGGCTTACGCTTAATAGTCAATTTAGGGTAAGCAAATGGTTGACGAGATAATTGCTCTTCCACTTGCTCGAAGTGATTACTATAAAGATGGCAATCTCCACCGGTCCACACAAAATCACCCACCTCTAGATTACATTGCTGAGCGACCATATGCGTTAATAAAGCATAGCTAGCGATATTAAAAGGCACTCCTAGAAAAATATCCGCACTACGCTGATAAAGCTGACAAGAAAGCTTACCATCTGCCACATAGAACTGGAAAAAAGCATGACAAGGAGGTAACTTCATATGCGGAATCTCTGCCACATTCCAAGCCGAGACAATCAAACGACGTGAGTCTGGGTTATTTTTAATCTGCTCTACTACTTGACTGATTTGGTCAATATGCTCACCACTCGGTGTTGGCCAACTACGCCACTGCACACCATAGACAGGCCCTAAATCACCGTTTTCGTCTGCCCATTCGTCCCAAATACTCACCCCACGCTCTTGCAACCAACGCACATTAGAATCGCCACGTAAGAACCATAACAACTCAATAAAAATACTCTTGGTATGCAATTTTTTAGTGGTAACTAAAGGGAAACCTTCCTGCAAATTAAAACGCATTTGATAACCAAATACAGAACGCGTCCCCGTACCTGTACGGTCCGTTTTCGTCACGCCATGCGTATACACATGGCGCATAAAATCTTCATATTGTTGCATTTCCTATGCCTCGATAATCATCACTTCATGAGTGAACTCTGCTGTTTTTTCTAACATCGCAACCGCCGAACAATACTTATCATGAGATAATTTGACTGCTCGCTCAACGGCATCACGACTTAAGGATTTACCCGTTACCTTAAAGTGAAAATGAATTTTTGTAAAAACCTTAGGGTCTTCTGTCGCTCGCTCTGCATTGATGTCGACCGTACATTGCGTCACCGCATGACGACCTCGCTTTAAAATCAATACCACATCATAAGCAGAACACCCCCCCGCACCTGACAACAACAACTCCATAGGGCGAGGCGCAAGATTATTGCCACCACCTTCGGGGGCACCATCCATCGCAATAATGTGACCACTTCCTGTTTTCGTCACAAAAAGCATGCCCTCAGGACCATTCCACTGTACAGAACATTGCATAACATCAACCCTTAAATAGTAGTGTCGTCTTTTTTCTGAAATCGATTATAGATAAACCAAGAGGCAGCACCCAAGGCTAATGTTTTCACCAAACCACTTCTTGCTTGCGCTACTCGCATTAAGCCCTTAGCAATACTAAAACTCAGTCCCGGATATTTTTGTAATAAATCAAAGGCTGCCGGCACACTCGGCAGTAAGCCTGCCACCTTCTGTGATCCAGCACTCACGATAGCATCTTTAATAACCTCTGGTTGCAGGTTCTCTTGAAATCGCTGTGTAGCTTGTTTTAACTGTACTCGATCCAATTGTGCTTTTAATAAGAGCGTCTGAATTTCTAATGGATGCTGTTCTTTATTCATCATTGCCCTCTTTGATTGTTAGCTGCCCTGACTCCTGAAAATAGGCCAAATCTTGCTTAAGCGTCGCTTTCGTATATGGGAACGCCTCCGTTTTTAAATGGTGACGTAATTTCATCACCCCCACTAGAGCGACCAACAAATAAAATGCTAACAAGCCCAATACCGACCACCCTCGATACGGAGTATCCCAGAAATAGACAAGGACACCTATATTGAGCATTAGAAAAGCAAACCCCATAAAAAACAAGACCAGCACAGCCCAAATAGCTACACTGGCAAATCGCTTTTTCTCTTGCGAAAACTCAATCCCAAATAGACTTGCTCGCGTCCCGAAAAACGCGAGCATATTCTGCAAAAGACTAGAAAAATCGTCTTTTATGCGCATATTTATTTACGTCCAATAATAATACCTAATAGCAACGCTGCGACACTCACTGCACCCACGGTTCGCCAAGGATTCTCTGACACATACGTATCAGTAGCTTTTGCCGCTTCACGCGCTTTTTCAACAACTTGCTCTTTGCCAGAGTCAAAGCTTTGTTGTACTGATGCTAATAGGTCTTTTGCTTTTGAGCGTAATTCATCTGCTTTTTCATTACCCGCCTTAGAGGCTTGTGCTAATAATTCTTCAGCATCTTGAACAGTCTTACGTAAATGTTCTAATAATTCTTCTTCTGTAGTCATTTTACGGTTAGCCATAATATTTCTCCTAAAAATTAAACACCATCAAATAAAGATAAACGAAAATTGGTGTGTTTTCCGTTCCTATACATTGATAATAACGACTAAAGCGAGAATAACAAGCCTTATTTACACTTAGTAACACTAAATCCCATTATCGAAACAGCATGAAAAATCTCAGGCCTCTTTTTGGCGTGTACCAAATAAACGATCGCCAGCATCTCCTAAACCCGGAATAATATAACCATCTTCATTTAAGCATTGATCAATCGCCGCCGTATAAATATCCACGTCGGGATGCGCTGTTGTCACCTTCGCAATACCCTCTGGCGCAGATACTAACGTCAATGCTCGAATATCTTTACATCCCGCCGCCTTAAGCATATCAATCGTTGCAATAAGCGAACCACCTGTAGCCAACATAGGATCAATAATAATCGCCATACGCTGATCAATCTCACCCGCTAGTTTTTTTAGATAGGTGTCCGCTTGTAAGGTTTCTTCATTGCGTGCAATCCCTACCGCACTTACTTTAGCTCCCGGAATAAGTGCCAACACCCCATCTAACATACCAATACCTGCTCGCAAGATTGGCACTACCGTTACTTTCTTACCGGCAATTTTCTGGACAACCACCTTGCCACACCACCCTTCAACAGAGGTATGTTCCAATTCAAAATCCTTGGTTGCTTCATACGTTAACAGAGTAGCCACTTCCTGCGCCAACTCACGAAAACTCTTAGTGCTTAATTCTGCCTTACGCATCAGCCCCATTTTATGCTTAACCAATGGGTGTTGAATCTCATAGATAGCCATGAAAACTCCAAATAATCCTATGTACAAATAAACAAATAGATTGCCGTCATTCTATCACGAATGGACTTATTACGGTTGATAAATATTCAGTCTGTACAAGGGTTTTAAAAGCACTTTTCATATATAATAAGGGGTTTACCAATTGCTTTTAGTCTTTTGACTGTCTTTAACAATGATTAACCCCAACCTTAGTCTTGCAGACTTTGACTATACGCTCCCTCCAGAGCTTATTGCCCAAAAACCTGCTGCACAACGTACACAAAGTCGCCTACTTCGTGTCAGTCGCAATAACACTTTGCACGACCACACATTTACAGACTTAGTGCAATTTTTAAAACCCAATGATTTATTGGTCTTTAATAACACAAAAGTCATTAAAGCACGCCTATTTGGACAAAAAGACAGCGGTGGCAAAATTGAAGGGTTAGTAGAGCGTATTCTAGCACCACAAAAAGCCTTAATGCATATTAAAGCCAGTAAAGCACCTAAGCCCGGCACCTTATTACTTTTTGCAGATACTGCTCGTGCTGAAGTGATAGGACGACAAGATGATCTTTTTGAAGTGAATTTTGATGATGAGGTTCTCTCTGTACTAGACAAAGTAGGGCATTTACCACTTCCGCCCTATATTGAACATAGTGCAGATTTAGAAGACTCCGAACGCTACCAAACTGTCTATGCTTCTCCCATGGGAGCTGTTGCAGCACCTACCGCAGGACTGCACTTTGACCAAGTCATGCTAGATCGTCTCACTCAATTAGGCATTAAAACAAGCTTTGTCACCTTACATGTTGGCGCTGGCACATTTCAACCAGTCCGAGTCGAAAAAATTAGCGACCACATCATGCATGCAGAATGGTATCAAGTATCGCAAGAAACTGTCGATGCCATCGCACAATGCCGCCAACAAGGCGGACGAGTTTTTGCTGTAGGCACAACGAGTGTGCGCGCCTTAGAATCAGCCGCTAATCAAGGTGGCGTTCATAATCGAATCCCTGTTGCACATAGTGGCGATACTCGCTTATTTATGACCCCCGGCTATGAAATAAAAGTCGTGGACGGTTTACTCACTAACTTTCACTTACCGCAATCTACCTTATTAATGCTAGTATCTGCTTTTATTGGTATTGATACAATGAAAAAAGCTTACGAGCATGCTATTGCACAACGCTATCGTTTTTTTAGCTACGGTGATGCCATGCTTATTGAACCAAAAACACTATAAAACCTATGTCTGGATTATCTTTTAACCTATTAAAAACAGAAGGTAAAGCTCGTCGAGCCAGCATTACCTTAAATCATGGCACAGTACAAACGCCCATGTTTATGCCTGTTGGTACCTATGGTAGCGTCAAAGCCATGCTTCCTCACGAACTAGAGGAAATCGGCTCTCAAGTTGTGTTGGGCAATACTTTCCATCTCTGGCTACGACCCGGCACGGAAGTCATTGAAAAACACCAAGGCCTACATGGTTTTATGCAATGGAACAAACCCATCCTTACGGATTCTGGTGGTTTTCAAGTATTTAGCCTGAGTGATTTGCGCAGTAAGATTACCGAAGAAGGTGTTAAATTCTCTTCTCCTATTGATGGAGCCAAACTATTTTTAACCCCTGAAGAATCAATGCGTATTCAACGCTCGCTAAACTCCGATATTGTCATGGTGTTTGATGAATGTACGCCTTACAAAATTGGCGACCGCCCTGCGACTCACGAGGAAGCGGCTAAATCTATGCGCATGTCACTTCGCTGGGCTCGTCGATCCAAAGAGGCATTTAATGCACTTGGCAATCCAAATGCTTTATTTGGTATTGTCCAAGGCGGTATGTACGAAGACCTCCGTGAAGAATCCTTGGCTGGTCTAAAAGACATCGGTTTTCATGGCTATGCTATCGGTGGTTTATCTGTAGGTGAACCCAAAGAAGATATGGAACGCATCCTTACTCATATCGCCCACCAACTACCAGAAAACGCTCCTCGCTATCTTATGGGTGTAGGCACCCCTGAAGATTTAGTTTTTGGCGTATCACAGGGTGTTGATATGTTTGACTGTGTCATGCCATCTCGTAATGCACGTAATGGCTGGTTATTTACGCGTTTCGGTGATATTAAAATCCGCAATGCTCGCTATAAAGATGATACAAGACCATTAGACCCAAGCTGTACCTGCCACACTTGCCGTCATTTCTCACGTGCTTATCTACATCATATGCAAAAAGCCAATGAAATTACAGGCGCACGTTTAAATACACTACACAATCTCGCTTTTTATCTACAAATTATGAAGGAAATGCGAGAGGCTTTGGAGCAAGGTCGCTTTGAAGAGTGGAAAGAACAATTTCATAAAGACCGTGCAAAAGGCATTGATTAACTTAAAAATCGCTACAATATACGATTAACTTATATTTATTCTGGAGTTTTACATGTCACTAACTGATTTACTTCGAGTTTCTTTAAACCAAGCTGAAGCGGGTGCTGCTGGCGGTTTAGCCCAATTCCTTCCTATCATCCTTATGTTTGTGGTGCTTTACTTCTTAATGATTCGCCCACAAATGAAACGCCAAAAAGAACACCGCAAAATGGTTTCTGAATTAGCCAAAGGTGACGAAGTGATTACAGCAGGTGGTTTGCTAGGCAAAGTTTCTCGCGTTACTGACAACTACATTGCTTTAGAAGTGGCTCAACAAGATGGCAAATCTATCGAGATCCTTTGCCAACGTGTTGCGGTAACTTCTGTTTTACCAAAAGGTACTATCAAAGACCTATAATCCTCTTTGATGCTCTCTGTGGGTACGGTTTTTTTCAAGCCGTACTCTTTTAATCCTCAAGGATTTTATTTTTTCTATCACGGCTAGGTATGAATCGTTATCCTCTCTGGAAATACTTAATCGTTCTTGTTTCCCTAATTTTTGGTCTACTCTATACTGTCCCGAATATTTTTGGACAAACACCTGCAGTACAAATTTCTAGTGCTAATGTTGCGCGCAAAGTTGATGAAACAATGCTTGCACGTGTAGAGCAAATTCTTAAACAAAACGATATTCCTTTTACAAATTCTCAATTTCAAACCAATGGCTCTGTTGGCACCATTCGTGTACGTGTGGACTCACCAAATACACAATTACAAGCCAAAACAGCCTTGGAAAAAGCACTCAACACCAATCCATCAGAGCCTGATTATGTTGTCGCACTAAACTTACTATCTGCTACACCCGAGTGGCTCAGTAATCTAGGTGCTCATCCGATGTTCTTGGGTCTTGATTTGCGTGGTGGTGTGCACTTCCTATTACAAGTGGATATGCAAGGTGCTCTTGAAACCCGCTATGAGTCATTAACAAATGAATTACGCACCTTATTCCGTGACCAAAAAATTGCTTTAGAAAGTATTCAACGTACAGGCTCGGCCATTACCTCAACATTTGCGACAGAAGCAGAACTAACTAAAGCACGAGATCAACTACGCACTCGACTACCTGAACTTACATCAACCGTTGCCAATATTGATGGTAAATTTATTCTCAATAGCACGATTAATCCGACAGAAATCGCTCGTGTACAAGAGACTGCACTCCATCAAAATATCATCACTTTACACAACCGCATTAATGAGCTCGGTGTTGCAGAACCAGTTATCCAACAACAAGGGACTGACCGTATCGTGGTGCAATTACCTGGGGTACAAGATGTTGCAAAAGCAAAAGACATTCTTGGTCGTACTGCCACCTTACAACTTCGTCTCGTCGATGACTCTCCAGCGGCTGTCACTGCTTTAGCCTCAGGTACAATACCTTTTGGCTTAGAACTATTTAAAGACACTAATGGAACAAATCTCCTACTACGTCGCCAGGTGCTCTTAACCGGTGAAAACCTTGAAAACGCCCAATCCGGTCGAAATCAACAAACACAACAACCCACGGTGAATCTCACACTTGATACAAAAGGTGCTCGTATTTTCCGTGATGTGACTCGCGATAATGTTGATAAACGCATGGCTATCGTATTGTTTGAGAATGGCAAAGGTCAAGTAATTACAGCTCCTGTTATTCGAGCAGAAATTCCTAACGGTCAGGTTGAAATATCGGGTGCAATGACACCAGCTCAAGCCGCTGATGTTGCCTTATTACTCCGAGCAGGCTCTCTAGCCGCGCCAATGTCTATTATTGAAGAACGCACTATTGGTCCTAGCCTTGGTGAAGAAAACATCAAAAAAGGTTTCCAATCAACACTATATGGCTTTATTATGATTGCCGTATTTATGGTGATTTACTACCATTTATTTGGCGTATTCTCAACGCTAGGTCTAGCATTTAACGTACTGTTACTCCTTGCGTTGCTTTCTCTTTTACAAGCGACTCTCACCTTACCTGGTATTGCTGCGATTGCTTTGACCCTCGGTATGGCGATTGACGCTAACGTACTCATTAACGAACGTATACGTGAGGAATTACGAGAAGGCGCTACCCCACAACAGGCTATTAATATCGGTTTTGATAAAGCATGGGGAACTATTCTAGACTCTAATATCACTTCGTTAATCGTCGGTTTAGCACTATTAGCATTTAGTGGTCCAGGTCCTATCCGTGGTTTCGCTGTTGTTCATTGTCTAGGTATTCTTACCTCTATGTTCTCTGCGGTCGTTGGCGTACGTGCAATTGTTAACCTATGGTATGGCGGCAAGAAAAAACTTAAATCCATTTCCATTGGTACCATTTGGAAACCCGGTACTGATAAATAAGTGTAGGATAAGAAAATGGAATTATTTAAAATTCGCAAAACCATTCCCTTTATGAAGCATGCGATTGTACTGAATGCTATCAGTGCAATCACCTTCGTATTAGCGGTATTTTTTATTGTGACTCGCGGCTTTAATCTATCGGTAGAGTTCACTGGCGGTACGCTTATTGAAGCAAAATATCAGCAAGCGGCTGACTTAGAAAAAGTCCGTGGTGCTATCAGCAGCTTAAACTACAGCGATTTCCAAGTACAAAACTTTGGTACCGCTGAAGATGTTCTGATTCGCTTACCTATTCAGGAAGGCAAAAGCTCTGCAGAACAAAGCCAAGATATTCTCACCGCTTTAAAGGCACAAGACGCTAGTGTTTCATTAACTCGCGTAGAGTTTGTGGGGCCCCAAGTCGGCAATGAGCTCTACACCAACGGTTTAAATGCCTTTATCTTTGTCGTTCTCGGCATTTGTATTTATCTCGCCTTCCGTTTTGAATGGAAGTTTGCGATTGCTGGTGTGCTCGCTAACTTGCATGACGTGGTAATTATTCTTGGCTTCTTTGCATTCTTCCAGTGGGAGTTTTCGCTATCCGTACTCGCAGGGGTACTCGCGGTACTCGGTTACTCTGTGAACGAATCCGTTGTCGTCATGGATCGTATTCGTGAAAACTTCCGTAAACAACGCAAGGCTAGCGTTGTAGAGGTCATCAATAGCTCAATCACACAAACTATTTCTCGTACAGTAATTACTCACGGTTCGACACAAATGATGGTGATGGCAATGCTATTTTTTGGTGGTCCTACCTTACATTACTTTGCCCTAGCATTGACCATTGGCATTTGGTTCGGTATTTACTCCTCTATCTTCGTAGGAGCAGCCATTGCCATGTGGCTAGGTATCAAACGCGAAGATATGGTAAAAACACCCAAGAAAGAAGACCCCGCTGCGGAGTTGATGGAAGGCTAAAAAGATATACGTTTCTTTTATCACTCTTCTAGCTAAAAAGGCTGTGCAGAATATATTTCCACACAGCCTTTTTCATCATTAACGCATTTTATTTCAACCTCATTCATTCGTCATACCATAAAACACTTAATACATGTTATTTTCTTACAGATAAAGATAAGCTCTCAATATTTATAGGAAAAAAGGTAAAATACTCCCTTTCTAACTTTCACCCCCGGGACAAAAACCCGTTACGGTACTCTATATGCAAGAACTCTCTATCAAGCGCGATGGCGCAGCGACAACAAATCTTCCTCCGCAACCAGATACAGGCGAAGCCGTCACTCTGCCAGCAGGTGCCAAAAAACTTTATATTAAAACTTTTGGCTGCCAGATGAATGAGTATGACTCTGACAAAATGGCCGACATTCTCAATGCAGAACAAGGTTTAGAACTCACCGAAAATCCAGAAGAAGCTGATGTTATTCTGCTCAATACCTGTTCTATCCGTGAAAAAGCCCAAGAGAAAGTATTCTCTGACCTTGGTCGCATGAACTTATTAAAGAAAAAAAATCCTAATTTAGTCATTGGTGTTGGTGGCTGCGTAGCTAGCCAAGAAGGTGCAACAATCATTCAACGTGCACCCTATGTGGATGTCGTATTTGGTCCTCAGACCTTGCATCGCTTACCTCAATTGCTTGATCAAAAGAAAGCCACGGGTCGCCCACAAGTGGATGTGAGCTTCCCTGAAATCGAGAAATTCGATGCCCTCCCTCCTGCGCGTATTGATGGTCCGACCGCATTTGTGTCTATCATGGAAGGTTGTAGCAAATACTGTTCTTACTGTGTTGTGCCTTATACTCGAGGCGAAGAGATTTCTCGTCCATTTGAGGACGTGCTCATTGAGGTCGCCGACCTTGCTGACCAAGGTGTTAAAGAAGTCAATCTGCTAGGTCAAAACGTGAATGCGTATCGTGGGGTGATGAAAGAAACAGGTGAAATCGCTGACTTTGCCATGCTATTAGAATATATCCACGAGATTCCTGGCATTGAGCGTATTCGCTATACCACATCACATCCTAAAGAGATGACTAAGCGCTTAATTGATGCGCACGCCACCTTACCTAAATTAGTACCATTCTTGCACTTACCTGTTCAAGCCGGTAGTGATCGCGTATTAGCTGGAATGAAGCGTGGTTATACGGCTTTAGAGTTTAAGTCTGTCGTGCGTAAACTTTACGCCGCACGCCCTGGACTGACACTATCTTCTGACTTTATTGTCGGATTCCCCGGCGAGACAGATGAAGATTTTGAAGCAACCATGAAGCTTATCGAAGATTTAAATATCGATACCTCATTCTCCTTTATTTATTCTCGTCGCCCGGGTACACCTGCAGCAGACTTGCACGACGATACACCTTATGAGGTGAAGCTAAAACGTTTACAACGCTTACAAGCACAAATTAATAAACAAGCGCGTGCACATAGCGAAAAAATGCTTGGCACAATCCAAAAAGTCTTAGTAGAAGGCAAGTCTCGTCGTGATAGTAATGAATTAATGGGTCGTACTGAAAACAACCGTATCGTTAATTTTGAAGGTGGTGATCGCTTAATCGGTCAAATCATTGATATTAAAATTACAGATGTGTACACCAATTCTCTCCGAGGTGAGGTAGTACGCAAAGATGACGAATAATGTCTAAAACAAAATACATCTCGCTAGATGGGGACAATACTCATCTAGCCAATTTTCTGGGGCCTCTTGATGAAAACCTGCGACAAATTGCTGTCGCTTGGGATGTCCAAATAGGTCGTAGTGGTGCACGTATTAGCGTAGAAGGAAAAAATGCCCTACACGCCATCAATACCATTGAGTTATTTTTTCGTCGTGCTACACATCAAGCTCTATCTATTGATGATATCCAATTGGGACTTGTGGAATTAACCTCTCATTTACCCAAAGAAGACAATACGCAAACACCTGAACCAGAAGTTGAGCTCCCCTCTCTCACCGACGAGAATACCGTTTTTCACTTGCGCACACGCAAAAGCGATTTACGCCCTCGCACCCCTCGCCAACGTGCTTATTTACACAATATTTTGCACAACGATATTTCATTTGGTGTTGGCCCCGCAGGGACAGGAAAAACTTGGTTAGCCGTTGCTTGCGCCATTGACGCACTAGAGCGTGATAATGTGCAGCGCATTATTCTCACTCGCCCTGCCGTAGAAGCAGGTGAACGCTTAGGCTTTCTCCCAGGAGACTTAGCACAAAAAGTAGACCCCTATTTACGACCCCTTTATGATGCACTCTACGACTTAATGGGGTTTGAAAAAGTACAAAAACTTTTTGAAAAACAAACCATTGAAATTGCTCCTCTTGCCTATATGCGAGGACGTACACTCAACCATGCTTTTGTGATTCTTGATGAGGCGCAAAATACCACGCCAGAACAAATGAAAATGTTCCTAACTCGCATTGGTTTTGGTAGCAAAGCGGTCATTACAGGCGACCCTAGTCAGGTAGATTTACCCAAAGGGCAAAAAAGTGGGCTTAGTCACGCTTTAAACATTTTAAAAGATGTGCAAGGCATTCAGATTAGTCAATTTTCTAGCAAAGATGTCGTACGTCATCCATTAGTCGCACGCATTATTGATGCGTATGACAAAGCAGAAAAACACACCAAAGAGTAAAGCATTATGTTGCAATTCTCCGTTCAATATGCCATTGAGGTTCCTGAGCTCTCCCGTCAACAATTACGAGCATGGGCACTCCGTGCGGTTAAAGCCGCTCATCAAGACATTGATTTTGAGTTTGCTGAGCTTACCCTAAGACTCGTCGATAGACCTGAAGCCATTGAGTTAAATAAAGCCTACCGACAAAAAGACTATGCACCCAATGTATTGACTTTTGAGTACGGTATAGATGAGTTAAATACAGTACGTGGTGATATTATTATCTGTGTCCCTGTACTGCAACAAGAAGCGTTAGAACAACATAAAACCTTGCCACAACATGCCGCACATTTATTGGTACATGGGGTGCTACACTCTTTAGGCTACGACCACATTGAGGAAGATCAAGCCGAAGAAATGGAAGCCTTAGAAACGCAAATTCTCGCTGAAATTGGTTTTCCTGACCCTTATAAAATTAAAGAATAGTCAAATCTTCTAGGTGTTTTCACTAAAATTCTCTGCTATTGAACTTTTTTCAGCATTTTTTCATATTTTTGGGTTATGCTTAATTTCCCATTAACTTGACTCAAAGCGATGTCATCAGAACCTTATCCGTCCTCGGCCACTCCGGACAATAAACAGGCCAAACACTCTATCTGGCGCCGTATGTCGCAAAAAATCAAAGGCTTATTTAGTCTGCAACACGAGCCAGAAGATAGAGAAGATATTAATGAGCTGCTTAATACAGCCCATGCACGTGGTATTATTGACCAAGACACGCACAAAATGGTGCTTGGCTCAATTTCTTTTACTGAAAAAATTGCCAGTGATATTATGGTTTCCCGTTCCAAAATGGATTGCGTAGATATTCAGCAAGACATTAAAGAACTCGTTCCATTTATTATCGAAACAGCCCATTCACGCTTCCCTGTCTACGAGGAAGAACGTGACAATATTATTGGCATTTTACTTGCCAAAGACTTGTTACGTTACGTCAGCAATCCCGAGCAAAATATCCGATCTCTCGTCCGTCCCGCCTATTTTGTTCCGGAAACAAAGCCTCTTAAAAACCTATTACAAGAATTTAAAACAACTCGCAACCACCTCGCCATTGTGGTGGATGAGTACGGTAGTATTACAGGGCTTGTTACCATGGAAGATATTCTTGAGCAAATTGTCGGTGAAATTGAAGACGAATACGACGAAGAAGCCGAACAAACGATTTTCCCAGAATCTATTCATAGCTGGCGTGTGATGGGCATCAGCACCATTAAGCAACTAAATGAAACCCTACAAAGCCATATCCCCGAGGATGAATATGACACCATAGGCGGTTGGTTAGCATCAGAGCTTGACCATATTCCTAAACGTGGTGATAGCTACACTTTTGAGGACTTAACATTTAAAGTCTTACGCGCTGATGAAAAAAGAGCGCAATGGATTCATATCCGTCGTACCCCTATGGTCACACCAACCTCCGAAGAGTCATAACAAATGCCTTGGATTATCCTATTAGCGGCTGGTATTGTACATGCTCAGACATTCTCTGGAAGCGTACTACCAGCTGACCTATTAGCTCCCTTACAACTCGTCAGCCTCGCCGTTTTATTTACTTATCTTTTTAAAACAAAAACCGTAAAACAAGCTGTAGGGTATAGCTTTATATTTTCATTGGCTCATTTTTGCAGTGGTATTTATTGGCTCTTTATTAGCATGAATACTTACGGCAATTTAGCCGCTCCTCTAGCGGCGAGTGCTGTTGTGCTGCTTTCTGCCTACTTAAGTTTATATCCCACATTAGCGAGCGCTGTCTTTCGCTTATGTCGCCCCACTCCATCAATCTGGGGAGCTATTTTATTAGCCACACTATGGGGATTCGCTGAATGGCTAAGAGCAACGGTTATGACAGGTTTCCCTTGGCTCAATATTGCCTATGCGCATGTTGATGGACCACTCAGCGGATGGGCTCCACTATGGGGCAGTTATGGTGTAGCACTACTGGCCGCATTATGCGCTGCACTCCTGAGTATTTTTATACTGCATCTTTCGACAAAACAACGTCACTGGGGAAGTTTAGTTGCGCTTTTTACTGTTCTTGCATTAGGACAAGGCTTAAAAAGTATCGACTGGTCTCATCCTATCCACTCCCCTATCTCTGTCAGATTGGTGCAAGGTAATATCGATCAGCGCGATAAATTCAATCCTGCCACGATGCTGTCGAGTATGCAAGAGAACTTTGACCTTGCTAGCCTACCTGCGGCAGATCCTGAAAAAAAGCCTCAAGTGGTTATTTTTCCTGAAACCATCATCCCCGGCTTTCAACATCAACTTGCCCCTGAATTTTGGCAACATATCATCCACTCTGCAGCAAATGATCAAGCCGACTATTTTATTGGCACCCCGTATGCAGAACAGCTCGCTAATAATACCCAATTTATCGGCAATAGCATCATCGCCATTAATGGATTAACACCTGTAGATGCCCTCTACCAAGCTAATGGTGTCCCACGCTATGACAAAAAACACCTCGTTCCTTTTGGTGAATACATTCCCTATGGCTTCCGTTGGTTTGTCAATGCTATCGGTATTCCTATGGGGGATTTTAGTCGCGGCGCAGAGCGTCAAGCCAATTTCCAAGTCGGCGAACATATCTTTGCCCCTAATATCTGCTACGAAGATATTTTTGGCGATGAGTTATTGTCCGCCTTATTCCCTGCAGAGATACAGACAGCCTCTGGCACGATACATAATCCCGGTGCAACGATTCTCTTTAATGTCAGCAATCTTGCCTGGTTTGGCAATAGTTCTGCATTAGGGCAACACCTACAAATGGCAAAAATGCGTGCCATTGAAACCGCTCGCCCTATGCTAAGAGCCACTAATACCGGGGCAACTGCCTACATTAACGCCAAAGGAGAGTTGATTTCCCAACTGCCTTATCTGAGCGCTGGGGTCTTAGATATTGATGTTCAAGGTATGACGGGCTTTACCCCTTATGCCCATATCAAAAATAATGCTTTCTTTATTTTTGTTGCTTTTATGCTACTTTTATTTGTCGTAAAAAAACGTCGCACCACCTAAAAGCATCCCCAAAAAAAGAAAGCCGAACTCGATTTTTGATTGACATAACCTCCTGTAAAGCTTAGTATTTAAGCTTATCTTGCAGATATGGGGGTATAGCTCAGTTGGTAGAGCGCTTGCATGGCATGCAAGAGGTCAGCGGTTCGATCCCGCTTACCTCCACCAGATAATACAAGGACTTATCATTTAATGAATGATAAGTCCTTTTTCTTTTGTTTCTATGGGGTAAATAATGGGGTAAACAAAATTTTAGCTGTGTTTATTTTGCATTGGATAGAATTAGAAACTTTCTAGTTAATCATGGTTACATTCACTACTATAATCATGAACGTATTCATACCAAATTAAAAGGACTGCCTCCTGTACAATACAGATTGCAGTCCTCTAATACCACTTCTTAACTAAACTGTCCAAGTTTAGGGGGTCAGTTCACCTTCTAATTGAGTGGTGTTTGTTTTGGGTAAAACAAATTCATAAGTTTGATCAGGCATATTTTGAGCGAACCGCCCCCATGGGGATAAGAAACCGTTCAAATAATTTGTTTTTGATCGATGACCTAGTGAATCATCGGCTGTATTTTCAACAAGCCTTACCATTCCGATTTTCCTTAAAATATACAACGCAACAGCGGGTTCACCTGAAATTTTTTCCCATTCACTAGCGGTAAATCGTTCTTTTTGTTCGTCTAACATTTTATTTAGTGCTTTTTCGGTGCGATTATCTTTAGGTTTATTTAGCCAATGTTGCCAAAATCTTAGTTCATCTAAATTTTTATTTAGCCAATGTTGCCAAAATCTTGTTTTCAAATCAGGTGTTGCGTTTTTAGGCTGCTCGGTGCTAGATTTTTTCTCTTTCAGGCTGCCTGAATGCACATTTTCCAACTCATCAGGCAATTCATCTTTCTGCGTTAAACGTGCAAACTTGTCGCTTAATTCAATTTCTTCTATTGTCCAAACTTTGCGTTTCAGGCTGCCTTCTTGTCCGAATAATTGGTTAATTGTGGCTTCCATTTGTGCCACAACGTACGTTAATTTGTGCAGCATTTCTTCTTTGTGTTTGGAAACAAACAGCGCATTCATTTTGCTGATTTTTTCATACAAGTTTGAACCTAAATCATCAAAACCTTCTTGTAGTAAATCCAACTTCAAACCGCTTAAGGCGGCATTGATTTGTTTGTTTTCTTTCATGGCTTGCAAAATCGCGCGTTGATATTTTTCATCGACTTGATACAAACGTTGCAAAATCAAATGGTGTTTATCTGATGATGTATCCAGTTCGTTTAGAAAATCAAACAGTGATTGTTTTTGGTAAGCATATTCGGTTTTGTGGATGGAACTATATGCAGAAATACCTACAATTTCAATATCATAATCATCAAGCGTTTCCACAATTCCGTCCATAATATCTTCAATCTCGTGTTGCGGTTTCAAATCGGCTTTGTTCAACACGATATAAAGTGGTTTGCCGACATTTTGATGCACGTTACCCAAGAAATCCAAATCGCTTTTGGCAATTGTGCCGTTAGAATCCAAGCCAATCAGCCACAATAGGGCTTCGGCGTTTTGGACAAATTCTTCGGCGGTTTTTACGTCTTCTGATGTATGGCCATCGGCAACATCAGACGGATTGTAGCCTGGGGTATCAATAAAACATAAGTGTTGATAATCCATCGGTGTGGTTAAAAACACAAACGGCATAATGCTTTTCAGATTAAAACCAAATGCACGGATAAAGTTGTGCGACAATTTGTGTTGGAAATTTGGATCAATATCCAATAGGTTAATCACGCCGCCGTTTTGGCTGCATCCGACTAAACCATTGTGCTCGCCATTGAGCGCGTAGGTGGGAATGGCGGTTGTCGGTTCAAGGCCAATCGGCAAACGCACCGATGTGTCTTTAAACAAGCTGCTGATAAATTCGGATTTGCCTGCGCTGAATCCGCCTGCAATCGCCACCGAACGTTTTTTGTAAAACTCGGGATACGAGCCAATCACTTTTAATTCATCACCAATCGCTTGCAGCTCCAACAGTGCGACCGCTTCGTCCTGCAAGGAATCTTCTTCATTGGCAAAATCAAGAAAATCGTTATTTAATAAATAAAAATATTGCGCAACATGCGGATTTTGATTGGTTGCGGATAAGAGTTTTGCTACCAATGTTTGGCGCAATTCAATTTCGGCGATGTGCTGATTGAGTTGGGCGATTTGGCTGTTGGCTTGATTTAATTCATATTCTAAATCTTGGTTTTGTTGGTGCGACATGATATTTCCCTTATTTGCAGACGGCATAGTGAAATGCCGTCTGAAAAAGCGTTTTAAACGATTAAACATTGATTTCTTGCTGCAATAGGCTCAATTCTTGTTGAATGCTTTGATAGCGATACAAACTGGCTTCTTTGTTTTCAATATCATGCAGCAGTTGTTTCAGGTTGCTTTCCAAATCGCCTGTCAATTCTTTGGGCAAATCCACTTTTTTCAGGTTGCCGAGCAGTTCGGTCATGTAGGCAGTAATTTCATTGCGAACTGTATTGCGTAAATTAGAAACATAATTATCGGCATCACTGATGTATTCTTCTGCTTCACTGCCTTTGAGTTGTCCTGATTTTTTCAGACTGCTTGGCATATCGTCGGCAAGCTGGAAAGTGGCTTCGGGAATACGTGCCAACACGTTTTTTACCGCACGCGCAATCATGGTAATGTCCAACTCTTCATCGCCCATTGCTTCGCGCAATGCACCAACCACTTGATTGTAAATTTTCTTTTTCCATGCTTGCGAATAGCTTTCGACGATGTAGCGCAATTCGTCTTCCAAATTGTTGCGAACTTCTTCAATCGCACGGCGAATTGGTGTGGCTTGAACAGAAGTTACTTCGTAATAACGTGTTTCATATTTTTTTGTCAGCCATAAGAAACCGCCGCGTCCAACGTAAACTTCTCTGCTTTCCGTTGCCGTACCCTGTGCCCCTTCCGAAGCCGCATCATATTGGCGCATGGTGCTGCTCAATTTGTCTTTTAATTGCTTATCTAAATTCAGCTTAATATCGCTGACCAAATCGTCATATACACCGCCAACGTGCATTTGGATACTGGTTTGCTGTTTGTTTAACATCGCTTTTTGTTTAAGCAATTCGCCTACGTCTGCGGTTTCAATTTGGTGAACTTGTTCGGCAATGCGCGTTTCCCATGCTTTTAAATAGGCTTGCAAGGCATTTCGCTTGCTTTTTTCAAAATCCATGCGGCGTTGTGCCAAGATTTGTTCTTTATTGGCGGTTACTTCTTCTACAATTTGGTGTAACTTTCCAATATTCGCCATTTGGCTTAACGCATTTTTCGCTAATTCTGTATGGTTGAATGTATCGGGATATTTTTGCTTTAAATTACGCCAAACATGTTGTAAATTAGCGTCCCAAGTGTGTTGTGCATCAAAACGTTGCAACAGTGAAAACGCCACGCTAGACGAACAAATCACAGGATTGGCACTCAATTTATCCGTTGCCACTTTCATTTCAGGATATTGTTGCACTTGTTTTTGCAAAGTATTGCGTGCATGAGTGGTTAGGCTGCCTGAAATTTTTTGCAACACATCACTTGGATTGGTTAAGCCCGTACTCTCGCTACCAAATAATTGATTGTCCACTTGGCTGGCGATGATATAAGCTTGTTGTGTGCCTTCTTTGGTGGTTACGCGGTGCATTAAGTCAGTATCTTCACTACTCAAAAATTGCCCCGAAGGCGACACAATCAACACCACATCACATTGTGCCAATAATTGCTCGGTGCGTTCGCCACGTGAAGTAACTGGGTCGTTGATCCCCGGTGTATCAATAATTTGCAAACCTTGCAAGCCTTTTTCAGGAATATACAGCGTAACCGATTTAGTAAATGGCATAAACGCACCACTAGAACCCACAAATTGATTTAATGCGCCATTCATCAATTCTTCTACGCTGGCAGCCTGAATGGTTTGGTATTGCGCCAAATCACTCAACGATTTGCCCGATGCCTTAATGCGCTCGTATTGATCGTAAGATGCGAAAGTTGGCTCATTTTTCATCTCACGTTCGGCTTGAGAACGGGCTTTTTCAGTACAATCGCGTTGTTCTTCAGGCGTTAAAATATTGAGTGCATTGGCAATAGGCGTTAAAGAATTGAGTGTATTGGCAATCACGCCACCTTTTTTCTTTTGCACGCGCTCAATTTGTTCTTGCTCTTTTTCGGCAATTTTTTTCGTTAATTCAGATACATGAATGGCGTGTTTTGCCTTAATTTCATCAATATCCTGTTGCGTAAAAAAATCCACTTCTGCACGAACAGTTTCGCTATATTCCATAATGGTTAAAGCGGCAGTCATGGGAGTAGCAGCTTTAGGCAAAATATCATTGCCATTAAACAACAACGCATTCAGCATAGAACTTTTGCCCGCTTTCACGCGCCCGATAATGCCGACACGCAATACGCGACCATCTTCAGCAAATTCATTCAAAATGCGTTGCCATTCTTCACTTTTGGCAATGGCATGCTCCTGTTTCAGAGCAAGCGCGTCAATGCTTAAATCGTGTTTGTTTACAAAGTCTTCAATGCGGTTGTTTAAAGCGATAATGTCCATAATATTTTTCCTTTTTAATTATTCAGGTTGATGTCCAATCAATACCGCTGGTTTAGATGTTGCCAAACGAATTTTGTCAAATTGAGCTTTAATTTCATCTGCCCCATATTTTTCTTCCAAACGTTTAATGATGAAATGTCCACGCGCAATATCTTGATAAAAATCGGTAAACATGACATTTAATGTTGCTCCTGCAAGCGCACCAATTCCGGGAACAAGTTGTGCTGCCGCTTTTTCTGTTAATGGCACGCCCAAACGTGTTGCTACCGCATGGATTAACTGGGCAAAAACTTTACCGACTGCTGTTGTATCAATCGCTTTATTGGCTGCCTGCTGGGTGAGTACAGATAATTCTTTTGCTGTTGCATTCATAATTTGATTGAGTGCAATACGGCTGGCGTAATAACCGCTTTCCGCGCTGTCATCGCTTTTATCTTCATTTACGGTAACACCAAATACGGCAATACACTCCATTTTGGTTTGGTAATCGGTAATATCAAAACCTTCGCTACGCGCCACATCCAAAATAGAACGCATCATAATCGTGGTAGATACGGGCAACTCCACCAATAATGCTGAAAATCCAAAAAAACCACCCAATGCGCCTGTTACACCTGCACCAAATTTATGCCATTTATTAGATGCTTCTTGGGTTTGGTTTTCCATTGTGCTGGCACTTACATCGACTACTTTATGCAATGCCGTTTCAATAATGCCATGGATTTTTTCATTCGCTCCTTTTGGCAATTTATCCATCAAATATTCAACAGGCGAACCGACCATACTCGTCATTTTTGCTGTCAGTGATGGTGCGGTTAACAAAGAAACAGCCGTATGCAAGTCGCGTAAATCTTGTGTTTCAAGCGTTTGGCTCATGATTTTTCCATTCAGTAAATTGAAGTTTTCAGGCTGCCCGCATTTTTCAGACAGCCTGAAAACAAATTAGGCAAATAAAGTTTGATTGGCCAAAGCAGTCAGCTGCTGCTTACCATTTTCCAATTCTGCAATCATGCTTTCCAATTCAGCGGCTTTTTCGGCTTTTTCGGCCTCGGCAGCCTGAATTTCATCGCGTTTTTGTTGCAATTGCTCTTCAAATTGTTCGCTGATCTGGTTAATCAGTGCGGTAATGTTTTGATTCAGCATTTCAGGCAGTACGCTGTTTAATTGCTGCTGAATTTGCGGAATAATCGTGCCGACAATTGCTTGTTCCATTTGTTCGCGCTGCCGGCGTCCTTTTGCGCCTTTGTTGAACAGAGAAATGATTTCAGGCAAAAATGCCAGTACCGCACCAACAATGCCAAACACACCGCCCAGCAATGATTTCAATGTTGTCGAACCTACTTTTTCCATGATGATTTTCGTAGCCGATTTCAATGCCGTATTGGCAACTTTACCGATTGCCCCCGCTCCGCTGCTGCTCATGACATCCATTACAATATTGCCCAAACCATTGTCAGGCAGCATAGATAATTGCGTGTTAATGCCATTGCCCATTTCTTCAATCAAATCTTGGTTGATGGTTTGAAAACGCGTTTGCACGGCGGTTAATAGCGCATTTTTGGCAATGTCGTTAATTTCGCGTTCAAACGCACTTTGATTGCTAATCGCCAAATCCACCAAGCGCGTTTTCTGCGTCAGAATCGCCGATGTAACCGCTTGATTAATGATCGAAACGCTGTTGCGCGAATAACGGCTTTCTACATCGCTAATCGCCGCTTGTTTTTTCGCTTCAATACCATTCAGGCTGCTTTGCAGGGCAGCAATCACTTCTTCCGCCTCTTTTTTGCTGCCTTTAAATGTAGAAATTTTCACGTTAATGCTTTGTGTCAAAGCCGTGTAATTTTCACGCAGCTCATCAATAAACAGTGAGCGGAACAATTCTTCGGGATTAATGGCATGCAGAATATTTTTCAGATTGTTGCCGCCGTCCATATCCAATAAAGCAACTTCGCCTGTGTGGTCAAAATCGTCTTCCAATTGCTCGGCAATTTTGTGTTGCACAGCGCGAACATCATCAGATGCGCGCAGATTGGTTTTGCTGATGCAGAACGCAAATCCTTTTCCAAATTGTTGAATATTCTCAATTTCACGCTTCATGCTCAAGGTGATGTTGCCGTCTTCTACACTGGTTAAAAACACAAAATACACGCCACGATTGAGATAATTCAAAATAGCTTGGTTGTGGTTTTCAATCGGTGCGTCAAAGCCCGGCATATCTACCAAAACCAACGGTTGAATCTCTTTCAATTGTTCGTTATTCAAATACAGACGCAGATTTTTAAAATTGCGCGCGTTGTCTTTCAGACTAGAAAATTCGGATAACTCGTGGCGTTCCACACTGCCTGAACTGCTGACTGATTCAATGTAATTTGTCGGGCTATAGCGTAATTCCGTTGCCAATGCGGTTTCGGGTGTAACCGCAGTCGGCAAAATGTCATTACCCAAAAACGAGTTAATCAATGTGCTTTTGCCCGCGCTAAATCCACCCACCACAGGCACAATCAATTCAGCCTGCTCAATGTTGTGCGCAATATGCGACAATTTATTGTCGGAAATTTCTAATGGTGCAATGATGTTTTGCACTGATTTGATGTAATCTAAAAATTGTTTTTGCGTATTCATAAGTAAAACTCCTTGTGATTAATAAAGTTACTTCCGTTGCTTTCACGCCTAACCACACTAACCACAGCAATACAAGCGGTAAAACTATGCCACCAAAAACGCAGGCAGCACAGGCAATAAAACGGTACAAAACAAAAATCCGCCCAAAATCATGGCACTGTTTTTGTTTGAAGGCCGTTTGGGATTGCGAAATCTTCCACCCAACATTATCTTTTCCTTTCCTTTGTATCAATTGGCTAAATAATCCCGCAGCTTCTGCTGCAATTCAATCGGTGAAACAATTTTTGCCATTGTAATCCAATACTGCACAATCGGTACAATTTCATTTTCGTGAATATTCTTACACGCCAGCAGTAAACCGCCATCGTCTAAACGACGCACGGTTTCTTGATTGGGCAACAAATTACGGCGTAAAAAATACGGTGCGGCTTGAGCGGAAACTTGCACAATCACTTCGCTTAATTGATTGCCGTGTGAAATGCTGTCGTTTTCCTTGATAGCTGCCTAAGTGATCAATTCCAAAGCAAAAGCTTGATTATCGCGCGTGTCTAACAAGGGAAACAATTGAGACTCATAATGAACTCCGTTGGAGTGGGTTTGAAAAGATGAAGCGATTATAGTTAGGCTGTCTGCACGGTTGTGTCGCAAGCATCATTGGCTGTGTTATTTTTTTTGGCTGTGTTATTTTTTGTGAAGATTGTACTACTTTTTTGCTCAAAATTTCAGAATTTTATTCTTTTAATAGAAAATTAGACCGTTCTTTTGTGGTGATGAATGTCGCATATTTGCCCTTTTGATTTTTATGGCAAATAGTGTGAAATCTCCTATCAACCAAAGCATAGGCAATGCGATTGCGCAACAGCGCAAAGCAGTAGGTTTAACGCAAACCCAATTAGCGGAACGTTTGAATTTAAGCCTTGATGCTGTGTCGCGTTTGGAGCGCGGCAATATTGGTTTATCGGTAGAGCGGTTATTTGAATTGGCAGAAATTTTTGATTGTGAAACAACGGATTTGTTGCAAACAGGCCGTACGCTAATCCGCGACCAAGCGCGAGAAATGGAGGTGTTATTACGAGAATTAAGCGAGCAAGAGGTCAGCGGTTCAATCCCGCTTACCTCCACCAAAAAATTATTTGCTTTTTATAAAAACTATGTTATAGTTACGTTCTTGACACAGTCCTGTCCCCTTCGTCTAGAGGCCTAGGACACCACCCTTTCACGGTGGGTACAGGGGTTCGAATCCCCTAGGGGACGCCACTACCACTGAGTGGCAGATTAAAAGTTACCGCGCGGAGCGGTAGTTCAGTTGGTTAGAATACCGGCCTGTCACGCCGGGGGTCGCGGGTTCGAGCCCCGTCCGCTCCGCCACCATTTGTTAGTCCTGTCCCCTTCGTCTAGAGGCCTAGGACACCACCCTTTCACGGTGGGTACAGGGGTTCGAATCCCCTAGGGGACGCCACTTATTAACCAGAGTGGTTCTGTAAAAGTTTATCGCGCGGAGCGGTAGTTCAGTTGGTTAGAATACCGGCCTGTCACGCCGGGGGTCGCGGGTTCGAGCCCCGTCCGCTCCGCCACCATTTGTTAGTCCAAGTCCCCTTCGTCTAGAGGCCTAGGACACCACCCTTTCACGGTGGGTACAGGGGTTCGAATCCCCTAGGGGACGCCACTACCACTGAGTGGCAGATTAAAAGTTACCGCGCGGAGCGGTAGTTCAGTTGGTTAGAATACCGGCCTGTCACGCCGGGGGTCGCGGGTTCGAGCCCCGTCCGCTCCGCCACATATTAGAAAGCCTTATAGTTTTTGCTATAAGGCTTTTTGCTTTATCCACACCTCTCTTATTCACTCAGTCTTTGAAAAACTTCCGATAATTCTTGAGCAGCCTCCTGCATCGCAGGGATATAGTGCTGTAATTCTGCCAATGATTTTCGCACAGAAGGGGCATGTGTAAATAAAGCGGCAAACACTTCACCACCCTCAGGGTTTAAGATAGGCACAGCACAAGCCACCATTCCCGGAATAAACTCCTCATCATCAACAGCAAAACCTTGTTTTTTCACCTGTCTTACCGTATCAATTAATAAAGCCTTATCAGTGACGGTATTTTTAGTCAAGGCATAAAGATTCAAATTATCCACTACCCGCTGCAATACACCTCCACTCATTTGGCCTAATAACAACTTACCACTCGCACTTGCCCAGATAGGAATATTCATCCCCTCCGGTAAATTAATCTGCAATGGCCAATTAGATAAAACGCGATCAATATAAACAACCGATAAATTATCCAAAATAGAAATACCTACCGTCTCTCCTATCTGCTGAGAGAGCTTTTGCAGTATCGCTTGTCGCTCAGATTTATAAACACCATTTTTCCAAACATGAAAAACTAATTTATGCGTGCGCTCACCACAGACAACCCTTCCTTGCAAATCAAGTCGCAAAAAACCGGTATCCTGCAACTGCTGCACTAAGCGGTGTATGCTAGGCTTAGGAATATCCAAAATTTCGGATAAATCACCCGCACTAAGCGGTCTTTCCGCCTTTGCCACCTCTTCAACAATTTGCAATACTCGCTCAATACTAGAGCCTTTCTTTCTGTCCATCATCATCTCACTTTCTTATTGACGCTTAGTGTCTACCATCATTTGCTTTTTTTATTATTTTCATTATAATTAAAAAATCATATAACGATACGATTTGTATCATTATAAACAATTTATGGAGAAATTTATGTCGTTTACCATTACCTTACCGAGACTGATTGAAATTGGTAAGAATGCCTGCCAAAAACTTCCTCAGATGTTAAACGCACTGGGCGTGGCAAAGCCACTCATTATCACCGATAAAATGATGGTCCAACTTGGCTATATCAAACAAATCCAAGATATTCTCCTAGCGGAAGGTATCAGTGCTGATGTGCATGATGACACCATTCCTGAACCTACGGAATCCTCTATTTTATCTGGTGTCGAAAAAGTACGTCGCGGTGGTTATGACTCTATCATTGCCTTAGGTGGTGGCAGTCCCATTGATAGCGCAAAAGCTATTTCCATTCTAGGTAAATTTGGTGGCACTATTCGCGACTATAAATTCCCTCGCCAAACCAATGAATCTGGTCTTCCTATTATTGCCATCCCAACCACAGCAGGCACAGGCTCAGAAGCAACAAAATTCACTATTATCACAGATGAAACGCAAAATGAGAAATTACTCTGTGTCGGTTTAGGCTTTTTACCAGTGGCCGCGATTATCGACTATACCTTAACCCTCAGCGTACCTGCCCGTACAACAGCTGATACAGGTATTGATGCAATGACACATGCCATAGAAGCTTATGTCAGTCAAAAACAAAATCCTTATAGTGAGCAACAGGCACTTGCTGCCTTACGTCTCATTGGCCCTAACTTACAAAAAGCATACCACGACGGCAAAAACGAACAAGCCCGAGAAGCCATGATGCTGGGCTCTACACTCGCAGGCATTGCTTTTAACAACGCCTCAGTTGCTCTCGTACACGGCATGAGCCGCCCTATCGGTGCATTCTTCCACGTTCCTCATGGTCTGTCTAATGCGATGTTATTACCTGCTGTTACGGAATTTTCTATTCCTGCAGCACCCGCACGTTATGCCGATTGTGCCCGTGCGCTAGGTATCGCCGATTCCAACGATAACGATGCACAAGCCAATGAAAAATTGCTCACTTTCTTAAAAGCACTGAATACCGAGCTTAAAGTACCAACTCTTGCAGAATTTGGCGTAGATAAAACCTATTTTGATAGCATCGTAGAAACGATGTGTGATCAAGCCTTTGCCTCTGGCTCCCCTAATAACAACCCTCGCATTCCGACGAAAGAAGAAATGCTCACTATCTATCGTTCTCTATGGAATGCATAGAGCAGCAAAACCTTTATAACAAATAGCAACAAGGAAAATAGTAGATGAACAAAATTGGACACTTTATTAACGGTCAAGTGATTACCGCTGGCGACCGTTCTCAACCTGTTTATAACCCTTCTACAGGACAAGTCAGCAAAGAGGTCTTGCTAGGCAATGCAAAGACCATTGATGAAGCGGTAGCTGCAGCAAAAGCCGCCTTCCCTGAATGGCGAAAAACCCCACCACTCAAACGCGCTCGCATTATGTTTAAATTTAAAGAGCTATTAGAAAAAAATGCGGATGAAATTTGTCGTTTAATTGGTGAAGAGCATGGCAAAATCGTGCATGATGCCGCCGGTGAATTACAGCGTGGCATTGAAAATGTCGAGTACGCTTGTGGTGCTCCAGAATTACTCAAAGGCGAGCATAGCCGCAATGTCGGTCCAGATATTGACTCGTGGAGTGAATTCCACCCATTAGGTGTGGTAGCGGGTATCACACCATTTAACTTCCCTGTCATGGTGCCATTATGGATGTTCCCGATGGCTATCGTATGCGGCAACACCTTTGTATTAAAACCCTCAGAACGCGACCCAAGCTCAACCCTCTTTATTGCCCAATTACTCAAAGAAGCGGGTCTACCCGACGGCGTATTAAACGTTGTGAATGGCGGTAAAGAAACTGTAGACGCTATTCTTGAACATAAGGATATTGAGGCGGTAAGTTTTGTAGGCTCAACACCTATTGCCGAATATATCTATAAAACAGCGGCTGCCAATGGCAAACGTTGTCAGGCGCTAGGAGGTGCTAAAAACCACGCAATTGTGATGCCTGATGCCGATTTAGACAATGTCGTTAACTCATTATTAGGTGCCGCATTTGGCTCTTCTGGTGAACGTTGTATGGCACTATCCGTTGCCGTGGCTGTCGGTGATGAAATTGCCGATAAAATGATTGCGGCTCTCCAACAAGCGATGGGGAAACTCAAAGTCGGCGTACATTCAGACAAAAACAATGACTTTGGCCCTGTTATCACGGCTGAACATAAAGCAAAAGTCGTAGGACATATTCGTAGTGCGGCAGAACAAGGTGCTAAAGTCCTTGTCGACGGCTCAACGGCAGCACCCGCGGGCTATGAAAACGGATTTTTCGTTGGCGCAACCTTAATTGATGGCGTCACAAAAGACATGACGAGCTATAAAGCGGAAATTTTTGGACCAGTACTACAAGTCATCCGTGTCAAAACTATGGACGAAGCGATGCAGCTCATCAATGAGCACGAATATGGCAACGGTACGTGTATCTATACCCGTGACGGTGAAGCGGCTCGCTACTTTACTGACAATATTAAGGTGGGTATGGTCGGGGTGAATATTCCTCTCCCTGTGCCTGTGGCCTATCAAAGCTTCGGCGGCTGGAAACGCTCATTATTTGGTGATTTATTTATGTATGGTCCAGACGGTGTTCGCTTCTTCACTCGCCGTAAAACCATCACCCAGCGCTGGCCGAGCTCTACCGTTCGTGAGGGTGCTCAATTCTCGATGCCTACGCTATAAGTAGGATACGAAAAAAGTCCTCTGCAAAAACTGCAGAGGACTTTTATCTTTCATACTTCAATAAAAAAGCTCTTAGCTACTTAATAACCAATACTGAAGAGCAATAATTGTCTTAGAGTCTCGAATACGCCCTTCTCTCAAAGCGATATACGCTTCCTCTTTGGATAAATACACGTGCCGTACAAATTCATCTTCATCCAGTTGTGCTTGGCTATTTTTCTGAAGTCCGTCTGCACGATATAGATACAACAGCTCATCACAGAATCCTGCTGCGGTATAAAAGGTATATAGCAGCGTCATTTTCTGCGCCGTATAAGGTGTTTCTTCGGCTAACTCCCGAAAGGCACATTGTTCTGGCGGCTCACCACTAATATCCAATTTGCCAGCAGGTACTTCTAATAAAATCTCACCGCCCGCATGACGAAATTGCTCAACCAATATAACCTTATTCTCAGCATTAATCGCCAAAACAGCCACCGCACCGGGATGGCGAACCACCTCACGTCGCCCTGTTTTGCCATTGGGTAATTGAACAGTATCCACCGACACCTGAATTAACTGCCCATCAAAAACTCGCGTAGACGACAAAAGTTGTTCGCGTAGTGCTAATTCATCTTTCATGCTTTATCCACTCAGCCTTCAATGATTAAGGCGATAAGCCACCATTGCCGACATCAAATGGGCAAGAAATACTGGCTAATTTACGCTCACCCACAGCGACCCTTGCGCCACTTAGCGCAAATACAAAACCATAATGCTCACTTTTTACCGTGATGGACTCCAGCGTAATAGGATTGACGACATCCGCAAGATCTTGTCCTGCCGATACCCATTCTCCTTGCTTCACCTTATAAACCACGATACCCGTCATCGGAGCAGGTACATAGTACAAGCCCTCTAAAGGATGGGCTTCATTGACTAAAGCAGGAACGGGCTCTTGCTTTGGTAAATCAATATAACCTCGACTCCCCAAGAACTGCAAAATACCTTCAGCGTCTTTTTGACCATTTTCATGCGTCAAATCATATTCGCCACGGAATTCTACGGTTGCACTCACAAAAGCATGTTTATCTATCGCCGCCTCTGGGTAACGTGCCTGCACAGCAGACCAAAGCGTTGAATACACCTCATCAAAAGAGCTCGCATTGGAATCTGCCGATAGAATCTGGCACTCAGAACCTAGATAAGCCGCCAAAGGTGATAACACCTCCCACCCTGTCGGTGTCGTATACATATGCAACACAGAAAAGTTATCACAATGCAGGTCCAACACGATATCCGCATCACTACATAAGCGCAATAAATTAAGATGCATTGAATGCACATTTGTACTTGGTTGTATATTTGCCAGCAAATTGCCCAAACGCTCACGAATAAGACGGACATTTTCCTTTGCGTCCGAGGTAAATGCCAATGGATTTTTTTCTAAATCCGCAAGTAAAATATCTTTAATTGGCACCGTATAGAGTCGATTAAAATTCTGCCCCGTCGGCAAATGAAAGCGACCGATATGCATATAGTCAATAGACTGTGCCAAGCCTAAAGGATTACACAAAGGCACTAAGACGATATGTGCTTTTAGTCTACCCTCTTGCTCTAGCTTTAATAACGCTTTATGCAAATGATATGCTGCGAGAGAACCCGGCATTTCATCTGCGTGCAGGCTGGCTTGAATATATACCTTAGGCAAATTCTCATCACCAAAATGCAAGGCCGTATTATGAGCCTGCATACCCGGTGTCATCCATTCAATAGGAATTAATTCTGTACGCATATATCCACCTCTATGTTGAGCTTAACCGACTTTTTAAATGGGCTAAATAACGTTTTTCAACCTGTCTAAATGCAAAAACTAAAACAGTATTTAGCACCAAATACAGAACCGCTGCCGCTGCATACGCAATAAACGGCTCATAATAAGTGCTATTAAAAAAACTCGCTGCCCCCGTAATTTCTACAATAGTTACCGTTGATGCCAACGCTGTTGCATGCATAGTCATAATGACTTCATTACTATAGGCTGGTAAAGCACGACGTAAGCTAGACGGTAAAATCACGCGTCGCATGGCCTGCGCCTTACTCATACCATAAGCATAAGCAGCCTCAATCTCTCCTCGATCGGTATTACGAATCGCCCCAGAGAAAATGACTGTTGAATAAGCGGCCGTATTGAGCGTGAGGGCCGCTAAGACATAAATATAACTACCCTTCAAAAACTCAAAGCCTGGCTGTTGCATTAATTCACTCACAAAACTCAGACTAGGAATACCAAAATAAAAAATATACAACTGGATTAATAACGGTGTACCCGTAAAGAAATACACAAATCCGTTAACCACTTTAGCTGCAAGGGTTTTCTTCTTTTGAGCAATCACAGCAAAAGGCACCGCAAGCAACAAGCCACAGAGCACCGACACCACCGTTAAGAAAATGGTAATGGGAAGCGCCGCAATACAGTCAAGTAACGCTTGATAGAAAAGCGCTAAACTCTCACTCATAACTTTCCTCCTGCTTTACCCCTCGTTGATAGTGTTTCTCTAACCAAGCAAATACACGCAAAGAAATAAAAGTAATGGCTAAGAACAATAACGCTGACACCATATTAAATAAGAACGGCATATGCGTAGAACTTCCTGCTTGATGTGCGATACGTGTCATATCATCGAGACCAATGATAGAAACCAAGGCAGTTGCTTTGGTCAATACCAACCAGTTATTACGCACCCCCGGAAGTGCGTAACGCATCATCAATGGGAACGTAATACGGCGCAATACGGCAAATGCACTAAACCCATAGGCATAACCGGCCTCAATCTGACCATAAGGTACAGCTAAAATAGCACCACGGAAAGTTTCCGTAAAATATGCCCCAAAAATAAAGCTTAATGTAAATACACCCGCAAAGAATGGACTAATTTCAAATGAACCAATGCCCATCGCCTCAGTTAATGCATTCAAACCAATCTGCGCACTGTAATAGACCATCAACATCCAAATAAGGTCAGGCACTCCTCGTACAACCGTAGAGTATGCAGTCGCCAACCCTGACAACACCGCACTCTTAGATAAGCGCATGACAGCACCTACTAAGCCAACGAGTACAGAGAGAACCAAGGAAAGTACGGCGATTTCTATCGTCAGTACAGCACCGCTCAATATCCTTGGCAAATATTGAGACAAAACAGAAAAATCAAACATTGGGCGTCTTTGCAAAATAAACCGTATGAATTTTAACTCAAGAATAATTTTCTGATAGTATTTTTTAAGGAAAACCGTTATAGTAAATTCATTCATTTTTTATTTTCAATCTTACAAAGGAACTTTCTTATGTTATTGAAGAAATCTATCTTAAGCGCTGCGATGTTTGCTATGCTAGCGGTTGGCGCATCAGCTAGTGCGCAAGAACGTGTAATTCGTTTTGGTAGCGATGCCACATATCCTCCATTTGAATACACTGCGCCTAATGGCGATATCGTTGGCTTTGATATCGACCTAGCTAAAGCAATGTGCGAAAAGCTACAAGCAAAATGTACTTTCCAAAACCAAGCATGGGACGGCATTATCCCTGCCCTACGCGCTAAGAAATTTGACGTGATTGCTTCTTCTATGAGCATCACAGAAGAGCGTAAAAAAGCGGTAGCCTTCACTCAAAAACTATGGACAACACCAAATCCATTAATTGGTAAAGAAGGTCTTAAAGCAGACACGACTCCTGAGGGTACAAAGGGTCTAGATTTAGGTATCCAACAAGGTACTATTCAAGACAAATATGCGACAAAATACTTCAAAGATGCAAACATCAAACGCTACAAAACTTTTGAAGATGCCATTAAAGACTTAGTAACAGGTCGCGTACAAGCCGTATTTGCAGATAACGGTGTAGCAGACGAATTCTTAGCTAGCCCAAGTGGTAAAGGCTTTGCGATTATCGGCACACCATTACCATCGTCTGCAGACCGTGAGATTTTCGGTCTAGGTACAGGTTTTGCTGTTCGTAAAGAAGACACAAAACTTCTTGAAGACTTAAACCGTGCCTTTGATGAAATCCGTGCTGACGGTACATACGACAAGATTGCTAAACAATATTTCAAGTACGACGTATATAACTAATTAACTCATATATCTTAGGTTATTGCTGCTCAAGCTATCTACGAGCAGCCATTCTCTAAAAGGCCGTATCGCTCTACTAGTGATACGGCTTTTCTCTTAAGATTTCCTTAAACTTTACTTAAGATAGCCTTAAGCTTGTTTTGTTTTAATAACATCCATGGCAAAGTCCATAAAGACTACTTGCTAACCACGATTTTAATTTACGCTCCTATCCATAATATGACCCTCACCTAGCCTAGCCATGCTAGGCTAGTCACATCATATCCCTGGTCTAGCAACCTCGTCATCACTCAATCCGCGTTCATTAACCTCTTCTTGCTGCTCCTGAACCTCGGCTAATTCCTCTGCCTCAGCCATCTCTGCTGTAGTTGGCACTTGATTACTATCCTCAGATTGCTTCAAAATAACGGGTGGTTCATTAAACACTGCCCATAGCGATTTTATATCATCAATAATGGGACCTGCCGCTAGATACACTAGGATACTCGCCACGGCACACGTAAAAACAAAACCAAAAGTTTTAAATCCATACGCACCTATTACCCCACCGATAAAAAACAATACCAACACTTCCAGTAATAACTTAAATTTCTTCTTATTTGATTGAACCGGTTGAATACTAGGATCCTGACGACTGGCCCTATTCCAATAAAAGGCCTTGCCTAGTTCAATACCAATATCTGTAACGGTTCCCGTAATATGTGTTGAGCGTAAAGCATATTGTGAAATATCTGTGATAATGGCGTTTTGTAGACCCATGATATAGCATAAAGTGGCCACCGTCAGCGATGTCCAGAGCCAATCAAAATCCCATTTAATACCGTCCAACAAACCAAAAAACATCAATGCGCCAGCCTCAATCAAAATAGGCAAAGCATACTCACTCTGCAAATAACGATGGCGTGCAAAGTTAATAATCACCGATGTACTCGCTGAGCCTGCAATAAAGGCCAGTAACGCACCAAATCCCCATAATAAAGTACTCACGTCACCCAATGCCACCATATCTGACATATGCGAAACAATACCGGACATATGCGAGGTGTATTGTTGGACAGCCAAGAAACCGCCGGCATTAATCGCCCCCGCCACAAAAGATAAAAAACACGCCAACTCTGCATTGGCAGATCGCGTTCTTACCTTACCCGTCAAACGTCGAGAATAGTTTAGCAACATAACGATTTTCTCAAATATCAAAAACTTCGGTTAATTTCTGTTATTTCTCAATAAATATACACCTTGACAAAACAAAATTAAAATTGCTTAGCCACTTGCCTTTATTTACTATGAGCATTATTTATGATGTCATGATAAGAGGCTTAGGAGACTATGGATACCATTGCTGTGTCAAGAACAAAACAAGAAAAATGGACAACCAAACAAGTGCAGGCACTTTTTGAATTACCTTTTATGGATTTATTATATCAAGCTCAACAAGTTCATCGTGAGCATCATCATCCTCATAAGGTACAACTTTCTAGCTTGCTCTCCATTAAAACAGGGGGCTGTCCTGAGGACTGTAAATATTGCCCTCAATCGGCACGCTACAACACGGATGTAGAGCGTGAGCGTCTACTTGCCATTCAAGAGGTTGTCAAATCGGCTCAAGCCGCCAAAGACAATGGTGCCTCGCGTTTTTGCATGGGCGCTGCTTGGCGAGGCCCCAAAGAACACCAGCTAGAAGACGTCATGGAAATGATTCGCCAAGTGAAAGCGATGGGCTTAGAAACTTGTGTTACCCTCGGCATGCTTAAAGAAGGGCAAGCAGAAAAACTAAAAGAAGCGGGTTTAGACTATTACAACCATAACCTTGATACTTCACCCGAGTTTTACGGTGAAATTATTACGACGCGGACCTACCAAGATCGTCTTGATACCTTAGAACGAGTCCGCAATGCTGGCATTAAAGTCTGCTGTGGAGGCATTGTTGGCTTAGGCGAATCTCGTGCACAACGCGCAGGCTTACTGAGTCAGCTTGCCAATTTAAATCCTCCTCCTGAATCCGTACCGATTAATCAACTCGTTAAAGTTGCTGGCACACCACTTGCAGAAACCGAAGATTTAGACGAATTCGAATTTATCCGTACTATTGCGGTAGCTCGCATTATTATGCCTAAGTCCAATGTTCGTCTATCGGCAGGACGTGAGCAAATGTCTGATGGCACGC
This sequence comes from Pelistega suis, assembly GCF_013133795.1. Lineage (GTDB taxonomy): Bacteria > Pseudomonadota > Gammaproteobacteria > Burkholderiales > Burkholderiaceae_B > Taylorella > Taylorella suis. The sequence goes on from NZ_JABGBN010000005.1 coordinate 104,067, forward strand.
AAGCACTTTGTTTCTTGGCTGGTGCGAATTCTATCTTCTATGGAGAAGAACTATTAACCACCGCCAATCCTCGTGTAGAAGCAGACAAAAACCTTATGTCTCGTTTAGACTTAATACCTAATCTCTAATTGACTAAATGTCTAACGTCAGGTTTATCTAAAACCTGACTTTTTTATTTATCACATCACCATGAACTATCTTATTTTCAGCGTACTATGTAGTGTTATCGTGTCAGTTTTACTTAAAATTGCACGTCGAAATCAGGTGGATATTAAACAAGCCATCGCTTTTAACTATGTGACCGCCGTCACGCTCACTTGGTTTATCCTAAATCCTGCCTTACCGTCACAAGCCGACAATCAACCTTGGCTCTTATTTCTAGCACTAGGGGTTTTATTACCTACCATCTTTGTGGCGATGTCTCGTGCCGTAGAAACAGCGGGTATTGTCCGCTCTGACGCGGCTCAGCGCTTATCTCTCTTTATTCCTATCCTCGCCTCATTTACCATTTTTGCTGAGGCAATCTCGACCCCTAGACTTATCAGCTTAGCCGTGGCATTTGTTGCGCTATTTTGCTTATTACATAAGCCCATCCATGACAAAGAAAAAAATCAATATGCCGCCATTTTCTTATTCCTTGTCTGGATAGGCTATGGGGTGATTGATATTCTCTTTAAGCAAATGGCAAAAACAGGTACAGCTTTCCCTACTGGGCTGACCATTACATTTACCTTAGCCGGTATTTTAATGTTTGCCTATCTGTTACTCACTCGTACTCGTTTTAATCTTCAGTCGATTGTGGCTGGCCTTATTCTTGGTCTTTTTAATTTCGGCAATATCCTCTTTTATATCCGTGCCCATCAGGTCTTTAAAGATAATCCTACACTAGTCTTTACCACCATGAATATTGGTGTTATCAGTTTGGGCACACTAGTAGGTGCATTAATCTTCAAAGAAAAAATTTCCCGTATCAATGCACTCGGTATCATCTTAGCCATTGCGGCAGTTTACTTACTCTATTTCTGGGCAATGCGTTAATTCATCAGCACTTATACATTAAAAAGGCGGCTACCTGTCATAGATAGCCGCCTTTACTGATAACCGCCTTACTTACTTCTTACATTCACTTAAAATATCCAAATCTTTGTTATACACAGATAAACCTAAATCCAAATCACTTACCGCCACCATAGAATGGAAGAAGTTATCATGCGAATAAGTCTTGCTGGCTGCATTATTGCGCAAGCATGTCATATCGTAGGGTTTGTTTTCTTTCCAAGTTGGTGAGAACCAAAATACCATAGGCACTTTTGTCTGATACTCAGGTGCAATGGCATAAGGGGTACCGTGAAGATAAATACCATCTTCGCCCAAAGACTCACCATGATCAGCAAGATAGGCCACCGCCGACTTCCACTCTGGATGTTTTTCCATGCGTGTAATCACTTGATCTATCAACTGGTCAGCATACACAATAGTATTGTCATACGTATTGCTTAGCTGCTCATTAGAGCAACGATTAATTTCGTTCGTATCACACGTTGGCGTAAAGACCTTTTCCTTATCCGTATAGCGCTCAAAATAGGTGGGGCCATGGCTGCCCATTGTATGCAAAACAACCAATAAGTCTTTATCGCTAGGTTTCTCTAATGCCTTATCTAATTCACCTAATAGGGCATTATCTAAACATACATCATTACGGCAAAACTCGGGCAAGTCTAGTAACATGACATTAATGTTTGGTGTATTTTGGCAAACGCCTTTACAACTACTATTATTGTTTAGCCATAAAATCTCTACCCCCGCACGTTGTAGCATATCCAATAAATTATCTTGTTTGGCGGCTTTTGTTCCTTTAAACTCACTTCTAGTCAATGTGGAGAAAATACAGGGTACCGACGTAGCTGTCGCTGTACCACAGCTATTTACATCTTTAAAATTAATAATCTCATCACCACGTGCGGCAAGTTTCGGTGTTGTTTGGCGTGCATAACCATTTAAGCCCCAGTTTTGTGCACGTGTCGTCTCACCCAATACAATCACGGTCACATTACGCTTACTATCAGATTTTGATAGTTTCGCATCCAAGCCTTGCTCCATATAAGGCGTATTATCACGATAATAGTGGCGCACTTTCTTAATGGCAGACTCAACAAAATTAGAGGGCGTAATCAAATAGTGCAAACTCTTATTGTTCCGGAAGAACGAAGCATAGTCTTGATAAAAGAAACGTGCCACACCCAGAATAGCTAAGGCAAACACTAAAATGGCACCTACTCTGTACAATAGCTCTTTCCACCATGTTTTATACTCAATTTTCACCAAGCAATACAAAACGGCTGGCACAATCCCTAAAAAGAAAACCCAACAAAGATAAGGAACCGTCAGTAAACGAAAACTCTCTGCCGCATCCGTCTCTAATACATTGGTCAACATATCTACATCAAAGTAGACATTAAAGAACAATGAGTTATAACTAATCGCCGCACTAATCACAATCAACAAAGGCACAATGACCTTATGCACAAAAGGCAGAGACAGTACGGTTAAAATAATATTAATCGCACAGAAATACACCAATGGAAGGGTATATAAAAAATAGTCCATTGAAGTACCGCCAAACGGCTGCAATTCCAATACTTTACGGAAGAATGCGATATTTAACGCAACCGTAAAATATAAAGAGACTAACAGAATAAGTTTTGTGGAAGACATTTTCCACTGAGGAAGAGAAAGACGCATTACCGATGCCTGATATAAAAGAGTGTTATTTTTAATTTAAAGAAATCAAAAAATAGTTTTTTAATATCAATAAATTACTTTTATTATTGATAACTCTTTTAATTAGACCATAGTAAGCTTAAGGCAATCTTAAGCTTAGTCTAGACATGGTTGCACTATCACAGAAAACGTTATGTTTTAGGTTTACCTTTCCATTCGAAATCATCCTCATCCACCAAAAGATTAGGGACGATAGGACTGACAGGGTCATCGGTATTAAGTACCAAGTCTTTTACCTGCTCCATCGCCTCTTCGTTAGCTGAGATATCTTGACTGATATCCACACGAGGGTCTAACTCATGGACGACAGGGGCTGGCGAGACATCGACCCCCATCGGCACAAACTGTGCGTTTTCAATATTGGGTCTATAATTGGCATGCGATTTCATCACCACCGCTGCCATTATCAATGCACAGGCAATCACATAAATAATATACATATCGACACCGCCGTTATCCATTAAAGTCCCTGCGATAATCGGACCTAAGGTCGCCCCTACACTAAATGCCAGTAGCAATACACCACTTAGCCCGACTCGCAAGGCTGGTGAGACATGCTCATTTGCCAATGCGACTGACAAGGGGTAGAACGTAAACTGTAAACACCCCATACAGCCAATAATAAACAACAGAAAGAAATAACTCGGCTCGCTAAAAAACACCAATGGTAACGCCGCCGCGGCCAAACCTAAAGAGCATACTCGCAGCATACGTAAGCGGTTATAACGATCACTTAAATAGCCCATAGGCCATTGTGCTAATAAGCCCATTAAAACGCATACAGAGAGAAACACCGACACTTGTTTAGCATCTAACCCATTTTTAGTACCATAAACAGCGGCCAGACTATAAAAGGCACTTGTAATCGCTCCACCTAATAGCAACACAATCATTGGTGTAGGCACCATTTTCAAATAAACTCGTACATTTAATGGCGCTTGATCCTGTAGAACAGGACTCACTCGGCGTGTTAATGCGATAGGAATCAAGCATAAGCCTGTCGAGATAGCGACCGCATTAAGCACCGAAACATCTAAGTCTGGAAATGCACGAATTGCCATTTGTCCTAGCACAACACCCAAACTACTCATCACCATATAAAACGAGAAAACCACGCCACGATTATTAGTTTCTGATTGGTCATTTAGCCAGCTTTCCAGCACCATATATTGCGTGACCATCGCGACCCCAACCACCACACGAAAAACGAGCCACACTTCCTTAACAGGTACTAAACTTTGCGCTAACACCATCACCGTCACAATCGCCGCACTTGCCACATACGCACGAATATGACCAAAGCGTCCAATGAGTTTATGCCCTATGCGCACCCCAATTACTAAGCCAAAATAATAAGCAGAAATTAATAAACCCACCCATGCTTGAGAAATGCCATCTTGTGTCAACCGTAAAGACATATAGGTATTATAAAGACCTGTCCCTAAAGACAATAATAAAATGGCAAAATATAAAGACCCAAAAGCAGAGAGTATCTTAATCATGGCAAGTGCGTAGCAATAAAAAAAGCATATCCCCAATGATAAATAAAGGAGGACTTGTTTGTCTACTGATGACGGATGAATATCAAATAAAAAAGCGATGAAGAACAACCTCACCGCTCTATACAAAATCCCTCGTAAATGCAGTCACCGCTGCACCACTTAAGACGCTATTACATAAGAATACTCTTCTTATTAAGCTGTCGCTGGCATACGATAAACCAAGACTGAAACTGGAGCTAAAGAAATAACTTTTGTCGTGACACTACCTAATAATAAGCGTGATAAACCACTGCGACCATGTGTTGCAATGTAAATTAAATCACAACCATGCTCCTTAGCTGCATCTACAATACCGTCAGCAACATTATAGTTAGAAGCAATCACCGAGGTCACTTTAACACCAGCGGCATTCGCACGCTCCAAAACAGGTTTTAAATATTCTTGAGCCTCTTTCTGAGCCGCCTCTTCATAGTCACCATCTGAAATAGCATAAGAAGCTGCCATACCATCAAAACCAATCAATGTTGAGAAAGGCTGCGTAATATTAATAGCCACAATCTCTGCACCTACTTGTCGAGCAAATGTAATACCTGCATTCGCTGCCAAAGCAGAAGTTTCTGAACCGTCAACAGGTAAAAGAATTTTTTTATACATTTATAGGCTCCTTGAAAGAAACGAATCAATATGATGCTCGCTATAATAAGCAAGTTCCTACACCTATTGTAAGCGAAATTTATCCCTTTTTTAAGTCCTTATGACTAGGTAAAACATTCTTTTTAACTATCTTCTGATTTAACGCAAAATGCTTATGACGACTTCACCAACGATTCGTTTACGTTTGACTACCCTAGCAGATATTCCTACTATTCAAGCCATCTATGCGCATCATGTATTACATGGTACCGCAACCTTTGAAGAGGATGCTCCTAGTGTAGAAGAAATGGAAAGACGTTTTCACCAAATTACGAATAATGGCTATCCTTACATCGTCGCAGAATATGAGGGTAAGGTTTGTGGTTATGCCTATCTAGGCGTATACCGCACTCGTCGTGCTTATCGTTTTACGACAGAAAACTCTATCTATGTCGATAAAGACTACGCAGGAAAAGGCATTGGTGATGCCCTCTTAAAAGAGCTTATTCGCTTGGCAGAAAATGGGCCATGGCGTTTAATTATTGCAGTGACTACAGGGGATAACTCCGCGTCAATTCACTTGCACAAAAAACATGGTTTTACCTTAGTAGGAACAGAACCCGGTACTGGCTTTAAATTCGGTCGCTGGATTGATACGGTACTGATGTATAAGCAAATTAATGGTGGTAATAGCACCTTACCTGAGGGTTAAGTCACTATGTTTACAAACTCACTCGGTGCATCAAGCTCTATCCGAGAGGACTACACTAGCTAGCACTGTTAACCAAGCCCCAGTCTGCCGGAGAGGTTTTTGATCACAAAGCGAGTTTGACGAACGAAGTGAGGCACTGTTTGAGCGACTGACAAAAACCTGTAGGCAGATTGGCTCATGTGCAGTAGTGCTGGTAATAAATAATCAGCGACTGCGCGAAACGTGCAGCGAACCTTTTGTAGTAATAGGTACGGACATAATATGTCCACATTGCAGACAGTTCACTTTGTATCGTCCTCACTACAGAACATTGTGTATTCGCTCGGACAGCAAAGTGCGTCGCTATCGCTCGCCGTTTGCAAACTCGCTCGGTACATCAAGTTCTCTCCGTGAGGACTACCAGCAGCTAGCAACTGTCTCAAATAAACCTAATTACCCTCTGTGGTAGGAAGCGCACGCCAAAACGTCTCACCCCCAGAGGCTTTCTCTAAGACCGCAACGTACTTATCATGTGCCTCTAATTCTTCTGCAGTCGCTCGGATAATGGGCAGCGCCGCTAAAACGGTAGCATCTAATTTCTTAACTTCAATTTGTGCAGAGACCTCCTCTTCCTCCACATCCAAACCCAGACCAAACTGACCTCGCGTCATCGCGATATAGACATCCGCTAATAATTCAGAGTCCAGTAATGCTCCATGTAGTACACGATGTTTATTGGAGATTTCAAATCTTGCACAGAGCGCATCCAGATTGTTCTTCTTGCCGGGGAACATCTGTTTTGCCAACTCTAAGGTATCAATCACGCCACCGATAAAGGTTTCTAATGGAGGACGTTTTGCGAGTGCCAATTCGTGATTTAAAAAGCCAATATCGAACTTGGCATTGTGGATGATAAGTTCAGCGCCCGTTAAATAATCAATTATGCGCTGAACCTCATCATCAAATCGATTAAATTGCGATAAGAACTCTGTCGTCAAGCCATGGACACGTAAAGCCCCCTCTTCACTCTCTCTTCCCGGATTGAAGTAAATATGAAGATTGTTGCCTGTCAACTCACGATTAATCATCTCCACGCAACCGATTTCAATCAATCGGTTACCTTCAGAGATTTCAATACCGGTAGTCTCCGTATCTAAAACAACTTGACGTATCATGCTTATGCCATACCGGGAACAACGGTTGAGAAGCCACTATCAACGTGAATGATTTCACCGGTAATACCTGATGCTAAGTCGGATAATAAGAAAGCAGCGGCATTACCCACATCCTCAATCGTTACATTGCGACGTAATGGCGCATTTTGCTCTACCGCATCGAGAATCGTTGAAAAGCCTTTGATACCTGATGCTGCTAATGTTTTGATAGGGCCCGCTGAAATACCATTAGCACGGATACCTTTTGCGCCCACACTACTTGCCACATAACGCACGCTTGCTTCTAAAGAGGCTTTAGCCAAGCCCATGGTATTGTAGTTAGCAATCGCTTTTTCTGCGCCTAGATACGACAAAGTTAAAAGTGAGCCTTGTGCTTTTTCTAATAAAGGTAATGCTGCCTTAGCTAAAGCTGGGAAACTATACGCTGAAATATCGTGTGCGATACGGAAAGCCTCACGAGAAATCCCTTCAAGGAAATCACCCGCAATCGCCTCACGCGGCGCAAAACCAATTGAGTGAACTAAACCATCTAAACGATCCCAGTGCTGAGATAAGCTCGCCACCGCATTTTCGATTTCTTCATCAGAGCCTACATCACAAGGAATCACGATATTGCTACCAAACTCTTTAGCAAACTCGCTAACACGCTCTTGGAAACGCTCACCCACGTAAGTAAACGCCAACTCTGCTCCTTGTGCACGACACGCTTTAGCAATACCGTAAGCGATAGAACGATCAGAAATCAAACCCGTAATTAAAATCTTTTTATTCGCTAGAAAACCCATTTTTCCTATCCTGTAAAAATGATGAATACCCCTATCATCTGGCATAATCATCAAACAATGTTTAATCTGCCTATCTTAGCATATTTGCCTACGATTATCCTTTCTTTATATGTAGCTCAGGCAATGTATACAGCCCCTTTTCATACATCAAGGTCGGCCAAATGGCATGAGCACGTGCTAATCGCTGTAAATGCTCATCTGCTGGAATCGGCTCATAACTTTCTGGTGCCGTATAGCGCATTTGCGTCGCAGGTAGTTTAGGCTGTAATACAGTCAACACATCACCTTGCAAATAACCATAATTATCGTTGTATTGCATCATGGCGCGACCACCAGTACCTGCCTTGGTTAAATCATGACCAATCATAGGATGATTTGCACTCACTCCCGCCAGTGAAAGAAGTGTCACAGGCAAATCTAATTGGCTAATAATACGCTCATCCATGTTAGGTTCGACACCTCCACCTAAAATCAAAGCAGGGATATGGAAATGCTTAAGCGGAACTAAGGTCTGCCCCCATACACGAGAGTCGTGGTCCGCCACAATTAAGAATAAGGTATTATCCCAATAAGGGGACTTTTTGGCTTTCTCAAAAAATTGACCTATACACCAATCCACATAACGTACAGAATTTTCGACACTCGCTGGCTCACCTACTGGCGTAATCCGACCGCTAGGGTACTCCCATGGGGTGTGGTTAGTCACGGTAAACGCTAAGCTTAATTTCGGCGTTTCCAAATCATCCATTAATACCTCATGTAATTTGGCAAACATATCCTCATCAGATACTCCCCACGTTCCCTCAAACACTGGATTCGTAAAGCTCTCCCGATCATACAGCTCATTAAAACCATTACCTAAGAAATAAGACCGCATATTATCAAAATGCGACTCTCCTCCATAAATAAAGCTGGAGCGATAACCTCGCTGATTTAATAATTGTGCCAAGGTAAAAAATCGTGATTGCGACTTTGTTAATCGTACAACGGCATCCGAAAGCGTCGGAGCAAAACCGCTACTGACTGCCTCCAGACCACGCACAGAGCGTGTACCTGTCGCATAACATTTTTTAAACGCCCAGCCTTCTTGCATTAAACGATCAAAATTGGGGCTTAAATTCTGTCCACCTAAACCACCAATATATTGTGCTCCTAAACTTTCTTGTACGATTAAAACAATATTCTTTGACTTAGTGGATGATTTACTGGCTACTTGTTGATGAAATGAAGGGATGTTTAGCGCATTATCAACTACCTGAACAATACCTGCTGCCTCATTGACTAGCGCATACACCTGCTCCTCAGGCATATTTTCATAGGCATCTTTAGCGGAACGCTCATTTTTAATACTATACACCGCATAGTAAACGCTATAAAGCGAGTTCAAGGGCAAAGTATTTAGCATACTATCCCCACAATATGCCACCGTAGAGGGATTAATCGGGCGATGCTGTAATGTCCCTCGAATCATCAAAACGGTAAGCGCGACACCCACAAAAAACTGTACAATCTGCCACCAAATGACATCACTTCCCAAGGCAACCACAGGACCTTTAAACAGATAAAATGCCCCCCACATCAAAAGCACTACAGCAAGTGACCCTATGATTAAGATGGCTTTAAATCCCTTCCAAAGCATTCCCATTACCTCTTGAGGATGCTTTAAGTAATCCACAAAAAGGCGGTTAGGTCGCGTATCATACTCCATAATGAATTGCGCGCTTGAAACTTCAGGAATCAGAATGAATAGGCTTGCGATACAAAGCCATATTGCATTAATCATTTGGGCTGTTTCATTCGCATCAAACCAAGGAGCAAATAGTAACGACGGTGCAATCAGCTTACCAATGGTCGCCAAGTCAATACGCAAACCACCTATCCATAAAGGTAAGATTCTGTGCTGTCTAACACGTTGCCACTGCCACAGCACCAATCCTAAACGAGACAAGTTAAACACGCATAATGCAGCAATAAAAAAAGTAAATATCTGAACGTACATAAAATCAAAGGCAGGCAAAGACTTTCATTTTGCCTGCAAAAATAAAAGATGAACGTATTTTACTCGAAAAGACAATGGCTTATCTTCTTCATTTACCTTTATTAACTTTGCCTATTTATTCTTCTTGTGTTATAGTGGTAACATTTTCTCGAAAAATTTTTATTATTGAGACAAACTCTCCTGTGTAGTCATGCACAACCTTAAAAAAGAGAAAGTCACTTTCAGGATGTGTAAGCGCAGCACAATAATCTCACGACAAAACGCTTAAGTCCTCTTACAAGATAATATTTCCTTAAGCAACGCTTGCTTTTGTTCATATTCCTGAAACATAACTACGTTAATCTACTATTATCGTTATGGATAAATGCTGTGTTTTAACAGCAGGGGATTAGCTTTTTCCAATAATTATTTCTAAAAAGGAAACTTATATGAAACTATTAAATCGTTTACGTGATGAATTTGAATTCAACACACAATCGACTCTTGAAACTACAAAACAAGAGAAAACTCGCAAACCATCAAAGGCCGCTTTAGCTCTTTTACCTAAAGTGTTACCTATGTCAATGCTCAAAGAAAGTCTTCGCTAATACAGCAACTTTTCTTCACTTAAGCATATAGCAAAAATGGCTGAGCAGTTAACCCACTCAGCCATTTTGATATTCAGCATACTACACGACGCATTACGGCATCACATTAAGCGATGCAATCCCATTTCCCAAAAAGCCACTTCCATGCGTGTCGCTGTCCTAAAGATATCCATTAAGCGCGCTTGCTGAGCGGGAGTGGTATCTTTAGCTAGATACTCTAATTGACACTTTGCTAACTCAACCACCTCTTTATACTCAGGACTGGAGTACATCTCAATCCAAGGGCGATAAGGATTATTCTCTAACGTCGTACTAGGCTGGGTCAGCAACCAATCTACAGACTCAGCATAACCTACCAAGCAAGGCATCAAAGCCACATGCAAATCTAGCAATGAACCACTAAAACCGCAATCCAAAACATAGCGTGTATAAGCCACACAAGCACTTGCCTCTGGTTCTTTGAGTAATTGCTCCTCAGAAATCCCCCATTCCTTGCAATAATCGATATGCAATTGGATTTCCGTATCCAACATCGCATTTACACCCGCTTGAGCATAACGCATTTCTTGGAAAGAACCACTTTTATAAACGGCCAAGCCCCATGCACGCGTAAACTGCAATAAAAACAAATAGTCTTGTTTTAAATAATGCTGAAAGCTCTCTTTGGCCAAAGAACCATCGCCTAAACCTCGTACGAAATCATGCTGCGTATACGCTGCCCATTCCTCTCGAGCTGCGTCTTTTAACTGTTGAAAAAATGTCATGCGCTTATCCTTTTTCGTGATACAACACCGTTTTATTTTGGCTCAATGGCGTAGGTTTCAAGCGCAGGAGCTTTTTTAATCAGCCCTTTTTCCAACATAAATTTAGCAAAATTTTCATAACGGGATACATCTAATTTTGCAGCATCCTTGGCTAAATAAGGCAAAGTATCTTTCCATGCTCGGCGATTAAGCTCTGTATCTAATTCCTTAGGTTTGTAGCTCACAAATGCTTGCCATGAAGCCTCTGGTTCGGCTTGAATATAAGCAACTGCTTTATTAAGGGCTTGGTTAAAGCGTTTCCATTTGTCCTGCTGGTCTCTATCCTTATTATTAATCACGAGAATTAATTCTTCATAGACTGGTACACCATGCTCCTCTACTAAGAACGCACGTCCTGGATGTTTTTCAATATCCATTTGGTTTAATTCAAAGTTACGGAAAGCACCAATAACAGCATCCGTTTTCTTAGCAATTAAAGAAGGCGATAAAGACCAATTTACATTAATCATTTCGACATCTTTGCTACTCAGTCCATGATGTTGCAACATCGCGCCTAAAATCACATCCTCAAAACCACCCACAGAAAAGCCAACTTTCTTACCTTTTAAGTCTTTAATCTCTTTAATATCACTCTCTGCTAATACCACTAATGAATTGAGCGGATTATCCACTAACGTTCCAATACGAGAAAGTGGTAAGCCCTCATCAATTTGCATATGCAACTGTGGTTGATAAGTTACCGCCATATCGGCCTGCCCTGCGGCGACAAGCTTTGGAGGAGCAGAAGGGTCTGCCGGTTCTAACATTTCCACCGATAGCCCTGCCTCTTTAAAAAAGCCTTTTTGTTCTGCCACAATTAATGGGGCATGATCAGGATTAACAAACCAATCCAATAATAATTTAATACTATCTTGAGCAAAAGCACTCGTGCTCGAGGCAAATAATGCTGCTGCTAGTAATGTTCTTTTTAACATATCAATCTCCTTTCTAACGATAAGCCACCCAAGGCATTCTTTTTCTCAAGTAATAATCTACACTAAAATACAGCGCCAATGCCATTAAGGCTAAGACAAAAAGGCAAGCAAACATCAAATCCACTTGCATGCGTGCATTAGCCTGCAACATTAAATAACCTAATCCTGAACTAGAGCCAACCCACTCCCCCACAATCGCACCAATCGGTGCAACTGAGGCAGCCACTCGCAAGCCAGAAGCCAATGAGGGTAATGCCGCAGGCAAGCGAATATAACGCAATTGCTGCCATTGACTTGCTTGCATGGTTTTCGCTAAATCAATCCAGTCTTGTGGTGTCTGACGCAAACCATCATAACAAGCCGCTGTGACAGGAAAAAAGATAATTAGACTCGCCATCACCACTTTGGAGGTCATACCATAACCTAACCATACCATTAAAATAGGCGCTAATGCAAAAACAGGGATGGCCTGACTCACCACCAATATGGGTAATAACCATGGCCGAATAGGTTTAACCATTTGCAGCAACAAAGCACATAAGAACCCTGCGGCACACCCCAACAGCATTCCCAAAACAATCTCTAAGAGCGTCGTGCCTGCATGTTCAGCAATCAAATCTAAGCGTGCCCATAAGGTATCTAATACCTGTAAAGGGCTAGGTAAAATAAACTTAGGTACACCTGTAATCCATACTAATAATTCCCATATGCCCATCAGACCAAAGGCGATAATGAGTAAGCGTAATAAGGTCTTATTCATATTCACCCTCTTGACGCATTAAACTCAATAAATGATTTTGCCAATGTAAGACCTCACTGTCATCGACAGCTCGTGGCGTAGGCGTATTTATCTGAGCGATTAAGTTCAACTGTGCGGGACTACCTTGCATTAACCATATAGATTGGCTTAAGCGCAAGGCCTCTAATGGATCATGAGTAATAAATAAGACCGTTTTATCAAACAATAACTCAATAAATAAAGCTTGCAAATCCAAACGCTTAGCGACATCTAAAGCAGAAAATGGCTCATCCATCAAGATAATAGGCTTATCTTCTAAAAGCGTTCGTGCTAATGCCACTCGTTGTCGCTGACCACCCGATAACTGATAAGGCATTCTGCTTGCCAACTCCGCTAAACCAACTTTTTCTAATAAATGGTGAATATCGTAATCTAAGTTTGCTGGCTTTTCTTGACGTAATCGATAGCCCAATGCCACATTATCTCGTACATTTAACCAAGGTAGCAATAAGTCATCCTGAGCCATCCAAGCTATTCGCCCAGATAAAGGCTCAGCATCATCTGTGACTATTTCTCCTTGATAATCACCTACAATACCTGCAATCGCCTTAAGCAACGTGCTTTTACCTACACCCGAACTGCCTAAAATACTATGCCAAGACCCCGCAGAAAAATAAGCAGTCAGCTCTCGAAATAAGAACTGCTGCTCATACTGCATAGTTAATTGCTTAAGTGATATGCCTGTCACTCTCTTTGACAATTAAAGTACCCCAATCCATTTCCAGTATGTTGCTGCAAATAATAACATGAGGAGATAGCCAATAATAGTGATAATAATACCTACTCGTGCAAACTGTTTAGCATCAAAAGTTTCTGTTCCTAAGCACACCATATTCTGTGGTGCATTAACCGGCAAAATGAAACCATAACTCACCACAAAACCCAATACCATAGTCATACCCAAGCGATTAATATCACCGGGGATATTTTGCAACAAGGTAATCATAATGGGGATCATAGATGAAGATAATGCTGTTGCACTCGCAAAACCCAGATGAATAATGATTAAAAAGGCCGCCAATACAGCAAAAATCATGACCGAACCAAAACCATCAATCCCTGTTTTCTCCACAATTTGACTACCTAACCATTGCCCTGCTTCTGTTTGTAAAATGGCCGTGCCTAAGCTGATACCCACACCAAAGACAATCACCGTCCCCCAAGGTACACGGCTTTGAATATCTTTCCATGAAATCACCCCAAGTTTGGGCATTAATAAAATGGCTAATGCGACAGTAGTCGTTGCCGTAGTATTGTAGGTGTGCAACTTACCCTCTGTTGCCCAAAAACCAATCAGTCCGAGCGTGACAAGCAACAAGCGTTTCTGAGCAGAACTCATCGGACCTAACTCAGCAATTTGTTGATGGACTGTCGCCTTACCGCCTTGTAAACCATCTACCTCTGGAGGTAATAACTTAAGTACCACCGCAATCAATACAACCGACATGATTACCGACCATGGCAATGCCGCAATTAACCAATCTAACCATGCGACGCGTTGACCGAGCATTTTCTCCATAAAGCCGACGGTTAATAAATTCTGTGCTGCCGCTGTTTGAATACCAATATTCCATACACTAATCCCTTGTGCTACCACAATCATTAAGCCCGCCGCGAGATTAGAGCGTTTTGCGACACCAAAAGAAGCGATAATACCCAATACAATAGGAAGCATGGCGGCTCCCCTTGCCGTTGCACTAGGGACCACTAGACTGAGAACAATAGTTACCAATACCGTACCAATAAAAATCGATTTAGTGCTCGTTCCCACTAAGTTCATTGTATTTAACGCAATACGCTTATCCAACCCAGTGAAGGTCATACACGCGGCCAAAAACAAGGCGGCCGTCACCAAGGCTAACGCAGAATTACCAAAGCCGGTCAAAGCCAAATTCATAGAGGCGGATGTTCCCCATAACTTAACAGGATCCGTTAAGCTCGGTGCAGTCCCAACCAAAAAAACCATCAAGCCTAAAATCATAATGGAACTTGCTTCGTACGATACCGCCTCCGATACCCAGACAATCACAGCAAAAACTAAAATAGCTAGAATGCGATGACCTGCAATCGACAATCCTTCTGGTGTAGGGAATAATAAAATACCTATTAGTGCCAATATCCCTATCAGCAAACCGATGGGAAACTTGCCGGGCGCAAAAAAAGGCTCTTTCGCGACTGCGTTCATAACTTTTTCCTCTAAAGTAAAAACAAAAGGCAGACTCCTAATCGGTGTCTGCCCTCAATGATAAAGCATCTACTTAAAAATAACTTTATCCATTCTCAAACAGGTACTTAAATCTTTAAGTTCCTGTCCGTTTAATTATTGTTGAACTGCGTATAAGAATACTTCTACACGACGGTTTTGTGCACGACCCTCAGCAGTACCGTTATCAGCGATTGGATCGTTGAAACCACGGCCCTCTGTCGTTAAGCGTGAACCGTCAATACCTTTAGACGCTAAGTAGTTAACTACGCTGTTAGCACGGTTTACTGATAATGTTTGGTTTAACTGTGCAGAACCTGTATTGTCTGTATGACCAACTGTTTTTACACGTAATTGTGGAGACTTAGTCATTTCTTCAGCTAAAGCGTCTAATACTGGGTAAGCACCAGATTTTAATTGGTAGCTACCGGTATCAAATGTAGCGCCTTCTGGGAAGTTCACTTTTAAACTACCGTCAGCCATTTTCGTTGTAGAAACACCTAATTTACCACCAGTTTCTTCAACTTTACCTACGATACGATCCCAGTTATAACCAGTAATAGCACCTGCTACTGCACCGATACCAGCACCGATACCTGCTGCTTTAGAAGAGTCGCCAATAATTGCACCTAAGCCAGCACCAATCGCCGCACCGATACCTGTACCTGCTGCTGTATTACCTGCTGTTGAAGCACAACCTGCAAAAACTGAACCCGCTAATAAAACAGCTGCCAAACGAGTGTATTTCATAGAAATCCCCTTTATCAATATAAGAAATCAATCTTCACAAAGGAATGTGAAGCCATACGACCATTCTAAAAAGTATTTAAGCGTTTGCCTAGTATCAAGCAAGCGATTTAAATATTTTTAACGTTTAAAGTTGTAACATTTCTTGGCAATAACATCACTAACTTATAGTCTAAATGCGTTGCCAAGCGGAAGGTGAGCTGTTCATACTCTTGATAACCGTCTTGTGGGTGCATAAACTCTCTAAGCCCTCCCTCACGAGCTAAAACGGTCTGCCTATCCCACCAATGCTTAAATACAGGGCTATTTAGCGATAATGTCTCAACAAGCATCTGCACGTCAGGCTGCTCAATACTCGCTGCCACATCCGCACGAAACTCAGAAACCGCTCGCATGGCTCGGTTTTCCCAATTCAATACCACCGCTTTTGCCACATCTACTTCAAATATAAATCGTAACAAATTCGGTGACTCCGTTATGGATAACCATTGCCCAAATAGGGCATCCATGCCTTGATTGAAATAGAGAATATTCCATGTTTTATCGAGAATATAGGCTGGTCCCGCGATAGTATCCACACAATCTTGCAGATTTAAAGGTAAACTACCATGCTCTGCCTTGGTAGAGTCGGGATCAATAACATCCGCTAACTCAAATAAATAAGCGCGTTCAGCTGGATTAAGATGCAATACATCCGCCAATGTTGACCACACATGGGCGGACACAGACACATCTCTTCCCTGCTCAATCCATGTATACCATGTCACACTAATATCGCATAATAAAGCGACTTCCTCTCGGCGAAGCCCGGGAGTACGGCGACGCAACCCTGCTGTTAAGCCAGCCATTTGCGGCGTGACTCGCGCACGTGCCGTTCGGACAAAATCACCTAACAACTGCTTTTTACGCGATACTTTTTTTCGCATAATCTTATTTACTCAAGCACAGAATGCAAGTTCTTCTTAGCCTTCACCTCATCGTAACCAGTACGTTTACGATAATCATCAAATTGGTCTTGACCAATATTACCAATATTAAAATAGTCGGCTTGCGGATGACTAAAATAAAAACCAGATACACTTGATGCTGGGAACATTGCAAAGCTCTCTGTTAGCATCATGCCAATATCCTCAGGTTTCATCACATTAAACATATCTCGCATCACGGTATGCTCTGGACACGATGGGTAACCCGGCGCAGGACGAATACCTTGATATTTTTCTTCAATCATTTCTTCATTGCTCAAATGCTCATCACTTGCATAACCCCATAGGTCTGTCCGAACGCGATGATGCATACACTCTGCAAATCCTTCGGCTAAACGGTCAGCTAATGCCTTAATCATAATCAAAGAGTAATCATCCAGACCTTTTTCAAAGCGCTCTTCATGCACTTGAATGCCAAGTCCACCTGTTACGGCAAACATACCGATATAGTCTTTTACGCCTGAAGACTTCGGTGCAATATAATCCGCCAAACATTTATTGCGAACATCATCACGCTTTTTATTCTGCTGGCGTACCAAGTGCCATGTAAAGAGTTTCTCTGTGCGTGTTTCATCCGTATAAATGTCAATATCCTCTTCATTCACTGAGTTAGCGGGATAAAAGGCCACCACACCACTCGCTGTTAGCCAACGACCATCAATAATCTTGCGTAACATCGCCTTACCATCTTCGTAAATCTTGCGCGCTTGCTCTCCCACAACCTCATCATCGAGAATTTTAGGGAAACTACCTGCCAATCCCCATGTCATAAAGAATGGCGACCAATCAAAGAACTTCTCAATCTCTCGTAAATCGTATGATTCAAAAACACGACGACCGATAAATTTCGGCTTAGGTGGTGTATACGTAGACCAATCAATTGGCTCTTTATTGGCGCGAGCCTCTTCCAGAGGAATCACAGGATTGGCACGGCGATGAGCATGACGTTGACGCACCTGTTCGTACTCTTCGGCAAGTTCTTTTAAAAACTGATCTCTATTATCTGACACGAGATGTGTACAAACACCCACAGAACGACTGGCATCTGGTACATAGATAACGGGACCCTCATAGTTTGGCGCAATTTTAACCGCGGTATGCACACGACTCGTCGTCGCTCCACCAATCATCAAGGGAATTTTTCTTTCACGGAAATAAGGGTCGCGCTGCATTTCAGAAGCAACATACGCCATTTCTTCTAGACTTGGTGTAATTAGCCCCGATAAACCAATAATGTCGGCATTGACTTCTTTTGCCTTCGCAAGAATATCAGCACAGGGCACCATCACGCCCATATTTTCGACTTCAAAGTTATTACATTGCAAGACGACAGAGACGATATTTTTACCAATATCGTGTACATCTCCCTTAACAGTAGCAATAACAATCTTACCCTTGGCACGGACATCTCCACCCGCTGCTTCGATTTGACGTTTTTCCTCTTCAATAAAAGGTACCAAATGGGCTACCGCTTGTTTCATCACACGGGCCGATTTCACCACTTGAGGCAAGAACATCTTACCCTCGCCAAAAAGATCGCCTACAACATTCATCCCATCCATCAGCGGGCCTTCAATCACCTCGATTGGACGACCTCCTCGTGCAGCGATTTTCTGACGAACTTCCTCAGTATCTTCAACAATAAACTGTGTAATACCATTTACCAAACCATGGGTTAAACGCTCTTCGACGGGCAATTCGCGCCATGCTAAGTTTTCTTCTTTTTTCTGACCAGAACCCTTAATTTGCTCCGCATATTCCACTAAACGCTCTGTTGAAGTACGCTCATCACTTGGATCTGTTTTACCTACAGGCTCTTTGCGATTGAGAATCACATCCTCAACAAGATCTCGTGTTTTAGAGTCTAAATCTGCGTAAACGCCTAACATCCCTGCGTTTACAATACCCATTGTTAAACCTTCTTTAATGGCGTAATACAAGAAAACCGTATGAATAGCCTCACGCATCGCCTCATTACCACGGAAGGAGAAACTGACATTGGAAATACCGCCTGACATACGTGCATGGGGCAGGTTTTCATGAATCCACTTCACCCCTTGGATAAAGTCCACCGCATAGTTATCATGTTCTTCAATCCCTGTAGCAACGGCAAAAACATTAGGGTCAAAGATAATATCTTCTGGCGGAAAATCTAACTCATCCACCAAAAGGTGATAAGCCTTACCACAGATTTCTTTGCGTCGCTCTAAATTATCCGCTTGACCTAACTCATCAAACGCCATCACCACAATAGCAGCACCATATTTACGACATAATTTTGCATGCTCTAAAAATGGCTCAACACCCTCTTTCATAGAAATAGAGTTAACAATCGGTTTACCCTGTACACACTTTAACCCCTCCTCAAGTACTTCCCATTTTGAAGAGTCAATCATGATAGGCACACGAGAAATATCAGGCTCAGAAGCAATGAGATTCAAAAAACGACGCATACTAGACTTAGCATCTAACATCGCCTCGTCCATATTAATATCAATAATCTGCGCCCCGTTTTCTACCTGTTGCCGAGCCACTGCCAAGGCCTCATCAAATTTTTCTTCTTTGATTAGACGCAAAAACATCTTAGAACCTGTCACATTGGTACGTTCACCCACATTGATAAACAAGGTCTTATCATCAATATTTAAAGGCTCTAATCCTGAAAGACGCGTTTTTACCTCAACCTCAGGAACAACACGTGCAGGCAATGTCTCCACCGCCTCACGAATCGCTTTAATATGATCTGGTGTCGTACCACAGCAACCGCCCACCATATTGACAAAGCCTGCCTCAGCAAATTCTTTTAACAACGCAGAGGTATCTGCTGGTGTTTCATCAAACCCCGTATCACTCATTGGGTTTGGTAAGCCTGCATTCGGATAGACACATAGGAAAGTATCACAAATTTTGGATAACTCTGCGATATAAGGCCGCATTAAGGCTGCACCTAAAGCACAGTTTAAACCAATCGTAATCGGACGCGCATGACGAATAGAGTTCCAAAAAGCCTCTACGGTTTGACCAGATAAAATACGTCCAGAAGCATCGGTTACCGTACCTGAAATCATCACAGGTAAGCGAATACCGCGCTCTTCAAACACCGTTTCTGTCGCAAAAATTGCCGCTTTTGCGTTTAAAGTATCAAAAATGGTTTCAATTAAAATGAGATCAACACCACCGTCCAATAAACCATTTAATTGCTCCGTATAGGTCGCCACTAATTCATCAAAGGTAATATTGCGTGCACCTGGATCATTTACATCAGGAGAAATGGATGCCGTCTTAGGCTGAGGGCCCAATGCACCCGCCACAAAACGCGGGTGATCTGGCGTACTAAACTCATTACAAGCTTGACGCGCTAATTTGGCAGACTCCACGTTAAGCTCATAAGCTAACTCAGGTAATTCATAATCACCTTGCGCCACAGAGGTTGCACCGAACGTATTGGTCTCAATAACATCCGCACCTGCCGCTAAGTATTGCCGATGAATGTCTAAAATAATATCTGGACGAGTTAAGCTTAACAGCTCATTGTCACCCTTAACATCTTGATGATGATCTGCAAAACGTTGTCCTCGAAAATCCCCTTCTGTCAGCTTATATCGCTGAATCATCGTCCCCATTGCTCCGTCAAGGATTAAAATTTTCCCTTGGTTCAGGCGACGAGCAAATTCAGCGCCATGAGTATAGGAATCTATAGGGTAAGGTAACTTAGGATAATTCACGATAAAGCCTACTTTTGTAATGTTCTTAAAAGCTTTAAATTTTAACATTTAAACAACAAAAATAACCTCTATCCCCTTAAAAATTAAAGAGATTTTTTTGTTCTTCTTTGTAAGAAAAATACTTTCAGGTAGAATGTTGGAACTTTATAAAGGTGCTTTTGGCGCGCATACTTTTCACTGTCGAAATAGTATGCGTGAGGCAAAAGGTAAATGGGAAACAAAGCAGTGCTGCCCCCGCAACGGTAGAGTTTTTTTGAACGAGCCCGAGCTCAGCCTTTTATAAAGCATCCGAATAGGATATTTCCATCAACTATTGTGCGGGGTCGCGCAATTTTACACAGTATTACTCATGAAAATTACTCCACTCAACGTAGCCTTAGCGGCTGCTTTCCTCCCTATCAGTGCCTTTGCACAAGAACAAGCAACTGAATTAGAACCTATCGTTGTAACAGCCTCACGTACCGCAGAACCACTCAAAAATGTGGTGGGTGATTTTACGGTGATTGAACAAGAAGAGTTACAACGAGAAACTAGCTCAACATTACTCGAACTATTAGCGCGTAAACCGGGTTTACAGGTGTATGACAGTGGTGGACCACAAACCACTTCTGGCATATATACTCGAGGCGCAAATCCTCAAGCCACCCTCGTTATGCTGAATGGTTTACGTATTAACGACACTACAGCAGGTAGCACATTTTGGAATCTCATTGACCCAGCCTTACTCAACCGTGTAGAAGTTGTGCGTGGTGCTGCTAGTGGTTTATACGGTGCGAACGCCATGGGTGGAGTAATTAATCTCATCACAACACCCACAGAAACAGGTCCTCGCGAATTAAGCTTAAAAGCGAATATTGGCGGTGGCTCTCATGGCACATTCCGTACGAATGCAGCCATTTCAGGAGCCACTGAGCAAGTTGATTACTATTTAGCGGGTGCTTATACAACAAGCGAAGGTTATAATGCGACCAATGTACGCAATACCTATTCCTATAATCCAGATAAAGATGGCTACGAACAAGCTTCTGTCGCTGGTAGTCTAGGTTATACATTTACACCGGGACATCGTCTAGGCGTGACTTTCTTTAACTCGGTTAATCGCGGAGACTTTGATGCGGGCAATCGTCCTTGGGATGTGCAAGATGCTTTTGGCTACACACGCCAAAAAGCTTACGGCATCACTAGCACCAATCAAATTACCGATTGGTGGGAAAGCATTATCAATGTTTCCTACGGTAAAGTTCACTCAGACAATCGTGCTTATGGCTCAAAATTTGAGAATCGTACAAATTTTTATAGCTGGCAAAACAACTTTAATCTAGCGGAAAATCATACACTCTCTCTCGTGTATGAGCACACTAAAGAGCGAGCATTTAATAGCAAAGGTTTATCTCAACAAAACCGTCATACTAATTCAGTCGCTGCTCTTTATAAGGGTGATATTGATCGCCACCATATCCAAGCTAATTTACGTCACGACAACGTTGTTGGCGTAAAAGGCAGTACGACAGGTGGCATATCATACGCTTTCGATATTACCCCTGAGCTTCAAGTAGGCGGTGGCTATAGCACAGGCTTCCGAGTAGGCACTTTTGCCGATATGTATTCCCCTCTTGCTTGGGATTTTCAGGGCAATCCAAATCTACGCCCCGAGAAATCTCGCAATGTAGAACTTAACTTACGCTATCACAGCGAAGATACGCAAGTTGGTTTAACTTTATTTCAAAGTAAGTACAAAGATCTTATTAATACTTACGACTGCAGTACTTACCCATGCTCAACATCTAATGTGGATAAAGCCACTATCCGTGGTATTAGTTTAGACGCTACTCAACGCTTTGGCAATACAACTTTATCGCTAGGCGCAGACTTCCTCAATGCAAAAGATGATACAACTGGTAAGCGCCTAGTCCGCCGTGCCAATCAAGTGTATCGTGCAAGCGTAACTCATGAGTTTGAACGTATAAATGTTGGGGCAGACTATCTCTTCGTGGGTCATCGTTATGATGATAATGCCAATAGCAAAGAAAAACGTCTTGGTGGTTATGGCTTAGTTAACTTGCGTGCGGATTACAAAGTAGCGAAAAACTTCCAAATCCAAGTAACCGTTAACAATGTATTTAACAAGAAGTATGAACCTGCTTACGGCTACAACGGCCAAGGGACCAACTTCTTCTTAAACTTATCTTATCAACACTAAGATGAAAAAAGGCACTTCATTACTGTTTCAAGGTCTGTTGTGCCTTCTCACAGGGGTAGTAGGTTTAACTACTGCCTCTGCTGCAGAAAAACCGACTGTTATCAGCCTTTCGCCTGCAGCTACCGAGCTTATCTACGAGCTCAAACTCGATTCGCATCTTATTGCTGTTGATCAAAACAGCGACTACCCCGAACAAGTAAAAAATCTACCTAATATTGGCGATCCTTTTAATCCTAATCTAGAGTTATTAGCACAGTATCAACCTGATTTACTGATTCATTTTTCGCATCATCATGCATTAGAAACTGTTCAAAAAACATTTAATCTCACCCTATTGCCCATGCAACCCAAAAATATAGAGGAGTTATTTGCACAAGCAGAGCAACTCTCCAACCATCTATACCACAACCGCAATGAGCAAATTCAGCAATGGCGACAACAATGGCAAACGATTCATCAGCAATACCAAAACTCCACTAGCTCACTACCCAAAAAGGTCTTTATCTTTCTTGGCACCAACCCCATCTACACCTTAGGAAAAAATGCATTTCTTTCTCAAAGCTTACATGTCTGTAATGTGAAAGGACTTTTTGATGATCAAGACTATCCGTCTTTAATGGTATCCAAAGAGCAATTAGCCACCCACGCACCTGATACAGTACTTGCAGGCTTATCAAGTTACGATAATGCAGAGCAACGTACACAACAAATTATTGATACATTCAAAAGTTTGGGTATCGCTTTAACAGAACAACAAATCGTTCTTGTTGATCAAGATATTTTATTTCGCCCTACGATTCGATTTTTAAACTATCTACCGACCTTGTGTGAACGCTTACGGTAGAATTACAAAATCTCCAACGAATGTTGAATGGCCTTAGCGGCGACAATACCATCTGCCATAGAAGTCACTACACAAGGATGCATGCGATTAGCTACCTCACCAATAGCATAAATCCCACTAATACTCGTCTGTGCTGTGTCATGATCTGTCCAAATATGGCCGCTTTCTTTTATTTTTAAATTTAAATGATTAAAGCCTGCCAATTGCGGTTCATAGCCATAAAACACCATAATCGTGTCATATTGCTCACCATTGACCGTCATATTCTCGGGGTTAAAGACATACTCACCCACATGTAAACTCTGCGGATTAATCGTCTCTAACCATTTCTGCTGAGCACGAATACTACGTGCATAAATATCAACAGACTTAACGCCTCTATCTAAGGCATAAATCGCATTTTCAAACGCATTGTCGCCCCCTCCTAACACCGCAACACGTTTCATCACAAAATCATGCATATATACATGCTTTCCCGGTCCTAATAGAATTTCAGGATACCGCTTACCCTCTGGCATTTGCACGGGTCTTTTATGTCGAACGCCTGTTGCAATCACCACATTACGACCAATGATGCCGTGATTTTCTCCGAACAACACTCTAAATAAAGGGGTCTCACTTTCTATGTCTTCTACACGCTGAATATCCGTCACTTGCTGATTGAGTAATACGGGAACACGAGCCGCCTCTAGGCTCCGTTTCATTTGCACAGAAACCTCTTCCCCTGTTAAATCTGGTGCAGTAACATTCCATGGGTCAGGAAAAGGATTTAAGGCACTTAACCCACCTATTTCACTTGCTCTATCTACAATCACCGGTTTAAATCCCAATAAGGATAACCATACAGCACACGATGCACCAGCAGGACCTGCACCAATAATCACCGCATCATAGATAGTCGCATTCATACATTTTCTCTGAGAGTTTTTATCATCACTGCCTATTGTAGCCAATTTGATTAGATAAAACATTACAATTTAACATTAGAATTTTAGAGCTATATCGTTCTCTATTTATTATGTTAACGCAAAAAATTTTCTTCAATCGTTTACGTTTAGATGCTCGTATTGGCATTCTCGAACATGAGCTACGTGCGACCCAAATTATTTATATTGATGCAGAGCTTGATGTTAATCCCAGTTGTGAGGCCAATGACCACGATATTAGTACCGTTCTGGATTACCGGAAAATCCGTGAGGCTATTATCGAAGAGTCCACTCGTACACATGTTCATTTAGTTGAAGTTCTTGGCAAAATGATTACAGAACGCCTTCTTCGTGACTTCCCTGAGGTCAGTCAGGTGAAATTACGTATTAGTAAGCCCGCTGCGTTTTCCGATTGTGATGCAGTGGGTATTGAGTTTGTCGCTACTCGTTAAAATTAAATTATGCAAACTAATCCTCTCTTATCAGCAGCCAATGAAAAGCTGCGTCAAGACAATAACAAACTCACGAAGCGCATTATTCGCGAAACCGCTAACGCCATTGTTGATTACAATATGATTGAAGATGGTGATAAGGTGATGGTGTGCCTCTCTGGAGGCAAAGACTCTTATGGCATGCTCGATGTTTTAATGACACTACAAAAACGAGCTCCCATTAAATTTGAGCTTGTCGCCGTCAATTTAGATCAAAAGCAACCCGGATTTCCCGAAGAGGTACTTCCCAATTACTTAACGAGTATTGGTATCCCTTTTCATATTGAAAATCAAGATACCTATTCCATCGTTAAGCGACTAATCCCTGAAGGCAAAACCACCTGTTCTCTTTGTTCTCGTTTACGCCGTGGTATTTTATACCGTGTTGCCGATGAATTAGGTTGTAATAAAATTGCTTTAGGTCATCACCGTGATGACATCTTAGCGACGTTTTTCCTCAATCTCTTTTATGCGGCAAAACTTAAAACCATGCCGCCAAAACTTGTCAGTGATGATGGAAAACACACGGTCATTCGCCCATTAGCCTATGTGCCCGAAAAAGACCTCATGGCTTATGCAGAACTCAAACAATTCCCGATTATTCCCTGCAATCTTTGTGGTTCTCAAGAGAACTTAAAACGTAAAGAAGTGGCTAATATGTTGCGTGCATGGGAAAAAGAAAGCCCCAAAAAAGTGTGGAATATCTACAAATCTCTCTCAGCGATTTCTCCCTCACACTTAATGGATAGAAATCTCTTTGACTTTGTGAATCTACGCCCTACAGGTGTGGCTGACGAGGATGGCGATAAAGCCTTCGATGCTGACACTTTTGCTGACTATTCTCCTATCGAAGAAGAGGACAGCGATGAGGATAGGATTGACGCTACTACCTCACAAAGTGATACTAGCCATAAATTCCAGAAAATCATTAATATCCAAAAATTATAATATCCGCACAAATGCTACTGCTTAAATGCACATCCAGCGTAGGCAGTAGCCAATAGAAAACCAGACTTTCTCGCAAAAATCTTAAGACAATGAAATTTGAACAACAACTTGGTCATGCTCCTCTTGGTAAAAGTAGTGAATACCCAGAAAAATATGACCCCTCATTACTGTTTCCCATTGCACGTCAAATAGGAAGAGATTATCTCAGTATTCAACCTCATCCAACATGGGTGGGCGAAGATATATGGCGTGCGTTTGAAGTCTCCTGGCTAAATCAAAAAGGTAAACCACAAATTGCCATTTTGACCTTTACCATTCCAGCGAGTTCTAGCCATATTATTGAGTCAAAATCATTTAAGCTTTATCTCAATTCCTTTAATCAAGAAAAAATGGAATGGGCTGAACTACATCATCGTTTAGAAACCGATTTAAGTCACGCAGCTGGCGCTCAGATTAGCATTCAACGAGAAGAGGCTGCAACTCCTCTTGCACCAACAACAAGCTCCCCTTCCTTACCAACACTTAACGCTATTTCTATTGATAATTTAGACGTAGAGTGTTCTGTTTATGAGCCTACGGCAAGTATATTAAAAGCAGACTCTTCTCGCATAGTCAAAGAAACACTCATATCAGAACTTCTCAAAAGTAACTGTCCAGTTACCTCTCAACCAGATTGGGGAACGGTGGTTATTAGCTATGAAGGCCCTGCGATTGACCATGCAGCATTACTCCAATATATTGTTTCATTTCGAGGACATAACGGTTTTCATGAGCAATGTGTCGAGCAGATTTATTGTGATATTCTTCAACAATGTAAACCGCACTCGCTGGAAGTTCATGCGCGTTACACTCGACGTGGCGGATTAGATATCAACCCACGTCGGGCAAGTCCTAATTTTACCCCTGATAGCGCTAATGCGGACTACTCTCAGCGTATCCGTACACCTCGCCAATAAAGACAAATGCTCGATGAAGAACTCCCCTCATCGAGCATTTTTTACACAACCCTTAAGCTGCCTACTCACCCCAATTACGCTTTCTCGTTGTATGACCAATACCCACGTTAAAAGTATTCGTCGGATCTAAGCGTCGATAATGGTTAATCAAGGCTGCTTTTGCTAAATAGAGATGCCCTACATTATGCTCTGCTGGGTACTCTGCCCCTCTACCATCCAAAATATGCCACATTTTATGCTCCATGGCTAAAGGATCGACTCCTTTGCGCACAATATAGTCTTGGTGGAATACATGGCAGAAAAAATGCCCATAATAAAGCTTATGAATAATATCTTTATTTAACTCCTCTGGTAATTCCTCTTCCCATTCCCTATCATTGCGACGCAAAGCAATATCTAACGCGACAATATCCTCCACTTCACTTAAATGGCAATCACGATAGCGAATAGCGGCGCCCGCAATAGCAAACCGATGTAAGAATGCCTTTCTCCCCTCTTCTGCCGTACACAAAAAGAAATCACCTGTCGTATGTTCTTTAAAATATGTGCTTAAAAAATTCTGTACTTGCTCAACATCCTTTTTCTCAATACGGATAATTAAGTGGTGTGGGTATAAATCACGATAAGCATTCATCCGCTCAGGTAAGTGATTAGGAAAAAATTTCATTAAGCATTGAATAACTTTGTCACTCAATCCTTTAAGTTTAAATCTT
Organism: Pelistega suis; assembly: GCF_013133795.1. Lineage (GTDB taxonomy): Bacteria > Pseudomonadota > Gammaproteobacteria > Burkholderiales > Burkholderiaceae_B > Taylorella > Taylorella suis. The sequence goes on from NZ_JABGBN010000005.1 coordinate 131,496, forward strand.
TCTAATACACCATCAATTTTGGCTTTTAGCGCAAAAGCTTGAGGGACTTTATCTGTACCAAATTTTTCGATAAATAAAAATGTATCCTTGCCGTATTCTGCACCAATATCATAAGCGGTACGATGAATATACTCTCCAGCAATTGGTAAGTTTGGCAACTCTTTTAAAAGATAGCGTCGCACAGCGGTTAAGTCATCTTGTGTCGAACTACCAATATAAAAAACTTCACTGGCGACTTTTTCAAACGTATCTAGACGTACAGCAAAAACGCATACTTTACCTGCTGACCCTGATGCCTCAAATAAACGAGTAGGATCATTATTAAACCGCGCTGGCGTATTTTCATCCACTTGTTTAACATCATGCGCATAACGTTTATCTGAAGCTTGTTTTTGTGCATCGTTATCAATATCTTCCGCACTATAATCTGCAGCACTTAAACGACGTAAAATTTCCTCTGGCGTATCACCTAGCGCAATACCGAGGTGATTAACCAACTCTAACTCGTTACTTTCATTAAGGCGGGCATATAAAGCCAATTCAGTATAAGCTGGACCCCGTCGGACCAAAGCACCACCCGAATTATTGCAAATTCCCCCTAATACAGAGGCACCAATGCACGATGAGCCAATTACCGAATGCGGCTCACGATTATGTGGAGCTAACGCTTTTTCGAGTTCATTTAAGGTCGCTCCCGGTAAACAAACAACTTGTTCAGCACGGTTAATCAGCTGAACCCCTTTTAAGCGAGTCGTACTTAAGATAACTACGGGTCGATCATAATCATGTCCAAAAGGTGTTGATCCCCCAGTCAAACCGGTATTAGCTGCCTGCATAATCACAATACATTGAGGAACTACTGCCTTGAGTACCTGCCATTGCTCTAATAAGGTCGCTGGCTGAACCACCGCCAAAACATCACCTGAACCATAGCGTTTCCCTTGTCGATAAAGACGCGTCTGATTATCCTCTGTCAACACATGCTTATGCCCAACAATCTGTTTTAGTGTATCAATAATTTGTGTACTCATATGGCTAATCCCCAAAGAAAAAGTCGGAAGAACAGAACCACATCCGCTTATTCAATCCGACTTTCTCCTTTACTTAAATGCTATGTCATTAAAAGACTTGTGCTAATTCTTTTTCAGCTCTAACTAAACATTCACCACTGATTTCAGCGACAGATTTTACGCCTGTTAGCGTCATTGCGACACGCATCTCTTTCATCATTAAGTCAAGTAAATTCTCAACTCCCGCTTGCCCCTGTGCAGCTAATGCATAGGCAAATGCACGACCGATTAAACATGCATCCGCCCCCAATGCCAACATGCGAACGATATCTAAACCACTACGTACGCCAGAGTCTGCAAGAATCTTAATTTTGCCTTTTACAGCATCAGCAATAGCAGGCATAGCCGCAGCACTAGACAATACACCATCTAATTGGCGACCACCATGATTCGACACCACAATACCATCTGCACCAAAAGCCACGGCATCACGCGCATCCTCTGGATCAAGAATACCTTTAATCACCATAGGACCTTCCCAGAAATCACGAATCCACTGTAAATCTTTCCACGAGATAGACGGATCAAAGTTAGCACCTAACCAACCAATGTAGTCCTCTAATCCTGTTGGCTTGCCCAAGTAACGGGAAATGTTACCTAAATCATGTGGTTTACCATGAATCCCCACATTCCAAGCCCAGTGAGGGTAAAGGGTCGATTGTAAATAACGACGCATGGCGGCATTAGGTCCACTCATACCTGAGTGAGCATCACGATAACGTGCCCCCGGAACAGGCATATCGACTGTAAATACCAAGGTGCTACACCCTGCCGCTTTAGCACGTTCTAGCACATTCTTCATAAAGCCACGATCGCGTAGCACATAAAGCTGGAACCACATCGGACGATTAATCGCTGGGGTTACTTCCTCAATAGGACAAACAGATACAGTGGATAAAGTAAACGGAATGCCTTTTTTATCCGCCGCTTTAGCTGCTTGTACCTCACCACGCTTAGCATACATACCTGTTAAACCCACTGGCGCTAATGCGAGTGGCATAGATAGCTTTTCACCAAATAACTCTGTACTTGTTGTTAAATCGGACATATTTTTAAGGATACGCTGACGCAACGCAATTTTAGATAAGTCATCGACATTATTACGCAGAGTCGCTTCATCATAAGCTCCGCCATCAATATAATGGAATAAAAAAGGAGGTAAGCGACGTTGTGCTGCTTTGCGATAATCTTTTGTTGATGAAATAATCATTTTTTCAGTCCTAAAGTTTCTTTAATCTATTTTTACGTTCTTGACGAGCCTCTGCCTCATCAATTTGCTTAACCTGATCAATAACATAATGAATATGTTGCTGAACACTATTTAACGCACCATGTGCATCTTTCTGCTCAATAGCACTTAAGAGTTCGGTATGTTGCTGATTGAGCTGATTAGCCATCACCGTATCGGTGTACATCTTATGGCGTGCTAAGACGACATTATGGTGTAATAACTCAAATACATTTCTCATTAATTGAATCAGTACGACATTATGACTTGCCTCTGCTATCGCCAAATGAAAGTTTGCATCCGCATCCGCCGCACGATCTAAATCTCCGACTTGTTGATAATGTTGTAATTGCTCATAGGCTGCTCGAATCACTGCTTTCTCTTCGTCTGTCGCACGAAGTGCCGCATACCAAGCTGTTCCTCCCTCTAAAACTGCCCGTGCCTCCTGCACATCAAATCGATAATCAGGGTCTTGAGATAACAGACGCCCTATCTGATTAAGATGATTATCAATTTTCCACATCTTAGGATCTTGTCGTAGAAACGTCCCTGAACCAATCTTAGTATCAATCAAGCCTTGAGCTGTTAATTGCTTAAGAAGCTCTCGCAATCTCGTCCGAGAAATAGAGAGCATTTCACAAAGCTTTCTTTCGGCAGGTAACCGTCCCCCAATTTCAATACCTTGGTCCTTAATGACTTCGCCAAGCGCGGAAATAAGAGATGTTTTTTTTGTCATATACCTGCCTTACTATGTGCAATTATTAATGAGGAATCATACCTGGCAATAAATATGCCTGTACAGTCACGATAATACCAATAATTACAGCAAAAATTAAGCTATGCTTTACAGTAAAGCGGAATAAATCAGATTCTTTACCTACTAAACCAACCGCAGCACATGCAATCGCAATCGATTGTGGTGAAATCATCTTACCCGTCACCCCACCACTCGTATTGGCAGCAACCAATAAGACATCAGAGACACCAATTTGATGTGCTGTGGTTGCCTGTAATGCACCAAATAAAGCGTTGGCAGAAGTATCTGATCCCGTGAGGAATACACCCAGCCAACCTAAGAAAGGTGAGAAAAACGTAAAAGCCTTACCTGTATGTGCTAGAGCTAATGCCAATGTAGCCGATAAACCAGAATAGTTGGCCACAAAAGCAAAAGCCAATACCATACCAATTGAAGCGATAGGAATACGTAATTCTTTTAGGGTTTCTCCAAATGTCGCTACTGCTTGCGATGGTTTCATACGAAGATAAATAATCGTTATAATCGCCGCAATTAAAATTGCCGTACCTGTTGCAGAGAACCAATCAAACTTATAAATAGCTGCATAGTTTGTCGCTTCAGTCACCACGGGTGGTAACTTTTGTACAAGATTATGTAAACCCGGTACGTCAAACTGTAAAACCATGCTTTCTAAAGGACCACCTACCTTGAATAAGCTTTTGAAAGGTTTAATACTCCAAACAGTCACTACCGCTGTTAAGATAGCAAAAGGTGTCCATGCTTTAGCAATTTGACCTGCCGTATAAGAATGCTTAGCAGGGGTTTGTGCTGAAGTCTCTTGATCAAAACGGAAGATTGTTTTAGGTTGCCAAAATTTACATAAAATAGTAAGACTCACTAATGTAGCAATCGCTGCTGTAATATCAGGTAACTCAGGTCCTAAATACGTCGATGTTGCCCATTGAGTAATAGCAAAGGATAAACCTCCCACTAAAATCGCTGGCCACATTTCTTTAACACCGCGCCAACCATCCATAATCGCCATTAACCATACCAATACAATAGGTACAACAAATGGTAATTGATGACCCACCATTTGGCTAATAAGCATAGGGTCGATATTGGCTACCTGACCTGCCACAATGATAGGAATACCCATCGCACCGAATGCAACAGGGGCGGTATTAGCAATAAGACAAAGACCTGCAGCATAAAGCGGTTTAAAGCCTAAGCCAACTAATAATGCCGCCGTAATCGCTACAGGAGCACCAAAACCTGCCGCTCCCTCCAAGAAAGTACCGAATGCAAAACCAACTAGCAGCATTTGCATACGTTGGTCTTCGGTAAGCGATAAAATACTAGAACGGATAATATCAAATTGCCCTGTTTTGACCGAGATTTTATAAAGAAATACCGCGCCAATAATAATCCAAGCGATAGGCCATAAACCATAAAAGAAACCATAAATTGCTGAGGCCAAGGCTATTCCTGTAGGCATACCATAGGCAAAAAGGGCGACTAAAATCGCCAAGATAACTGTGATGGTTCCTGCAACAATCCCTTTTAATCGGAAAACTGTTAAGGCTAAGAAAAAGAAAACAATAGGAATTAATGCGACTAAGCTAGATAGCCAAATATTTCCTAATGGATCATAGAGTTGCTGCCATTGCATATGTGTTTGCCCTCCATGGGCATATAAAAATCATAACAAAATTGGTATTACCTTTTACTAATTATTGGTTATACCAATGCCTGAAAGTTTAACATCATACGCCCATGAAGCAAGACGAGTAATTAGGGTTTTTACCTATTCTTTAGGTTATTTACTAAATAAAACAATCACTTACTTTTTAAGTAAATTGGTATGAGCAGTTTAATATAAGTGACTATGTTCAAATAAATTTAAGAAAAATATGGGTTTTATGCTTAGAGAAATTAGCAATGTGTAGAGTCAAATTTGATGATAAAAAATAAAAAGATTATTCAACATTTTTAATACAGAAATTTAATATTTTGCATTGCAGTAATGTATACTGTTATGCGGAAAACCTATAAACTCAAGGAGACAAGTATGACATTATCCAAAACACTATCCATTTTGACAGTAATAATTGGAAGCTGCCTAATCACAATAGCTAAACCAAGTCTAGCAACAACGGATTATCCTAGTAAAACTATTACAAACATTGTTCCTTTTCCTCCTGGGGGACTAACAGATATCACAGGACGAATTATTTCTGAAGCTTTAAGCAAAAAACTAAATCAGACAATAGTTATTGATAACAAATCAGGAGCAGCAGGATCTATTGGCATTTCTCAAGTCATCAGGAGCAAACCTGACGGTTATACATTAGGCAGCATTACGTCACCAGCTTTACTTGCTCCACACATACTACCTAAAGCCCCATACGACCTACGAACAGATATCAAACCTATTGGAATCGCATATATCACGCCTCTCGTATTGGTTATCAATCCAAAATATACACCTGAAATCACTGATATGCCGTCATTAATAGCAACAGGAAAAAAAGGAAGTTTAAACTATTCAACAGGGGGATTAGCCAGCACCGCTCACCTAACAATGGAACTCGTCAAAAAAGAACTCAATCTTGATATTACGCATATCCCCTTCAGAGGGAGTTCCCCTGCTGTTACTGCCATATTATCTGGAGAAATCCATTTTATGTTCTCTGATTTGGCTAGTGTATTAACACATATTAAAGCAGGAACACTCAAACCTCTTGCAGTAAGCACAACAACAAGAATTGATGAGCTTCCTGATACACCAACGTTAAGCGAAGTCAACATCCACTCAGCTAAAGCGGCATCATGGGGAGGCATGCTTGCTCCTAAGGCTACGCCTGATGATATTATTGATAAACTCTCTACTGCCCTAAAAGAAGTGTTAGAAGATGATAATGTTCAAAAACGCCTGAAAGCTGCTGGAGCCTATCCTCACTATGCTGATTCAAAAACAATGCAAGCAACCATTAATAGTGATACAGCAATTTGGTCAGAAGTTATAGAAGAAAACAATCTTAAACAAAACTAACGTACCTATATACACTCTATTTTTTCTCCTTTTTGCTATGTACTGAGCGTATATAGCAAAAGGAGTCCAGAATAAAAACTACCGTTTTGATGAGAAATCGTAGCCAAGCCACCCGTTTACCTGCAGAGGTACAGTTTGCAAAGGGTGTTAAAAAGTTATCTGTCTTTGTTGACAAAAAAACTCCAGTCCCGAACGACACTGGCTGAAATCCCTAACTCTCGGGTTATCGTTTTTTTAGGATGAAAATGCAAAAGCCTCTCACAGGCTTGCTCTTGAATAGATACTGATATCTTCATATGTTGGACTCCTTTGTGTCCAAAATATCCGTACCAGTTTAGGATAGGCAATAAAAAAACCTCTCTAGGGATTATCTAGAGAGGTTTTTGATGTAATTAGCTTGACGATGCCCTACTTTCACAGGTGTCCACCCACTATCATCGGCGCAAAGGCGTTTCACTGTCCTGT
>NZ_JABGBN010000006.1 GCF_013133795.1 Pelistega suis
ATTCAAGCAGGTGTTGTCTTAGAACAATTACAACAGGCGGTATTAGAACAAGGCTGGTATTTTCCGCTTGATTTAGGGGCGCGTGGTTCTTGCCAGATAGGCGGTAATATTGCAACTAATGCGGGGGGAAATAAGGTCTTTCGTTATGGGACGACTAGGGAGTTGGTCCTAGGGTTAGAGGTGGTGTTACCTGATGGTACGGTACTCAATATGCTAAATCGAGTCATCAAAAATAATACAGGTTTAGATTTAAAACATCTCTTTATTGGAACCGAGGGACGTTATGGTGTGATTACCCGTGCTTGTGTGCGCTTATTTCCAAAGCCTGCAGCTGTGTATAGTGCCTTAGCGGCGTTAAAGTCATTTACTGACGTGACGGTATTATTGAAAGAAGCGAGAGCGAGTATGGCGGAGTTATCCAGCTTTGAGGTGATGTGGGATAATTATTTAAAAACCGCTGCCCAAGTGACGAATAAAGCAATTCCGTTTGATGGGCAATACCCTATTTATGTGTTGTTAGAGGCAGAAGGTGCAGCGGAAGGACTAGATACCAAGTTGACGACTTTTTTAGAGCAGCAATTAGAGAGTGGTTTATTGCAAGATGTTATTATTCCGCAGAGTGAGGAACAAGCAAAAGGTCTTTGGCATATTCGTGATGCGAGTGGCGAAACCTTACGTATTATGAAACATTTTGTCGCCTTTGATATTGGTATTCCTTTAAAGCATATGCAGGAGTTTATTGAAAAAACGGAGCAAGCCTTACAAGCCAAATACCCCCATGCGATGAATTTATTTTTCGGTCATTTGGGTGATGGTAATCTGCATTTATTAACAGGGAAATTGACTGAGGAAGAGTTATTGCCTGTCGAGGATTTGGTGTATCAATTAACCGCATTGTATGGTGGTAGTATTACAGCAGAGCATGGTATTGGTCGTATTAAAAAGCCATTTTTACATTACAGCCGCAGTCCTGAGCAAATTAAATTAATGCAAAAAATCAGAGAGTTAATTAACTCAGATAATCTATTAAATAAAGCTCGAGTAGTAAATTAATGATTAATCGTTAAAATTTGAACCCATCAAGCATAGAGTTTGAACTGACCCCCATAAGTTGGACACCACTTATGGGGGTCAGTTCATTTTTAACGTATTGGGGGTTTTTCAAAAACGCTTAGATATGAATATCTAATTAGTGCTTATGCTGCTCTTGTTCTTCTTTGGCATGTTTGAGTAAGGCACCTAGGCGGTAGAAGCCGTGTACAAACTTACCAAATGGCATCGTTAGGAATAGCGATAAGATCACGCTAAGATGTACGATAAGCAATACCTTCAGTGCAGCTGTCTCGCGGAATGCCATTAATAACAAACCAGTAGTTGCTGCTAAGAATAATTGAGCGATAAAAGCATAATCCATACCCATTTGACGGATATCTTTAATGTTTTCATCCGCTTTTGTCTTTAATATAAACAAACCTGCTGTACCGATGGCTAATGAGATTCCTCCTAATGTGCCACTGAGTTTTGGTAGGCTGAAGAAAGCATAAGGGGCTTGCATATCAAACACATAGTGCAACACGGTACCTGAGGCAGTTGCTAAGAAGCATAGCATAAAGCCGTAGAAGGTAAAGTGGTGAAAATGTCTTCTCCATGGAGAGATATTGTCATCAGGGTAAGTACAGCCTGACTTGACGTTGCCATGGAGGTGTTTGAGGCTGAGACCTTCGGCTAGGGCTTGTTTGACATAGTTCATCTTAAAGAGTGAGCTAAATGATTCGCCAATATCTTTGAGGAAGTTGTTAAATCCTAGGAATATACAAACGGCAACCCATAAGAAACTCGCGCCGAATACGGTTACAAGGAAGTTATGCGGGAAAATAGCGTAGAACTCTCCTGGTAATGCCTCACTACCTTGGCTAGCAAAGAAGAAAAGAGCAATCAGACCGAGAATGAAGACTAATGATGAAATCAATCCATTCTTATTAAACCAGTTGCCGATAAAGCCTGGCCAGGCGTATTGTCTATAAGTATCAGCGCGTACTTTGGCTAATTGTTGGGGAATGTTGACTTGGAATTCATGCGGTGGTGCAAATTGGCATGCATAAAAACATTCGCTACAATTATGGCATAAGTTAGCTAAGTAATGGATATCACCATCAGTAAAAGAGAGGCGTTTCTCCATTGCTGGGAATACTGGACAGAATCCTTCGCAGTAGCGGCAAGAGTTACAGATGCCCACTGAGTGTTTAGCTTCTTCAACGATTTTAATGACTTTCATTTTTTGCGGCCTCCTCACCTGCGATACGACCAAATACAGTACCAATAGCCATGCCGAAACCAGCAACATAGCCTTGACTTAAAATATTACCTGCCATGATTTCACCGGCAGCAAAAAGGTTCTTTGATGGTTGTCCGTCTGCCATCGTGATACGAGCTTTTTTGTCTACTTTGACGCCCATATAGGTAAAGGTAATACCTGTGGCGAGTGGATAAGCGTAGAATGGGCCTTGGTCAATTTTGAGTGCCCAGTGCGTTTTGTTAGGGTTTAAACCTTCGGTGCGACAGTCATCTAACTCATTGTGATTGAAGGTGCCTGGCTGCACGGCGGCATTATAGTTGCGGATAGTTTCCATTGCTTTATCCACGGGTAAACCAAGTTTTTCTATCAATTCTTCTAAAGTGTCTGCACTAATTGATTTAAAGACTGAGGGCATAAAGCGACCAATAGATTTTGAGTCAATAATACAGTAACCTACTTGGTCTGGCTGTTGTGCTACAAGACGTCCCCAGATGGCATAGCGTTTTGGCCAAAAGTCTTCGCCTTCGTCATAGAAACGCTCGCCATGCTTGTTGAGTACGATACCGAGTGATACACAATCTACGCGGGTGACGATCCCTCCGTCATAGAGTGGAGAGCGGGCATCAATAGCGACCGCATGACCTTGTGTGGGGTCGCCGATAATCATTGCCTGGTTACGTATCAATTCTTTGAGCATCTTCCCTTGGTTAAAGCGGGTGCCACGGATGAGAAAGTTTTTAGCGGCTGGCCCCCAAGCCTCTTCTAACCATTCCCGGTTAGATTCAAAACCACCAGAGGCAATGACGTAGGCATTGGCTGTCAATGTGGATTCGTCGCCATTAGCTTTTATGGTGATAGAGTCGCATTGATTGCCAGTCATATTTAATGAGGTAACTTCCGTTTCATAACGGATGTCGATGCCGAGGCGTTCTGCCGCTTTGTAATAAGCATTAACCAGTGCTTTACCACCGCCTAAGAAGAAAGCATTGGTACGACCAAGGTGTAATGTACCACCTAATGATGGTTGGAAACGGACACCATGTTTTTTCATCCATGACGTACAGGTAGAGGTAGAGCGAATCACAAAGCGAGCCATTTCCTCATTGGTTTGTCCTTTTGTTACGCGGAAAACGTCTTGGAAAAACTCATCTTCTGGGTAGCTATCGACCAATACATCTGTAGGAGCATCATGCATACAACGTAAGTTGCGGGTATGGCTACTATTACCACCACGCCAGACCTTAGGGGCGCTTTCGAGTAATAAAACCGACTGCGCGCCATGTTCTTTTGCAGAAATAGCGGCACAGAGTGCTGCATTTCCTCCACCGATGACGATGACATCATATTTTTTGTTCATTTTTATGCCTCATTATGAATACATATGTATATTATTGTACACAATAATATTAAAACGTCAATTGTTGTTTGAAGAAAAGGGTGGGTAGATGATATTATTTAAGTATCTTTAGTTTTTCTGAGAAGTTTGTTTATGGTAACGAGAAAAAAAGACATGCTCAAAAAAGTAGATGATTTGTCCAAAGAGGAGATGGATCATAGTGAAGCGTATGAGAAAGGCTTGACCGCAGCAGATCAGGCATACTCCTATATTATTAATGCACTGACAGATGGTACGATGCTACCGGGTATGCGTGTGCGAGAAGCTGAAATGGCCTCAGTTATTGGGATTAGTCGTACACCCATCCGTGAGGCCTTGAATCGTTTAATCAATGAGGGATTGGTGAGTAATGATCCTCGGCGTGGTTTGATTATTACTGAACTAGATCAGAGTATGGTCGGTGAGTTGTATGAAATGCGTCGAGTACTAGAGAGTACCGCAGCGGGTTTAGCTGCTCGACATGCAACGGATGTGGAAATCGCCGTGCTACGCACCCTTATGGAAAATGATACGAAGGCTACAACGGTACAAGAGGTGACAGCGAATAATAAGTTATTCCATCAAGTGCTGTATAAGTGTGGACATAATCGCTATCTATTAAAGACATTACAAGCGTTGCAGAATTCTATGTTGTTGTTGGGGACGAGTACGTTGGAAAATAAAGTACGTGCTGAACATGCTCAGCAAGAGCATGAGCAAATTGTGAAAGCTCTTGAAGCTCGAGATCCTGAGCGTGCAGCTCAAGTCGCGAGTGAGCATATTAGTAATGCGTATAAAGAACGCTTAAATAAGTTCTTATTTCAATCTTAGTTTCTGAGCGAGCTTTTTCATTACTTTGTAGAGAGGTTCTGCTAGTATCAGCACAAAAACCAATCGAGAAATTTGAAAGCTTGTCACAATCGGTGCTTCAAGCAAAAGCACTTTGGCGGTAATTGCCATTTCGGCGATACCGCCAGGGCTGAGACTAAGAATGCTAGTAGGGTAGTAAATGCCATTGATAGATGAAAGTAATAAAGCAAAACCAATCGTCACCAATAGATAGAATGTAATGGTAATCAAAATTACCAAGAGAAATTTTGGGGCTTGTTTAAAGAAGTTAGGCGTATAGTTACTTCCCAACGACCAGCCAATTAACAGTTGTGCAAAATTGAGTAGACTACTAGGAAGGCTACTGAGATGTATATTATGGGCAGTTAATATACCAGTCAGGACAATGCTACCAATAACAAAAGCATTAGGTATTTTTAGTTTTTCAAAGACTACGCCCATTACGGCGGAGCTTGCGAGTAAAAGTAATAACCCTTCAAATGAGAAACTCGTAGAGGTATCATTAGTCGGCGTATTGCCGTGGTACTCCATCAGTTGAAAAAACAAAGGAATGGTAATGGTGACGATAAGGATGCGTAGGCTATGTGCTGAAGCAGTTAATTGTTTATCGGCACGGTTGCGTTCAGCCAAGACAACCATTTCACTCGCCCCTCCAATCGTTGAGGAAAAGAAAGCCGTCGTGAAATCAACTTTGGCCAGTTTTGTAATAATGAGTGATCCTAGTGAACCCAACAACAGAGTAAAACAACAAGCAAGAATAATATAACTTAGTAATGGTGTTAGGGTATCAATAGTGGTCGGTGTAAAATAAAGCCCCAAGGAAATACCAATAATCCATTGACCCATTTTGCGAAAAAAAGGATGGGAATGGATGGGGGCGTGATTAACTCGAAAAATTAACGTGGCTAACAAAGATCCTAATAGCCAAGGGATAGGAGCCCCTATCCCTTTGGCGAGAAGTGCACCACTAAGAGCAATAAAAAATCCTAAGATAATCGCTTTAGTTGGCAGGTGCATTTTTAGCAGACATTAATCGACGCAAAATAGGAGGAATAATTAATACGCCAAGAGCCAATATCCATAGGACTATACAAATAGTACTTTCGAAAAGAATATGGATGTCACCATTAGAAATAGATAGGGCTCGTCTTAGGTTTTGCTCCATCATATTTCCTAAAACAACACCAAGCACCATTGGCGCTAGGGGAACATTAAATTTACGTAAAGCATAGCCTATCGCACCGACAATGACGACAGCAAATAAATCAAAAGATGTACTGTTCAAGGCATAAACACCAATAAAACTAATGCTCAGGATGCCAGGTACTAAAATCCAAGGCGGGATTCTTAGCATAGAGGCAAAGACCCCGACCAGCGGAATATTCATAAACAGTAGCATGAGATTTGCAATAAATAGAGAGGCAATGAGCCCCCATACAATAGTCGGTTGTTGCTCAAAGAGTGCTGGGCCAGGCGTAATATTATAGAGCGTTAGTGCGCCCATCATGACGGCTGTCGTTCCAGAGCCTGGAACACCTAGCGTTAGCATGGGAATAAAAGAACCAGTGGCTGCTGCATTATTGGCCGCTTCAGGAGCAACTAGACCTCTTAAATCGCCTTGCCCAAACTTTGCGGATGGATCTTTACTTTCGGTAAGTTTTTTCTCATTGGCATAAGCAACAGCAGAGGCAACACTAGCACCTGCTCCGGGGAGAATACCAATCAAAAATCCACTGATGCCAGCTCGTAAGGTAGCCCACCATGTAAAGATAATTTCTTTAAGTGAGAAGATTTTACGATGACTATGAGGAATAGAGATTGAATGTCCCGTTAACAGTTTTTCGAGCATTTGCAACATTTCTGAAATGGCAAATAAACCGATAACAATAACAACAAAGTCAAGACCATCGGATAAACTAGGTGCATCAAAAGTGTAGCGATATACGCCAGAATTAGCGTCAACACCAATGGTTGAAATAGCTAGACCAATTAATGCAGAAATTGCCCCTTTGATGGGCTGTTCACCTAATAAACTTGTCAAGGCGACAAATGCAAATACCATGAGGACAAAGTATTCTGCGGGACCAAATGCCATTGCCCAATTAGCGAGTAAGGGAGCAAGTGCCAATACACCGATGACAGCAATAGTAGAGCCAATAAATGATGCCCATGCCGATATGGATAGGGCAACGCTTGCTAAACCTTGGCGTGCCAATGGGTAGCCATCCAATGTGGTCATAACGGCAGCTGCCTCGCCTGGTACATTAATTAAAATAGAAGAAATGCGTCCACCATATTCAGCACCCACATAGACGGCAGCAAGCAAAATCAGAGCTGTCTCTGGTGGGAGTTGCATAGCAAATGCAATAGGCACTAACATAGCAACGCCATTGATGGGGCCTAAGCCGGGAAGCACTCCTACAATGGTACCCATAAATGCACCTAGAGCGGCAACTAAAAGGTTCAATGCAGAAAAAGCAACACCAAAACCGATTGAGAGAGAATCCAAGATATTGCTCATAATAGTTCTCCTAGTATGCCAACAGGTAGAATGACATCAAGTAATTTATCAAAGAGTACAAAAAATCCGATACCAATGACAATTCCTGCGCAAGTAGCATGCCACCATTTTGCTTCGAATAAATGGCCTACTAAGGTAACCATTATTATCGTTGATATAACAAAGCCTAACCATTGAAAAGTAAAGGCGTAGATGGCAATAAAGACCAACATTATGAAAATGCGAATATTGGCACCTCTAGGGTTTGGCGTGATAGGATTGCCACCTTTAATAATTAGGGTGATGCCACAGAGACCTAAAGCGAAAGCGATAATTAGTGGAAAGGCTTTAGGACCAATAGGCTCGTAAGAAAAAGGAGCCTCTAGGTCATATCCATAAATTGTTAGGAAAATGGCAACTAGTAGGGTGATAAATCCTAAAGTACGATCAGTTAATGACATAGTGAGAAAATAAGAAATAACTGCATCACTAAAAACAAGTGTGATGCAGTCAAGTTAATAAAGTGATTTATTTTTTGATAAGACCAAAAGAGTCTGCGAGTTCTTGGAAACGTTGTACTTGTGCTTGTACATAGTCATCAAGCTCTTTGCCTGTCTTATCGAATACAAATAGACCTTGTTGCTCTTGAATTTTACGGAACGCTTCGGTTTTATAAAGTTCGTTAAAGGCATTTACCCACCAGTTGTAGTCTGCATCAGAGACTTTAGGGCCAACGTAAAATCCTCTGATAATTGACCACACGATATCATAACCTTGTTCTTTTGCTGTTGGTGTATTTTCAAAAACACCGGGAAGACGATCATCGCTGAATACGGCTAATACTCTTACTGGTGCACCACCTTCAATTAGCCCTCGAGCCTCGGCTACGCCAGTAATAAGAACTTGAACATGACCGCCGCGTAAGGCTGTTGCACTCTCACCACCCCCTTCAAAAGCGACAAAGCGCATTTTTTTATAATCTACTCCAGCTGCTTTGGCTGTTAGTGCGGCAGTCATCCAATCTTGACTACCAACTGAACCACCGGCGCCAAAGACAACTTTAGATGGGTCACTGCTTAATGTATCCATCAAAGACTTCAAGTCTTTAAATGGAGAATCATCTTTGACAACAATAGAACCGTAATCACTTCCCACAGCAGCTAACCAACGTACATCTTTACTGGAGTATTTACCAAATTTACCTTGTGCTAGGTTAAGCAGAGATCCTCCAGAGAAGGCGACTATGGCATTAGGGTCAGCTGGACGAGAATTGATAATATTGTTATAAGCAACGGCACCGATACCGCCGGGCATATAGATGGTTCGCATCGGAGTATCTAGTAAATTAGTTTGTTGAAAACTATTAACAGCAATGCGACAGGTTAAGTCAAAGCCACCACCGGGTTGTGCTGGAGCAATACATTCTGGTTTGGCGGGTGTTTTTTGTGCATGAGCAAGGCTAGGAATTAATAAACAGGTAAAAAGGGTGCTTAATAATGATTTTTTAATGATAGACATTGAGGCCTCCTAAGTAGGAATGATGGTTCAATAAATAGAAAAATATCTTATATATTATTGTATACAAAAAAATACATAAATATTCTAATGGTATTCACTAGTATTTTAATGGTGAGATTAAAAATAAAATAAACCAAATGATAAGGAAGGAGGTAATGTAGATGATTAAAGTAACTGTCTTAGATGACTGGGAGTCTTTGTTTCATCAGTCTTTGCTTGGCAATCATGCTTTAGCAGCGTTTGATATTACGGTGTATAAAGAGTCTTTGAGGGGTAATGATTTATTAAATGCATTAAAAGACACAGAGATTTTGGTGCTATTTAGAGAGCGTACACCTATTGATAAAACTGTCTTAACTGCGTGTACTTCATTGAAACGAATTATTTGTACAGGGGCTCAGACGCGTAATTTAGACTCAGATGCAGCGAGAGAGCTGAATATAGAAGTAAGCTATGCCAAAGGGGGAAACTCTAAAGAAAGTACGTGTGAGATTACTTGGCTCTTATTAATAGCTGCCTTCAAGCGTTTATCAAAACTGGCATTACATCCAGAGCATAGACGCTGGAGAGTAGATGATATTGCTATCCCAAGAAAATTAAAAGGGAAGACTCTAGGACTGATTGGGTTAGGGCATATTGGGCAAAAAGTAGCGACAGTTGCGCAGGCATTTGGTATGAGAGTGATGGCTTGGAGTCCTCACCTAACAGTAGAAAGGGCGGCTCCTTATTCTGTGCAATGTGTGGATAAACAGGAGTTGTTGTCTAGCGCAGATGTTATTAGCTTGCATATGGTGTTATCGGAGAGTACGAAGCATCTGTTAAGTGAAGAGGATTTTGCCGTGATGAAACCTGCTGTTTGTATAGTGAATACCTCTAGAGCTGAGTTAGTGGAGCAATCCAGGTTACTTGCATTTTTAAAAGAAAATCCCCAGGCTATATATGTCACAGATGTCTTTGAGCAAGAGCCACTATCGGCCACTCATCCTTTCTACGATATAGATAATGTCGTTATGACTGGGCATTGGGGCTTTATTTGTGACGAGGTGTATGAGGGCTTTGCTAGAGAGGTCACGGAACAATTGTTGGCATATCAACATTGATTATGGAGGATAGGTGAGTTTATCTGGTAAGAAAAACTCACCCCTCATGTAATGAAAAGCGGAAAAAGGGATTAAGAACTTCAAGTCCAAGATTCTCAAATGGTAGGGTATCGCGAGAGGCTACGATAAGTTTATGCGTTGCTGCTGTGGCAGCGATATAACCATCTGCAGCACTAATCGCTTTGCCAGCAAATCTAGCATTCGCCATTAAATGCGCATAAACTTGAGAAACTTCAATATCAAAAGCCAATATGCGACCTGTGAAAGCTGGTAAAACTTCTTTATCTAATCTTTCTTGAAAAACTGTACGACGTTTCCCCTCTGGCATAATGGCGATTCCATATCGAAGCTCGGCTACAGTGATAGCTGATAGATAGAGGGTTTCCAATGTTTGTGCATCAACCCAGTTCAGTACGTTGGGATTTGGTTCAACTTTCCATAGCTCAGAAATGATATTGGTGTCTAGGAGAATCATGATAGCTCTCAGAAAACAATGGGTTTTGAGGGTGCTTTATGACGAAGTTGATTAAAGGTTTCAACTTCTGAGTCATTTAAGCCGCCAGCCTCTTGAGCGATAGAGTTTAATAATGAGCCAAGTTTAATGCGTTGCGAAGGTTGGGTAGCTTTTTCTAATATTGCGCGGATTTCTGCTTCTGTGCTACGTCCATGATGTTTGGCACGCATACGCAATGCACGATGGACTTCATCAGGTAAATTTCGGATAGTTACGTTAGCCATAAATAATAATCCCTTGTTTTTGATATCATTTTATTTTATTTGATATCAAAAGGAAAGGAATTTATTATTCTTATACACTACAAAAAATACCCTATTCAACTGAATAGGGTATCTTAAAGCCTACGTTATTTCAACAAATTAAATACTATCAATAATTGCATTTAATGTTGCTGATGGACGCATTGCTGCAGAGGTAGCTGCGAAATCTGGTTGGTAGTAACCTTTGATTTCTTTTGCTGAACCTTGTGAGCTGATTAACTCTTCGTTAATTTTAGCTTCAGAGGCTTGCATAGCGGCGGCAACTGGTTTGAATTTAGCGGCAAGTTCAGCATCTTTAGTTTGGTTCGCTAATGCTTCTGCCCAGTACATCGCGAGGTAGAAGTGTGAGCCACGGTTATCAATCGTACCCAACTTACGACCTGGGGATTTGTCGTTGTCGAGGAACTTCGCATTGGCTTCGTCAAGTGCATCTGCTAAAACTTGTGCTTTTGCATTGTTTTGTGTCTGAGCAACGTGTTCTAATGAGGCTTGTAATGCGAGGAATTCACCTAATGAGTCCCAACGTAGGTAACCTTCTTCGATGAATTGCTCAATGTGTTTTGGCGCTGAACCACCTGCACCTGTCTCAAATAAGCCACCACCGTTCATTAATGGAACGATAGAAAGCATTTTCGCAGATGTACCTAATTCTAGGATTGGGAATAGGTCAGTTAAGTAGTCACGTAATACGTTACCTGTTGCAGAGATAGTGTCTTTGCCTTCACGGATACGTTTGATAGACAGTTTGCACGCTTCTACAGGAGAGAGGATGCTGATGTCTAAACCTGCAGGGTTAAACTCCGGTAGGTAAGCATTCACTTTCTTGATGATTTCGCGATCATGAGCGCGGTTTTCGTCTAACCAGAATACAACAGGTGTATTTGATAGACGAGCACGGCTAACGGCAAGTTTTACCCAGTCTTTGATTGGTGCGTCTTTGGTTTGGCACATACGGAAGATGTCGCCTGCTTCCACAGCGTGTTTCATGTATACATTGCCATCGGCATCGACAACACGGATTTCACCAGCTGCTTCAGCTTGGAATGTCTTATCGTGTGAACCGTATTCTTCAGCTTTTTGAGCCATTAGACCTACGTTTGGTACTGAACCCATGGTTGTTGGGTCATAAGCACCATTAGCTTTACAATCATCAATCACGGCAGTGTAAACACCGGCATAGCAACGGTCAGGGATAACCGCGATAGTGTCTTGTTGTTTGCCCTCTTTGTTCCACATTTGACCTGATGTACGGATCATAGCAGGCATAGATGCATCAACGATGACGTCAGAAGGTACGTGTAAGTTAGTGATACCTTTGTCAGAGTTCACCATAGCGATAGCTGGACCAGCCGCAATCGCTGCCTCAATAGCGGCAGTGACTTCTGCTTCTTGAGCGTGACCTGCAATCTTAGCGTAAAGTTCGCCTAGACCGTTGTTAGGATTGATGCCTAATTCAGCAAATAGGGCAGCGTATTTGGTAAAGACTTCTTCAAAGTACACAGATACGATAGCACCGAAAATGATTGGGTCAGATACTTTCATCATCGTTGCTTTCAAGTGAGCTGAGAATAATACGCCCGCTGCTTTTGCTTCGTCTTTGGCTTTTTTCACAAAGGCTTTTAATGCGGCCAAGCTCATCACTGATGAGTCGATAACTTCACCAGCTTTTAGGTTGGCAAGCCCTTTTAATTCTTTAACTGAACCATCTTTTGCAACGAACTCGATTTTGAACTGTGCGTTAGTCGCATCTGCTGGGATAGTCACCGATTGTTCTGAGCCATAGAAGTCGCCTGATTCCATATGGGCAACTTTCGTTTTTGAGTCTTTTGACCATGCACCCATTGAGTGAGGGTTTTTCTTTGCGTAGTTTTTAACGGCTTTCGGTGCACGACGGTCAGAGTTACCTTCACGTAATACAGGGTTTACGGCTGAACCTAATACTTTAGCATAAGCCGCCTTGATGGCTTTTTCTTCGTCTGTTTTTGGCTCTGCTGGGTAGTTAGGTACGGCAAAACCATGTGCTTGTAGTTCAGCAATCGCTTCGTTTAATTGAGGAATAGATGCAGAGATATTGGGTAATTTGATGATGTTAGCTTCAGGTTGTTTGGCTAATTCGCCCAGTTCTGCTAAAGCATCTGCCGTCTTTTGATCGTCTTTTAGGTATTGTGATAGGTTAGCTAGAATACGACCAGCTAATGAAATGTCTTTGGTTTCTACGTCAACGCTAGCTGCTGATGTAAAGGCTTTAACGATTGGTAAAAATGAGTAAGTCGCCAACATTGGCGCTTCGTCGGTAAGTGTATAGGTAATTTTAGCTGACATAATACAAACCCATATAAAAGTTTAAAAGTAATCAATCAGGGAGGGTGCTGATGAGCATCATCCACAAGGTTCTACTTATTTTACACGGAAAACGCCCTAACTCATATATAAGAGTTGAGGGCATGTAATTTTTTAGTTGTTTTTCGGTTGCAAAAGGAAAAGGGTAAAGCTAACAGCTAACATAATAAAGGCGGTGGTAAAGTAAAGGTTCTCTTTTGTCCATCCTATCTGTAAGAGATTGCCTGCCAAAAACGGTGATAGGATAGAGCCTAAGCGTCCAATTCCTATAGCGGTTCCTACGCCTGTGCTTCGATAATCAGCATCGTATAGGGTAGGATTAATGGTATAGAGGCCTGTGATACAACCATTCATTAAAGCGCCAACAAGAATTGCTAAACCGAGAGCAACTGATAGTGCACTAGAATGCACAAACAGCATAACGGCTAACGCTGAGAGTAAAGTAAAAAGAATCAGCGTTGATTTGGCACTCCAGCGACTGACGATAAATCCAAAAATAAGCGAACCTACCGTCCCACCTAGCGATATTGCCATTCCCACAGATTGACTATGTGTTTTGCTCATTCCTGTGCTTTCTAAGAGCGCGGGTGTCCATGAACTCACAAAGTAGAAACTAGACATCACGCCAATAAAGCTTAACCAAATCAATAGGGTGGTTTTTATATTGTCACGTTCGAATAAACGTAGCACAGAGACTTTTTGTTGTGGTGGTGTTTCGCTAATTAAGTGCCACTCACCGGGCTTGTTAATCTTAATGGCAATTTTGTTGAGTGTTTGTAAGGCATTTTTAGGGCGTTTTGAGAGTAAATAGTCTACGGACTCCGGTAAGAAAATGATAATTGCACTGAGAGCTAATCCTGTTAGGATGGCACCAGTAAGAAAGACAGATCGCCAGCCATAGGTTTCTTGTAAGAGAATCGCAGACATCCCGCCTAAAGTTGCACCAATTCCAAATCCTGCGGCATAGATGGCAATCGCCAGGCCACGCCATTTTTTATTGGCGTATTCACTAACAATCACATTAGTACAGGGTAAAATACCGCCGACCCCAACGCCTGTAACAATGCGCCAAAAGGCAATGCTTTCTAAGCTTGAGCAAAAATAGGTCATGAGCATACCTAGCGCAGCCAGTGCAGTTGAAATAATGAGTAGTGGGCGACGTCCGAATTTATCTGCAAAAGGAGAGAGGAAAAAAGAACCTAATGCCATGCCGATAAAGCCAGCACTCATCAATGTACCGATATGGGTAGCTTGTAAATTGAGTTCATTACTAATGCTTTTGGCAGTAAAAGCAATAGCCAAGACATCAAATCCATCGAGTATGTTAAGTAAAACGGCTAATGAAACAACCAGCCACTGATAGCCACTCATTGGACTATCCGCAATTTTGATACGCAAATCCATTATTTGCCCCAAACCTCTTCGGCGATATCACGAATAAAGGCAAGTTTTTGCCATTGTTGTTCTTCGCTAAGAATATTACCTTCTTCAGTTGAAGCAAATCCACATTGAGGGCTTAGACATAATTGATTGATATCTACGAATTGTGTGGCTTCTTTGATGCGTGCAATAATATCGTCACGGTTTTCTAACTCTCCTGACTTAGATGTGACTAGACCGAGGACGACTTGTTGATTTTTGATAAAGCGTAAAGGTTTAAAGTCACCTGCGCGGTCGCTATCGTATTCTAGGTAGAAGCCATCTACATGACAGTGAGCAAATAAGATTTCTGCAATAGGCTCATAGCCACCACTAGAAAACCATGTCGAGCGGAAATTGCCGCGGCAAATATGCATGGTAATTGCCATGTCTGCGGGTGCTGAGTCACGAATAGTATTGAGTATTTGAACATAGCGTTTTGCTACCCTATCAACGTCCACCCCTTGAGAGGTATAAAGCGCTCGTTTTTCGTCTGAGCAGAACTCTCCCCAAGAGGTATCATCTAACTGTAAATGACGACAACCCAGTGCATATAAGGCTTTGACGGCGTCAAGATAGGTGTGCGTGATATCTTGGAAAAGTGCCTCTTGATTATCAACATAAGGCGCAATGAGTTGTGGATTGGGCGTACGCACACAGGTGATAAGATGGAGCATACTTGGTGAAGGGATGGTAAATTTAATAGGGTAACCATCAGCCTCTTTGTATAGGCGTGTAAAGTGTTCTAAGAAAGGATGTTCAGTATTCCATTCTATTTTATCGGTAATACGCAGGGTCACTGGACGATGCATATGTGCTTGGAAAGTGGTGGAGTATTGTTCTACATCCTCTAGTACAATTCCTTTGAGATTGTAGAGAAAGTCTAAATGCCACCATGTACGGCGGAACTCGCCGTCGCTGACGGCTTGTAAACCGATAGCTTTTTGTTTTGCAACAAGTTTTTTAATTTCTTGGTCTTCGATGGTTTGTAATTGTTGTGGACTACACTCTCCGCAGGCACATTGTTGGCGAGCAAGTTTTAAGATATCTGGACGGAGGAAACTGCCAACAATATCAAAACGATAGGGAGCTTGAGTGCGTTGGGTAGCGTGTGGAAATAATAAACTCATGTTATTTAATAATTTAATAAAATTCATAAAAAATTAGTATAACAGTAGTTTTTTTCATATTTTCATAAAGAAGATATGATATTTTTTGGTGATAATGATGAAAAAATTTCATCATTTGGGGGTAGTGTTTTTAAAAAGATAGGGATGAGTTTGGTGTCATGATGGCAAATAGAATGTACCGATAATAGAAAACCCCATCAGAACTTTTATCCATTGGATGTCGGCATGATGGGGTTTTAATTTTAGGTCTGCCAGTCATTGTTACTTGTGGCAGAGAGGGCTAAGACCTGTTCAATAAGAGTCGCTAGCTACTTATTTTAGGTGTTGGCTAACAAGTTTTGTCATTTCGAACATAGACACTTGGTCTTTGCCAAAGATTGGGCGTAATTTAGCGTCAGCATTGATATTGCGACGGTTAGCAGCGTCTTGTAGGTTATTGGCTTTAATGTAGTCCCAAATTTTCTTCGTAACTTCTGTGCGTGGAAGTGGTGTAGAGCCTACAACAGCCGCTAATTGAGCACTAGGTGTTAATGGTTTCATGAAAGCAGCGTTAGGCTTACGAGCGGGCTTTTTTTCTGTTGTCATAATAGATATACCTTTCAGTTATTTATTCATCAATAGGCTTCAGCAAGAATGCAATTGCTTTGAGTACGAAGCCTTTCTTAATCTGGATTTTAAGCGATTTATACGGGAAAGGATATAAAACAATTCTAATACTTTGTAAAATATCGTTTTCTGCTATCAATTTGTTAAGGATTGGATATCTTTTTTACCAGTTTGTTCTGTGTAAGGGATGAAAAATCAAAGGATTTTATATGCAAATCACTCAAGACGCTATTACACTTATTCGCCCAGATGATTGGCATTTACATCTTCGAGATGACAGTGCATTGGCGGCGGTATTGCCTGATTCGGCGAAGCAGTTCGCTCGTGCAATTGTGATGCCTAATTTAAAACCTCCTGTCACCACGGTGGCGATGGCTCAGGCGTATAAAGAGCGTATTGAAGCGGTGATGCAAGCAAAAAATATTGAGGGATTTACTCCACTCATGACACTGTATTTAACGAACAATACAACGGCACAAGAGGTGGAAAAGGTCGCCCATAGCGGTTTTGTTAAGGCATTTAAACTTTATCCTGCGGGTGCTACCACCAATTCTGATGCAGGTGTAACCGACTTGTTAGCGAATTGTTCAGCTGCGCTAGAGGCGATGCAAAAGCATGGAGTGCCATTGTTAGTGCATGGAGAGGTGACAGATCCAAGTGTGGATTTATTTGATCGAGAGGCGGTATTTATTGATCGCGTTATGCTGCCTTTACGTAATGCCTTTCCTGCCTTAAAAGTGGTGTTTGAGCATATCACGACTAAGCATGGAGCGCATTATGTGCGTGATGCTGAGGGGCCTATTGGGGCGACCATTACACCACAACATTTATTGTATAACCGTAATGTCATTTTCCAAGGGGGGATTCGTCCGCATTATTATTGTTTACCTGTGCTAAAGCGTGAAGAGCATCGCGTCGCATTGGTAGAGGCGGCAACGAGTGGGAATCCTCGATTTTTCTTGGGTACTGATAGTGCTCCTCATGCAAAAGGGGCAAAAGAGGCGGCTTGTGGCTGTGCGGGCTGCTATTCGGCTTTACATGCGATGGAGCTTTATGCGACAGCTTTTGAAAAAGCAGGTAAATTGGAGGCTTTAGAGGGCTTTGCGAGTTTGCATGGCCCAGCTTTCTATGGTTTACCTGTGAATACGAGCACGATTACGCTTGAGCGCCGTGCATTTGAAATCCCTGCTGAGCTTAATTATGCGGATAATCAGTATTTAGTGCCATTGGCAGCGGGTGAGCAATTAGCGTGGTCGTTTGTTGGGTAGTTCAATATGCGTAGTAGTGTGATTCCTTCTGATTTGCCCGATGAGGTTGATCAACTGATTTTTAACCGTTTGCATACGGATGAGAAGATGTTCGAAGCGGTATTGGCTTTTCATCGGACCAAGCCTATCCCTAAAATTAATGTACCAGCCAATCATGGGAAGTTTTTGTCTTTTCTCATTCGTATGATGGGAGCAAAGCATATTCTTGAGGTGGGAACGCTTGCAGGGTACAGTACCGTCTGGATGGCAAAAGACTTGCCGGCTGATGGCAAGGTGACGACGATTGATTTTGATGAGAATCATATTAAGATTGCTGAGCAAACATTTGCCATGACGAATATGCAAGATAAGATTCGACTCATGCATGGGCGAGCCGTAGAGTGTTTGGAGAGCTTGCTTAAGGAAAAGAAGGCAGGTCTTATTCCGAGTTTTGATTTTATTTTTATTGATGCAGATAAGGAAAATAATCCCATTTATTTGGATTATTGTGTGGAGTTAGCTCGTTCAGGTACGGTGATTGTGGCGGATAATATGGTGCGTGACGGTAAAGTGATTACGGAAGATGATAAGGCACCAAATATCCGTGGGATTCGTCAATATTTCCAGAAACTACAAGAGGATCCGCGCTTAGATTCAACAGCGTTGCAGACCATTGGACACAAAGGCTGGGATGGTTTTGCGATAACGATGATCAAATAAACATATCATCAATGAGCTGTCTCTATCAGGTCTAGCATTTGATAGAGGCAGCTCATGATAATTAGGCGCTTTCGTCTTGTTTAGTTAAACAAGTGCTGGTACTTATAAAAAGCTTGGTAGGTGACGCGCAGGGTCGGTATCGCGAGCAGCTTTTGCATCAGCAACAGTTAATCCTAAAGCCGCAGCAACACCAGCTGCATAGTCAGGGTGACATTTTTCACAGTTACGAATGTGGCGATACTTGATAAAGTCAGGAGCATCACCCATAGCACGAGCTGTATTCTCAAATAAAGCTTGGCGTTGCTCAGCATTCATTAGATTAAATAAAGCGCGTGGTTGTGTGAAGTAATCATCATCATTTTCACGGTAATCCCAATGAGCCGCATCACCATTGATTTTGAGTGGTGGCTCTTTGTATTGTGCCTGCTCTTGCCATTGACTAAAGCTATTTGGCTCGTAGTGTAATGTGCTACCGTAGTTGCCATCAACGCGACCTTGACCATCACGGTGGTTGCTATGCACAGGACAACGCGCGGCATTCACAGGGATTTGATGATGGTTAACACCCAAACGATAGCGTTGTGCATCCGCATAGTTAAATAAACGCGCTTGTAACATACGGTCTGGCGATACGCTGATACCTGGAACTAGGTTGCTTGGCGCAAAAGCAGATTGTTCAACATCCATAAAGAAGTTTTCTGGATTACGGTTTAATTCAAATTCACCTACTTCGATTAATGGGTAATCACCTTTTGGCCATACTTTTGTTAAGTCAAATGGGTGGTAAGGTACTTTTTCGGCCTCTTGTTCTGGCATGATTTGTACATACATTTTCCATTTCGGGAAATCGCCACGTTCAATAGCGTCGTATAAATCACGTTGGTGGCTTTCACGGTCTTTACCCACAATCGCTTCTGCTTCAGCATCGCTTAGGTTTTTGATGCCTTGTTGAGTAATGAAGTGGAATTTTACCCAGAAGCGTTCGTTAGCCGCATTGATAAAGCTATAGGTGTGTGAACCAAAGCCGTGCATATGACGATAGCTCGCAGGGATGCCACGATCAGACATGACGATAGTGACTTGGTGGAATGCTTCAGGTAATAAAGTCCAGAAGTCCCAGTTGTGTGAAGCGCTACGCATGTTTGTGCGAGGATCACGTTTCACCGCTTTATTCAAATCAGGGAATTTGCGAGGGTCGCGCAAGAAGAAGACGGGTGTATTGTTACCGACCATATCCCAGTTACCTTCTTCTGTGTAGAATTTAAGTGCAAAACCTCGGATATCACGTTCAGCATCGGCTGCGCCACGCTCACCTGCTACGGTGGTAAAACGAGCAAACATTTCTGTTTTTTTACCAATTTCACTAAAAATTTTAGCGCGTGTGTATTTTGTAATGTCGTTAGTCACAGTGAATATACCAAATGCACCAGAGCCTTTTGCATGCATACGACGCTCTGGAATGACTTCGCGAACAAAGTTAGCGAGTTTTTCATTTAGCCATACGTCTTGAGCTAATAAAGGACCGCGTGCACCAGCCGTTAAGCTATTTTGATTATCCGTTACAGGTGCACCAAAGGCAGTAGTTAAATGAGTGACAGGGCATTTTTTGATGTCATTGCTCATGATGAATTTCCTTATAGAAGAGAGTTGTTTGAGTATAGACAGAGTTCGTGAAGATTTCGTGTCAATCTTTTTAACTATGTCGTTGGGATTAGAAGGTAGTATAGGGGAAAAAGATTTAATAGTTAAATTTTATTTATTTATTAAATCAATAGAATAATACTATCTTTTGAAGATTCCTTGAGGAATGAATGTGTTGTAACACGTACAATCGTTTAGAACAAGCAGAATGATAAGTAGTGAAGTGCGTTGAAATAGCTAGTGAGAGAAAGACAAAACAAGCCTATAAGCCGGATTATGTAAACGTAAGTTGCTTGCGCTATTACGTCGGCAATCATTCCTCTAGGCCAGACATTGCTGTCAGGCTCAAGCCATCTACCCGCATACTCGGACGAGCAGCCCTTGGCGTATGCCTATTTGATGTTGCTCCAGATAGAGGTTACCGCGTTTCACCCTGCAGTGCTGTTACCGAAGTAACGCCATACGGAAGTCGCCGTATCAGTGTATATAAATATACCCACACCGCAGTCTCGTCTCTGTGGCCCTATTCCTCGCCCATTGCTGAACGGACGGCTGTTAGCCGCTACCTCGCTCTATGGAGTCCGGACTTTCCTCGTGCCTAGTAGCACGCGACTGCCCAGCTTGTTTTGCAAGGGTATTTTAGCATGGAAGAGTGATAACAAAAGAAGAATGCTTTTTCGTGATGAGAAGAGTGTTCGTTTGTTTGCGTTAAGAAATGCAAGGGAAAGGAAGGTGGTAATAAGAGAGATAAAAATAATGTGTAAGGAGGAAAATGTTAATAAATGCAAAAGATTTTGCATACATTTTATTACATAGCTTGTGTAATACTTTTATTGTACTTTCTAAGTCTTTGATTTTTATGTTTATTCAAGATAAATTTATTCTGAATTCATTTTCCTAAGTCTTTATTTTTATTAGGAAAAACCGTAATTTTTGCTTGAAAAAGGAAAGTAAATGGCTTAAAGTGGAGGGAAGTAGGATTTTGTGTGAAAAAGTGGGACAAAAGTGATTTTTCAGGGTAACAGTGCACTCTCTTTAGATGCCAAGGGCAGGATGACAATTCCTGCTCGGCATCGTGACGCCCTGTTATCAGACTCTCATGGCAAGATAACCATTACCCGAAACCTTGATGGTGGCTTGTTAATCTACCCCCGATTTGAATGGGAAGCCAAGCGAAAAATCATTATGGAACTGCCTACCTCTCAGCGTGGTTTGCAACGTTTATTATTAGGTAATGCACAAGATGTAGAGATGGATAGTGCTGGTCGTGTTCTGATCGCCCCGGAGTTGCGTGACATTGCGGGGATTGTGAAAGATGTTGTCCTAGTTGGTATGGGTCAGAAATTTGAATTGTGGGCCGCAGATAAGTTTGCAGCCCAACAAGAAGAGGATTTGGCTGCTGTCGACTTGACTCAATTAAGTGGTTTTGCGTTGTAAGGAAATCGCTCGATGAATACAACGTTTACGCACACAACTGTCTTGCTGCACGCGACAGTAAATGCCTTGGTCAGTCGAGATTTTAATGTAAAAGCCTCATGGATTCATGAGTCTATTGAAAGCTCGAAAGCGCAAGGGGTTTATGTTGATGGTACGTTTGGACGAGGAGGTCACAGCCGTTACCTCCTAAGTCAATTGGCACCAGAGGCTAAACTGTTTGTTTTTGATAAAGATCCATTGGCAATCCAAGCGGCTCAGCAATTACAAGCAGAGGATAAGCGTGTTCATATTATTCATGGGCCTTTTTCGTCTATGAAAGAAGAGCTATATGCACGAGGCATTGAAACAGTGCAGGGCATTATGCTTGATTTGGGAATTTCATCGCCACAAATTGATGATGCGAGTAGAGGGTTTTCGTTTATGCGAGAAGGTCCTTTGGATATGCGCATGGATACTACTCGTGGCATAACGGCAGAAGAGTGGCTGGCAACAGCCGATGTAGAACATATTAAAGAGGTTATAAAAAATTATGGCGAAGAACGGTTTGCTTTCCAGATTGCAAAGGCGATTGAAGGTCGCCGCAAATCCAGCCCTTTACGCACAACGCTCGACCTTGCCGAGCTCGTCGCATCCGTTGTCAGGACGCGCGAAAAAGGTCAGCATCCGGCCACAAGGACCTTTCAAGCTATACGGATTTACCTCAATGAAGAGCTCGAGGAGCTTTCACGCACCCTCTCGTCAGTTTTAAGCTTATTAGCACCAGAAGGAAGAATGGCGATTATTAGCTTTCATTCCTTAGAGGATCGCAAGGTAAAGCAATTTATTGCACAAGCGGCAAATCCGGGTGCGGAATTGGCGAAGTTGCCATTGAGAGAAAGTGAGATGCCTCAGCCTTTATTGAAAAACCTAGGCAAGACGACAGCTGCCAAAGAGGAGGTGGAGGCGAATCCACGTTCCCGATCAGCGATTTTACGTGTTGCACAAAGAACGGAAACGGCCTTATGAAAGGTATTGTAGCGGTTATTGTGTTGGTAAGTTTCTTTGTTTATAGCGCGATGGATTTAATCACCGTGCGTTATCAACAGAGATTGCTTTATAACGAGCTCGTGCGTACACAAAACATCGAACAAAAATTGAATCAAGCTTGGAGTTATCTGCAGCTTGAGCGAGCGAATTTGACCAGTACGATACATATCAATCAGGTGATGTCACAGAAGTTGAGAATGACGCCAGCTGATATTAGTCACATTATTTATATTAAAGATTCAGAATTGCGTAAAGTGGCTAATCCTGAGGCAGCTAAAGAACAATAATTGGGGTTATGATGAGAAAATGGTTTAATAATTCCAAAGAAAGAGCTCCTAGAAGAACAGGGAATATTGTGCAGTCTTATGAGACGGGTGGTGAAAAAACCTCGTCTAAGGTCAGATCTTCGATTCTTTATGCTTTATTGCTACTTGGCTTTGGAGCAGTAGGCGCACAGGCACTCTATCATCAGGCGTTTAATAGTGATTTCCTTCGCAAGGAAGGAGATAATCGTTATGAAGCGCGTATTCCCTTGCATGCGGAGCGTGGACGTATTATTGATCGTAACGGTGAGTTTTTGGCGACTAGCGTGCCTGCGAGTAGCGTTTGGGCGGTACCTGATCAACTATTACGTGCCTCTGTAGAGCAACGTTCTGCGTTAGCGAATGAGTTAGGTGAAACGCTTAAGAGTCTAGACGCTAAGTTAAATACCAATAAAAATAAAGCATTCTTATTTTTAAAACGTCAAATTTCTTTAGAGACATCAGATCGTATTCGTGCCTTAAAGATTAAGGGTATCAATATTGATTCTGAAAGTAAACGCCATTATCCACAAGGCTCTTTAATGAGTCATATTGTCGGTTTTACCAATATTGAAAATAATGGTATTGAGGGACTAGAGAAACAATACAATAAAGTTCTCCAAGGTGCAGATGGTTCAAGGGTGGTTATTCGTAACCGTTTAGGTGAGGTCATTGAGGACGTTGCCTCTAGTGATAGTCTACCCGCTAAACATGGGGATAGTATCCATTTAACCATTGATAGCCGTATTCAGTTTATTGCTAAAAATGCACTAGAAAAAGCGATTAAAAATCATGATGCAGAATCTGGTGGGGCCGTTGTTATTGATTCTACCAATGGCGAGATTCTAGCGATGGTGAGTATGCCTACATATGATCCTAATAATAACAAGGATCGTCGAGGAGATGCCTTACGTAATCGAGTGATTACGGATATCTTTGAGCCGGGTTCTATTATTAAGCCTTTGGTGGCAGCCTTGGCATTAGATGCTGGGGTAATTACTAAAAATACCAAATTTGCGACAGGTAATGGCGTTTGGCAGTATCAAGGAGCACGTATTACTGACGTAAGTACGCGTAATGGTACGCTTGATGTAGCGGGTGTGTTACGACGTTCTAGTAATATTGGCATGGCGATGATGTCTGAGCGATTGCGTGCACAACAAATGTGGACGGTATTTAATGCTTTGGGATTTGGGCAAACACCTACCTTAGGTTTCCCTGGTGCTGCTGCTGGTCGTGTTCGTCCTTGGAAAACATGGAAACTGATTGAGAAGGCAACGATGTCTTATGGCTATGGTTTATCTGTTTCTTTGTTGCAAATTGCGCAAGCTTATACGGCAATTGCACGTGATGGGGATATGATTTCTTTATCACTTGTTCGCAATAATAATCGTCCGACAAGTATCCAAGTTTTTTCACCTAATGTTGCCAAAGATGTGCGAGTCATGGTTGAAGGCTCTGCGGGACCAGAGGGTGCCAAGATTCAATCTCAAGTCAATGGTTATCGTATTGGTGGTAAATCAGGTACGGCACGTGGTATTGTGAATGGTCGTTATACGATGAATGCTTACCGTGGTTCTTTTGTTGCTTTAGCACCGATTTCTAAACCACGAATTGTGGTGGCGGTAACGATTGATAAGCCGAAAAAAGGAGGGTATTACGGTACGGTGGTATCGGGACCTGT
The DNA here is from genome assembly GCF_013133795.1 of Pelistega suis. Classification (GTDB taxonomy): domain Bacteria; phylum Pseudomonadota; class Gammaproteobacteria; order Burkholderiales; family Burkholderiaceae_B; genus Taylorella; species Taylorella suis. The sequence goes on from NZ_JABGBN010000006.1 coordinate 23,968, forward strand.
TGTCGCTGAGGTGATTGAACAAACATTAAAATATCTTGGTGTCCCACCAGATGCACCTGTTCAAGAGCCTAAAAAAGCACTAGAGGCAACTAATCAACAAACAACGAGAAGAACACAGGGGTAACTTATGATTATCGATTGGTTAAAAAAGCATATAAATCAATCCGCCAATCTTCGTCTTGATAGCAGAGACATCCAAATAGGGGATGTCTTTGTTGCATGTAAGGGACATCATTCGGACGGTGCACAATATATTCAAAAAGCGGTAGATAATGGCGCTGCGGCTATCTTGCTTGAAAAAGGATTACAGGCACCCGTAGTCAATGTACCCCTACTTGAAGTCGAACATTTACGTGCCCAATTAGGCGCTTTAGCGGATGAGTGGTATGGTTATCCTTCGGCTTCTTTATCGGTGATTGCTATTACGGGGACAAATGGTAAAACATCGTGTGCAAATTGGGTAGCTAAGGCACTCACACAGCAAGGAGTACCTTGTGCAACGATTGGTACCTTGGGAACCATTCTCCCTAGTGGTGAGAACTTAGGGGGGGCATTAACGACGCCTGACGTATTGAGTGTGCATCGTTTACTGGCTGAATTAAAACAAAAAAATATGGCTGCCGTAACGATTGAAGCCTCTTCTATTGGTTTGGTTCAGGGTCGTATGGACGGTGTGCGTATCAAAGTGGCTGGTTTTACGAATTTAACGTTGGATCATCTGGATATTCATCAATCTATGCAAGAGTATGAACGTTGCAAAGGGTTATTATTCCAGTGGCCTGCGTTAGAGTATGCCATTATCAATGTGGATGATGCGGTAGGTGAGCGTTTTTTCCAGCAAAGTAAAGCAAAAACTACCGTTGCTTACTCAATGAAAGCTCATGCTTTGGCCACAGTTCAAGCGAAAAAATATCAATTTGCAGATTATGGTTTATCGTTTGATTTATCTTTACCAGAAGGTGAAACCCAAGTCCTTACGCGTCTTGTTGGCGAGCATAATATCGCTAATTTACTATTAACGGCGGGTATTTTACAGGCCTTGGGTTGGGGTAGTAGCAAAATTGCAAAAGCGATTGCACTATTAGAAGCGGTGCCTGGGCGTTTGGAAACGGTTAATGTGCCAGAGGGAGTGTCTTCTCAAGGCTTACCACTTGTGGTGGTGGATTATTCGCATACGCCAGATTCGCTTTTACATGCGCTAAAGGCATTGCGTCCTTCAGCAACGGCACGTCAGGGTAAACTTATCTGTGTATTTGGTTGTGGTGGTGATCGCGATCCGAGTAAACGTCCTGTCATGGGCAAGATTGCAGCAGAGTCAGCAGATATTAGCTATGTGACGAGTGATAACCCACGCACGGAAGAGCCTCTGTCTATTCTCGCGCAGATTACACAAGCCATGCCAGAGGGTACCTTTGCGCATGTCGATCGTGCCTATACGATTGTCCATGCTATTTTAAAGGCGGATGCAAAAGATGTTATCTTAGTCGCCGGTAAAGGGCATGAGACCTATCAAGAAATTCATCAGCAAAAAACCGCTTTTGACGATCGCTTATGGTCTTTATTCGGTTTATTGTTAAAGTCTGGCGCTAAGATTAATACCGACTCACGCACAGTCTCTCCTGGGGAAATTTTTGTCGCATTAAAGGGGGAGTCTTTTGATGCACATCGCTTCTTGGCAGATGTTGAGCGCAAAGGGGCGGTGGCAGTTGTGGTGTCTGAGCAAGCAGAGGGTTTAAAAATTCCTCAAATTGTAGTCGATGATACGCTAAAAGCCTTGTCACAATCGGCAAAAGCTTGGCGTTCTTCTTTTGATTTACCAGTAATTGCCGTGACGGGGAGTAATGGTAAAACGACATGTAAAGAGATGATTTCATCGATTTTGCAAACCTATGTAGGGGCAGAACATTGCTTAGCCACAACGGGTAATTTGAATAATCATATTGGTGTGCCATTAAGTCTTTTAAGATTAAATGAAAATTATAAAGCAGCGGTATTTGAGTTGGGGATGAATCACCCCGGAGAAATTGCTGCTTTAGCGAATATGGCACAAGCACAGGTTGCATTAGTCAATAATGCACAGCGTGAACATCAAGAATTTATGAAAACGGTGGAAGCCGTTGCTTACGAAAATGGTGAGTCTTTAAAAGCCTTACCTCCTCAAGGTATAGCAGTTTACCCTGCAGATGATACGTATACGCCTATTTGGAATCAATTAGCAGGACAGCGTCAAAAGATAATGTTTGGAGCATATGGTCAAGTTTATGCGACAGAAGTGCAGACCAATGCGCTAGGATCAAATTTTATCTTGCACTATGAATCTGTGCCTGGCCTATCAAAAATGGCCACCCAACAAGTACCTGTGAGTTTATCCATCCCGGGTGAGCATAATGTACGTAATGCGTTGGCGGCAGCAGCATGTGCGATAGCGATAAAAGTGCCGTTAGCGACAATTGCTGAAGGGTTGTCTAGCTTTAAGGCTGTTAATGGACGTATGCAGCAATATCGCTTAAATAATGATATTGTGTTGATTAATGATACCTACAATGCTAACCCTGATTCGGTGATTGCGGCGATTGATGTAATGAGCAATTTACCTCAACCGGCTATTTTAGTTTTAGGTGATATGGGTGAGGTCGGTGATAACGGTCCGCAGATGCATGCTGAAGTGGGGCTTTATGCTAAACAAAAAGGTATTCAGCAATTATTGGGTATGGGTGATCTTTGTCGTGAAGCGGTAAAGGCGTTTGGTGACGGCGCTCAACACTTTGAGGATGTTGAGTCCTTAGTGTCCGTATTAAAAGCAGCCGTTAATACAAAAACAATTTTAGTTAAGGGATCACGCTTTATGAAAATGGAGCGTGTAGTTCAGGCATTATTAGCCGATAATGCTAAATAGGGAAAAACATGTTATACGCTTTATTTAAGGCTCTTTCGAGTAAATTTACAGTCTTTGCTGTCTTTGACTATATCACTCTTCGTGCAATGCTAGCCTGTGGAACGGCTTTGTTAATTGGTCTTGTGGCAGGTCCTCGCGTCATTCGCAAATTAACAGAATTAAAAATTGGTCAAGCGGTGCGTGAATATGGTCCGAATCATATGGCAAAAAATGGTACACCAACCATGGGTGGGGTATTGATTTTAATTAGTATCGCTATCAGTACCTTTTTGTGGGCGGATTTAACGAACCGTTTCGTATGGGTTGTTTTATTAGTAACCCTAGGTTTTGGTGCAGTAGGTTGGGTAGATGATTATCGTAAAGTGGTTTATCGCAATCCAGAGGGGATGTCATCAAAAGAAAAATTCTTTTGGCAAACTTTAGTGGGTTTAGTAGCGGCGATTTACTTAAGTTTTGCGGTTTCTGCTCCAGCGAATGCTGAGTTATGGCCGCTATTTAAAGAGTGGGTGTTAAGTGGTTTTTCAATGCCTTTACCTTCTCGTGCGGATTTAATTGTCCCTTTCTTTAAAAATGTGAGCTATCCTTTAGGCGTATTTGGTTTTGCGACATTGACTTGGATGGTGATTGTAGGCGCAAGTAATGCGGTTAACTTGACGGATGGTTTAGACGGTTTAGCGATTATGCCAACGGTGATGGTAGGCGCTGCATTAGGCATTTTTGCTTATGTAGTAGGTCGTGTAGACTATTCTAGTTATTTGTTATTCCCCTATATTCCAGGTGCATCAGAGATGATGGTGCTTTGTGCTGCTTTGGGCGGTGCGGGTTTAGCGTTCTTATGGTTTAATGCGTATCCTGCGCAAGTATTTATGGGTGATGTCGGTGCTTTAGCTCTGGGCGGTATGTTAGGCACAATCGCAGTGATTACACGTCAAGAAATTGTGTTCTTCATTATGGGTGGTGTTTTTGTTGTGGAAACATTATCTGTAATGTTGCAAGTAACTTGGTTTAAATATACTAAGAAACGTTTTGGTGAAGGTCGTCGTATTTTAAAAATGGCACCTTTGCATCATCATTTTGAAGTGGGTGGTTGGAAAGAAACACAAGTGGTGGTACGTTTCTGGATTATTACCATTATGCTGGTTTTACTTGGTTTATCTACCTTAAAGTTACGTTAATACTATGACAACACCGTTCATTTCTAGTGTAAAAAATCGCGCTATTTTGATTTTAGGTTTAGGTGAGACAGGGTTAGCGGCAGCTAAATGGTGTCTGCAACAAGGCGCATTGGTACGTGTTGCGGATACTCGAGATGTGCCTCCTGGTTTAGATGCTTTAAAAACAGCAGGGATTGCGCAAGAGGCTCTTTTTTTGGGGGCAGATAGGGCGCTATCAGAAGATGTACTGGACGGTGTTCAAAGTATTGTACTTAGTCCGGGTTTAGAGCCTTTTAAAGAACCATTAAAAAGCTTTTTAGATAAAGCGCAAGCTTTACAGATTGAAATTATCGGTGAGATTGAGCTTTTTGCACGTGCTTTACAGGATTTAAAAGAACAAACGCAGTATCAGGCCAAGGTCTTAGCAGTAACAGGAACGAATGGAAAAACGACGGTAACGACGATGACTCGTGACATGTGTATCCAAGCGGGATTAACTGCCGTAGCGGCGGGGAATATTAGTCCAGCGGCCTTGGATGCTTTGATGCAGAGTTTGGCAGAGAATACCTTACCTGATGTTTGGGTGATTGAGTTATCGAGTTTTCAATTGCATACCACCCAAAGCCTTAAGCCTAATGCCTCAGTCGTGTTAAATATCACACAAGACCATTTGGATTGGCACGGAAGTATGGAACATTATATGGCAGCCAAAGCTAAGTTATTAACGATGAGTGATATTGCTGTCGTTAATCGCGATGATGAGTTGACCGTAAAAATGGTGGATTATTTGGATGATGTCAATGTTCGCTCATTTGGTAGTGATGAGCCTAAGCTTGCCGATGACTTAGGGATTGAGAATCTTAATGGTATGGCATGGTTAAGTGTGAGTGAATATGATGATTTTGATGATCCCATTACTAAACCTGTTAAGAAAAAAGTCTATGAACGTCCAGTACGTCCTATCGGAGTAATGAAACGTTTAATGCCTGCAGATGCCATGCGTGTGCGTGGTCGCCACAATGCGTTAAATGGTCTGGCTTCTATGGCTTTATGTCGTGCTATTGGCGTGTCATATACACCGTTATTAATGACATTACGCGATTATGAAGCACAGGCACATCGTTGTAATTTTGTACGTACTATTCGAGGCGTGGACTTTATTGATGATAGTAAAGGGACGAATGTAGGTGCTACACAAGCCGCACTGATAGGTATGCAACGTCCTGTGGTTATCATTCTGGGGGGCATGGGGAAAGGGCAAGATTTCTCGCCCTTATTGGCACCTGTTCAACAATATGCACGAGCAGTATTCTTGATTGGTGTTGATCGCGATGTTATTGAGAAGGCGTTGGTGAGTTCTGGTGTGCCCATGATGAAGTTTGATAGTTTGGAGGCCGCTGTGAATGCCTCATTAGATTATGCTCAAGCAGGAGATGTTGTCTTATTATCGCCAGCATGTGCAAGTTTTGATATGTTTAAAGGTTATCATCATCGAGGCGAGGTATTTGTCGATGCGGTATCGCAATTAGCTATTGAGCAAGGGGAGTTAATGTGAGTGCAACGGCAACAACACGTGGTTTCATGTCAGTGAAGCCGACACGGACTAATATGCGCAATTATGACCTTGTGTTATTGAGTGCGGTGGGGACTTTACTGGTCTTTGGTTTAGTGATGGTGTTTTCAGCCTCAATTGCCTTGGGGGATGGTCCTAAATATGTGAATGCAGGGCGTTACTTTTTCTTTTCTCGTCATTTAGTCTTTATTATTGCGGGTATCGTGGCGTGTATTTTCGCTTCGTTTGTTCCAATGAAAGTTTGGGAAAAATATGCTTTGCCGCTTTATATTGCGAGCATGGTTTTCCTTATCTTGGTGTTGATTCCTTTTATTGGTCGAGAGGTAAATGGTGCATCGCGTTGGATTCCTTTGGGGCCAATTAACTTTCAACCGTCAGAGTTAGCGAAGATTGGCATGATTGTATTTACGGCTTGGTACATTGGACGTAAACGTCAATATATGCGTGATATGCGAGGGGTTTTACCTATTCTAGGTTTTGTGGGGATTATTGCGTTATTACTGGGTTTAGAGCCTGACTTAGGGGCAACCGTTGTGGTGGTTGCTATTGTCTTTGGTCTACTATTCTTGGGTGGGGTGAGTTTTAAAGTATTTGCAGGTCTAGTCGCTCTTGCTGTAGGTGGGATTGCGGGTGCTATTTTAATTGCACCATGGCGTATGCAACGTTTCTTTGCGTATTTGGATCCCTTCAGTGCAGAGCATGCTCAGTCAACAGGCTATCAATTAACGCATTCTTTAATTGCAGTAGGTCGCGGTGAGATTTTTGGGGTGGGTTTAGGTTTTAGTATCGAGAAATTACACTATTTACCTGAGGCACATACCGACTTTATTATGGCGGTTGTCGCGGAAGAACTAGGTTTTGTCGGTATTTTAGCGGTGATTGTCTTGTTCGCTATTATTGTGAAAAAAGGCTTAGATATTGGTCGTCAAGCGATTGCGATGGATCGAGAGTTTAATGGTTTTGTGGCTCAAGGTGTTTCGATTTGGTTTGGGGTGCAGGCCTTTATTAATCTAGGAGTATGTTTTGGTCTATTGCCAACTAAGGGTTTAACGCTACCATTGGTGAGTTATGGTGGTTCAGCGCTAGTGATGAATATGGTGGCAGTCGCTATGTTGCTTCGTGTTGATTATGAAAATCGTTGTTTAATGCGAGGTCAACATCAAGCCGCAAGCAGAAGAGGTCAGGTATGAGTAAAAAAGCCTTAATTATGGCCGGTGGTACTGGTGGGCATATCATGCCCGGATTAGCTGTCGCTGCTGAATTAAAACAACGTGGTTGGCAAGTGCAATGGCTAGGTAATCCAGAAAAAATGGAAGGTCGCTTGGTGCCACAACATGGGATTGAATTATTGCCAATGGCATTTGCTGGGTTGCGAGGTAAAGGACTTACTTCGCTCGTGAAATTGCCGGTGACGATGCTGACAGCTTGTCTTGCTGCGCGTCGTGCGATTAAGCAAGCAAAACCAGATATGGTGTTGGGAATGGGGGGCTATGTGTCTTTTCCCGGTGCTTTAATGGCTAAGTTTGCAGGGATTCCTGTGGTGGTGCATGAGCAAAATGCTGTAGCAGGAACAGCAAATAAAAGTATTGCTAAATTTGCGGCGAAGGTATTAACAGGGTTTCCGAATGTTTTGCCAAATGGGCAAATGGTAGGCAATCCGGTCCGTCAAGATTTGCTTCGTATCGAATCGCCAGAGTTGCGTTATGCTCAGCGTCAAGGTCCTTTGCGTATTCTCGTGGTTGGCGGTAGTTTAGGGGCGATGGCATTAAATACCTTAGTACCTGAGGCGTTGGGATTCATTCCAGCGGAGCAGCGTCCGATTGTCGTTCATCAATCGGGTGAGCAGCACTTAGCTGCTTTACAGCAAGCTTATGCACAGGTTGGCGTGGAGGCACGGTGTGTCGCTTTTATTGATGATATGGCGACAGAGTTGAGTCAAGCGGACTTGATTATCTGCCGTGCGGGTGCAATGACGGTGGCTGAGGTTGCTGCCGTCGGTGTGGCAGCGTTATTTGTCCCTTTGCCAACGGCTATTGATGATCATCAGACTGCCAATGCAGGATGGTTAAGTAAAGAAAAGGCCGCTTTAAGCTATGCACAAAAAGATTTAAAATCAGCACAGTTAAGTGAAATTTTACAAAATTTCTCGCGTGAACAATTGCAAGTAATGGCCATTAAAGCGCGTCAAATGGCGTATACGCATGCGACAAAAGATATCGCAGATGCTTGTGTAAATGTTGCGAAAGGATAAGCTATGAAACATAAAATTCGCCATATCCATTTTGTTGGTATTGGTGGCTCAGGAATGAGTGGTATAGCAGAAGTCTTGCTGAATTTAGGTTATCACATCAGTGGTTCTGATATGAGTGATACGGCGGTGACTCGTCGTTTGGCAAGTTTGGGTGCCAAGATTTTTAACCAACATTTGGCTAGCAATGTCGAGGGTGCTGATGCTATTGTCACTTCAACGGCTATTCTTGGTAGTAATCCTGAGGTATTGGCAGCGCGAGCAAAAGGTATTCCTGTGGTGCCTCGTGCCATTATGTTGGCAGAATTAATGCGTTTAAAAAGTGGTATTGCTATTGCGGGAACGCATGGTAAAACCACCACAACGAGTTTAGTCGCAAGTATTCTCGGTGAAGCCGGTATGGATCCAACCTTTGTGATTGGTGGTAAATTAAATTCTGCTGGTGCTAATGCCCGCTTGGGTACGGGTGATTTTATTGTGGTTGAAGCAGATGAATCGGATGCTTCATTTTTAAATTTATTGCCAACTATTGCGGTGATTACCAATATCGATGAAGACCATATGGATACATATGGGCATAACTCGGCGCGATTATTGGGTGCATTTGTCCAGTTTTTACAGCGTTTACCTTTCTATGGTAGTGCTGTTGTTTGTACAGATGATGAGAATGTTCGTAAAATTTTGCCATTAATTTCTTGTCAAATTACTTCTTATGGTTTTAATGAAACAGCAGATTTTCGAGCCGTCAATGTGCGTGCAGAAGGTACGCAAATGCATTTTGATGTGAAGCGTCGTTTGCACAATCAATCGCTTGAGGACTTGCCTATTACCTTGAATACACCGGGTAAGCATAATGTTTTAAATGCTTTGGCGGCGATTGCCGTGGCGACAGAAGTAGGTGCCTCAGATGCGGCGATTGTGCATGCGCTTGCAGGTTTTAATGGTGTAGGGCGTCGTTTTACGCAAGTGGGTGATTTTGCTGTTTCTGCTGAGAATGGTGGTGGGCATTTTAAACTGATTGATGATTATGGTCATCATCCAGTAGAGATGGCTGCTACAATTGAGGCCGCACGAGGAGCTTATCCGAATAATCGTTTGGTCTTAGCTTTCCAGCCGCATCGTTATACCCGTACACGAGATTGCTTTGATGAATTTGTGCGTGTATTAGGGACGGCGGATGCTGTGTTATTAACGGATGTTTATCCTGCGGGTGAGGCAGCTATCCCAGGGGCAGATGGACTGGCTTTAACAGAGGCTTTGCAGGCTCAAGCTAATGTGGAACCAATGTTTATTAAAGATGTCGCTGACTTACCGCAAGCGATTTTAGGTTTTGTAAAAGACGGTGATATTGTTGTATGTATGGGGGCAGGTTCTATCAATAAAGTACCTACTCTGATTGGGGAAGTGTCATGACAAGCAAATTAGGTAAAGTGGGTGTTTTGTATGGCGGCTTGTCATCTGAGCGTCCTGTATCCTTAAACTCAGGTAAGGGTGTTTATGAAGCTTTATTGAGTAAAGGTGTGGATGCACATTTGTTTGATACGGGTGAACGCAGTTTAGCAGAGTTAGCTGAACAAAAATTCGATCGCGTATTCATCGCTTTGCATGGTCGTTTTGGTGAAGATGGTTGCATGCAGGGAGCATTAGAGTTATTGGGTATTCCTTATACGGGGTCGGGTGTAATGGCATCGGCTATTGCGATGGACAAAACAATGACTAAACGTATTCTGTTGGATAAGGGTTTACCGACACCTAAATATGCTGTGGCTCATACAGAAGCAGATTTATATGAGGCTGAGAAAAAACTTGGTTTACCAATGATTGTTAAGCCACCTCATGAAGGTTCTACATTGGGTCTAAAAAAGGTAAAGCAAGTGAGCGATATTCCAGAAGCATTTGCTTTATCTCAAACCTATGAAAGTGAGTTATTAGCTGAGCAATGCATTATTGGTCGTGAATTGACGGTGCCTATTTTAGGTAAAGGTGACAAGGCATACGCATTGCCGATTATTGAAATCATTGCGCCTGGCGGTAATTATGATTTTAATAATAAATATATTGCCAATGATACGAAGTACTTATGCCCAGCACCGTTGTCTGCAGAATTGACTGCACAGATTCAAGACTATTGTGTAAAAGCCTATTTGGCTGTTGGTTGTGAGGGATGGTCGCGTGTGGATGTGATGTTAGATGAGCAAAATCAACCGTGGATTTTAGAGATTAATACTTCACCAGGGATGACAAGCCACTCTTTAGTACCTATGGCAGCGAAAGCCTCTGGGATGGAATATGCAGATTTATGTATTTTCTTGTTAGAGCAAGCAAGTACAAAAGTAGCTAGAAAGTAGGGTAAGAGCGTGTTTAATAACCCTAAATTACTGAATTTTATTGCTAATATCATCATGTTGGGTGCTGTGATTGCATTGCTCCTAGGGGGTGGTTATTGGTTTATGCATAGACCCATGTTCAATATTACACAGATGGTTTTAGAGCCTAAGGAAGGTAATGCATTGCTACATGTGTCGCCTGCGAATATTCAATCGGCTATTGCGGGTCATGTGCAAGGTAATTTCTTTACGGTGAATTTAGAAACGCTTAAAGAGCATATCGAAAAAGTCTCTTGGGTGCGTAATGTCGATATTAGTCGTGTATGGCCCAATGGTTTATTACTACGTATCGAAGAGCATGAAGCCTATGCCAAGTGGAATGAGAACCAATTGCTGAATACTTGGGGTGAGGTGTTTACGGCCAATAGAGAAGAGTTAGACGATAACATTGTGTATCCACAATATAACGGCCCAGATGGTTCAGAGAAACTGATGGTGCAGCGCTCAGGTGAATTAGCCACCTTATTGTCACCCTTAGGGATTACGATTGATACCATGTCATTAAGCGACCGTTATGCATGGCATGTTAGGTTAAATAATGGTTTAGAGTTGATTTTAGGTCGTGATGGTGGTGCAGAGGTTGTTGATCCATTGGGTGGTAAACAAGAGGCTATTAGTTTTGCAGAAAATGTACAGCGATTTGTGCAAGCATGGCCAGTTTTATTAAGTCGAACTCAAGGGAAAACGATAAATAAGGTCGATCTCAGGTATACTAAGGGTTTCGCAGTGACATTTGCAACTGTTGTTAATGAAGAAAGTAAAGAGAAAAAATGAGTCGGGATATTAAAAGGGATTTAATTGTTGCTTTAGATATCGGTACTAGCAAAGTAGTAGCGGTAGTCGCTGAGGCACTTCAAGAAAGTGGTAAATTTGAAGTGTTGGGATTGGGGCAAGCGCCGACTCAAGGCGGTATTCGTAATGGCTCAGTCGTTAATATTGATGTGACTGTCAAAGCCATTCAAAAGGCGCTCGAAGAAGCTGAGTTAATGGCCGATTGTAAAATTGGCGATGCGATGGTCGGTATCGGTGGCGCACATATTGTGAGTTTTAACTCTAGCGGTATGGTAGCGATTCGTGACCGCGAGGTGACGAATTTTGACGTTAATCGTGTGATTGATACGGCTAAAGCAGTCAATATTTCGAATGATCAACGCATTCTTCATGTGATTACACAGCAGTTTATTGTGGATCGCCAAGAGGGTATCTCTCGCCCAGAGGGGATGGCTGGTGTCCGTTTAGAGGTACGGGTGCATATTGTGACTGGCGAAGAAACTGCTGCACAAAATATCTTAAAATGCGTCCGACGTTGTGGACTAGAACCTTATCAACTGACCTTGAATCCTTTGGCTGCGAGCGAAATTTGTCTAAGCGAAGATGAAAAGCAACAAGGTGTATTGTTGATTGATATCGGTGCGGGGACAACAGGGATTGCTATGTACAAGAATGGTTATATTCTTCATAGTCATATCTTCCCTGAGGGTGGTCAGCGTGTGACAAGTGATCTTGCCGAGGTATTCCATATTCCTGTGCCTGAAGCAGAGGATCTCAAGTTGGAAAATGGTATTGCAAAACCAGACCTTGTTTCTGAGAATGATTTTGTTATGCTATCACCTGTCGGTGATTACAACCGTCAAGACCGTAAAGCATCACATCAAGTGATTGGTCAGGTGATTTTCTGCCGTTTAGAAGAATTGTTTGATATGATTGGTGCGAATCTCGAAGAGCATGATTTATCACCTAATTCGATTGTGATTACAGGTGGTGGAGCGTTATTGCCAGGGATTGCAGAGTTGGCCGAGGAAATTTTCCAAGTACCCGCTAAAGTAGGCCGTCCGCTGTATTATGGTAGTTTGTCTGATGTTGTCGCACAGCCTCAGTTTGCAACGGTGATGGGTTTGCTTTTACAAGCACGTGTGATGTTAGATGAAGCACCCACAAGGACATCCAAACAAAGTCTTTGGAAAAAAATTCTAGATTATGTGCTTAATTAAAGAAATAGGTATATAATAACAGGGTAAGTTACACTTACCCTTTTTGTTTATGGGTGGTGGATTTCTTTTGTCGTACAGTGCTCTGCTTCTGTACGGGTAGCCATGAATTGAATGGGGATTTGATTTATGGTGAGGAGGCGATTCAAAGAGAGTGTCGAGTAGTCACGCACTGGGCTTTTCTTTGAGGCGATTTCCGAAATTGGGCAGGGGGGTTTATTAATTGGTTTCGGTATTGTTAGGGGTTGGCTATGTCAGTAGGGTTTAACTTTATTGATGATGACGTAACATCGTCTCAAGCACAGGTAAAAAGTGGTTCAGTGAATTTAGGTTTTGATTTGGTCGATGAGGATCAGCCTAGCAAAACACTTATTAAAGTCGTAGGTGTTGGTGGTGCTGGTGGTAATGCGATTAATCATATGATTGAGTCTGGTATGAAGGGTGTGGATTTTATCTGCGCTAATACTGATGCTCAAGCACTCAAGCAATCTAAAGCATCAACCTTAATTGCTTTAGGTACATCAGGTTTAGGGGCTGGTGCACGTCCAGAACAAGGTCGTGTGGCAGCGGAGCAAGCTCGCGAAAATATTCGTGCAGCATTACAAGGTGCTCAAATGGTATTTATCACTGCTGGTATGGGTGGTGGTACAGGTACAGGTGCAGCGCCTGTTGTCGCAGAAATTGCGAAAGAATTAGGTATTCTAACAGTAGGTATCGTGACTAAACCTTTCTCTTACGAAGGTAAAAAGCGCATGGATATCGCTGAAGAGGGTGTGGCAGAGTTATCAAAACACGTACACTCTTTAGTGGTTGTTCTTAATGAAAAGCTATTTGAGCTTCTCGGTGAAGACGCAACTTACGAAGACTGCTTCCGTGAAGCAGATAATGTTTTAAATAATGCATGTGCAGGTATCGCTGAGATTATTAATGTCCAAGGTAACGTTAACGTTGACTTTGAAGACGTTAAGACAATCATGGGTGAATATGGTCAAGCGATGATGGGTACAGCAGTAGCTTCTGGTCCAAATCGTGCAGAAGACGCGGCTAAAGCGGCAATTGCATGCCCATTACTTGAAGGTGTGAGCTTAAATGGTGCGCGTGGCGTATTGATTAATGTGACTTCAAGCAAGAGCATCAAAATGTCTGAAATTCGTAAGATTAACGAAATCATTGCTAGCTATGCCGATAAGGATGCGATGATTATTGCGGGTAACGCTTACGACGAAAGCATGGGTGATCGTGTGCGTGTGACTGTCGTTGCAACGGGTTTAGGTCGTAACTTAGAGTTAGTTGCAGAAGCCGAGCCAGAGTCAGTTGTGGCAACAGGTACGGATGGTGTGCCTTTATTTACACCAGAGCGTCCAGAGTCATTGGCTGCTATTAATATTCGTAGCAATGGTGTTCGTGGTGGTTTCGGTGCTCGTGCACGTTCGATTGATAGTACGAATCGTGACGTTCCAGCTTACTTACGCAAACAAGCGAATTAGTATTTAAATCCTTATTTGAACCCCTCAAAAGCAGTAGGTTGTAAAGCCTACTGTTTTTTGTTTTATGTCAGAGATATGTACTGAAATATTGTTTACGATTGTTTAATTATTTTCTATTATCTATGGCTGAAAAACGGAGTAAAATGGAAGAATATCACTTATTCCTATTTTTAAGGTATAAAACTTAGATGATTAAACAAAGAACAATTAAAAAATTAGTAAAAGCAACAGGTGTTGGGGTGCATTCAGGTCAGCGTGTTCAGCTGACGTTGCGTCCTGCTGAACCTAATACAGGTATTATTTTTCATCGAGTAGATACGCCAGAGATATTGGATTTCCCTGCAGTTGCTAAGACAGTGGGTGATACACGGATGGCATCGGTATTGCAAAATGGTCAGTATCGTGTTTCAACGGTAGAGCATTTAATGAGTGCTTTAGCAGGGTTGGGTATTGATAATTTGCATATTGATGTTGATGCTGAAGAAATTCCAATCATGGACGGTAGTGCAGCAACGTTCGTTTTCTTATTAAAAGACGCAGGTATTGTTGAGCAAGATGCTCCTAAACGGTTTTTGCGTGTTAAGAAAACCATAGAGGTATCTGAGGGTGAAGGTGAGCAGGCAAAATGGGCTCGTTTAGAGCCTTATGAAGGTTTTGCTTTGGCATTTTCGATTGATTTTAAACATCCAGCTATTGATTCTACGGCAAGTTTTGCAGAGATTGATTTTGGAAAAGATTCTTTTGTGGATCAGATTGCACGTGCTCGTACATTTGGTTTTGCTAATGAAGTAGAAATGCTTCGCGGGATTGGTCTTGCTCGAGGCGGTAGCTTAGATAATGCTATCGTTTTGGATGAATATCGCATTCTTAATGCAGATGGTTTGCGTTATGACGATGAGTTTGTTAAACATAAGATTCTTGATGCTATTGGTGATTTATACTTAATCGGTCACCCCTTATTAGCACGTTATGTTGCTTGCAAATCCGGTCATGGTTTGAATAATAAATTAGCGCGTGCTCTACTTGAACAAGAAGATGCCTACGAAATCGTCACATTTGATGATGAGGCGGCTATTCGTCAAGCAGAAGTGCTTAATCGTGATTGGCGATTGGCATAGTTTATTGAGAATGTTTATAGCATTACGGTTAAGTGGGTTTGCTACTTAACCGTATATTTTTTTAATCAGTATTTTTTTCTAGTATTTTGCGTAAGGTCGCTGCAAGAGGACCGTCAGGATATTGTTCTAAGAGTGTTTGGTAGGCTTTATGGCATTGTGCTAGTGACGATTTTTTAGCTGTTGTCGGGTATTGAGGGGTAGGTGTTTTTTGTAGACTAGCTCGTACCTTAATATGGACTTTGGTAATGGCATAACCATGCTGACTAAGATGATTGACAATAGAGGGTACGAACTGACGCAATTTACTGGCAAGTGCGGCATTAGGTACGGCTAAATCCAGTTGTTCATTATCGAGTTTGAGGATATGGCAGTGGGGACTAATACCTTGGTGCAGAAAGGTTTTTAAGTTTTGCTCTATTTCTGTAAATAGCTTCGCTGTGCGTAGCGTTTGTTGAATAGGTAGAGCTGATCTTTCCAATACTTGCAAAGGCTTAACAAAACCATTATGGCGTGATTTGCGTGTTTTGCGAGTTGGATAAGGTGTTAGAAACATAGAGTGGTTTAATGATAAAGAAGAAGTATATTTCGCCTCGGCGAAAGCAACAAAAAACAAAAAAGGTCTGGCTCTTTAGTGGAGCGGTCATTGCCTTGTTTATCGCAGTTATTGCAGGCGCCTTGTTAGAGCGTTATTTTGGTTACCATGGCGTTAAGCAGGCTGGTCTTATTATAGCGAATGCACAGGAACAAGAACAAAATCGTCGATTGATTTTAGAAAGTGTTCAACAGTTAGGTACTCAATTAGCGGATTTACGAGTCAAGTATGATAGTTTAGAAAAGTTAAGTGCTAAGCTTTCGAAACATTTTGGTCTTGAGCAGCATGTTATCGGTAATTTAGAGAGTTTAAAGAATAAAGAGTCTGTGGGTGATGCTCCTATGGAGGAGTTGCCGACAGATGACAAAATGAGCAAATCTGCGGAAGAAATTGGCAAAGAATTAGATACGTTATTACAAAAAATTAGCCAACAAGAAGATGATTTGCAAGTGATGGAATTTTTATATCAAATTCAGGCGGCAGGTTTAGAGCGACTACCGACCTCTATGCCGGTGTCTTTGGTGCAAGCAAGAATGACGTCGGGATTTGGGATACGTAGACATCCTGTGACGGGAGGGTATCGTTTGCATGCAGGGGTCGATTTTGCGGGTCCTATTGGTACGCCTATTTATGCACCTAGTGCAGGAATTGTGAGTTATGCTGGTTATAAAAGTGGCTATGGTAATACTGTGGAGATTAATCATGGCAATGATATTATGACGCGTTATGCGCATAATTCAGAGATTTTGGTCAAAGAAGGTGATTTAATCTTGCGTAAGCAAATGATTGCTCGTATTGGTAACACGGGACAGTCAACAGGGGCTCATCTGCACTTTGAAACGAGAGTACGTGACGTCGCAGTGGATCCTATGCAGTTTTTGGGACGTGATTTTTCGATTGGAAATCCACAACGACAATCTTTATTTGAATCACTTGGTGTCAAAGGTAGTGCCATTATCGGTGTCGGTGGTGGAACTCAAGTACAAAAATTGGGTAAATAATCCCTATTGAATGCTTTATTGCGTTAAACTATATAGCTTAGAAAAATTTTAAATTTTTACGTAAAAAAATGATTTCTTTATTAAAAAAATTGATTGGTAGTCGTAACGACCGTTTATTAAAACAATATCGCAAGCTTGTGCAAAAAATTAATGCACTAGAGCCTAGCATGAAAGAGCTTTCTGATGAGCAGCTTGCACAGAAAACAGCGGAATTCAAAGAGCGTATTGCCAATGGTTCAAGTTTAAATTCTTTATTACCTGAAGCATTTGCGGTTGTGCGAGAAGCATCTCATCGTGTGCTGGGTATGCGTCATTTTGATGTGCAGCTTATTGGTGGTATTGTGCTGCACAACGGTAAAATTGCCGAGATGCGTACAGGTGAAGGTAAAACGCTAATGAGTACCTTAGCGGCTTATCTTAATGCATTGACAGGCGAGGGAGTGCATGTTGTTACAGTAAATGATTATTTAGCTCGTCGTGACGCAGAAAATAACGGACGCTTGTTCTCATTTTTAGGACTGACAGTCGGTGTTGTGGTACCGGGTCAAGATAATCAAGAAAAATATGAAGCGTATCGCGCAGATATCACGTATGGTACCAATAATGAGTTCGGTTTTGACTATTTACGTGACAATATGGAGTATCGTGCGACAGACCGTCGTCAGCGTAAGTTAGCGTATGCTATTGTCGATGAGGTAGATTCTATTCTAATCGATGAGGCACGTACGCCGCTGATTATTTCTGGTCAGGCAGAGGATAATACAGAACTTTATGTTCGTATGAATCAAGTGCCGCCATTATTGACACGAATGACAGAAGAGCCTAAACCACAAGAACCAGAGCCAGAAGGTGATTTCTGGGTGGATGAAAAAGCACAGCAAATTTATCTGTCTGAAGCGGGGCATGAGCATGCAGAGGAAGTTTTACAGAAGTTAGGTATTTTGCCTGAAGGCGAATCGCTATATGATCCTCGTCATATTACCTTGATGCATCACTTAATGGTGGCATTACGTGCCCATAATTTGTTCTTTAAAGACCAGCATTACGTTATTCAAAATGGTGAAATTGTTATTGTTGACGAATTCACAGGGCGGTTTATGGCAGGTCGTCGTTGGTCTGATGGTTTACACCAAGCCGTTGAGGCAAAAGAAGGTGTTGAAATTCAAAATGAGAATCAGACCTTAGCGTCGATTACTTTCCAGAATTATTTCCGTATGTATGGCAAGTTAGCTGGTATGACAGGTACGGCGGATACTGAGGCCTATGAGTTCCAAGATATTTATGGTCTTGAAACGGTCATTATTCCAACGAATTTACCAATGCAACGTATTGATCAGAATGATCAAATCTTCTTAAATGATCAAGAAAAATATGCAGCTATTATTCGTGATATTCGTGATTGTCATGAGCGTCAGCAACCTGTTCTAGTGGGTACAACCAGTATTGAAAATTCTGAGTTATTATCGACTCTTCTAGATAAAGAAGGTTTAAAACACGATGTGCTGAATGCTAAACAACACGCGCGTGAGGCGGATATTGTCGCTGAGGCAGGTATGCCTGGTCATATCACGATTGCAACAAACATGGCGGGTCGTGGTACAGACATTGTGTTGGGTGGTAATGTATCTAAGCAAATTAGTTTAATTGAACTGGATGATTCATTAAGTGAGGCGCAAAAAGCAGCCGCTATTGCTAAGGTGCGTGAAGAGTGGAAAGCGCGTAATGAACAGGTTAAAGCATCAGGTGGTTTACGTATTATTGGTACCGAGCGTCATGAGTCTCGTCGTATTGATAACCAATTACGTGGTCGTGCTGGACGCCAAGGTGACCCAGGTTCATCACGCTTCTATTTGTCATTAGATGACTCTCTCATGCGTATTTTTGCGGGCGATAGAGTGCGTTCTCTAATGGAACGTTTAGGTACACCAGGAGAGCCAATTGAAGCCAAAATGGTTTCTCGTTCAATTGAGTCCGCTCAGCGTAAAGTAGAGGGTCGTAACTTTGATATCCGTAAACAATTATTAGAGTTTGATAACGTCGCTAATGACCAGCGTAAAGTGATGTACGGGCAACGTAATGAAGTACTTGAAGAGTCTTCTGTGCGTGAAATGGTAGCAGAGCTGCGTCATAATGCGATTGCGGATTTTGTGCGTACTTATGTACCAGAAGAGTCTCTAGAAGAACAATGGGATATTGATGGTTTACAAACAGCGCTTGCCTCAGAGTGGGGCATTAAGCTTAACCTTAAAGAGACCGTAGAGCAAAATCATGATTTAGATGATGACGGTATCTTAGAGCTTGTAGAACAAGAGGCTGAGCGTATTTATCAAGAGAAAATTGCTTTAGTTGGTGATGATTCTTGGAATCAGTTTGAACGTTCAGTCGTCTTGGATCGTCTCGATACAGCATGGCGTGAGCATCTAGCAGCATTAGATCATCTACGTCAAGGTATCCATTTGCGTGGTTATGCACAAAAGGATCCTAAGCAAGAGTATAAGAAAGAGGCGTTTGAGCTCTTTAAGTACATGCTAGAGCGAGTGCGTAATGAGGCGGTTAAGATTTTATTGACTGTTCAAATTCGTTCACCAGAGCAAGTAGATGCTGTTGAGGCAGAACAAGTCGCCCGTGCTGAGGCTCAGGTTGACAAGATGAATTATCATCATTCTGATTATGATGAGGCCTTGGCAGAAGATGATGCGAAGTCAGCAGATATCTATAAGAATGTAGGTCGTAATGACCCGTGTCCTTGTGGTAGTGGGTTACGATTTAAGCATTGTCACGGTAAGTTGTCGTAATAGTCGCTCGCTATTGAGCGTTAATCAGTAAATACTAATAGCAACCAGGTTCGCTACACGTTTCGCGCAGTCGCTCGAACAGAGCCTCGCTACCGCTCGGCTAACTCGCTTTGTGCATCGAAACGTCTCCGCAAACCTTAAGTGCTTGAGTAAACATTGCAATGCTAATGAGCATTAGCCCACACGGAGAGACATTCACTCGCCGCGACATTGGAAACGGCGAAGCACTTTCCGGAGCAAGAGTGAACTGTCTGCAGTGTGGGTGGATATGAATACACAAGTTCTGCAGTGAGGACGATACCTAGTGAGAGCTGTCTGCGGTGTCGGCGTA
The DNA here is from genome assembly GCF_013133795.1 of Pelistega suis. Classification (GTDB taxonomy): domain Bacteria; phylum Pseudomonadota; class Gammaproteobacteria; order Burkholderiales; family Burkholderiaceae_B; genus Taylorella; species Taylorella suis. The sequence goes on from NZ_JABGBN010000006.1 coordinate 43,538, forward strand.
TAGCAAATACTAATAGCAACTAGGTTCGCTACACGTTTTCGCGCAGTCGCTCGAACAGAGCCTCACTACCGCTCGGCTAACTCGCTTTGTGCATCGAAACGTCTCCGCAAACCTTAAGTGCTTGAGTAAACATTGCAATGCTAATGAGCATTAGCCCACACGGAGAGACATTCACTCGTAGCGACATTGGAAACGGCGAAGCACTTTCCGGAGCAAGAGTGAACTGTCTGCAGTGTGGGTGGATATGAATACACAAATTCTGTAGTGAGGACGATACCTAGTGAAAACTGTCTGCAGTGGGGTTTATAGCAAAAACACCGTCGCTAATCCTAGGAAGATAAAAAATCCTAACGCATCTGTCGCAAAGGTAAGCAACACAGACGACCCTACAGCAGGGTCTTTTTCAAAGCGTTGGCGAATAAGCGGAATGAGTACACCTAGTGAGGCACCGATAATCATATTGCAAATCATCGCGACAACCATCACTAAAGCAATTTTATACGAGCCAGAAACTAGCCAAGCAAAGAAAGAGGCGAGTAGGCTACCGATAAGACCGACCAAGAAGGTCACCCACGCCTCACGTTTTAGCATGGTAACAGTACTTTTGCTATTAATCCGCCCCATTGCCATGGCACGAATCACGAGCGTTAGAGTTTGATTGCCTGAGTTTCCGCCAATACCTGCCACGATAGACATCAGAAAAGCAAGAATGACAATTTGTCCGACAGTACCTTCAAATTGAGCGGCGATAAAAGAAGCCGTTGAGGCTGTACAGAGATTGACTAATAGCCAAGGGGTACGATTGCGGACAGCTTGTTCAATAGAGGCGAACATATCTTCTTCGGCAAGACCGGCACGCGCTAATTCTTGTTCTTGAGAGTCTTCTTGCATTACATCAATAACATCGTTAATCGTTACTCGTCCAATGAGGCGATTTTCTTCATCAATCACAGGAGCAGAAACGAGGTCATAACGCTCGAATGCTGAGGTTGCGGCCGTATCTTCTTCATCGGGTGTGAGGGAGAAGAAGTCTGTTTTCATTAGGTCTTTGACATTACTTTCGGGATCGTTAATAAGCAAATCAGCGATGGATAGCACCCCGAGTAAATGCTCTTGGCGATCAATAATAAAAAGCTGGTCTGTATGGTCCGGCATATATTCCAGACGACGTAGATAACGTAGTACGACTTCTAAAGTAATGTCTTCGCGGACGCGTACCATTTCAAAGTCCATGATAGCGCCTACCGTACCCTCTTCGTAGCCCATGGCGGCAAGGAGTTGCCCACGTTCACGCTCAGTAAGACCTTTTTGAACTTCGGCGACAATTTCGGCAGGAAGGTCGGGAACAAGATCGGCGAGCTCATCGGCATCGAGTGTTTCAGTTGCCGCGATTAAATCCTCTCGGTTCATCGCTGAAATTAAGTCTTCTCGAATCCAATCATCTACTTCAAGAAGAATATCACCGTCATACTTTGAGTTAACAAGCTCCCAAACTTGCAAACGCTCATCTTGTGGTAATGCCTCAAGAATAAAGGCAATATCAGCAGGGTGTAGAGGAAGTAAATAATCCTCTAGCTCTGTAGATTGTTGTTGAGTAATCAGCTCATCGAGAAGTTCATTTTCAGCTTCACCGTCTTCTTTGCGCTGGAGTAATTCTTGGAGGTGTTCTTGTTTTTTTAGGAGCGTACGGATATGCTCTAACGTCATCTGGATTTCTTCGTTATCCAGACGTTTTGGAATAGTGACACTTTCAGCGATAGGCGTATGCTCAGTCATGCTAATCCCTTAGGTCGGTGTGTTGAGAGAGGGTTTGAGCATATCCAAGAATTCGTCAAAGACAAAACGATTACTGGCAATAATATTACCTGTCACAGGCCATGCATGTTGCGCATATAAATCTTTTACTGTACCACCGGCTTCACGAACGAGGAGCGTACCCGCAGCGACATCCCAAGGAGAAAGACGAAATTCCCAAAAGCCATCGTAACGACCACAAGCAACCCATGCTAAATCTAAGGCAGCGGCACCAAATCGACGAACACCTCTAGTGCGATGGATAGCAGCTTTGAATGTGGGGTCATATTCGTCTTCAAATGAAAAATCACGGAAAGGAAAGCCTGTTGCTAGTACAGATTGTTCAAGTGTTTCTGTACGAGAGCAACGAATACGTTGCCCATTAAGTTGGCAACCGCCGAGATAGAATGCACTGAATAATTCCTCACGGTTTGGGTCATAGACGACAGAAACAATAGGCGTATCTTCTTCCAGAGGACTTATACCAGGACTTAATATAGTGCCTTTGTGGGCGACTAAACCAATGGAAACGGCAAAATGCGGAATGCCATGTAAGAAATTTGTGGTGCCATCCAAGGGGTCAATATACCATGTTGCGATAGCATTTGGACGAGTTTGTTTATCACTTTCTTCGGCAATAATAGCATAGTCTGGTGTAAGCTGAGTGAGCTTGTTGAGAATAGCTTTTTCAGCTTCTTTATCCGCTTGAGAAACTAAATCATTGTGCGATTTGTACTCAATCATTAATTCTTCACGGTTATTAAAATACGACATTAACACAGCAGCACCATAATGAGCAGCTTCTGTGGCGGCTTGTAATGCTAAATGAAAGTCGATATGTGTACTCATCATAATCCTAGTCTGCGGGTGAGGTGAGGAAGACCATAAAATTGCTACAATTATATCACTTGGTTTTTTAAAGCTCACCAGTGATTTTATGAATAAAAGGCAATCTCCCCAAAAGGATTTGATGATAAATCCACTAGTAGATTATGCACAACACATCAATGAGGATGGTTGTGCACCGATGACTATTGCTATTTTGGCAGAAGATTATGGGCATTATATTAAGGAATTGCATGGTTTATGGCAACAACAGCAACGTCCTTGGCACATCATATTGGTTGAGCGTCACTATCAGCAACACGCATGGAAATGTTTAGAGAAATGGTTTCCTCAAGCACTACCTTATAAAGTATTACCTATTAAGGGGATGCATCGAATTGATATTGAACCGTACCGTTTTACGGTAACTATGCTTTTTGATGAATCACCTCAAGCGTGGTCTAAGTTCTCAGCGCAGGTACATATTTTTGTGGTGGATAGCGCGGATACCAAAGATTATCAACAAGCTTGTCGGATGAGTGTCGCTAAGCCACTTATTTGTAGTGCAACAGAATTAGATGTGGCATGGCGAGCGCTTGTGCAAGATCAGCAATTGACGATTGAAAAGCAAATCACTTGTTCTTTGCTAAATACATCAACGCATAAGCCGATGACACTTTATTTTTTAACGAGTCAGCGTCCAGAGGTGCCAATAGCTGCTCGATTAGGGCGACAAATCACAATTATTGGCGCAGGTGTTGCTGGTGCTGGGGTGGCGTTTGCATTAGCGCACCGAGGTTGGCGAGTGAGAGTACTTGATCCTATGTTTACTCAAGGACCTGATGAGCAAGCGTATCGTTATGCTTCAGGTGCTGTTACGCCATTGCTGACGGCGGATGATTGTCATAAGGCTCGTCTAAGTCGAGCAGGTGTACTACGTGCACATGCGAGGTGGACATCTATTGCTAAACAAGCAGGTATTCAATATTGCGGCACTTTAGAACTTAATCGAGATAAAGGGCATGCAAAAGATTTATTGGATGTTGTGGAGCAATCGAATTTTCCTTCTGAGTGGGTGAGATTAGTATCTGTCGAAGAAGCAACAAAGCTCGCAGGTGTGGACGTTAATCAGGAAGGTGCTTTTTTCCCGCTTGCTATGCAAATACCTCCTGTGCGATTGGCATGGACATTATTGCAGCATGCGAATATTGAATGTTTGCCTGTACGAGTAGAGCAAATTCAAGTAGAGGAAGACCATACGTTTACATTGCAGACAAATCAAGGTGTGATGTCTGCGGCAGTATTGCTTGTAGCGACAGCGATGCATAGTCGTCAGTTATTGGAGCAGAGTAATCTTTCATACCGGACATTAAAGTCGGGACAGGTTGTTAATGTTTTAAAAAGACTCGAAAGTCTACATGCCTTAGCGGGAGAAGTGATGATGGTGCCTGCCAATCAGCTGAATGGAGGCCCTCAATGTGTAATTGGAGGGCAGGGTTATTATTTACCCGCTCAAGAGGGATTTTGTGTGATGGGCAGTACATATGAGCATGGAAATTTAGCCCCCGAGGTGACTAAAGTGGGACAGCAGACCATTTGGCAAAAAATACCCTTAGATTTGCCAGTGAGTTTGTCACACTTACAACAGCAACAATGTTTAAAGGGGCGTGCTTGTGTAAGAGCGGTATTACAGGGACGGTTACCTATTATTGCGGAGCTACCTCATCATAAACATCTCTGGGTGGCGACGGCCTATGCTTCGCATGGAATGACGTGGAGTAGCTTGGCTGGCGATATTATAGGGGCAAGTTTAGAGGGGGAGCCATTGCCTATAGAAAAAGACTTATTAGCTGCACTCTCTTTTAAGGTATAAGACAGCAAGATATTCGCCCAGCCTTGGTGAATCGTATTTTATAATGTGATATTGATAAAAATTATAAATAAAACAACGATTTATTTATTGAAAAACAGCTAATTTGCTTTAAGTTTTATATAAAATCAGTCAAAATAATGGCTTAGGCTGAAGATGGCCAATCCAATTTAGAAAGCAAGAAAGTGACTGACATTAAACAACTCATTTTAAGAGAGCAACAAGCAGGATTTTGTGACTTTAGTATCACGGATGATTTGTTGTTGCGTGTAGAGGCGAGTGCATTAGGTGTATTCCGTTTGCGCATTGGTAGTGAATCAAAATTAGATGATAGCAAATTAAATGTGCGTGCTTTGGCAAGAAAATCACTTCTATTGGCAAGGCAAGAAATAACGAGTGAATTTGAGGTGAATACTGAAAATAAAGGGTGGCGCTTATCTCATGGTTCTACCTCTTTATTGATTAATACTCAGCCGTTTTCTTTGCAGTTTTATCAAGATGATCAAGTAGTACTGAGTACAGTATCACCTTCTGCTTTGTTGTTGGATGATAAGCAATGGTGCTTAAATCTTGCATTGACATCAAATGAGACTGTTTATGGTTTGGGGCGAGTAAGTGATACCTTAAATCGTCGTGGACAAGAAATTCAATCAGATAGCCAAGATTATTTGCCTTTGTCTTGGAGTGCAAAGGGTTGGGGGGTATTTGTGCAGAGCTTGCACAAGGTGTCGCATTCGATTGGACTGAAAAAACACCCTAATCAATATGGTATTACCGTAGAAGATGATGTGCTTGATGTCTTTTTCTATATTGCTCCTCCAGCAGAAATTCTGAATCAGTTCAGTGCCACTATCGGTCGTCCAGGGCAGCCACCATTGCGTGCAATGGGATTGTGGTTAGATCAACAGGAAAATCAGACGATATCTGAGTTTATGAGCACAGTTGAGCAATGGGAAAAAGCAGGTCTAACGGTGGATACCTTAAACTTTGCTGCACCCAGTATGTTTAGCTTTCAATCGGATAAGCTTGTGATGGATTGGGATGAGGGGCGAGTCGGTGATGTGCGTCAATTTATCGCTGATTATGCTAAAGGTAAAAAGCATGTATGCGTTCCAAGTTTTCCGGGGATTCCTGTCGATACGGCCTTGTTCCAAGATTTAGAAGATAGGGCATGGCTTTTATTGGATGATAAGGGAAAGGCTTATCAAGTAGCGACACCAAAAGGTAAAGTAGGGGTATTAGATTTAACCTATAAAGATGCGTATCAATATTGGGAGTCTCGCCATCAACAGTTGCTTGAGGGGACTGATATTGCTGTGAGTATCGCGCAAACAATCTATATTCCTGATAATGTGAGTGCTCGCCAAGGTGAGGAAAAAGCCTTTCTAAGACAGTTGTATTCAGCATGGTTGGAGCAATCCTTGTTTGAAGGACAAGCTTTCCATAAAACACCAAGCGAGGCATTTGTTCGTCGTCAAGCTTTAAGCTTAAACAGTGTTCGTAGTACTGGCTTATATTTACAAGATACGATTGAAAGCTATACTGATCTAGAAAATTTATTACAACGCCATCTCAGTACACAAATGAGTGGTGTAATAGCACAATCGCATGTCTTAAATTTACAAGCGACAGAGGCAAGACTTTATCTGCGAGCATTGGCACTCTCCATTTTTAGTGCAGGCTTTAGTTTTGTCGCTGATGAGGCTTATTGGCCAACACAGTTTGATGAAAAAACACAACAAACTGTAAAAACCTTATTAGCTTTACGTTATCGTTTAATTCCTTATGTGCTGGGTATTATTGAAGATGCGACGCGTACAGGTTTACCTGTGCAGCGTGCTATGGCTTTAGCTTATCCACAAGATACTTATGCCCATCAGTACCATCAGCAATTCTTATTTGGTCCAGCTTTATTAGTGGCGCCTATTTTGGATAGTCAGGATAGCAAATGCATTTATCTCCCTGAGGGTGATGCGTGGTGGGATCTAAATACAGGTGTCCGCTATGAGGGTGGTCAGGTATTGGAATATCACTGTGATACAAGCGCTATCCCTGTGTTTGGGCGTGAGGGGCATATGCTTTGCCTAGGCCCCGATTTAAAAGGCTTAGAAGAGTTTAATACAGCACGCGTTTTAGATGAAGTGTGGCTCTTTGGGATGCCTATTCATAACCCTGTGGTCATGCGCAATAAGATTCGTGTCATGCAAATGCAAGGTTCTAGCTATATCAAGGGGTTTGAGGGCTTACGCATTTTACCTTCTGAGGGCTTAGAGGTAAAAAGACGTGGGGCAGAGGTACGTATTTCACGAGAGCGATAGTCATTACGATGTTGTCTATTAAAGATACTGCGACCTGTGTGCCTGTCTTACGTTATCGCCATGTGACGCCTAATGGCGGAGATTTTAATTGCGCTCCTCAATATTTTAAAGAGCAGATGAGTTATCTGTTAGGTAGAGGCTTTCATATGCTGAGTGCTAAGCAGTTTGCGGCGTTTATGCAAGGGGAGCCGACACCTCGCAAATCTCTCTTTATTACCTTTGAAGGTGGTTATTTAGATAATTATGTGTTTGCTTATCCTATCCTATTAAAACTCGGTATTAAGGCGAGTATATTTTTGAGTACCTCATCCATTCGTGCTGGAGAGCAGCGTGCCAATACGGATGGAAGCGAAATCTTGCCGTTTTGTCCTCCGCATGATGAGTGTAAAGCAAGGATTAATCAAGGACATCCAGAAAGTGTGATGATGAATTGGAATGAAATTCGTCTGATGCGGAAAAGTGGTTTGATTGATTTTCATAGCTTTGCTCATACCCAAACTCGATGGGATCACCAGCTTAATGAAGAAGGTAAGAATCTTGCTATGCAAAAAGAATTAGAGCAGAGTAAGGCAGTACTATTAGCAGAGTTAGGTGAAGTCAGCGAGCATTTAAGTTGGCCGCATGGTTACTTTGATGATGATTATATAGCCTTGGCACAAGAGGCTGGATTTCATTATCTATATACGACAGAAGCATTGGGATTTAATCTGCCACAGGATAATGTGGCACATATTTATCGTATTGATGCACCCAATAAATCTGCGGCTTCATTAGGGCTGCGCTTATTATTCGCACGTAAGCCTTTTTTGGGGAAAAGGTACCATGCGTTTAAACAGTATTTTGCTAAGAAAGCTTAATTCAGTTGTAAAAAATACACAGAAATAGGCGTTAATAGGCTTGACAGTCTTTTAAAGTTAAGCCATAATTATATCCTTTCACGGGCTGGTAGCTCAGTCGGTAGAGCAGCGGACTTTTAATCCGTTGGTCGCGAGTTCGAGTCTCGCCCAGCCCACCAGCTAAACGAAAATTTGACGCTTTATAGCGTCATTTTTTTTGCTTATTCAAAATGTGCTCATACTCACTTTTATGAGAAGATAATGCACAATGCTTTATAAAAAAATAGAGCCTCATCCATTGAGGCTCTATCAGATGGTGGTTAATCAGTTGCTATAACAGCAAATGACTGTTCATCCTGACTATTATTTTTCGATAATCTCGATTTTTGCTTTGCTACGTAGAGATTCTACAAACTCAAACATTTTCTTTTGTGTGAGGCTACGTGTTAAATCTGTTTTAACTTGATCGAGTGTTGGCGGTGTTACTGGACGCTCATCATCGATACGAACTAAATGATAACCATATTGTGATTTAACTGGTTCAGAGATTTCGCCTTTTTTGCCTGTTTTAACGGCTTCAGCAAACTCTGGCACGTACATATCTGGATTTGACCAGCCTAAATCACCACCGTTCTTACCAGAACCTGGGTCGATAGAGTCCTTTTTAGCGGCGTCTTCAAATGTAACTTTCTTGGCTTTAATGTCCGCTAATAGGGCTTTTGCTTTGTCTTCTTCTTTGACTAAGATATGGCTGACTTTGAATTCTTTTTTGCCTGCTTGCTCTTTTACCATGTCATCATAGGCTTTTTTAATGTCATCATCAGTGACTTTATTTTTTTCAGACCAGTCTTGTAATAGGCTAGAAATTAGGATGTCTTTACGAGCAGCTTCTAAGTTAGCCTTCACATCGTCTTTTTTATCAAGACCTAATTTAACCGCTTCTTGAGAAAGTACATCACGGCTGATGATTTCGTCAAGGATAGACTTGCGTTGTTCTGGACTTGCATTTTCGATGCGTAATGCTTTTAGTGTGCTATCTAATTCTGCTTGTGTAATAGCGTGCCCATTGACAGTAGCGACATTTTGAGCCATTGCTGGTAGAGTTGCGCTTAGTGCGGCGACTAAAAATAAACGTTTCATTGTCGTTATATCCTTCTATTAAGATGATTTATCTTGTTGGTTATTATCAATTTGCATGTATTTGCTAAGCCATAATGATTGAGCTACAGCAAAAACAATGAGCAATAAAGTCATGCCAAAGACTTTAAATGTTCCCCATTGCTCGGTCGTAAAATGCCCCGAAAACGCAACATAGACGTTAATGATACCAACAATTATGAAAAATAGTGCCCAGCTTGTATTCATTTTATTCCAAGCTGTTTCAGGCATTTGAAGTTGGTTTCCCATCAATTGTTGGATAAGGTTCTTTTTAAAGAAAATTTTACCTCCTAGCAAGATAGCGCCAAACAGCCAATACAGGACGCTAGGCTTCCATTTGATAAAGGCTTCATCTTGTAGGTAAACGGTTGCTCCACCGAAAACAACAATAATAATGAGACTTAACCAAGTGCTGACTTCGATTTTCTTTTTTGTGGCTTTTAACCACACTATTTGTAAGATGGAGGCGCCCATGGCCACCCATGTGGCTAAATAAATATCCCCCACTTTAAGCGCGATAAAAAAGAGAACGAGAGGGAAAAAGTCAAAAAGGAGTTTTTTCATTAAAATCTTTAAAAATAAAATATTACGTCATATAAGAGAAATTCATTTTATAAAAAATTGAAGAGAATAGGTAGTAATCTTGATTGCTTAAGCTTTTTTAACTATGTTATGGTTTAATGACAGTTTGTCAGTTTTTAATAACTGGTTTTTTATATTTGATGCAATATCGCAATTGACAGGAGATAAGACGATGAAAAAATTTGCATTACGTGCATTATGCACAATCCCTATGATGGCTTTGGCGAGTGCTGTATGGGCTCAGCAGACGGTGACTGTTGGCGTGTCAGTATCATCGACAGGTCCGGCTGCCTCATTAGGTATTCCCGAAAAAAATACGGCTGAAATTGCACCAACGACATTAGAGGGTGGTGTAGAGGTGAAATATGTTGTGTTAGATGATGCAACAGATACCGCGAATGCCGTACGTAATATGCGTAAACTTATCTCCGAAAATAAGATTGATGTGATGGTGGGCAGCACGGTGACGGCAGCCTCACTCGGTTTAGTGGATGTAGCAGCAGAAACAAAGGTACCATTAATTAGCTTAAATGGTAATGCTGTGGTGGTATTTCCACAAGAAGGTGCCAAGAAGTGGGCATTTAAAACCGCACAAAATGACAGTCTGATGGCTCAAGCGTTAAAAACATCAATGCAAAAAGCAGGGGTTAAAACGTTAGGTGTGATTGGCTTTGCTGATGCTTATGGTCAGGGTTGGCTAAAAGAAATGACAGCAGCCTTAGAAGGCACCGATATTAAAATTGTCGCTAGTGAGAGTTATGCACGTACGGATACGAGCGTGACAGGTCAGGTGATGAAGTTAGTCGCAGCTAAACCAGATGCCGTCCTTGTTGCTACTGCAGGTACGCCAGGTGCTTTACCACAACGCGAATTAAAACAACGTGGTTTCAAAGGTCAAATCTACCATACACATGGTTCAGCTAATAACGATTTCCTACGTGTATGTGGTAAGGCGTGTGAAGAGGTTATCCTTCCTGTTGGTCCTGTCGTGGTAGCGGCACAGTTGGAAGACGGTCATCCACTAAAAACAACAGGTCTTGCCTATACTAAACTCTACGAAGAAAAGTATGGTGCGAATACGGTTAATGCCTTTGGTGGTCATATGTGGGATGCTAGCGTATTGATTAACGCAACTATTCCTAAAGTATTAGCGACAGGTGCTAAGCCAGGTACAGAGGAGTTCCGTGTGGCATTCCGTGATGCGCTAGAAAACGCCAAAGATGTGGTGGGCGTACATGGTGTATTTAATATGGCCGCAGACAATCACGCAGGTCTTGACGATAGAGCGCGTGTGATGGTTAAGGTTCAAGACGGGAAATGGGTATACCAGCCAGAACTTTTAAAATAGACTAGGCGTCTATACGATAAAATAGCGAGTCGTTTTATCGAAAAAATTAGGCGTGCGGGTTTGATATATCCGCACGTCTTATCTGTTTTTATAGTTCACACGAGAAGTTGATGTTATGGATTGGTCAATAGCCAAAATCTTAATACAAGATGGGATAGTAACGGGGGTTATTTATGCCTTAATGGCCGTAGCACTCGTATTGGTTTTTGCAGTAACGCGTATTATTTTTATTGCACAGGGGGAGTTTGTTTCCTTTGGTGCTTTGTCTTTTGCGATGATGGCAAGCGGTCAAATACCCCAAACCATTTATTTGTTGCCTATTGTTGGTGGTATTGTTTTCTTAAAAGAGCTTTATGCCAAATTGAAAGGTAGACATGGTTTACCGATTTGGCAAAGCGTTCTTTATTTTGTGTTATTGCCATTAGGTGTCATGTATATGGTTCCAATGATGTTGGCGCAAGAACCTAATCTATGGGTTAAAGCCTTATTGACCATCATTATTGTTGTGCCACTAGGACCTATGGTTTACCGTTTGGTCTATGAGCCTGTGGCAGAGGCAAGTGTACTGACATTATTGATAGTTTCCATTGCATTGCATTTTGCTTTCTTAGGGACTGGCTTAGTCTTGTTTGGTGCTGAAGGGTGGTTAGTATCAGAGCCTTTCTTTGAGGGTGAAATTGAACTTTTAGGCTTAACTTGGCGTTATCAAAGCTTATTTGTGATTGTAATGACCCTGCTAACCATTGTTGGTTTGTGGGCGCTATTTGGCTTTACGTTGGTTGGTAAAGCCTTGCGTGCCACAGCGGTGAATCGTCGTGGTGCTCGTTTAGTAGGGATTAGTACCTCCTTGTCTGGGCATTTAACCTTTTGGTTAACGGCTTTTGTGGGGGTATTAGCAGGTATTATGCTGGTGTCCTTTATTCAGATTACCTATGAAACAGGCTTTATGATCGGTCTAAAAGGTTTTGTGGGGGCGATTATTGGTGGTTTAGTCAGTTACCCTATTGCAGCGATTGGCGCAGTAGGTGTAGGTATTATTGAGGCGTTTAGTACATTCTGGGCATCAGATTATAAAGAGGTGATTGTGTTTACGCTGATTATTCCTGTTTTATTGGTACGTTCTTTGACGATTACCCATCATGATGAAGAGGAGTAAATCATGCAAAGAATCTTTTTAGCTGTCTTTATAGCGATTTTAGTAGCGATTCCGCTCATTCCTGGGACACCAGAGTTCTGGGTGAATCAGATGAATACGATTGGGATTGCTTCTTTAGTGGTGCTCGGTCTTGTAATTTTGACCGGTGTTGCAGGGATGACTTCTTTTGGTCAAGCGGCATTTGTGGGTATGGGAGCATATGCGACTGCTTATTTAAGTACTTCTTTGGGATATTCCCCTTGGATTGGCTTATTAGCGGGTTTGGCGATTGCTTTTGTGATTGCTTATATTTTGGGTCAAATTACTTTACGACTTTCTGGGCATTTCTTACCATTAGGGACAATTGCTTTATGTTTAATCTTCTATTATCTCTTTGGTAATATGGATTTCCTTGGTCGACATGATGGTTTACCGGGTATTGTGCCAATTGAAATTTTTGGATTCTCACTCCTTAAAGCACGTGCTATTTATTTTTTAATCTGGGGCGTGGTGCTGCTCAGTATTTTCCTCAGTTTGAATTTATTAAATTCTCGTACAGGTCGTGCTATTCGTGCCTTAAAAAATGGGGCAGCGATGGCAGAGTCTTTTGGTGTAAATACACACCACTATAAAATGATTGCCTTTGTTTATGCCGCTTTATTAGCTAGCGTCGCTGGTTGGTTATATGCCCATGAGCAACGAGCAGTGAGTCCAAGTACATTTGGTCTGAACTATGGCATTGAGTATCTCTTTATGGCGGTTATTGGTGGTTCAGTCAGTATTTGGGGAGCTATTTTAGGTGCTGGTTTGGTTGTGTTTTTGCGTGATCAAATTCAAGCGTATACCCCTTATTTGATTGATGCGAAAGTTAATGTGGAGATGGTGGTATTTGGTATCTTAATGGTATTGATTCTTCACCATGCCAAAGATGGTTTATGGCCAATTTTGATGCGAGGGGTTAATAAAATCTTTGGTGAAAAGCAGACCCAAAACACAGATTTAGGGCTGGACGAAAAAGCAGCCGAGCTACCAAAACGAGAGCGTCCTCAAAAAGGGGATACTGTACTTAGAGTCAATAAGATTCGTAAAGAATTCGGTGGTTTGGTGGCTGTTAATGATATTAGTTTTGAGGTAAAAGCGGGTCAAATTATGGGACTTATTGGTCCAAATGGAGCTGGTAAAAGTACCTCATTTAATTTGATTACTGGTGTTTTGCCTCTCACTTCGGGTACCGTGGAGTTTATGGGACAAAAAATTTCTGGTCTTTCTGCCCGTGAGATTTCTCGTCTAGGGATTGGACGTACATTCCAGCATGTACAGTTATTACCAAATATGACCGTACTAGAAAACGTGGCGCTAGGGGCACATTTGCGAGCTAACTCTGGTGTCGTGAGCAGCTTATTACATTTAGAGCGAGAAAGTGAAGCTCGTTTACTTAAAGAGGCAAAAATTCAATGTGAACGTGTAGGATTAGGTGATTATCTCTATGAAAAGGCAGGTAATCTTGCATTAGGTAAACAACGCATTGTGGAGATCGCACGTGCTTTAGCTTTGGATCCTACTTTACTGTTATTAGATGAGGCGGCAGCAGGTCTACGTTATAAAGAAAAACAAGACTTAGCAGCGGTATTAAGTGCGCTACGTGATGAGGGGATGAGTATTCTCTTAGTAGAGCATGATATGGATTTTGTAATGAAATTAACTAATCATTTAGTTGTAATGGATTTTGGTACTTATTTAGCCGAAGGGTCACCTGCGGAGATTCAGCAAAACCCTGCTGTTATTGAGGCATATCTTGGTGGTATGGATGATGTTCTTGATATGGCATCTACGGAGGTTAAAGTATGAGTACCTTATTGCTGGAAACAAAAGCATTATCAGCGCAGTACGGCAAAATTAATGCCTTGAATAATGTTAATCTGAAGTTAGCACAAGGTCAGGTCATTACCGTCATTGGTGCCAACGGTGCTGGTAAATCGACCTTGCTTAATAGTATTATGGGCTCTTTGGCCACTAGTGGTACAGCACAAGGTGATGTGTTGTATCAAGGTGAGTCTATTATGTCTGATAGAGTAGAAACGCGTATGTCAAATGGAATCAGTTTGGTACCAGAGCGACGCGAACTCTTTTCTAGTATGACGGTTCAGAATAATTTATTGCTGGGTGGTTTTCGTCGTTATTTAAAACGAGATAGTTCACGGGAAGATACTTTAGATGAGGTATATACACTTTTTCCTCGTTTAAAAGAGCGCTATAAGCAATTGGCAGGGACTTTATCGGGTGGTGAACGCCAGATGTTAGCTGTTGGTCGTGCGTTGATGGCAAAGCCCAAAGTTTTAATGCTTGATGAACCTAGCCTAGGATTAGCACCATTAATTGTGAGAGAGATTTTTCTCATTATTATGCGTTTGCGAGAAACAGGCGTGTCTATCTTATTGGTAGAGCAAAATGCACGCTCAGCTTTGCAAGTAGCGGATTATGGTTATGTGTTGGAAATGGGTGAGGTCACGCTAGAGGGTAATGCGAAGGACTTGATACATAATCCGGCCGTGATTGAAAGCTATTTGGGATTTGGCAAGTCGTAAGGTCGTCCTCATGAAAAGAATTTGATGTGCCGCTAGCACTATCGTGGTATACGCCAATCCACCGGCAGGTTTTTGTCAGTCGCTCGAACAGTGCCTCGCTGTGCTCGTCAAACTCGCTTTGTGATCAAAAACCTCTCCGGCAGACTGGCTTGGATGGTAGTGCTAGTTAATGGCAGTCCTCACGGAGAGAACTTGATGTACCGAGCGAGTTTGCAAACGGCGAGCGATAGCGACGCACTTTGCTGTCCGAGCGAATACACAATGTTCTGCAGTGAGGATGATATAGAGTGAACTTGTTTATATCAGGCAGTACCTATTGCTACAAAAGGTTCGCTACACGTTTTCGCGCAGTCGCTCGAACAGAGTCTCGCTACCGCTCGCCTAACTCGCTTTGTGCATCGAAACGTCTCCGCAAACCTTGGTGCTTAAGTAAACATTGTACTGCTAATGAGCATTAGCCCACACGGAGAGACATTCACTCGCCGCGACATTGGAAACGGCGAAGCACTTTCCGGAGCAAGAGTGAACTGTCTGCAGTGTGGGTGGATATGAATACACAATGTTCTGCAGTGAGGACGATATATAGCGTGAACAGTTTATATCATGCAGTAACCTATTGCTACAAAAGGTTCGCTACACGTTTTCGCGCAGTCGCTCGAACAGAGCCTCGCTACCGCTCGCCTAACTTGCTTTATGCATCGAGACGTCTCCGCAAACCTTGGTGCTAGTAGTAATTAGGCTTTTGTTTTATCCTTAAACTCACACAAATCACTAATCGAGCAATGAGGGCATTTGGGCTTGCGAGCAATACAGATGTAGCGTCCATGTAAAATTAACCAATGGTGTGCATTGAGTAAGTATTCTTTTGGAATAAATTTTAAAAGCTTTTGCTCAACTTCTAGTACGTTTTTGCCCGGGGCGATACCTGTGCGATTAGATACGCGAAAGATATGAGTATCTACGGCCATCGTGAGCTGTCCAAAAGCGGTATTGAGGACAACATTCGCTGTTTTACGACCAACACCCGGTAAGGCCTCAAGCTCCTCTCGTGTCTGAGGCACTTGGCTATGGTATTGCTTAACGAGGATTTCACAGGTTTTAAGCGCATTTTGTGCTTTTGTTTTATACAAGCCAATGGTACGAATCGCTTCTGTAAAGGCCTCTAACCCCATATTTAGAATATCTTGTGGGGTTTTACATTTCGCAAAAATAGGGCGAGTGGCTATATTGACGGATTTGTCAGTCGCTTGAGCAGATAATAAGACCGCAATTAATAATTGAAAAGGATTTTCATATTCCAGCTCTGTTTTGGGGTGAGGATTGGCCGCTTCAAAACGAGCAAAAATTTCAGTACGTTTTTGTTTATTCATGATGATTGGCGACGAGCACGAGCACGAGCTAGTGCCATTGCAATGGCAGCAGATTTGGCTTGGCTAGCAACTTTGTTTTCTTCAAGAATGCCAGATTGTTGATCTTCGGTGTGCAAATTTTCAGCAACAATATCAGCAGAAGCAAGAATATCGCTAGGTCGAGAGGAGTGTTGATTAAGACGTTCTTCCTCGATTTTAGCTTGAATAGCCAGACGCTTAGCGCGATGCTGATGGCGTTGCCGTGCATTATCAGCATCAAGGCGAGACCATTCTTTGTTGGCAGGTATCATTTGAATGCAATCCACAGGACAAACGGGAATGCAAAGGTCACAGCCAGAACATAAGTCAGGAATGACGGTATGCATAAATTTATTAGCACCGATAATGGCATCGACCGGACAAGCACGAATACAGAGGGTACAGCCAATACAATGATCTTCATCAATCACAGCGACTTGTAAGGCTTGTGCTTCGCCACAGCTTGTATCAAGAGCAATGACAGGTAGTCCAGTGATATTAGCGAGTTGTGCAATCCCTGCTTCTCCCCCAGGAGGGCAACGATTAATCGGTGCCTGCTCATTGACAATCGCAGTAGCATAAGGCAGGCAGCCATCATAACCGCATTTGGTACATTGTGTCTGCGGTAAGATGGCGTCAATTTGATGAATTAAGTCTTGATTACTCATAGAGATGGCATTGATTATTTTGCTGATTTCTCAGCTTCATTAATAAATGCTTCAATCACGGGGAATACCTTGGTACGCCAACGACGACCAGAGAAAATGCCATAATGCCCTGCTTTTTCTACTTCGTAATGTTGCTTATGTTTCTCAGGGATACTTGAACACATCTTATGGGCTACTTGTGTCTGACCACGACCGGTAATATCATCTAGCTCACCCTCAATCGTAAGTAAGTGTGCTTTTTTAATCGCCGCAGGTTTGACCAATTGACCGTTGACTTTCCATACACCACGAGGGAGTTGATGCTCTTGGAAAACGATTTTGATTGTGTCTAAATAGTATTCAGCGGGTAAGTCAAGTACCGCATTATACTCATCATAGAATTTACGATGTGACTCCGCTTCCATATCATTACCGCGCATCAAATCAAGATAATAATCATAGTGCGATTGCATATGTTTATCTGGGTTCATGGCAACAAAGCCAGCGTGTTGTAAGAAGCCAGGATAAACAGGTCTATTATGTCCCGGGTAGCGAGAGGGAACGCGGTGAATCAGTTGTGTTTCGAACCACGTATATGATTTCTTACTAGCGAGACCATTGACTGATGTAGGCGATTCGCGCGTATCTAAAGGCCCTCCCATCATGGTCATACTTTTGACTTGGATAGAGTCTTTGTTGCTTGCCATGAGAGATACAGCACCTAGGACAGGTACGGTTGGTTGGCAGACTGATACGACATGGGTATTGGGACCAAGGTGATGAATAAAGTCAATGACATATTGGACATAGTCATCAAGATGAAATGCACCTTTCGACATAGGTACCATACGTGCATCAATCCAATCGGTAATATAAACATCAAAAGACTGTAGCATCGTACGTACCGTATCACGTAATAAGGTGGCGTGATGACCTGAAAGCGGCGCAACAATCAGAACGATAGGGTCGCCTTTAGGATTTTTCGAGAGACTACGCTGAAAGTGAATGAGATTGCAGAAGTCTTTTTCAATGACTGTTTCTTCGGTAATCGTCGCTTTTTGACCATTGACCTCTACTTCAGGAATATCCCATTTGGGTTTCTCATAATCTTTGCCTAAGCGATGGAGTAATTCAAAACCTGCAGCGATATGGCGCGAATTTGGAATATAAGCATAAGGGCTAAAGGGGTCGGAAAAAAGCTTAGAACCCCACGTAGAAAGACTCACAAAAGGAGCCATACTTTGTTTAGTGAGCTCATGTAAGATATAGAGCATAGAAAATCCTTTTTACCAGTATTTTTCAACGGCGAGATTGCCAATATTGCCACGACGCCCTGTCGCAAAGCCTAAATCACCTAAAATTTTACGACCATCTGCAAGCATATCTGGGTTGCCGCATAGCATTACGCAAGCTTGCGATGGGTCTAGTTCAGTACCAGCTAGCTCGGCTAATTTGCCTGTTTCAATTAATGTAGTTAATCGGTGCTGAGGGTAATGCAAGTGTGATTCTCTTGTCGGAAGAGGAAGATAGACAAAGCGCTCTCCCCATTGTTGTTGCCATGTTTGAATCTGCTCTTGATAGCTTAACTCATTAATATAGCGTACACCGTGACAAAGAATGACTTTGTCAAATAATGACCACGTTTTTGGGTCATGAATAATCGATAAATAAGCAGATAAGCCTGTTCCTGTGGCTAATAACCATAGGCTCTTACCCCCATTGGGGAAGTTATCTAAAGTCAAAAATCCGATGGGATTCTTATCAATATAGATATCATCGCCAACCTTTAAATCGGCAAGACGAGGGCTAAACTCTCCGTCTGGGACAACTACGGCATAGAATTCGAGTTCTTTGCTATCAACAGGGTTTACCATTGAAAAACCACGCCAAATACTAGGCTCTTCGCCTGTGGTGGTGGCAAGACCTAGACGTGCAAATTGGCCGGGTTTAAATTTAAATTCGGCAGCACGTGTTGTGGAAATAGAAAAAAGCTTCTTTTCCACCCAATGACGGATATGCGTGACCTTTTCTTTGGTATAGCGTTGTTCGGTTGTCATCTTAAGGTTTTTCTAAGTATTGCAGTTTGTCTGGAACATTGTTCCATTGGTCAGCATCAGCAAGTGGTTTTTTCGAGCGACTGATCGGGCCAAAAACAGGGGTCAGCTCAGCATTAATCTCAATAAATTTCATTTGATCTGCGGGTACATCTTCTTCGGCAAAGATTGCATTAGCAGGACACTCTGGGATACAGACGCCACAGTCAATACATTCATCTGGGTCAATAACAAGAAAGTTAGGGCCTTCTTTAAAACAGTCCACAGGACAGACATCAACACAGTCAGTATATTTGCATTTAATACAGTTTTCAGTTACGACATGAGTCATTTTGTGATTCCAGTTTTACATTAAACATGCGTAATTTTAACTAATCTTTGTCAATAAAGTGCTTAAAACCCTAAAGCTGTGATAAGGTTATGAAAAATAAGCAGGGACAAGTATGATTATTCATTCACTTTTAGATACCGATTTATACAAATTCAGTATGATGCAAGTGGTGTTGCATCAATTTCCAAGTGCTCAAGTAGAGTATTTATTCAAATGTCGTTCAAAGGGTGTTAATTTGCGCCCCTATATTGATGAAATTCGAGAGGAGATTCATCAATTATGCCAGCTAAAATTCCGTGAGGATGAGTTGGAATACTTGGGTAATTTACGGTTTATCAAAGGTGATTTTATTGAGTTTTTAGGGCTTTTTCATTTACCAGAAAAGAGTATTGTTATTACTGAGGGTGAAGAAGAGGGTGAAATCAGTATCGAAGTAAAAGGCTCGTGGCTGCATACGATTCTTTTTGAAATTCCTGTTCTTGCTATTGTTAATGAAGTCTATTTCCGTAATATGCATAAAGATTTAGACTTGACAGAAGGGCGCCACCGATTACAAGAAAAAATTAATTTGGTTTTAGGAGCGACAGATATCCCCTCGTTTAAATTTGCAGATTATGGTACGCGCCGTCGGTTTTCTAAAGTCTGGCATGCAGAGGTTGTTAAGACCTTGGTAGAGCAATTGCCAAAGCATTTCGTTGGAACCAGTAATGTTCTATTGGCTAAAGAGCTGAAGACAACTCCTTTGGGGACGATGGCACATGAGTATTTACAAGCGTGTCAGGCCTTGGGGCCACGCCTACGTGACTCGCAAGTGTTTGCGTTTGAAAAATGGGCACAAGAATATCGCGGTGACTTAGGTATTGCCTTATCTGATGTCTATGGGCTTAATGCCTTCTTGCGAGATTTTGATATGTTTTTCTGCAAGTTATTTGATGGGGCTCGTCATGACTCAGGTGATCCTTTTGATTGGGGAGAGCGTTTATTGCGTCATTACGAGACCAATCGTGTTGATCCACGCATGAAAACTTTAGTATTTTCTGATGGATTAAATTTCAATTTAGCCTTAGATATTGCTAGACGTTTTGATGGTCGTTGTAAGACTTCCTTTGGTATTGGTACGAATTTGACTAATGATGTGGGTGTACCTGCTTTACAAATTGTCATGAAAATGGTACGTTGTAACGGACAACCCGTGGCTAAGGTATCTGATGAACCAGGCAAGACCATGAGTGTGGATCCTGAATATCTCAGCTATTTACGACATGTCTTTGACTTACCCAAGGTTTAAGATAGTCGGTGTTGGTTTTTAGTAAAAATATAGATGTATAGAAGGAATATATATGAGCGATATTAAACGTGTTAATGTTGGTGCCCGTCTTTCAGATGTAGCCGTATTTAATGGTGTGGCTTACTTAGCAGGTCAAGTGCCTGATGATCCCACATTGGATATGGAAGGTCAAACAGCCCAAGTATTAGCGACGATTGATAAATTATTAGCTGAGGTGGGTTCTAGCAAAGAGCGCATTCTAATGGCGCAAATTTTTGTGACAAATATGGCAGAGTTTCCACAAATGAATAAGGCGTGGGACGCTTGGGTATCTAAAACTAATGCGCCACCACGTGCGACAGTAGAAGCTCGTTTGGCCAATCCAAACTACAAAGTAGAAATCGTTGTGACGGCTGCTCTTGCTTAATGACAGGACGATAACGATGACAAAGCTGCCATTATGAATGGCAGCTTTTTTTATTGGTTTTTTGCCAACGTTCATTTATTAGCGTTGAACGTATGTTAAGGCATATTAGTAAAATTGCTGATTGTATCAAGTCTTATATAAGACTAGAATAGTATAAATTGTTATTCCTTTTATTTTATTGGACGACCATCATCATGAATACTCAGTTTCGTAAACCACTACCGGGGACTAATCTTCACTTTTATGATGCACGAGCAGCAGTCAATGCATTGCAAGAGGGAGCATGGGAAAAACTACCTTATACGTCTAAAATTCATGCAGAGAACTTAGTGAATCGAGCGAATAATGTTGATGCTGAAACATTAAATAGCTGGTTGTTGCAGCTGATTCATCGTAAACAAGAGATTGATTTTCCTTGGTTTCCAGCCCGTGTGGTTTGTCATGATATTTTAGGTCAAACAGCCTTAGTCGATTTGGCAGGTTTGCGTGATGCCATTGCCGAAAAGGGTGGAGATCCGTCTAAGGTTAATCCTGTTGTGCAAACGCAATTGATTGTGGATCACTCTTTGGCTGTAGAGTGTGGTGGTTATGACCCCGATGCTTTCCGTAAAAATCGTGAAATTGAAGACCGTCGTAATGAAGACCGTTTCCATTTTATTAATTGGACCAAGACCGCTTTTGAGAATGTCGATGTGATTCCTGCGGGTAACGGTATTATGCACCAGATTAATTTGGAAAAAATGTCGCCTGTTATTCAGGTACGTGATGGTGTAGCATTCCCAGATACCTGTGTGGGTACAGATAGCCACACCCCTCATGTGGATGCTTTAGGGGTGATTTCTGTGGGTGTTGGTGGTCTAGAGGCTGAGACGGTGATGCTAGGACGTGCATCCATGATGCGTTTACCAGATATTGTGGGTGTTGAGCTGACGGGCAAGCGTCAACCGGGTATTACAGCAACAGATATTGTCTTGGCATTGACAGAATTCTTGCGTAAAGAGCGTGTGGTGGGTGCATATGTGGAGTTTTTTGGTGAAGGGGCATCTAGCTTAAGTATTGGTGATCGAGCCACGATTTCTAATATGACCCCTGAGTATGGTGCGACAGCGGCGATGTTCTACATTGACCAGCAAACTATCGATTACCTCAAGCTGACGGGTCGTGATCCAGAGCAAGTTGATTTGGTGGAGAAATATGCGAAGCATACGGGTCTATGGGCTGACGGTATGCGTGACGCACAATATGAGCGTGTGTTGAAGTTTGACTTATCGACAGTTGGTCGTAATATGGCGGGCCCTTCAAATCCGCATGCACGTTTTTCAACAACTGATTTAGCGGCAAAAGGTCTAGCGAAACCTTTTGAGATTCCTGCCAATGGTGATATGCCTGATGGTGCGGTGATTATTGCTGCGATTACGAGTTGTACCAATACGTCAAACCCACGTAATGTAGTGGCAGCTGCTTTATTAGCGCGTAATGCTAATAAATATGGGCTATCACGTAAGCCTTGGGTAAAGACTTCTTTTGCACCTGGCTCTAAAGTCGCCGAAGTCTATCTTAAAGAGGCTGGTTTATTACCAGAGTTAGAGCAGTTGGGTTTTGGTATCGTGGCATTTGCATGCACAACTTGTAATGGGATGAGTGGTGCACTAGATTCTGAGTTGCAACAAGAAATCATTAATCGTGATTTATACACGACGGCCGTTTTATCGGGGAATCGTAACTTTGATGGTCGTATTCACCCATATGCGAAACAAGCTTTCCTTGCTTCTCCTCCTTTGGTGGTGGCGTATGCGATTGCAGGCTCTATTCGTTTTGATATTGAAAATGATGTTTTAGGGGTATATGAAGGCAAAGAAATCCGCCTCAAAGACATCTGGCCAACAGATGAAGAAATTGATGCGATTGTTAATGAATTCGTTAAACCAGAGCAATTCCGCGGTGTCTATATCCCTATGTTTGCGACAGGTGAAGCAGAAAAAGCGAGTAGTCCATTGTATGATTGGCGTCCAATGTCGACGTATATTCGTCGCCCACCTTATTGGGAGGGTGCATTGGCAGGGGAGCGTACGCTCAAAGGTATGCGTCCATTGGCTATCCTACCGGACAATATTACGACTGACCATTTATCACCGTCTAATGCTATTTTGCCAAATAGTGCGGCGGGTGAGTATCTTGCCAAGATGGGTCTACCAGAAGAAGACTTTAACTCTTATGCGACACACCGAGGTGATCACTTAACAGCACAACGTGCGACATTTGCTAATCCTAAACTCTTTAACGAGATGGTGCTTAATGACGATGGTACAGTGAAGCAAGGTTCGCTTGCTCGTATTGAACCAGAAGGTAAGGTTACCCGTATGTGGGAGGCGATTGAAACCTATATGGAACGTAAGCAACCATTGATTATCGTTGCAGGTGCTGACTATGGTCAGGGTTCTAGCCGTGACTGGGCTGCTAAGGGTGTTCGTCTAGCCGGTGTAGAAGCGATTGTAGCAGAAGGTTTTGAGCGTATTCACCGTACTAATCTTATTGGTATGGGTGTATTGCCACTACAGTTCAAAGAAGGGGTGAATCGTAAGACCTTGGCATTAGATGGCACAGAAACCTATGATGTGATTGGTGAACGTAAACCACGAACCGACTTAACTTTGGTCATTCATCGTAAAAACGGTGAAACGGTAGAAGTTCCTGTGACTTGTCGCCTAGATACCGCTGAAGAGGTGAGTATCTATGAGGCGGGTGGCGTGTTACAACGCTTTGCACAAGACTTCTTAGAAGGTAACGCATAACGAGAAGTAGAAAGGCCTGCTTATCTTAATGAGCGGGCTTTTTTTATACATAGATTTTGATGAGCTATGGTCATAGCATGCATATTTTGAGACTGCTATGCATAGTGGATGAGATAAAAGGAGTCAAAGATGGTTTTTAGTGCACAAATTAAAATTCCTGCGACTTATTATCGTGGTGGTACGTCTAAAGGTGTATTTTTTAATCTCACGGATTTGCCAGAGGCTGCGCAGGTTCCGGGAGTCGTTCGCGATAATATTTTACTGCGTGTCTTAGGTAGCCCAGACCCTTATGGAAAACAAATTGATGGGTTAGGTAATGCATCCTCTTCGACGAGTAAGGCTGTGATTTTAAGTCGGTCAACACAAGCAGGTCATGATGTGGATTATTTGTTTGGTCAGGTATCGATTGATAAGCCTTTTGTAGATTGGTCAGGTAACTGTGGTAATTTAACAGCTGCAGTGGGTGCTTTTGCAATTAAAGCAGGGTTGATTGATGCTGCAAAAATACCTCAGAATGGACATTGCACGGTGACGATTTGGCAAGCGAATATTCAAAAGACAATCGTCGCGCATATCCCTATTACCAATGGAGAGGTGCAGGAAACGGGTGATTTTGAATTAGATGGTGTGACATTCCCAGCGGCAGAAGTACAGTTAGAGTTTCTTGATCCTGCAGATGACGGAGAGGACGGTGGTTCAATGTTCCCAACGGGTAATATTGTGGATGAACTAGATGTTCCGGGTGTGGGTAAATTCCAAGCGACGATGATTAACGCCGGTATTCCAACGATTTTTGTGAATGCTGAGGCGGTTGGTTATACAGGGACTGAGTTGCAAGACGATATTAATAGTGATGCAAAAGCCTTAGCGATGTTTGAAACGATTCGTGCTTATGGTGCAGTTCGCATGGGATTGATTAACGATATTAGCGAGGCAGCGACACGCCAACATACGCCAAAAGTTGCATTTATCGCACCTGCTAAAACGTATACGTCCTCTAGTGGTAAAGAAGTTAAAGCGGGTGATATTGATTTGGTGGTGCGCGCTTTATCGATGGGGAAATTGCATCATGCCATGATGGGGACGGCAGCGGTGGCAATCGGTACAGCGGCGGCCATTCCGGGCACTTTGGTCAACCTTGCAGCAGGAGGTGGAGAGCGTGAGGCGGTGCGTTTTGGACATCCATCTGGTACATTACGTGTAGGTGCACAAGCAAGCCAAGAGAATGGTCAATGGGTCGTTAAGAAAGCCATCATGAGCCGTAGTGCAC
This sequence comes from Pelistega suis, assembly GCF_013133795.1. GTDB lineage: Bacteria > Pseudomonadota > Gammaproteobacteria > Burkholderiales > Burkholderiaceae_B > Taylorella > Taylorella suis. Next base: position 68,165 of record NZ_JABGBN010000006.1, read on the forward strand.
GGATTATTATGGATGGTTGGGTGTATGTGCCGGGGGGTGTGTTGACGGCATAGTATTTGTACACGATCTCATTGCAGACAGTTCACTCTGTATCGTCCTCACTACAGAACTTGTGTATTCGCTCGGACAGCAAAGTGCGTCGCTATCGCTCGCCGTTTGCAAACTCGCTCGGTACATCAAGTTCTCTCCGTGAGACTGCAACTAGCTAGCACTGTCATCCAAGCCAGTCTACCGGAGAGTAAACTGCTTGTTAGCACGACAATGTTTACTTAAGCACTTAAAGGTTTGCGGAGACGTTTCGATGCACAAAGCGAGTTAGGCGAACGTAGTGAGGCTCTGTTCGAGCGACTGCGCGGAACGTGTAGCAAACTTTGTTGACTATTTTGTGCTATTCTTAAACCCCTGTATCAAACCTTTCTTTTCACCTATCACATAGTGTCAATGACCTCACGAACGTATTTCTTTCAGGGGATTAAAGATACCATCCCTACCATGTTGGGGTATTTTCCTGCATCCTTAGCCTTTGGACTTACAGGCACAAGTATTGGTTTAAGTCCTATGGAGCTTTTTGCTATCTCTTTCTTTGTCTATGCAGGAAGTGCTCAGTTTTTTATTTTGGCCTCTCTACAACTGGGTATGCCAATTTTGAGTGTGGTATTTCTTGTTTTTATGCTTAATCTTCGTCATCTGTTATATGGCCCTATTATTGAACCATATCTACCTGAGGGATTAAAAAAGCGTTTGGCAAAAGCCTTTTTACTAACTGATGAGGTATTTGCTATTTGTTATTTAAAACTTAAAACAATTCCTGCGGAAGGTAAAACACCTTGGTATTTTGCTGTAGGTTTATTTGCTTGGTGGTCTTGGCTATTAGGAACGTTAGTTGGGATTTTTGCTGGGGAGTATATTTTTAAAAGCTATCCTTTATTAGCACAGACGATGGGTTTTGCATTGACAGCCTTGTTTGTAGGGGTGACTTTTTTAGTTGTTCAATCATCGATGTTATTAGCGCTAGGTATTGGTGGTTTAGTGAGTTTATTCTTTGCTTATATCGGGTGGTCGAGTGTGGCGATGTTAGCAGGAGCAGCAGTCGCCTGTTTAGTCTATCAACCTCCTCAACAGACAAGTACATTGATAAAAGAAGGGGATAGTCATGCTTAGTCAATTTGAGTCGTGGCAACTGGCATTGGCGATTGTAGCGATGGCGGTATTGACATATAGTACACGTGCATTACCCTTTCTCTTAATGAAGAAAAGTAAATGGCTAGGGAGAATGGGGGCGGGAAAATTGGCCATTCTGGGCCCCGCTTTACTCGCCAGTACAACCGTGGTCATCCTCTATTCAGAGACGTTAAAAGCGTATAAAGAACAAGATTTACTTCCCTATATTCTCGCTGTAGTTAGTGTATTAATGGTACTAAAACTGAGCAAAAATATAGGATTGGCCATGCTAGTTAGTCTGGTGGTGTATGGCGTTGGGTTGAGTTTTTTATAACAAAAATGGTCGTCCAGTGACTTGCGTACTAGGCACGGCCATATCTTGCTGTGCCATAATTCCCGCTTCATAAGCAAGGCGACCGGATTGAATAGCAAGTTTAAAGGCTTCTGCCATGCGCACAGGGTCATGTGATTGTGCGACAGCGGAGTTGAGTAGGACTGCATCAAAACCTAATTCCATCGCCATCACCGCATCTTTTGGTGAGCCAATACCCGCATCCACCACTAAGAATGCCTCTGGTAAGCGTGCACGTAAAATGCGTAATGCAAAAGGATTGACAAGTCCTTGACCCGAACCGATAGGCGCTCCCCAAGGCATCAAAATACGGCAACCTGCATCAAGTAGACGGTTACAAGTGACCAAATCATCTGTGCAGTAAGGAAAAACTTCAAAGCCCTCTTTAATCAGCTCTTTGGTCGCTGTAATTAACTCAATGGGATCTGGCTGTAGAGTGTAGTCATCGCCAACAACTTCAAGCTTAATCCAGTGAGTGTCAAAAATCTCACGTGCCATATGGGCGAGAGTGATTGCTTCACGAGCTGTTTTACAGCCTGCTGTATTGGGTAAGAGATGTGCACCACTTTCTTTAAGCATTTGAAAAAAAGCGTTATCTACGCCATCGGTGGTACTTTTGCTTAGGCTGTTTTGTCCGGGAGCTAATTGACGCTTTAAGCCTACGGTAACGACTTGTGAACCAGATGCTTTGATAGCATCATGTAAGACTTTGGGTGATGGATAGGTAGCGGTACCTAAAAAGAAACGACTATCTAACGTCAAATCTGCAAGGGTATAGCTCATAGTTTGCCTTTTTGTAAAGCGTCAGTAAAGTGGACTATTGATAATGGATGTTAATGCATACCCAGAAGGTGACGCATTTAACCTCCTGTAATAGGTGAGAAAGTCATGACCTGATCATTGTGCTTAAGTTCATATTTTTCACGAGCTGAACGCGGGACAAAAATTTCATTGACCGCTGTGGCGATGCTTTTAGGGTCATCTTCCATCTGCATATCAAGTTGGATATTTTTAACTAAATCAGCGAGGTTTGTGTGAGCAGGAATCTCTTTCGCTTCCCCATTAATATAAACCGTAATAGCACTCATCATTTTCTCTCAGTTTGATTTTTGATGGCTCATTATACCAATCAATTAAAAAGTTTTAAGGCATCTTCTACAACTGCAGGAGCGATGAGCCAACCATGTCGGAAGAGTCCATTAATGCGAATTAAGCCTTCTTCTTGTTCAATACGAGGGAAATTATCAATTAATGCAGGGCGAAGATTGGTCTCTGTATGAATAATACGCGCTTCAGCAAGCTCAGGGAGTACGCTATGTGCTGCTGTTAGTAATTCAACTGTCGTACGAACAGAGATAGGGGATCGGTCTTCGCTTTCTATTTCACTTGCACCAATAAATAAAATATCTGGTTTGCGTGGTACTAAATAAACACGATAACGAGGGTGGAGCAAACGGATAGGGCGCTGTAGGTTCAAGTTAGGGGATTGCAACCAGATAACTTCTCCACGAACGCCACGTACGTTTTGGCAGGAGAGAGTATGGGCATTGGCAAATTTAAGTTCGCGAGCGCCTAGACCGCGGGTGTCAATTACCCAATCGAAAGAATGTGTTTCTGTCTCAGTATGAATGGTATGCGGAGTGAGTTTCTTGACGTGAGTTTGCCAATGCCAATGCGTATGTTGGCAAGAGGTGTAGAGCGCATACATCGCTTGGCGTGTGTGAATATGCCCCTCATTTTGTAAGGCCCATGCATGAGCGGGTCCGCTGATAGACGGCTCTTGCTCTCGTAATTGTTCGAGTGAGAGTTTTGTCGGTTGTTGATCAGCAGGTGCTTTAGCTTGTAATAATGAGATAAGACGAGCGGCTGCCCCTTCATCACCTCGATGTGCTAGCATTAAGCTGCCTTTATAATGTAACTCGACAGGCTCACTCAATTTGGGGACTATCTCTTTCCATAAGCTGAGCGAGCGTACCCCATAGTTATAAATATTCTCATCACCGCTTTCTAATTCGGCAATATGACTAAGCATACCCGCTGCTGTAAAACCAGCTGCTACAGGATCGGTGGGATGAGAAGCTTTATCAAAAACGGTGACTTCGTAACCTTTATGAGATAAATAAAAAGCACATAGACGACCAGCTAGACCTGCTCCAGCAATACCTATTTTCATTACAAAACTCAATGTGTAGTAATAATAATGCTGTATTTTAGCACCGATACAGAAATGCTTTAAGAATACTGCTCTTTAGAGTAAGGCTTAGCTTTTTAATGAGATGGGATGGATATTGTTATAATACGAGCTGATTTTAGATATAAAACTTATCGGTTTTTTACAGATAAGCTGACCATTTAACGTGCATAGCCATTTACCCACCGCTCAAGAAAAAGCCTTAGATGTTTTGCAAAATGTCTTCGGTTATCAACAGTTTCGTGCTGATCAAGAGAGCGTTATACATCATCTTATCGAAGGCAAAGATTGCGTAGTATTGATGCCAACAGGGGCAGGGAAATCCTTATGTTATCAAGTGCCTGCTTTGGTGCGTCCCGGGTCAGGTGTGGTGATTTCTCCATTAATCGCGTTAATGCATGATCAAGTATTAGCTTTACAAGGTTTAGGAGTAAGAGCCGCTTGTTTAAATTCTTCGATGAGTTGGGAAGAGATTCAAGCGGTAGAAAATGCTTGGGCAAGAGGTTATATAGACTTACTCTATGTTGCCCCTGAACGGTTATTAACGCCCAGAACCTTAAGCTTATTAAAGCGTACGCCTATTTCTCTATTCGCTATTGATGAAGCGCATTGTGTTTCTCAGTGGGGACATGATTTTCGCCCTGAGTATTTGGGATTATCAGAATTAGCTCGATTTTGGCCTGATGTGCCTCGTATTGCCTTGACAGCGACAGCAACGACGCAGACAAGAGAAGAAATTGAAACTCGTTTAAATTTAAAACAAGCGAAAACTTTTATCGCGAGTTTTGATCGTCCAAATATTCGCTATGAAATTGTAGAAAAAACGCAGGTGCGTCAACAACTCATGCGATTTATTAGTGAAAATCATCCTGATGAATCGGGGATTGTTTATTGTTTATCGCGCAAACGTTGTGAGAGTATTGCGGAGTTTCTTAATAAACAGGGAATTGTTGCTTTACCTTACCATGCAGGTATGGATCCCCGAGAACGCGCTGCTCATCAGTATCGTTTTTTACATGAAGAAGGCATTGTGATGGTGGCGACGATTGCCTTTGGCATGGGAGTCAATAAGCCGGATGTACGCTTTGTGGCGCATATTGATATGCCAAAATCTATTGAGGGGTATTATCAAGAAACAGGGCGTGCGGGACGTGATGGTTTACCTGCAACGGCATGGATGGCTTATGGTCTAACGGATGTATTACAGCAACGTAAAATGATTGAAACCTCTCAGGGAGATGAGGCGTTTAAGGAGAGATCCAGAGTTCAGTTAAATGCGATGTTAGCGTTATGCGAGACAGCGACTTGTCGAAGGGTAGAGTTGCTCCATTATTTTGGGCAAGATAGTGAGCCTTGTGGTAATTGTGATGTCTGTAAAACACCGCCTACATTATGGAATGGTGTGATTGCTGGGCAAAAAGTGCTTTCTACGGTTTATTGGTTATATAAAAACTATCAACAACGGTTTGGTGCAAATTATATTATTGATATTTTATTAGGGATTCATACCGAAAGAATAGATAGTTTTGCGCATTATCAGTTAAGTACCTTTGGGATTGGTAAAGAATATACAGAAGAAATCTGGCATAGTGTCATTCGCCAATTACTTGCTAAAGGCTATTTGTCTGTCGATATCGAGGGATACTCAACTTTAGCCTTAACGTCTCGTAGTGCAAGATTATTGCGAGGTGAGGAGGAATTATGGTTAAAACAGGAGTCTCTTGTGGTATCTGCTCGCTCTAAGAATGTCATGCCAACGCGTAAGAAGACTTTCCAAGAGTTAAATCCAGAGGCTTATCATCGTTATCAATTATTGAAACAATGGCGTGAGGAAAGAAGTCGTCGAGATGGTTTGGATGGTCAGTTTATTTTTAATGATACAACGCTAAGATATATTGCGATGGCCGATCCAAGGACTATGCAGGCCTTATCTAAGATAGATGGCATAAATTTGTATAAGTTAAATACCTATGGGAAAGAAGTGCTAAAGGCGATGGCTAATTAGCGTTGCAATGTTTACTACAAGCACTCAAGGTTTGCGGAGACGTTTCGATGCAAAAAGCGAGTGAATATCTCTCCGTGTGGTCTGGTGCTCACTGGCACTATCACAAGCACCTATGGAGAGAACTTGATGTACCGAGCGAGTTTGCAAACGGCGAGCGATAGCGACGCACTTTGCTGTCCGAGCGAATACACAAGTTCTGTAATAGGTGATGGTGATGGAGTAACACTAACAACTGCGCGGAACGTGCAGCGAACCTTGTCGCTATTAATGTTTTGCTATCCACCCACACTGCAGACACTTCACTCTTGCTCCGGAAAGTGCTTCGCCGTTTCCAATGTCGCTACGAGTGAATGTCTTTCCGTGTGGTCTGGTGCTCACTGGCACTATCACAAGCACCTATGGAGAGAACTTGATGTACCGAGCGAGTTTGCAAACGGCGAGCGTTAGCGACGCACTTTGCTGTCCGAGCGAATACACAAGTTCTGTAATAGGTGATGGCGGTGGAGTGACACTAACAACTGCACGAAACGAGTAGCAAGCCTTGTTGCTATTAGTATTGGCTATTTGCCCCTTAACTCTCGGCGTAGAATTTTACCCACATTGTTCTTCGGTAACTCATCAACAAAAGCTACTTTCTTTGGTACTTTATAATTCGTCAAATCTTTACGACAGTGAGTAATAATCTCATCTTCAGTTAAGTTAGGGTCTTTACGTACAACAAAAAGCTTAACTAACTCACCTGCGGGGCCATTGTCTTCACCGACTGCAGCGACCTCTAAAATACCGGGATGCGTTGCTGCGACATCTTCGACCTCATTGGGGTAGACATTGAAGCCAGACACAATAATTAAGTCTTTTTTGCGATCAACAAGGTAAACGAAGCCTTTTTCGTCCATATAGCCCATATCACCTGTGCGTAGATAGCCTTCGTTATCAAAGACATTGGTGGTTTCTTCTGGACGTTCCCAATAGCCTTTCATCACTTGAGGACCTTTGATAAGTACTTCACCAATTTCTTTTAGAGGCAAGGATTGACCTTGATCATCCACAATTTTGATATAGGTTGAAGAGATAGGTAAACCAATGGCTCCATTAAACTCCGTCATATCTAATGGATTGATGGTAGCTGCAGGACTGGTTTCTGTGAGTCCATAGGCCTGTACTAGTGGTTTGCCAGTTACCTTTAACCAACGCTCTGCTGTGGCTTTTTGTACAGCCATACCACCGCCTAGTGTAAGTTTTAACGAACTGAAATCAATCTTTTTGAAGTCCTCATTATTTAATAAGGCATTAAATAACGTATTGACGCCAGTAAAAGCCGTAAATTTGTATTTTGAAATCTCTTTGACAAAGCCTTTAATATCACGAGGATTCACAATCAAGAGATTGCATGCTCCCAGACGCATAAAGGTGAGGCAGTTCGCTGTTAATGAGAAGATGTGGTAAAGCGGTAAGGCAGTAACGATGAGGTCTTTGCCATCAGTTGTGTAGGCCCTTACCCAAGTATAAGCTTGTAAAACGTTAGAAACAATATTGCCATGCGTAAGGATGGCACCTTTTGGAACACCTGTTGTACCGCCAGTATATTGTAAGAAAGCATAGTTATCATGATTTAAAGCAACAGGGGTAAAGGGAAGCTTAGCACCTTCTTCAAAAACCGTACTCATGCGAACGTGATGAGGAATATTCCAAGTTGGAACCATTTTTTTGATATGACGTAAGACAAAATTAACGATTTTGCCTTTGAAACCTAACATACCACCAATAGAGGCAACAATGACTTTTTTTACTCCGGGTGTTTTCGGTAAAGCCGCTTGGAGTGTTGCAGCAAAGTTTTCGACAACAACGATAACTTCAGCACCGGAGTCATTGAGTTGATGTTCAACTTCATGTGCGGTGTACATAGGATTAAAGTTAACTACTGTACAACCAGCACGTAACGCACCAAATAAACAGATAGGATACTGGAGAATATTGGGCATCATCAAACCAACACGAGCACCAGGTTTGATGCCTTGAGCTTGCAGCCAAGCTGCAAAGGCACGAGAGTAGTGGTCTAACTCGCGATAAGTCAGTTTTTTACCAAGAGAAATAAAGGCAGTATTATCTGCAAATTTTTTAACGCAGTTATCAAAAATCTCAACAAGAGAGCTATGTTGTTGAGGGTCAATGTCTGCGGGGATACCCTCAGGGTAACTGTTTAGCCAAATTCTGTCCATTATTCTTGTTCTCCAGACTGGGATAAAAATGTCAGCATAAAAGAGATGCCAACTTATCCATAGAAATAAAATCTTTTAGAAAAAGCAGTCACCGATATAAAAACATCAGTGACTGCAGAGCACACGAACTATTTTAAATTAGAAACGGTGTGATAATTGTAGACCAAAAACATGAGAATCTGCTTTATATGAGCCTTTTAATGTGCCATATGCTGCAGCATTTCCATTGTTATTGTTGATTTTAGATTTATCCGCAATGATATATGCGTAGCCGACGTCTAAAGTTGTGTTAGCAGTTGGTTTAAACTGAGCACCTAAACTTAACCAGTAGCGATTGCTGTCAGGAAGTGATGCTAGACGATGTTCTGTATGGCGAACTGGCGATTGATCCCATGCAAGACCTGCCTTGATTTTCCAAGCGTCGTTTACTGCGTAGTTAGCACCTACAGCAATACGCCAAGAGTCTTTGAAGTGTAGTTGTAATGTTGTTTCTGGAAGTTTGGCATTGGTGATGGTGAGTTTAGGTAAGCTAGACCAACCAGTCCACGATACATCCCCCATGATTTCCCATTTGTCATTAAGACGGTGATAACCAGAAAGGATAGCCATATCTGGTAGGGATACAGATGCGGCAGAGTCAGAGATAATTTGAGTGGTAGAACGTGTTAATGGGTTAATAAAGCTCACAGAAGTGTCACCATCCGCTTTATGCTTGATACGTGAGCGATAAGATAAACCGATACGGGTGTCCTCTGATGGATGGTAAAGTAAACCAATATTCCAACCATAACCTGTATTTTTCACTTTCGTTTTAGCATCGCCACTTAGATAGACTTCTTTACCAGCGAGAGGATGAGGGAGACCCGCTGGTACGGGTATTACGCCCGTTCCAACAGGTACAGCTTTTTCATAAGTCGCTTCGATGCGTTGGATATTCAGACCAAGACCTACGCTAAAGCTAGGATCAACTTTAAAGGCAACAGAAGGGTTGATATTAATGGTTTTAATATCGAATGAACGAGAGTGGTAACGACCCATCCAGTCGCTTTCGTATTCGGTTTTTAGACCAAACGGAGCACTAATACCCAGACCTAGGGCAACACGATCATTGAGTTTATAGCTCATATAGAGATTAGGTACAACACCCCAGCCACCAGCATCGCCACCTGTATTACCTAAAGCAGTGGGGACAGGAGAGAAACCTGTGCCAGCACCTGTTAGATTATTCGGCAATGTCGTACCTTTATCTGTAAACTTGAATCCTGGGCGAATAAATGAAACGCCTGTAGAAATTTGTAGACCATCAAGTTGTGTTAAGCCTGCCGGGTTGAAGTAGGTTGTGCTGGCATTTTCGGCGACAGCAGCAGAACCTGCATAAGCATTGCCTAAGCCGCTATTGTTTTGTTCTAATAGATTAAAGCCGGCTGCGTGAGTAACGCCTGCTGTACCTAATAACGCAATACTTGCTGTAAGTGTACGTAAACGAAAATTCATAACAGTTTCTCCTAAGAAAACAAGATTTTAAACGAAGTTTGAAAATCTTTTAAGTGTTTTAGTATATTTTTGTTTAATTTTGTACTAATTTGTTGATTTTCTTAATCAGCATTTTTACTAATATTGTTGCGAATTAATGACAAATTCTATTTAAAAATAAAAATGTTGTTTTTTTAAAGGGTATCTTAAGTAGGGGAAACTATCTTGTTGATGAGGGAATAGTGATGAGAAAAAAGAATATGGAAGTGCTGATGAAAGCTCTTCCATATTCTTAAAGGTTAAAGTATCAAAGAGGGGATATTATGAATGATGTTTATAGTGAAGTGGACCTCCTCGGAAAGGAGCAAAACCCGTTCCAAAGATAATGCCAGCATCGACTAAATCCGCATCTTCAATAATCCCTTTTTGTAATTGTTTTTCTGCTTGTTCAATAAAAGGCGTAATCAAGCGTTTTTCCAAGTGTTCAGGGATATCTTTATCGCTGAATTGGCTAGGTTTGCGATTTTTCCATTGATAAAAACCTTCGCCTGTTTTCTTACCGAGTTTTTGCTGACTCACTAATTGTTGTAAGCAGCGTGGGGGGGCGCTACCCTCTGCCAGTTGTTTGCCCGCTGCCATGGCAATATCAAGCCCAACGGTATCGGCTAATTCGATAGGACCCATGGGCATACCAAATCGCAACATGGCAGTATCAATCACTTCAGGTGCAATGCCTTCATCGACACAACGCATGGCCTCTAACATATAAGGACCGAGAACAGCATTCACTAAGAATCCCGGTGTATCTTTGACTAGTAGCGGTAATTTATTGATACGACCAACGAAGGCGCACGCCTGATTAATGGCTTCTTCGGCAATACCATCAGCCGTAATCACTTCAACTAAAGGCATTTTAGCTACTGGATTGAAAAAGTGAACACCAACAAAACGCTCAGGACGAGCAAGTTGTGTGCGTAACGAGGCTAACGATAAACTGGATGTATTAGTCGCTAAGATAGCCCCTTCTTTCATACGAGGCTCAATTGTCTTATAGAGGGCTTGCTTAGCTTCTAAGTTCTCAAAAATGGCTTCGATAATAATATCAGCATCGTCAATGCCTTGACCTTGTGGGTCAGGGATAAAGTTATCGCGTGCTGCTTGGGCACTCAATCGATCTTTACGTGCAAAAAGAGAAGCCGCATTTTTTAAGGCACCAGCAATGCGCGCATGGTCCGTATCTTGTACCGTGACTTTTAAGCCTTGGAGAGCACACCATGTGGCAATACCACCTCCCATGACGCCAGCGCCGATGACATGCACATGTTTAATTGCTTTGCTATCACCGCGTTTCGTAAAGCTTTTTAGGCGATCTTGTAAATGGAATACACGAATTAAATTTCGAGTGGTGGGTGATTGTAATAGGCGCTGGACAATGGATAAGTCAGCTAAACCATCACCATTGTGTTTTTCCCAGATATCAATAATTGCTAAGGGTGCTGGGTAATGCCCCATAGGGTCTTTTTGCTTGACTTGTTTACGCGCAAAGTAAGCAGGGATTTTCTTAAAGGGAGGTGTATTGAGTAACTTATCGATACCTTTCGCTTTGCGAGCAGGCTTACCTGATAACACATAGTCTTGGGCGGTTTTTAAAGCGACACGCTGTGCTGTGACGATATCAACGAGACCAAATGATTTGGCACGGCGAGCATCAAGAGTACGACCGGTCAGCATCATATCTAATGCTTTTTGTGCGCCGATGAGTGCAGGTAAGCGTTTTGCACCTCCCCAACCCGGATAAATACCTAACATCACTTCAGGTAATCCTAGGCTTGGTTTTGGGCTATCAATTAAGACACGATACCGGCAAGCAAGCGCTAATTCTAAACCTCCCCCTAAGCAAGTACCATGAATAAGAGCTAAGGTAGGGAAAGGCAACTGTTCAATGCGGTTAAATAAATGCCAACCACGTTCGATTAATGTTTTTCCGGCTTGGAGATCATTTTCAAAACGAGTAAACTCATTGACATCTGCGCCTGCGATAAAACCGTTGCTTTTGCCAGAGCGAATAATAAGTCCTGAGGGACGATGGCTATCTAGATAGTCAATAGCTGTTGCTAATTCGGCCATGACTTCGCCAGATAAGGCATTCATTGAACGGTCGGGACAATTGATAATGAGGTGTGCAATATTTCTCTCATCGTGGTGAAGTGTCCAGTTCTTTAGGGTTAATGCAGTAGACATAAATTACTCCTCGATAAGTTCAACCAACATGGCGCCACCTTGACCACCACCGATACAAATACTGGCTATCCCTCGTTTGGCCTGCTGCTGCTTGAGGGCATGCACAAGATGTAAAACAATGCGAGCACCAGATGCACCTACGGGGTGACCAATCGCAATAGCACCTCCGTCAATATTGAGCTTTTCTTGGTCTAGCACACCAAACGCAGGATGATTAAAGTGTGTTTGACAATACGTTTCGTCATTAAACGCGTATAAGCAAGCTAAGGTCTGAGCAGCAAACGCCTCATTGATTTCCCATAAATCGATATCCTTAAGCTGTAATTGATGGCGCATTAAAATCTCCGCACTAGCATGTACAGGACCTAATCCCATTTCACTTGGGTTTAATGCCGACCATTGACTATCCACAATTTTGGCTAGAGGCTTTAGACCATAACGTTGAACGGCTTCTTCGCTAGCAAGAATGAGGGTAGCAGCACCGTCAGTCACTTGAGAGCTATTGCCTGCCGTGATATTGCCTGAGGGCTTATCAAAAACGGGTTTTAGTTTGGCAAGTTTGTCGACAGTAGAGTCATCGCGAACACCGTCATCTTCGTGGTATAGATTGCCTTTGCTATCGATGATAGGGAGAAGTTCATCGGCAAAATGTTGCGTATTTTTGGCTTTAATTGCACGCGCATGACTACGTGCGCTGTATTCGTCCATTTCAGTACGAGAAATCCTAAATTTATACGCGAGATTTTCGGCGGTTTGTCCCATTGAAATACCGACAACAGGGTCAGTAAGTCCTTTAAGTAAGCCGATAACAGGGGCAAGATAGTTTAATTTAAAACCTTTTAATGCAGAAAGTTTTTGACCAAACGATTTTGCACTATTAAAGCTTGCTAACCAATCGACTGCCTTATCGGAAAATAGTAACGGAGCACGGGAAAGAGCATCAGTACCTACGGCTAACACGAGTTCAGAGCGTCCTGTCTGGATATTAGCAATACCGGAGTCAATAGCCTGCATCCCTGAGGCACAATTACGCATGACTGTCCATGCTGGGACTTTATGCCCAGTACCTAGGCGTAAACCGACCACACGACCAATATTAGTTTCATCAGGGGTAGGTGCGGCACAACCAACGATAACCTCTGAGAGTTCTGATGCTTTAAAAGGTTGGCGTAGCATTAATGCTTGGGCAGCTTGGACAGCCAAATCTGCTGCAGAGAAAGGACCTCTGCCACCACGCATTTTTAAGAATGGTGTACGTGCACCATCAACAATATAAACAGGTTTAAATGACATAATAGTTCCTATCTTGAGTTAAATTGCATAAAAGCAATCGGGTTGCTGAGGTCGTGTGGGAAGTCATCCACATGAATCACTTTGTCACGCAAACGATTACGTTCTTTGAGCAAATCATACTCTTGTTGGGTAATACGTCCATGTTCAAAAGCGGCATCTGCGATATCGCGAACATTGGCATTGGTATTGTTTTTGAATACCCCGTTTTTCTCATCTTTGCGGATACGTGCATCCAGTGGTTCGCATTCAATAGAAATTGCTAACGCCCTCTCCAAAAGAGCGATAGGTTCATCTGGATTGCTAGGAAGATAGCAGTTGGCGGTAACACGATTGCGAGTATCGCAAGGTTTGAGCAGTTTTTCGACAATCTTACGGTCTTGATAATCGCCTGGTTTCTTAAAGACGCGTCCCCACATAAATCCGAGTAGTCGCAAGCTTGTACCAATAAAACGATTTGGCATATTGGCATAAATAGCAAAAAGTGCCTCTTGTGCTAGATAGAGTTGATCTTGGACGACTTTTCGTACCATAGGAAGGTCTTCTTTTTGGCGACCTTGATCCTCGTAAAGTTTAAGCGTCGCTGTGGCAAGATACATATGAGAGAGTACATCACCTAGACGCGCAGAAATTTTTTCTTTACGTTTTAGACTACCACCATAAACCGCCATGGCCATATCTGCCATCAGGGCAAAATTACTCGAGATACGATTAATGTATTTATAGTAAATTCGTGTTTCTGGGGCGACATTGGCGTTTACTTTGGTCCAGTTTGAGCCAATGAGACTTGATAAAAAACTACGCCCCATATTTTTAAAGACGTGGCCGATATGCCCCCATAATGCCTCATCAAATTGGTTTAAGGCTAAAGCTTTATCTTTTTCTTGGGTAGATTGCATTTCTTTTAAGACATAAGGGTGACAGCGAATAGCCCCTTGTCCAAAAATAATTAGACTACGTGTGAGGATATTCGCACCTTCAACGGTAATACCTACAGGTAGCTGTTGATAGCCACGCCCTAAAAAATTAGAAGGACCAAGACAAATTCCTTTTCCTCCAATCACATCCATCCCGTCATTGACGATTTTGCGAGCGGTTTCCGTGACATGGTATTTGGCAATGGCAGAAAGAATGGCTGGCTTTTCTCCCAAGTCTACAGCACCCGCTGTCATCATACGGACTGCATTGCTCATATAGGTATTAGCCGCCATACGTGCAAGTACTTCTTCGACACCTTCAAAGCGCCCAATGCTCATACTAAATTGTTTACGAATTCGAGAATATGCACCAACGCTACGCATGGTGAGTTGTGACATACCGACGTTAGAAGAGGGGAGTGAAATCGCACGACCTGCCGCTAAACACTCCATTAGCATACGCCAACCTTTACCGACCATATCGATGCCACCGATAATAAAGTCCATTGGGATAAAAACATCCGTTCCGCGAGTTGGGCCATTCATAAAGGCGGTATTCAGTGGGAAATGACGACGTCCAATTTCAACCCCAGGATGGTTATGAGGAATCAATGCGCAGGTAATACCAATATCTTTTTTATCGCCTAATAAACCATCAGGGTCGTAGAGACGAAAAGCAAGTCCTAAGATTGTGCATACTGGAGCGAGAGTAATATAACGTTTATCCCAAGTCACTTTAATGCCGAGAACCTCCTCACCATTCCATTGACCTTTGCAGACAATACCTGAGTCTGGAATGGCAGCAGCATCAGAACCTGCCCATGGGCTTGTTAAGGCAAAAGCAGGAATCTCGCGTCCATCGGCAAGACGAGGGAGGTAGTAGTCTTTTTGAGCCTGTGTGCCATAGTGAACTAGTAACTCCCCCGGGCCTAATGAGTTGGGTACCATTACAGAAACCGCTAAGGCTGAGCTACGTGTAGATAGCTTTGTCATGATTTCTGAATGAGCAAAGGCAGAAAAACCGAGACCACCATATTGTTTAGGGATAATCATGCCAAGAAATTTATTCTTTTTGATGTATTCCCACGTTTCTGGTGTTAAATCTAAGTCTTGTGTGGTGACTTTCCAGTCATCTACCATTGCACATACGGTATTGACATGGGTATCCATAAAAGTTTGTTCTTCAGCGGTCAGGGTTGGCTTAGGTATATTGATAAATTTTTGCCAATTGGGCTTGCCACTAAATAAATCAGCATCCCACCATACTGTACCTGCCTCAATGGCATCTTTTTCGGTTGATGACATTGAGGGCATTACTGCACTGAATTGTTTAAAGAGATTTTTACTGATTTTCTCTTTACGGAATGTTTTCAAACTCTGGTAAAGGCGCACGTAAACCTCCTAATATAAAACTTAATAAACGTGGCTTGAGCTTATGATCGTAATGATCATAGAGCTTTGCCGAGTCACTTGGATGATGTTCTGTTACTTCTAATAATGCTTTAATCCCTGAAATAGCATATGACGTAGCGCCCAACATAAATTGGAATCGCCAAATGATTTCTTCTTCAGGAACACCGGGTAAGGCCTTGAAAAATGCTTGTTTATAACGTTCAAACACTAAAGCATTTTCTTTGGCGACAATCGCACTGATAAAACCACTCGGATTGACCATTGTTTGTTCTAATAATCGTAAGAAAATACCACCGTCATGTTGCTCATCACCTGCGTGTTCAAGTAAAGAACCAAAAAAAGCATTGACAATAAGAGATGGTTTAATGGGTTTGCCATTGGCTTTTGCCTCTAGTTCATCCAATAGACGTAATCGCTCATTATTGATGGCACCTAGGCGGCGTTTCATGACGGCAATAACGAGTTCATCTTTGCTGCCAAAGTGATAATTGATGGCAGCAAGATTAACATTGGCCATCTGGGTAATATCGCGCATAGAAGCACTTTCATGTCCTTTTTCTACAAAAAGGCGTTCTGCCGCATCAAGAATGGCTTTTTTGGTAAGGTCAGCTTTACGTAATTTAGTATTCATACAATAAAATAAAACAAACGTTTGTTTAATTATAGGTAAGTTATTGTACCTTACTAATTATGGTTTTCCCTTAATTATTTAAAAAATTTATTGAAATGATAACGATTCTCATTTAGAATATCAAAAAAACATTTGGAGAATAGGATGGATTTATCAATGAATGCCGTTGTGGTAGGGGCGGATAGGTTAGGCAACTTACCAGACGTACTTAAGGCGCACAATATTAAGATTAATAAACATATTACAGGTCGAGATCCTGCGCACCAAAAGAAAAATTTATCTTTACCTAGTGGTACACAGCTATTAATTTTGCTTACTGATTTTTTGGGGCATAATGTGATGCGCTCTTTTCGGACTGCAGCTGAAAAGCAAAATATTCCGATTGTGGCATGTAAACGCTCGGTATGTAGCATGCAACAGGCGTTAGAGCAATGTCCGCAGGTATGTGCTAATTGTCCTCATAAGCGTAAATAGTCGATGTTTTGTCAGTAGAGGTAGGTAATGAAAGCCCTAAATGATGTATTGATGGTGCTACTTAGTCTTATTGTTCTTGGATCGCTTGTGGGGGTATCGGTTAAACAAGTAGGCGAGAAGCATTCTTATTCTTTTTTTATTAAGACTGAGCCAAGTCTTAAGATGTTTTTCCTATTAGCGCCTCAATAAGTGGAAAGGTAATACACATTATTGACTGTGAGGCAATAAAGAAAGCACACTTTATGATGTATAAAGTGTGCTTTTTGTTTTGTTTGTTTGATTGTTAAAGGTGTTTAGCCTTTTGCTGCTAAAGATGCTGTCAGACGACGAGCACCATTATAGCGTTTGTTCCAGTACTCACCCATTTTTTCTACGCGTACGCGAGTACCTGAGCGAGGTGCATGTAGAAACTCGTTATTACCCAGATAGATGCCTACATGAGAATTACGGAAACCACGTGTATTGAAAAATACGAGATCACCAGGTTGGAGATTAGCGCGATTAACTGATTCGCCGACAGATGCCATTGAAGAGCTTACACGAGGTAACTCCAAGCCCATATATTTACTTGCTGTGTAGTAAATAAGACCTGAACAATCAAAACCTTGTGGTGTGGTACCACCGAAACGGTAACGTACACCAACATAGTTAAGAGCAGCTTGTGCTAATTGACTGCCTGTAGAATCGGCTTTTAAGCCAATACCAATAGAGGCATCACGGTTAGAGCGGTCAATCTTCGCCTGAGTGATTAAGTCACCGATAGGGTCGGATACATTAGGAGACCAAGCGGTCGCCTGTGTGCTGGTCACAGATTGCTTGAGCAAATTGCCGATGGGGTCGACATTTTGCGCTTGCGCTGTGGCGAGCACAAGAGGTAGGCTAAAAATAGCACTACCTAGGAATAGGCGCTGAAAAACAGCACGCATTCCTCGGGTTAAGGAAAATTGAGGTTGCATAGTCGTAGATATATAAATTTGTAATAGGGTTTTACGTACTAAGTGGTCTTTGTTGTAGACCTAGTAACATTCTACTTAAAAAAGTGCCTATTAACAAGGCATTCCAAGCAGTTGCGATAAAAAGATAGAAGGAATTAAACGCTGTAAAAGAGTAAGAACAAAGAAGAAGTAGCGTAAGTTTTTTAATATTGGCGAAAAATGAAGCAAAAATAATGAATTTTAATGAAAAATAATAGCAATTGCTATTTTTAAGAAAATATTACAAATAAATTAAAATATTTTGTAACAACAAAGGTAGGAGTGAATTTTAAGGGTAATGAGTTGTTTAAGTGATTGTTTTTTATTAAAAAAATTTATTTTTTAAAGTAAATTTATAAAATATTTTTATAACTACATGAAAATATTAAAAAAGTGTTTTTTTTTAGCGCATAAAATTAAGACTAAGAGGTTTTCTCTTAGTCTTAATTGAGTGGCAAGTAACAAGAGAGATTATTTGCAAGCAGAGAAGTCTAAAGCAACGCCTGTTTTTTCTTGCATATAACCCGCACTCACGCCAGGAGCAAGTTCTAATACTTTAATACCGTTAGGTGTCACTTCCATTACGCCCAAATCAGTAATAATCATATCCACTACACCTAAACCAGTAAGCGGTAATGTGCAAGAGGGTAGAATTTTTAAGTCTTCTGTGCCGTCTTTCTTGTGAGCAACATGCTCCATTAGTACAATGACGCGACCAACGCCAGCGACTAAGTCCATTGCACCGCCCATGCCTTTTACCATCTTGCCGGGAATCATCCAGTTAGCGAGGTCACCTTTTTCAGAGACTTGCATTGCTCCTAGAATAGCAAGATTGATTTTACCTGCACGAATCATGCCAAATGAGTCAGCAGATGAGAAAATAGACGAACCAGGTAGGGTGGTGACAGTTTGTTTACCTGCATTAATCATATCAGGATCAACTTCGTCTTCTGTTGGGAAAGGACCAATACCCAATAAGCCATTTTCTGACTGTAGCCATACTTCGATGCCTGCAGGAACATGGTTAGCTACAAGTGTAGGTAGACCGATACCTAGGTTAACATAGAAACCATCTTGTAGTTCTAGTGCAGCGCGAGCTGCCATTTCATCACGAGTCCATGCCATTTGTTACTCTCCTTATGCTGCTCGAGTTGTGCGTTGTTCGATACGTTTTTCGGGATTTGCATTTAACACGATACGGTGTACAAAAATACCCGGTAGGTGGATAGAATCTGGATCTAACTCACCAAGTTCAACGATTTTTTCAACTTCGACAACAGTAATTTTGCCTGCCATAGCCACGTTAGGATTGAAGTTGCGTGCTGTTTTACGGAACACAAGGTTACCACTTTTATCGGCCATATAGGCTTTGACTAATGATACATCCGGTACGATGGCTCGTTCCATGACATAAGTTTGCCCATCAAATTCTTTAGTCTCTTTGCCTTCGGCAACCACAGTACCTACGCCTGTGCGAGTAAAGAATGCAGGAATACCTGCACCACCAGCACGTAGACGCTCTGCTAATGTACCTTGAGGTGTAAATTCTAATTCAAGCTCACCAGAGAGGTATTGGCGTTCGAATTCTTTATTTTCGCCAACATAAGATGCAATCATTTTTTTAA
The DNA here is from genome assembly GCF_013133795.1 of Pelistega suis. Classification (GTDB taxonomy): domain Bacteria; phylum Pseudomonadota; class Gammaproteobacteria; order Burkholderiales; family Burkholderiaceae_B; genus Taylorella; species Taylorella suis. The sequence continues at coordinate 87,131 of NZ_JABGBN010000006.1, forward strand.
TCTGACGTGTTTCGAGTAATTGGCCTAGACCAAAACCGTCAACACCTGCATTATTACTTACACAAGTTAGGTTTTTTACGCCTGAATCACGTAAAGCAGCGATGAGTGCTTCGGGAATGCCACAAAGGCCAAAACCGCCTACCCCGATAGTTTGACCGTCAGCTACGATGTCTTTTAAAGCCTCGCTTGCACTTGCATAGACCTTATTCATTGGAGTTGTCTCCTTGAGTTAAACAAAATTAAAACGCTAATATCTTATCAAAACTTATGAAAAAAGCACAGATGTAAATTCTAACCTAGTATTACTCCCAATTTTTAGATGTACATTATATTGGTAAAAACACGGAGATAGGTGCTTATTGGTGGTTTTTTCTATTGTGAAGTCCTACAATCATAATGTAATATTAGTTAACGTTTCATTACATCTCTATGTGGTTAAAAAGTCAGCTGTTAAAAGAGGCGACATTTTTTATTATCGTAGTAGAAGTTTAAAATAAAGGAGATTGTTTCAAATGGCTGAACGTGAGTCAATGGAATATGATGTAGTCATTGTTGGTGCGGGTCCTGCGGGGCTTTCGACTGCAATTAAATTAAAGCAACTTGCGCAAACATCAAACAAAGAAATTTCCGTTTGTGTTTTAGAAAAAGGTAGTGAGGTAGGTGCGCATATCTTATCGGGTGCTGTCATGGATCCTCAGGCCTTGACTGAGTTAATTCCTGACTGGAAAGAGAAGGGAGCTCCTTTAAATACAGCGGTGACTGAGGATGAGTTCTTATTCTTATCGGAAACTGGCGCAAAAAAGACCCCGCATTGGTTATTGCCTGACTGTTTTAAAAACGATGGTAATTACATCGTGCGCTTAGGTGAAGTGACTCGTTGGCTAGGAGAACAAGCAGAGAGTCTTGGAGTAGAAATTTTCCCGGGATTTGCTGCAGCAGAGGTTCTTTATGATGAAAATGGTGCAGTAAAAGGCGTCGCTACCGGTGATATGGGCGTGAGTCGCGATGGCTCACATTCGCCACATTATCAGCAGGGTATGGAGCTGCATGCAAAGTACACGATTTTCTCTGAGGGTGCGCGTGGTCAGTTAGGGCGTCAATTGATTAACCGCTTTAAATTAGATGAAGGTCGTGATCCGCAAAGCTATGGTATCGGTATCAAAGAAATGTGGGAAATCGACCCAGCCAAATCTAAGCCCGGGTTAGTGATTCATACGGCTGGGTGGCCTTTAGATAGCGATACTTATGGTGGGACATTCCTTTATCACTTAGATAATAATATTGTCGTAGTGGGTATGGTGGTAGGTTTAGATTATGCTAATCCGTGGTTATCGCCATTCGAAGAGTTCCAACGCTATAAAACGCATCCTAATATTAAGCCCTATTTTGAGGGTGGTAAGCGTATTGCTTACGGTGCTCGTGCCATTACGGCAGGTGGGTTATTGTCATTACCTAAATTGGTATTCCCTGGTGGTGCATTAGTGGGTTGTGAGGCTGGTTTTTTAAATGCATCACGTATTAAAGGTAGCCATGCAGCGATTAAAACAGGGATGTTGGCGGCTCAAGCGGCGTTTGATGCCTTAAATGCTGACCGTTCTCGTGATGAGTTGACGGCTTACCCAGAGGCTTTCGAAAAATCTTGGTTATTTGAAGAGTTGAATAAAGCACGCAATTTCAAACAATGGTTCAAGAAAGGTCGTACGGTTGCAACCATTATGACGGGTATTGAACAAAAATTACTCGGCGGTAAAATGCCTTGGACGATTCATCGTACCAAAGCAGACCATGAGTGCTTACGCCCCGCCTCAGAAATGCCTAAGATTAATTATCCAAAACCTGATGGGGTGATTAGTTTTGATCGCTTAAGTTCAGTATTTATTTCTAATACTAACCATGAAGAAGATCAACCCATCCATCTGACACTTAAGGATCCAACGGTTCCGGTGCGTGTTAATTTAGTCAAATATGCAGGACCAGAGCAACGCTATTGCCCAGCAGGTGTTTATGAGTTTATCAAAGATGATAATGGTGAAGATAAGCTCCAAATTAATGCACAGAACTGTGTTCACTGTAAAACTTGCGATATTAAAGATCCAACGCAGAACATTGTTTGGGTCACTCCGCAAGGTGGTGAGGGGCCAGTCTATAGTGGCATGTAGGTGGATGATGTCTCTGCATAGCCGTGAAGGTTTATTCAAGCACTCAAGGTTTGCGGAGACGTTTCGATGCGCAAAGCGAGTTAGGCGAGCGGTAGCGAGGCTCTGTTCGAGCGACTGCGCGAAAACGTGTAGCGAACCTTTTGTGGCAATAGGTACTGCCTGATATAAACAGCTCTCACTAGGTATCGTCCTCACTGCAGAACTTGTGTATTCATATCCACCCACACTGCAGACAGTTCACTCTTGCGATGGATCGTCCTCACTACAGAACATTGTGTATTCGCTCGAACAGCAAAGTGCGTCGCTAACGCTCGCCGTTTGCAAACTCGCTCGGTACATCAAGTTCTCTTCGTGAGGACTGCCATCAACTAGCACTGCTATGTTTACTCAAGCACTCAAAGGTTTGCGGAGACGTTTCGATGCACAAAGCGAGTTAGGCGAGCGATAGCGAGGCTCTGTCCGAGCGACTGCGCGAAACGTGTAGCAAACCTTGTTGCTATTAGCATTGGCTGTCCGAGCGAATACACAAGTTCTGTAATAGGTGATGGTGATGGAGTAACACTAACAACTGCACGGAACGTGTAGCGAACCTTTTGTAGCAATAGGTACTGCTTGATATAAACAGTTCACTCTATGTCGTCCTCACTGCACAAAACTTACAACTGTTTCCGTTTCCCCCATGCCCCTATCCCTAATGATAGCCACGCCAATAAAAAGCATGTCCCACCAATAGGCGTAATTATCCCTAGCTTACCTATGCCAACAAGAACAAGTGCATAAAGACTACCAGAAAACAATAGAATCCCTAGCATAAACAGTACAATACTGCGCTTTGCCCATTTTGTACAAATAAAAGAAGAAAGTGCAGCGACGGCGAGAATGGCTAATGTGTGACTTAGCTGATAAAAGACAGCGGTATTCCATACGGAGAGTTGTTCAGGTTGAACAATAGTTTTTAATGCATGAGCACCAAATGCACCAAAAGCAACGCTTAAGAAACCAGAAATAGCAGCAAAAATAATAGAAAAGCGCAGCATAAGTCCCTCTGTTTAGTTACAATAAAGTATCTTTTATTTTACTCAAAAAATACTTATGGCTACTGTAATTCAACAACGCGTATCTCAACTTCGTCAGGCTATGCAGCAGCATCAAATTGACGCTTGGATTGTTCCTTCTGCAGACCCTCATCTATCAGAATATTTACCTGCGTATTGGCAGCAACGAGTGTGGTTAAGTGGTTTTACGGGTTCAGTAGGCACGGTGATGGTAACAGCGGATTTTGCTGGTTTATGGGTAGATAGTCGATATTGGGAGCAGGCCACCGTTCAATTAAAAGACACAGGTATTGTGTTGATGAAATCGGGTGAAGAGGGGGTGCCTTCTTTAAACGAGTGGTTAGTCGCACATTTGCCAAGTAAAGCAACGGTTGGCTTTAACAGTCAAATGATGGCCTTACGTCAGGCACGACAATTGGAGAGTGATTTAGCTACCTTGCAAGTGCGTTTTGTTAGTGAGCAAGATATTTTAGCGCCTTTATGGAATGATCGCCCTAATTTACCTAAGCAAGCTATTTATGAGCACACAGCACCATTTATTAGTCAAACACGTGCTGAGAAATTAGCCATGGTACGTGAACAGATGAAAAAAGCCCAAGCGGATTGGCATTTCATTTCTTCTTTAGATGATATTGCGTGGTTATTTAATTTGCGCGGTTCTGATGTTGAATATAATCCTGTCTTTTTAGCGCATGCATTAGTCTCAGAAAACCGAGCAGTATTATTTGTCCATACAGGAAAAATTGATGCTGATTTGGCAGAGGCTTTAGCAAAAGATGGTGTAGAAATTGCAGATTATGATAGTGCCTTGAGCGTATTGAATGATCTGCCTGAATCAAGTTCAATGTTGATTGATCCTGATCGCATGACCTTAGCATTAAGCCGTTCAGCGTGCAAGAATGTGATTCAGCAAGTTAATCCTTCTCGCTTATTTAAATCACAAAAAACAGCGGCTGATTTGCAACATGTCCGTATGGCAATGGAGCAAGACGGGGCGGCATTGTGTGAGTTCTTTGCTTGGTTTGAAGCGGCATTAGAGAAGGGTGAGCGTATTAGTGAGCTAACGATTGATGAGCAAATTTGTGCTGCACGCGCTCGCCAGCCATTTTATGTTTGCCCAAGTTTTGCGACGATTGCTGGGTTTAATGGTAATGGGGCGATGCCGCATTATCGTGCTTTACCAGAGTCTTTCTCATATATTGAGGGAGATGGTTTACTTTTGATTGATTCTGGCGGTCAATACTTAAACGGCACTACCGATATTACGCGTGTGGTGCCAGTAGGTCAGGTGAGTGCAGAGCAAAAGCGTGACTATACTGCGGTATTAAAGGGGATGATTCAATTATCACAAGCGGTATTCCCCCGTGATTATCCTTCTTCCTTATTAGATACTTTAGCGCGTACACCTATGTGGCAGTTGGGCTTGGATTATGGTCATGGCACTGGACATGGTGTTGGGTATTTCTTGAATGTTCATGAGGGGCCTCAAGTAATTGCACATCGTGCTTATGTATTCCCACATACTTTTATGAAAGAAGGAATGATTACGTCTAATGAGCCCGGGGTTTATCGTGCAGGGCAATGGGGCGTGCGTATTGAGAATTTAGTGGCTAATATCCCCGCACATAAGACAGAGTTCGTCGATGCATTGAAATTTGAAACGCTAACCTTATGCCCAATTGATACGCGTTGTATTGATAAGGACTTAATGACAACAGAAGAAATTGCATGGTTAAATCAATATCATGCCGAAGTATTACGTCGTCTAAAATCTCGTGTTTCGGGGGCTGCTTTGGCGTGGTTAGAATTACGCACACAAGCGATTTAGTCGAGTCTTTCAGCGATTAAGTATCATCATATCGTAACAATAACGAAGTTTTCTTTGGAGTAAAAAATGTCTTATCCTGCTTGTCCTCAATGTCAATCAACGCTGACTTACCATGACGGTGTTCAGTTGGTTTGTCCTGAATGTGCTCATGAATGGCAAGAAGGGGACGGTGCGACTGTGGAAGATACGTTAGTCGTGAAAGATGCCAATGGCACACTTTTGCAAGACGGTGATACTGTTGTCCTCATTAAAGACCTGAAAGTCAAGGGAAGTTCTTTGGTGATTAAACAGGGAACCAAGGTAAAAGGTATTCGCTTACAAGAGGGCGATCATAATATTGCCTGTAAAATCGATGGCAGTGGTATGGACTTAAAGTCTGAGTTTGTAAAGAAAGCTTCTTAGATGTTTGAGAAGGTGCCTGTTTACACAGGCACTTTTTAGAAGAGCTCTGGCGTTGTATCTTTACGAGGTGGTGTCAGTCCAAAATGTGTCCATGCATGAATGGTAGCAATGCGTCCTCGAGGGGTGCGTTGTATAAAACCATGTTGAATTAAATAAGGTTCAATCACTTCTTCGATTGTATCGCTTTCTTCACCAATCGCTGCAGCAAGATTATCAAGACCCACAGGACCACCGTCAAACTTATGGAGAATCGTTTCTAGTAGTTTGCGATCCATTAAATCTAACCCGAGAGGATCTACCTCTAGCATACTGAGTGCAGCCGCAGCGCAGGTGTCTGAAATAACCCCATTGTTTTTAACCTCAGCATAATCACGAACGCGGCGTAGTAGGCGATTAGCGATACGAGGTGTACCACGAGAGCGACGAGCAATTTCTATCGCGCCTTCGGATGTAATCGTACAGTTTAATAAATTAGCGCTACGCGTGACGATTTTGGCTAAATGGTCTGTCGTGTAGAACTCTAAGCGAGCACTAATGCCAAAACGATCTCGTAGCGGATTGGTGAGCATACCCGCACGGGTTGTCGCACCTACTAGCGTAAAAGGTTGTAAATCAATCTTAATGCTGCGTGCGGCAGGTCCTTCACCAATCATGATATCGATTTGAAAATCCTCAAGGGCAGGATAGAGGATTTCTTCGACAACAGGGGAAAGGCGATGAATTTCATCGATGAAAAGTACATCGTTGGGTTGGAGATTGGTCAGTAAGGCAGCTAAATCACCGGGTTTTTCGAGGACTGGTCCCGATGTCTGACGCATTTGAGAGCCCATTTCGTTAGCAATAATATGGGCTAAAGTTGTTTTACCTAAACCAGGAGGGCCGAATAATAAAACATGATCAAGCGGTTCTTGCCGTTTTTTAGCGGCTTCGATAAAAATATGCAATTGTTCGCAGACTTTATCCTGCCCCGTATAATCGGCGAGTAGTCTAGGGCGTAGTGCGCGCTCTAAAGACTCCTCGCGTTCATTTGGCTCTGGATTAATGATTCCTCGAGGGGCTTGGGATGATAGCTTATCAGGAACAATAGGCATAATAATCTTACGTCAAAATAACTGGATTATTATACAGTATTTAAGATAACTTGACTATGTTGAGTCCTTAGAGCAATTTAAGAAAAAGCCATACTTAAGCGTTGTTGACGGTATTGCCGAGTCTTCATTTTTTGCTTTAAACGTAAACGACGCCAAAAACGGGTATGAAAGGGTAAAAGGACGACATTACAAATTGGCTCAATAATGGCGACAGCACCACCAATTTCCCATGACCCTGTTAGGATATAGGTTAAGATGAAGGCGACGGACATATGTAAGAGTGTTTGGCTAATTTTTTCGAGGAGAATAAACATAGCACGATCCTAATAAGAAAATACATTAAATAAATGATAATAATTCTCATTTAAAAAATCAAGCTATTTATTTTTATAGAAACCATAAATAAAAGCTATTGAAAATTTGATGTATTAGTTTTTAGGAATTAATGTGTACTTGCTAAATGCATTCAGAGAGAGTGTATAGTATGGAAGCATCTTATAGTGTAGAAAAAACTATTGTTTGGATGATGATTTATCTCATCAGAAAAGACAAAACCCACCAATCATTTGGTGGGTTTTGGAATAATAGGGTGAACCTATATCAAAAGAAACCATTATTTTAATTTAGTTTCTTTGTATTCTACGTGTTTACGAGCCACTGGGTCGTATTTTTTAATCAACATTTTTTCTGGCATATTGCGTTTGTTTTTGGTCGTTGTGTAGAAGTGACCAGTACCAGCTGTTGATTCTAGTTTGATTTTTTCACGAATACCTTTTGCCATTTTAAGCTCCTAGGGAATAAGTAAATTTAAGCACCCAAGGCTTAAACTGATTGACCGTTAGCGCGCATTTCAGCGATAACTGCGTCAATGCCTTTTTTATCGATAGTACGTAAAGCATTTGTAGAAATGCGTAAACGAACCCAACGGTTTTCGCTTTCAACCCAGAAACGACGAGTTTGTAGGTTAGGTAAGAAGCGACGCTTTGTTTTGTTGTGCGCGTGAGAAACATTGTTGCCGGACATTGGGCGCTTGCCGGTTACTTGGCATACTTTTGCCATATTAACACCTCGTTAGTTTATAGATCTGATTTTTGGCCCAGATCTGCCTTAGTAAAAAATAATAGATTAACCATTTATAGGTTAATCAGCTATTCTATATCAAAAGTTTAAAAATAACAATAAAATCAATAAGTTTTTTATGGAGTGATGCGATGAGTGTTGTGTGCTGCCGACGAGATTATTTTTCATTGAGTAGGCGATGAATCACTATTTTGTACCAGCTAGCAAGGATAAGACCACAAAGCATAAGTGCTGTACAACACATAATCCATAGACTGGAAACGCCTATGGCTGCCCCCGGTGTGACGATAGTGCTTAGCCAGGCGAGTTGCCCTTGTCCAGGACCATAACCAAAGTAATAACCACCGCCTAAGCCTAATCCAGAGAGTAAAACCGTTTGGGTGACAAAAGGAATGGTTGCGATTTTATGGGCGCGTAATATATAAGTGATAATGCATTGGAAATAGTCAAGAATGTGGAAAAAGGGCATTAGGACTAATAAACTTGCCGCCATTGCTGCCACCGCCGCATCACTTGTATAGAGAAATAAAATGAATGGCTTCCCAAAAAAGACCACGGCACTACTGATGAATGCCCCCATAAATCCTATAAGAAGCCCCTGTTTGCTAATCAGATAAGAGAGTGGAAAATCTCGTCGCCCAATCGCTTGGGCGGATAGTGCGGCCGTAGCGACGCCGATGGCTTGGGGCATCATATAGAGTAGGGCAGCTAGGTTTGCCATAATTTGATGTCCACCAGAGACATGCATGCCTTCTCGTGCGGCGAGGAGCGCCATAAAGGTAAATGCACTAACCTCGACGAGATAAGAGCCTCCCATCGGCAAGCCTAGTTTGAGAATTTCGATAAAGTGCTTAATATTGGGTAAGCCTAGACGTAATTTAAACTGTTGGTAATAGTCATCCGAAAAGACAATCCATAGCCCAAAAATAAAGGTAAACCAACTGACCAACATGGTAGAAATAGCTGCACCAGTGCTTCCTAGTGCTGGTAGTCCAAAATGACCGAAAATCAGTACCCAGTTTAAAAATGCCTTAATAAAAATACTTGCCACATTGATATACATCACGTGTTTAGGGCGAGAGGTAGACGTGCATAAGGAATAAACCGCCCTAAACATTAGGGAGGCAGGGACAGCAAAGAAAGAGATAAGTAAGTAGTTTTTTACTTCAGCACGAACCTCGGGACTCACTTCACCAGAAAAACTTAACCAAATATCAGGAAATAATAGCAACAGTCCAAAGCTTAGTGAGAGAAAAAGAGCAATCCAAATACCTTGGCCCCACAAAACACCGATTTCTTCTGTTTTATTGGCGCCAAATAATTGAGAACAAATCGGGATAAGAGCGTGGATGACGCCTGTTAAGCTAATATTGACGGTAATAAAAATTGATGCAGCTAGGCTCATTGCTTGTAATGATTGGGCATTAAAATTACCCAACATCATTGTATCTAGCACGGCAAAAGACATGCCAGCCCATTGTGCAATGAGAATGGGCCATGCCTGATGAATGAGTGATTTTTGTACTTGCTGAGTCGTATTAGCGGACATAATATCTTTACTTAGTTCTCATCTAAGTCAATGAGTAGGAATACTTCACCGTGTCGTTCTGCAGGACGTTGCCCTTGCCAAATCACCTTGCCGTCATCTTTGTGGGCAAAAGACTCCTGGGCGACACTATCTTCAGTCGTTTGTATGAGAACGTAGCGACAATGTTTTTGCTCAGATAAACGTAAATTAGCGAAAACATAAAAAGCAGCGGCTTGCCCCTTACCCACATTAATACCTGTGACGCACTCATAGGTCGGTGCATGTCTTTTGAGTGATTCGGCTAATGATTCGCCAGTGCTTCGGTATGAACGGTTGTAGTCAATGGCAGATAGCCAAAGCACAGAAAGCAATAGCCATGAAATAATCGTACCAGCAGCCGATAAAACAATCCCTCGCCACATCGCTTGAGGGTTGGCTTTGAGACGCCATGCGATGACTTTATACCAAAGGACACACACAATAAGACCCGCCACGACAGCAATCCAGTTAATGCTATTATCAAAGCCATGAATAAGTCGCATGATATTGCGCTGAATTTGTGTGGGGATACCGAGATAGAGTGCCGACCAGCCCACCCAAATAGTTAATAAACCTAGGGTTACAATCATAATGGAATACCAGTCCAGTAGATTGATAATGTGGCGTTTTAAAGTAGGAATTGCCATGGCGGCTAAGATAGCAGAAGCAATCGTTAATGGACCATATTCAGGCTCAAAGGCATCCCTCGCACTAAAAATGACAAGTAAATGAGCAATAACAAAAATAGCAGGAATAAAGATATGAGGTGCATCAAACCATTTGCGCCAGTTCCATAGGGCTAGTAAGGCAAAAGGCCAGCTTGGCCACAAAAACCAAGCAAGATCACGTAGACTCTTGGGTATCTCAGACCAGTGTTGTAGCGAAAAAGCAATTTGTTGCTCTTTCCACCAATGGAGAACCCAAGAGGGGTCATGGTTATAAGCTGTAGATAGCCAAACTGCACTTAATAAGACACCTAATACTAGACTCAAAAATAGGAAAACTTTGAGGCGGATTGAATAAATGGGAGCAATAAATAAGGCGATGGTAACGATAAGCAATGGCGCTACACCGATCAAACCTTGGGTCATCAAGGCGGCAACTAACATCAGCCCAATCACTAGACTCCCTTGAGTAGGGTGGTCTAAGAGACGAACAAAACCATAAAAAGCAATGGCGTGAATACACATTAATAGTGGGAAAAAGCTGGTTTCATGAATGCGAATCACAATACCAACAGATGAAAGCATAAAAAAGAAGGCGACATCTGCTAGCATACGACCATAGTCACGAGGATGTGGCTCCCCCCCAAAGGGCAAGGGTAACGGTTGTGCCTCATCTCGGCGTGCGAGCAAATAGGTGCCATACCATACTCCCCACATCATCCCAAAAAAATAAAGGAAATTTGGTAGACGTGCAGCAATAATATGGGCATTTAAAGGGGTGGTAAAAAGCTCAAAAAGTGGACTAAAAATAGCAAGAAAAGCCCCACCAATAATGCTGGTTAATGGACCATAATCAGTATATGGCATAATCCCAATATAAGAGGTCAGCCAATTGTCATGATTAATGGCGGATGCCATTGAGGCAATACCTGCTACATCATCAGTCTTCCATGGGTCACGACCAAATAGACCAGCGATGATGTAGATCAACATAAACCAAAATAGATATTGGCGAGGCAGTTTACGTGCTGCTGGACTAGCCAAGCGAGCAGGTGTTTTTCTTTGTGTAAAGACCACGATATTACTTTTACTTAAAATGAGTGCTTATCGGCGTAGGCCGAACTGGTTTTATGTATTTATTATGTCAGCTTTTATTATACCGTAAGCTGGGTATTTCGGCTGTTTTCATTTAAAAGCTTGATAGATTCTTAGGTTTGCGTTGAGTGCTTAAATATCAAAAATATATTGGATATTTTATTGAGAGTGTATTCTTGCTGTTCTGCTTAAAGTATCCGTACCAGTTTAATACAGGTCATAAAAAAAGCAGCTGTGAAAGCTGCTTTTTCATAAAGACTGTTTTCGGTGATGAAAAACAGAAATTATTTTTTAAGTGCGCCTGCTGTACGCGCGAAACGAGCACGGAATTTCTCAACGCGACCAGTTTCAACAACACGAGTTTGAGCGCCAGTATAGAATGGGTGAGATTCTGCTGTTACGTCACACTTAAAAAGTGGGTATGTTTTACCGTTTAACTCGATAGTTTCGCGAGTATGAACAGTAGAGCGAATGATAACGTTGTTACCTGTTTGTTGGTCTAGGAAAACAACTTCGCGGTATTCTGGGTGAATGCCTTCTTTCATTTTAATTCCTTAAAGATATAGTGGGTCGCCGACAAAGGCATTATGCCAATGCCACGTATCCAAGAGTGAATTCAGCATTATAAATGAAAAAATAGCAAAAAAACTAATATTTTCAGATAACTAATGCAAAAATTATCAAAAAGTTGTGAGGCGGCAACAATTAATTTGAACTAATAGAAGCACCAGGTAAATCAATCACAACGACAGGAGAATCTAGTGCGAGTACGGCCTTTTTAGCAAGCTCTTGAGCTTCTTTTGGGTGGTCTTCAAACCAATAATGACCTAAACCATCGACAACACTCAGAATACGATCAAGCAAAAGTACTTTACCGCTTTGGCGGATAGGCTCGCATTCTAATTCAACCCATTTATCAGCGAACCATGCACGAGCAGCCTCTTGTGCTTCATCGCTATTGTTATGAATAAAAAACTCGTAGTCTTTGCGGTCAGATGAATTAAAAATAATGCTAACGTGACTTTGCATAGAAATTTGCCTATAAGAAAAAATTAAACCTTAGATTTACCACAAAACCATAAAAAAGATTGTCACCTAAATAACAATTGATAGAAAAAATTAAAAATATTTAATCGAATAGTACGCTCGCTGTTGTTTAAGAGGGGTAGTTTAAACTGTTGTTTAAGAGGAGGATTTAAAGATAAGTTGGTTTCCTTAAAGATGACCCGCTTCAGCTAAGGAAAGTGCTTTCCCTTTAGCGATAATAAGATGATCCAGTAACTTAATATCTAAAAGGGCAAGTGCTTCTCCTAAGTGTTCAGTTAATTGGAGATCTGCTACGCTTGGTTCTATAGATCCAGAGGGATGATTATGGGCGAGAATGACATAGGCTGCATGAAATCGTAGAGCAGTACGGACTAATTCTCGAGGATAGATTTGAGCCTGATCAATCGTGCCTTTGGCAATAGGTTCAGTATGAATGAGTTGAAAAGCCTTATTTAAAAAAAGAGCATAGCAATGTTCGATTTCTAGATGGCCGAGTTGGTGAATACAATATTGTTTTACAATACTTGATTGATTAAGAATATTGCTTGCACGAAGAGGTTCTTCTAGTGAGCGAACGGATAGCTCTTTGAGAGCCTGTAATTGCGAAATTTTGGCTTGCCCTAAACCTTTAATATCAAAAAGTTCTTCACTGGAAGCATTGAGTAGGGCACGAATGCCCCCAAATTGTAGCAAGAGGGAATGGCAAAAGTTGATAACATTATCGCCTTTTGGTCCCGTACCTAGAATAATAGCGAGTAATTCTGGCGTGCTGAGTACTTTGGGACCGTGTTTTAGTAAACGTTCTCTTGGACGTTCTTGCGGATATTCTATGCGAGAAGTGTTCATAATCGTTACAATAGCCTTTTTAAGAAATTAATTTTATTTAGCGTGCCTGAAAATGAGCGAAAATAATAGCCCCATGGACAAAAGTGTCCAACCTAATTCATATCTAACTCTCAATTACCGAATCACCTTAAATTCAGGAGATGGTAAGGGTTCTGTATTTATTGATACATACGATGGTAAGCCGGCGACATTACAAATGGGTATGGGTCAATGGCCTGAATCCCTTGAGAAACCTTTATTAGGACATTCAGAGGGTGAGACCTTTAGTTATGAGTTATCGGCAGCACAGGCATTTGGTGAGCGTAATCCAGAGTTAATTCAAGCGGTCACTAAAAAGATGCTTGCTGAAAATGCTGGCGAAGATGCGACGTTTGAAGTCAATGATATGGTGGAGTTTACTGCACCTAATGGCGCTAAATTCTCTGGATTGTTTAAGGGTTTTCAGGATGATACCGCCTTATTTGATTTTAATCATCCTTTGGCGGGTGTGGATTTAAAAGTAGATGTGACTATCATTGGAGTTCTCTAATGAGCCAAGCCGAAATTTTATTAGCCGAACCACGAGGTTTTTGTGCAGGTGTGGACCGTGCGATTGATATTGTAGAGCGTGCATTAGAATTGCATGGTGCGCCGATTTATGTACGTCATGAGATTGTGCATAATCGTTTTGTGGTGCAGTCTTTACGCGATAAAGGTGCCGTATTCGTGGCAGAATTAGATGAGGTTCCTAAGGGGGGGATTGTGGTATTCTCTGCGCATGGCGTCGCCTTATCTGTACGAGAAGAAGCTGAAAAGCGAGGATTAAAAGTCTTTGATGCAACATGTCCATTGGTGACTAAAGTGCATGTCGAAGTAAAGAAAATGCATGAAGCCGGTCATGAGATTATTATGATTGGACATAAAGGACATCCTGAGGTGCAAGGGACGTTAGGACAAGCCAAAGGTCGTATGTATCTTGTTGAGACACCAGAAGATGTAGAAAGTCTTGTTGTTGAAAACCCTGAAAACCTCGCTTACGTCACTCAAACTACCTTATCTGTAGATGATGCAGCGATGGTGACTAAAGCCTTACATACACGATTCCCTAATATTGTTGCGCCTAAGAAGAGCGATATTTGTTATGCCACGCAAAATCGCCAAGACGCTGTAAAAATGGTCGCCCCACAATGTGATGTTTTCTTTGTGGTGGGGAGTGTAAATAGTTCAAATTCAAATCGTTTACGTGAAGTTGCGGATCGTTTGGGTTGTCCATCGTATTTAATTGATGATCCAGAGATGATTAATCCATTATGGCTAGAGGGTAAACAATCGATTGGCATCACGGCAGGTGCTTCTGCTCCTGAGGTATTGGTACAAAATGTTATCAATCGTCTAAAAGAGTTAGGTGCAGTGTCTGTACGTAAAGTGGCAGGAATTGAGGAAGATGTGTCGTTCCCATTGCCAAGAGAATTGTCGAGAAAAATAGCGAGTTAATAGGGTATCCTTTGTTTAAGTGCAAGGTTCGCTGCACGTTCCGTGTAGTTGTTAGTGTTACTCCATCACCATTACCTATTACAGAACTTGTGTATTCGCTCGGACAGCCAATGCTAATAGCCAAGGTTTGCTACACATTCCGCGCAGTCGCTCGAACAGAGCCTCACTACGTTCGCCTAACTCGCTTTGTGCATCGAAACGTCTCCGCAAACCCTTGTTGCTTAAGTAAACATTGTACTGCTAATGAGCATTAGACCACACGGAGAGACATTCACTCGCCGCGACATTGGAAACGGCGAAGCACTTTCCGGAGCAAGAGTGAACTGTCTGCAGTGTGGTCTATATCAATCACAAGTTCTGCAGGGAGGACGATATAGAACGAAATGTCTGCAGTATGGTCTGATACTTATGAGCACTATCGCAAGTACTCACGTCAATTGCTTACTCAATAACGACCACGTCTCAAAAATAGGTAGCCCCATGACACCGCTGTAACTGCCTTCAATTTTCTCAATAAATACCGCAGCCAATCCCTGGATACCATAAGCCCCTGCTTTACCATAGGCTTCGCCACTCTCTATATAGCGAGCAATTTCTTTGAGTGAGAGAGTTCGCATAGTGACACGTGTAATAGATACCTGTTGAGCAATCTCTCCTCGATGTAAGAGAACGACTGCTGTATGAACTTCATGTGTTTTACCTGAAAGTTTTGCAAGAATACGAGTTGCATCCATAGCATCTTGTGGCTTACCAAGTACTTCATTCTCTAAAATCACACACGTATCTGCAGAGAGAATGGGACGGATAAGCATCTCTTGTTGAATAAGATATTGCTCTGCTCGTTGTGCCTTTTCAAGTGCTGTACGTTGCACATAATCTGCGGCAGACTCACCTGCAAATTGAGGCTCATCTTCCCCAGGAGGTGCAGGGACATTGAGAATCTCATGCTCAACCCTGATTTGTTTTAAAAGCTCATGACGACGAGGGCTAGCAGAGGCTAGATAAATGGTAGGAAGAGGAGATAGACTCATAGATTAACCAAGATTCTTAAGCACGATGATAAGGATGATTGACAGTAACACTCCATGCACGATAGAGCTGCTCAACGAGTAAAACACGTACCATGGGATGGGGTAGAGTAAGTGAGGAAAGACGCAGTTTAGTATCACCTGCATTTTTAATACTTGGATCTAAGCCATCAGGACCACCAATGATGATAGCGACATCTTGTCCACTGAGTTTCCATTTTTCTAAATGTTGAGCCAGTTGGATGGTGGTCATATCTTTGCCGTGCTCATCTAAGACAATGCGTAAAGCACCACTAGGAATAGCAGCTTCAATACGTTTTGCCTCGGCTTGCATCATTTGTGCGGCTGTTTTACCACTGGTACGTGGTTCAGGTTTAACCTCTTTGAGCTCAATAGCACAGTCTGCAGGCATGCGTTTGGCATAGTCTTCCCATGCCGTTTCGACCCATTGAGGCATACGGTTACCGACAGCAATCACATAAAGTTTCATAGGCGATTATTCGTCATCAAACTCATCAAAAGCATAGTTTGCTTGCATGACGGGCTGTGTCGATTGTGGAAGTAATTTGAGACGGACAGGTTTGCCACCCCAAATAGACTCTAAGTCATAGTAAGCACGGATAGCGGGTTGCATACAATGAATCACAATATCACCAATATCTAAGAGTACCCATTCACCGCTATCTTCGCCCTCTAAAGCGACAATTTCAATATCATGGGCACGCACAGCATCAATGACGCTACGTGCAAGTGCACGTGTTTGGCGATTCGATGTCCCACTGGCAATAATGACACGTTCAAATAGGCCAGTTAAATGCGTGGTATTAAACACTTTAATGTCTTGTGCCTTGACATCTTCTAAAGCATCAACCACTAAACGTTGTAGTTTTTGAATATTCATAGTTTTAAATTAATCGCCTCATTCAGGGAATTAGGCTTTATATAAGTTATTTTTTTTGATGTAATGGAGTACATCAGGGTGGATAAAAGTTTCTACCGATTCACCGCGCATAAGTTTGTCGCGGATATGGGTGGAGGATAAGTCAATCTCATCAAAATGTAAAAAAATCAATGACTGGTGATTTTTGGCTAACGTATCTAGCAATTCTTGAGGAGGATTCACTTCATAATGTGGGCGTTTGACGACCACCAGCTGCACATAGTGAAGAATCGCTTGCCATTCTTTCCATGTACAAAAATTATTTAATTGGTCACTTCCCATTAACCAATAATAGTCCGCATTAGTAGGGAGATTTTTGACTGTATCAATCGTATAACTTGGGCCCGTACGTTCAATTTCAATGGGATTTATTTTTAGTTGAGATGCTCCTTGTATGGCAAGCTGTAACATAGCAAGACGGTGTTCTGCACTTACAGAGACCGTTTTTTGCCAAGGTTGCCCTGCCGGAATCAGTTGCACCTCATCTAATGCTAATTGCGATAAAGCAGTGAGGGCTAAACGTAAATGCGCATTATGGAAAGGATTAAAACTTCCCCCTAGTAGACCGATTTTACGTTTAGCTAATGATTTCACCATTAGCCTTGAGCCTTTAAAGCACGCCAAGCGATATCTTTACGGAACTGGACACCATCAAAATGGATACGTGCCACCGTTTCATAGGCTGTCTGACGAGCTTGTGCAACGGTATCACCAATTGCGGTAACACAAAGCACACGACCTCCACTGGTGAGTAGCGTGTCGCCTTCTAGCTTAGTGCCAGCATGGAAAGTGACGCAATCCGCACCAGCAGCAGGAATGCCAGTAATGACATCACCAGTACGAGGTGAGGCAGGGTAGTTATATGCCGCCATGACGACACCTAGCGTCGTACGAGGATCCCAGTCGATGTGAGCTTTATCCAATTGACCCGCAATTGCCTTTTCAACGACTTCAGCAAAATCATTACGGATACGCATCATGATAGGTTGTGTTTCTGGGTCACCCATACGACAGTTAAACTCTAAGACCTTAATCGGGCGTGTTGCATCGTCACCGTCATCAATCATTAAGCCAGCATAGAGAAAGCCAGTAAACTCAATACCATCAGCCGCCATCCCTTGGACAGTAGGGTAAATGACCTCTTTCATAATGCGATCATGTAAAACATTACTCACGATAGGTGCAGGCGAGTAAGCACCCATGCCACCTGTATTAGGACCTTGGTCATTGTCTAACTGACGTTTATGGTCTTGACTACTGGCTAAAGGTAAGACATTTTTACCATCTACCATGACGATGAAACTCGCTTCTTCACCTTTTAAGAAACCTTCGATAACGACACGAGCACCAGCAGAGCCTAGCTTACCATCACCTAACATATCATCAATGGCTTGGTGAGCTTGCTCTATGGTTTCTGCAACGACGACACCTTTACCTGCAGCTAAACCGTCAGCCTTGATAACGATAGGAGCGCCTTGTTCATCAATATATTGATGTGCGGCTTTTGCCTCTGTGAATGTTGCGTAAGCTGCTGTTGGAATGCCATGCCGTACCATAAAGGCTTTAGCAAAGTCTTTAGAGCTTTCTAGTTGAGCAGCTGCTTTTGTTGGGCCAAAGATAGCTAAGCCATGTGTACGGAAAGTATCCACAATACCGTCAGCTAAAGGCGCTTCAGGACCAACTACTGTAAAAGCAATCTGATTTTCTTTGACAAATTGTACAAGGTCTTCCTTTTTGGTGATAGGAAGATTTTTTAAGGAGGGCGTTAATGCTGTTCCTCCATTACCTGGAGCGACAAATACCTCAGTCACACGAGGAGATTGTGCTAAACGCCAAGCAATCGCATGTTCACGACCACCGCTACCGACAACAAGAACTTTCATGGTTTATCCTTATTCAGATTCATCAAATACCGCTGTGGTATGTACTTCTTGAACATCATCTAAGCCTTCGAGCATATCGAGGATTTTACGCATTTTAATGGCGTCATCTCCTTCTAGAGCCGTTTCGTTAAGCGGTTTCATGATGATCGCTTCTACTTCTGGGACTAAACCTGCTGCATGGAGTGCATCTTTGACTTGCGTATAATCGCTAGGCGCACTGATGACTTCAATCACACCTTCTTCGTCGGTAACAATATCCTCAGCGCCTGCTTCTAAGGCAACTTCCATAATTTTGTCTTCATCGCTACCAGGTGCGTAGATGAACTGACCACAATGTTTAAACATAAAGGCAACAGAGCCATCTTGACCAAGATTACCACCAAATTTACTCAGTGCATGACGGACATCAGAAACGGTGCGAGTGCGATTGTCTGTCATGCAATCAATAATCACAGCAGCACCAGCAGGACCATAACCCTCATAGCGGATGCTTTCGTAGTTTTCGCCGTCAGCACCACCAGCACCACGTTGGATAGCACGCATGATATTGTCTTTTGGCATATTTGCCGCCATGGCTTTATCCCAAGCTAGGCGTAAAGCAGGGTTGGCATTGACATCACCGCCACCAGCGCGTGCAGCGACTTGAATTTCACGAATAATTTTTGTCCAAAGCTTACCGCGTTTTGCGTCTTGGCGACCTTTACGGTGCTGAATATTTGCCCATTTACTGTGACCAGCCATTTGATATTTCTCTTATAAATAACGGAAATAGGGCTGTCTAAGCAGACAACCCTTGATAAATTAAAGACTAAACCTTGATTTTAACAATTCTTGAAACGTCTTTTTATAAAAAGCCAATATATAATTGACAAAAATACAATATCAGTTGGCTGATTAGCGTATGATGTTGTAAAAAATTGATTAGATTGCATTGTCATCCCATTATTTTAAGGAATTTATCCATGGCAAATCCCATCCTTTTAGCAAAAAATGCTGAACAAGATGTTTATCTTTTACCCAAATATGCTAACCGTCATGGTTGTATTACTGGGGCGACAGGTACAGGGAAAACAGTCACTTTGCAAGGTCTTGCACAGTCCTTTTCTCAATTAGGTGTGCCTGTTTTTATGGCAGACATCAAAGGGGATTTGACAGGAATTTCTCAAGCAGGTCAAACGAGTCCTAAGTTTGAAGAGCGTTTACAAAAATACAATCTACCCATGCCTCAATTTGCCGGCTGCCCGACAGTATTATGGGATGTATTTGGCGAGCAAGGTCACCCAGTACGATCAACCATTAGCGATATGGGGCCTTTGCTTTTATCACGCGTATTAGGGCTGAATGATACACAAACCGGTATTCTCAATATCGTTTTTAAATTGGCTGATGATGAAGGGCAATTAATTTTAGACTTAAAAGACCTTCGTGCAATGTTGCAACATGTGAGTGAGCGCTCAGCCGAGTTACGTCAAACCTATGGCAATATTTCTGCAGCATCTGTAGGCGCTATCCAACGGGCATTGCTAGAGATTGAAAACCAAGGAGCTAATCTCTTTTTTGGTGAACCCATGTTAGATATCTTTGATTTGATGCGTGTCGATAGCAATGGTCAAGGGTATATCAATATTCTAGCGGCGGATCGTTTAATGCAAGCCCCGAAACTTTACTCGACATTCTTGCTATGGTTGTTAGCTGAATTGTACGAATCCTTGCCTGAGGTGGGAGACTTAGAAAAACCTAAATTTGTGTTCTTCTTTGATGAAGCGCATTTACTCTTTAATGATGCACCTAAGGTATTGGTAGAGCGAATTGAGCAAATTGTGCGCTTAATCCGTTCTAAAGGAGTGGGCGTGTATTTCGTTACACAGAATCCATTGGATATTCCGGATACTGTTTTAGGTCAATTAGGTAATCGTGTTCAACATGCTTTACGTGCTTTTACGCCGCGCGATTTAAAAGCCGTGAAGACAGCCGCAGAAACTATGCGCGAAAA
Organism: Pelistega suis; assembly: GCF_013133795.1. GTDB lineage: Bacteria > Pseudomonadota > Gammaproteobacteria > Burkholderiales > Burkholderiaceae_B > Taylorella > Taylorella suis. The sequence continues at coordinate 107,283 of NZ_JABGBN010000006.1, forward strand.
CCCGAAACTTAATGCAGTAGAAGCGATTACAGAGCTTGGTGTAGGTGAAGCATTAATTTCTTGTTTGGATGAAAAAGGGATTCCTTCTATTACTCAGCGTGCGTGGGTGATGCCACCAGCGAGTCGCATTGGACCTGCGACAGAGAATGAGCGTCAAGCTATTCGGAATGCGTCTATGTTTACAGGTAAATACGACCGTGTATTAGATCGTGAATCAGCTTATGAGGTTTTACAAAAACGCGCGGAGCAAATGGCATCAGCACAATCGACTAAAAATGAAGAGAGTGATGGTGGTGGTATTTTAGGTTCTGTCAAAGATTTAATGCTAGGCAGCACAGGACCTCGAGGCGGTAAACGAGATGGTATTGTGCAACAAGTAGTTAAGAGTCAAGTACGTAGCGTGACGCGCCAATTAATCCGAGGAGTGCTCGGCTCATTAATTGGTGGTCGTAAGTAAATAGACCTAATCAATCGAATAATTGAAAAGACCCTGATCTAATATTGATGATATCGATGTTTGATGAGGGTTTTATGATGATGGGATACTTTTCCTCAGGCTTGTTTGAGATAACTTGCTAAGATTAAGGTTTTTTAGTGCATTGCACAACCATTTTTAAATGATTGATTTCCTCAGGATTCAGGTTGTTGAGCATACGCATCGTAAATTGTTTAAATAGCTCAAATTCCTCTTTGTTAAATCCATCTAATGCTTTATTTAAGACGGTAGCTACCGTAGGCATGAGCTTTTTCGTTACCTGATTTCCCTTGTCGGTGAGCTTGAGATTAATGACTCGACGATCTGTTTCGCAACGAATGCGATTAATAAAGCCTTTTTTTTCTAAACGATCTAACATGCGAGTCATTGCCCCCGTATCTGTATTCATTATACGAGCGATTTCCGCAGGTGTTTCAGCTTGTTTTAAATCTAAAATCACGAGAGGGCGCCACTGTGCTGCCGTTAAGTCAAACTCTTTCATGCTTTCTTCGACTTGAGCCATACAGCTTTCATTCAGTAGCTTTAAAAGATAGCCCAAGTTATTTAGAGGGTTTTCAAGCTCTTCGGGGCGTTCTTGATAATGATAAAAAGGCATAGTTTTATAGTAGGCTTATGGGTTCATTGTGAATGTCTACTGCCTAGGCAGTATCTGTTATGCTTATTGTAGCGAAATTTTGATAAACTCACTATATCTATTTTTTTAAGGAATTGGCATGTCGATATTAACGCAAGCAGTACGAGTATATGAGCATGGTGGTGTGGAGCAATTATGTTTAGAAGAAGTAGAGGTTCCACTACCCGCGGCAGGAGAAATCCAGATTCAGCAAGAAGCGATTGGTTTAAATTTTATCGATATTTATTTCCGTACGGGCTTATATAAAGCACCGCTACCACATGGATTAGGTTTTGAGGGGGCGGGCATTGTGACGGCAGTAGGTGAAGGGGTCACTCGTTTTAAAGAGGGTGATCGCGTCGCTTATGGTCAAAGTCCTCTTGGTGCCTATGCCAAAGTGCGTAATCTACCAGCCAAACAGGTGGTGCATTTACCCAACGGGATTGCCTTTGAAGAGGCTGCTGCTGTGATGTTGAAAGGTCTAACCGTTCAATATTTATTCCGTCAAACCTATCGTCTTACAGAGGGTGAAACAATTCTTTTCCATGCCGCAGCAGGTGGAGTAGGCTTGATTGCTTGTCAATGGGCAAGAGCATTGGGTGTAAACTTAATCGGTACAGCCTCTAGCGATGAAAAAACAGCGTTAGCAAAACAATATGGCGCATGGGAGACCATTAATTACACGACAGAGAATGTCCCTGCCCGTGTGCTTGAACTCACTCAAGGGGCTAAAGTCCCTGTCGTTTATGACGGTGTGGGTAAAAGTACATGGGAAATATCTTTAGATTGCCTACGTCCTCGCGGATTGATGGTGAGCTATGGCAATGCTTCAGGGGCAGTTACTGGCGTGGACTTGGGTATTCTTGCTGCAAAAGGTTCATTATTTGTGACCCGTCCTACGGTAGGGACACATGTGGATACAGCAGAGAAAATGCAAGCTGCGGCAGATGAACTATTTGCGCATATTTTGGCGGGAAATATTAAAGTCGTCATCGATCAGACGTATCCTTTGAGTGAGGTCGCCAAGGCACAAACTGAATTGGCTTCACGCAAGACGACAGGGGCGACGGTACTTATTCCTTAAGTGTAGTGCTTTCTGTGAGTTTTGGTGCTAGTTTGCACTATCATCGAAGCTAATCTGCCGGAGAGGTTTTTGGTCACCAAGCGAGTTTGACGAACGAAGTGAGGCACTGTCTGAGCGACTGACAAAAACCTGTAGGCAGATTGACGTATGCAAAATAGTACTAGTGGCAATCAGCGATTGCGCCGAACGAGTAGCAAGCCTTGTTGCTATTAGCATTTACTATTTGCCCACACTGCAGACAGTTCACTCTTGCTCCGGAAAGTGCTTCGCCGTTTCCAATGTCGCGGCGAGTGAATGTCTCTCCGTGTGGTCTTGTGCTCACTGGCACTATTACGAGCGCCTACACAAGTTCTGTAATAGGTGATGGTGATGGAGTAACACGAACAATTGCACGCAACGAGTAGCAAACCTTGTTGCTATTAGCATTGGCTATCCGCCCACACAGCAGACAGTTCACTCTTGCTTCGGAAAGTGCTTCGTCGTTTCCAATGTCGCGACGAGTGAATGTCTCTCCGTGTGGACTGGTAATAATCATTACGTCACAAGTTTCCTAGGAGAGGGCTACTGCTAACGCACTATTCTGGAATATACTTCACTGGTGTTTGTTGTTCACGGCTTTTATCAATATCAAATTCAATATGACGTGTACCACCATTTGAGCCAGGGAAGTTATCAAAAACAGACACCGCTAAATAAGGCATAACCTGTGTTAAAGACGCATTTTGTGAGTCAGCCACTGCCTTGGCTTGATAGACAGGATTACCTGTTTTATTGTTTTTAATTTCGAGTGCTAAGGTATGGCGGCTGATTTGAATAGGGTATTGTGCCACACGAGGAGTATAGCTGATACCTACACCGCTATAAAAATTATTGCCCCAACCCCAACCAGGGTATCCATATCCAAAGTTACCAAAGCCAAACCCAAAAGTCGGTACAAACATGGGCTCTTCGTAGTACTCTTGTACGATTTTCTCACGCGTTTCTGTACTGGCATTGAAGTTCACTAAATAATGGGCTTTTTTGATATTGTTCGTTTGCATCAATCCCGTACGCCACATTTCTTTGGCGATTAAATCAGCATAACTTTTTTGCTCTAAGTTTTGCGAAACATCATTACTAAAAGCATAGAGTTTACCTTTGGTGTCAGCAGGCCAGTTATTAAATGCATTTACCTGTGTAGTGAAGGTATCGGGTGTAGCGCATGCTGTTAATAATGCTGTTGAAGCAATAACAATAGGAGTTAAGATTTTACGAAAAAGCGACATATCAGACTCACTTTAAAAAAGAAACTATTCTCTGTTGTAATGGGGCGAATAGTTTTATAATGCTCAATATTTAATCTACTATACCACCAGTTCCATTTTTAAAGTATTAATAAATGTCAATGACTTCTACCACTATTTATCGTCAAGATTATCAACCCTATCCTTTTGTTATTGAGCGAGTAGAGTTGCATTTCTCACTTGAACCAGAATGCACAACCGTCATAAATACAATGCAAATTCGTACGTCGCATGCAGGAGCATTACTAGTACTAAATGGTGAGGATATTGAACTCAAGACTATCCTACTTAATGGACAGGCAGTTGCTTATGAGTATAAGGACAATTTACTGACTTTACAGCCCGAGGTGACAAATTTTGAACTTAAAATTGTTTCGATGTGCAACCCTAAAACCAATAGCACATTGATGGGACTGTATGTTTCAGGGCAGAGTTTCTTTACGCAGTGTGAGGCAGAGGGTTTTCGTCGTATTACCTTTTTCCCAGATCGTCCTGATGTGATGAGTGAGTATTTTGTCACGATTGAGGCAGATAAAGCACAATACCCGTATCTACTTTCTAATGGTAATTTACTCTCGACACGAGAGTTGGATAATGGTCGTCATGAAGCAAAATGGCATGATCCTTTTCTAAAGCCTTGCTATTTATTTGCGCTAGTGGCAGGTGATTTTGATATTCGCGAGAAAACGAGTAAGACTCGTTCGGGGCGTGAAGTGCTATTACAAGTCTATAGCGATAAGGGCAATGGTGACCAGACCTTATGGGCATTGGATAGCTTAGAGCGCTCGATGTTTTGGGACGAGCAACGCTTTGGCTTAGAGCTTGATTTAGATCGCTTTATGATTGTAGCGGTGCGTGATTTTAATATGGGTGCGATGGAGAATAAGGGCTTAAATATTTTTAATGCCGCTTATGTATTAGCCGACCCTGAAATCGCCAGTGATGCCAATTATATGGGTATTGAGTCTGTGGTCGGTCATGAGTATTTCCATAACTGGACGGGCAATCGTGTGACGTGTCAGGACTGGTTCCAATTATCGCTGAAAGAGGGATTGACCGTTTTTCGTGATCAAGAGTTCTCTGCCGATATGATGGCGCGTTTTCTTTCTGAAGAAGCGGCAAAGAGTGCGAGAGCGGTTAAGCGAATTGATGATGTGACTCGTTTGAGAGTATCACAATTTCCTGAAGATGCAGGACCGATGGCGCATCCAATCCGACCAGATAGTTATCAAGAAATTGGTAATTTCTATACAGCCACCGTCTATGAAAAAGGTGCTGAAGTCATCCGTATGCAACATACTTTATTAGGTGAAGCAGGTTTCCGTGCAGGGATGGATGAGTATTTTCGCCGCCATGACGGTCAAGCAGTCACATGTGATGATTTTGTGAATGCGATGGAATTTGTGTATCAACAACAAAATCCCGGTAAGGATTTGAGTATTTTCCGTCGTTGGTATTCGCAGGCAGGTACGCCAACTGTACACGTTCAGATGGATTATGATCATGCTCAACAAACATGTGCCATTACTTTGCGTCAGCATTGCGATAAAGTCGGTGTCGAAAAGTTACGTACAGATTTTGAGAAAAAACCATTTCATATTCCTTTCCATATTGGAATGTTGACTACACAAGGTCAGGCTATTCCTTTAAATGTGAAGGATTTGTCAGATATCCGAGTGACAGAGAATGGTGGTGCTTTATTAGAGCTGACAGAGATAGAAAAAACATGGGTATTTAGCCATATTCCAGAACGCCCTGTTTTGTCCTTATTACGTGATTTCTCGGCACCTGTTTATGTGGATTATGATTACTCATTCGAAGAGTTAGCGACATTATGTGCGCATGATAGTAATCCTTTTGCACGATGGGAAGCCGCTCAAGAATTAAGTAGTCGTGAGATTTTGCGCTTAACTGCCGATATTTTGGCAAAGAGACCGCTCAGTTTGAGTCCAATTGTACAAGAAGTGTGGGCGCATAATTTAACTGATCCGCACCTTGATGCAGCTTATCGTGCATGGTTGTTGGCATTGCCATCTGAAAAAGTGTTGGTTGAGCGTTTAGATAGCATTACGCCGCTAGCTTTACACCAAGCACGTCAGTTTGTTTATAAAACTTTAGCAAAAGAGCATCGCGATTTATGGCTGCGTACTTATCAAGGGAATCATTCCCAAAAAGAATATAGTCCCGATCCAATTAGTATGGGTCAGCGCAGCTTAAAAAATATGGCCTTAAATTATTTGTTGGTCATTCAGGATGAAGAGGGCATTGCCTTGGCTAAAGGACAATATGAAACTGCCAAAAATATGACTGATCGTATGGGAGCCTTAAGTGCCTTGATGTATTATGCACCAGCAGAAGATAGCGAGATTTATAGCCAAGCCTTTTATCGTTATTTTGAGCATAATCCATTAGTTATGGATAAATGGTTTGCACTAAAAGCGATGTCGGTTAAGCGCGTGGATCAACTGCGCGAGCTGATGCAAAATCCATTATTTACATTACGTAATCCTAATCGTGCACGTGCAGTATTATTCCAATTTTGTATGAATAATACAGAAGCTTTTCATCATGAGAGCGGTGAAGCCTATGCTTTCTGGGCGGAGCAGGTAATTGCTTTGGATACCATTAACCCAGAAATTGCAGCACGTTTTGCCCGTGTGATGGATAATTGGCAACGTTATGCCGAACCAAATAAAGGATTTATGCAAAAAGCCTTACAAACGGTCGCACAATGTCCTACACTATCAAAAAATACCACAGAAATTGTGGGCAAAGCGTTAAGTATTTAATTTATCGGAGTCGATATGAAGAAGAAAACACTGACCCAATATTTGGTTGAGCAACAACGAGAAAACCAACTGGTGTCTGCTGATTTGCGTTTGCTATTAGAAGTTGTGTCTCGTGCTTGCAAAAGCATTGGTCACGCTGTGAGTAAAGGCGCTTTAGGTGGCGTATTGGGTAATCAAGGCAGCGAAAATGTCCAAGGTGAAGCTCAGAAAAAGCTCGATGTGATTTCTAATGATATTTTATTAGAAGCAAATGCGTGGGGTGGATTACTTGCGGCAATGGCCTCAGAAGAAATGGATACCATTCATAAGATTCCTAGCCACTATCCAAAGGGTGAGTATCTTTTGTTATTCGATCCATTAGATGGCTCATCTAATATCGATGTCAACGTCTCTATCGGTACGATTTTCTCAATTTTAAAAGCTCCCGAAGGGATTAAAGATCGTGAAGCGACAGAAGAGGACTTCTTACAAGCAGGACGTAAACAAGTGGCGGCGGGTTATGCACTGTATGGTCCACAAACGCTATTAGTATTGACGATTGGTAATGGTGTGGTGGCGTTTACCTTGGATCGTGAATTAGGTTCTTGGGTACTGACACAAGACAATATTCGCATTCCAGAGGATACGAAAGAGTTCTCTATTAATATGTCAAATCTGCGTCATTGGGATGAGCCTATTAAGCGTTATATCGAAGATTGCTTGGCTGGTGAGACAGGTCCTCGCGGTAAAAACTTCAATATGCGTTGGGTAGCCTCTATGGTGGCAGAAGTACATCGTATCTTACAACGAGGCGGTATTTTTATGTATCCATGGGATAAGCGTGAACCTAATAAACCGGGTAAATTACGCTTGATGTATGAAGCCAATCCAATGAGTATGCTGGTTGAGCAAGCTGGTGGTGCCGCCGTCGATACAGTGAATCCTATTTTAGACATTCAACCGACACATATTCATCAGCGTGTGAGTGTGATTTTAGGCTCTAAAAATGAAGTAGAAACGGTGAAAACGTACTTCAAATAAAAAACGTCTATACCTGTAAATAGCAACGGCATAAAGAGTTAATCTTTATGCCGTTTTTCTTGATGGATAAGCAAAGGATAAGGGAGGTACGTATTTTTACGGATGGATAAACGAGTGTTTGTCATATTGCTGATGGGTAGTTTGTTTTTTATGCTTTAGTTAAATCAATTATATCTTTTAAAAATATCTAATTATCTATTTTTTATATATGCATAATTAGGTACAATAAAAGGAGAAAGATATTGAAAAGCCGAGATTTAATTGAGCTATTAAAAAAGAATGGATGGTTCTTGGTGAGGGTGAGTGGCAGTCATCATCAATTTAAACATGGGCTTATGAAAGGCACCGTTACCGTGCCTCATCCGAAAGAACATATTCCCGTGGGAACGCTTAATAGCGTATTAAAGGCAGCAAAGTTGAAATAAGGAGTATCCATGTTATATCCCATTGCTATTGAAAAAACAATGTTTGAGGGTAAAACAGTTTATGGCGTAGTGGTGCCTGATTTATTAGGATGTGTAGCCGTTGGTGATAGTTATCAAGAGGCTTATGATAATGCTATTGAGGCTATTGGTTTGCATTTAGAAGGTATGAATGAAGACAATGAGGAAATTCCATTTCCTAAGACAATAGATGATTATATTTATCATATTGATTACCAAGGGATGATTTGGGCGACAGTAGAAATTGATTTGTCACCGTATATGGGTAAAGTAGAAAAAGTGAATATTACGTTGCCTCAATCCCTATTGCATAGAATAGATAAAAAAATTCTAGGTAACAAAAGCTATTACAGAAGTCGTAGTCATTATCTTTCAGAATTAGCTTTTCGGGATTTATCAAGCTCCCATTCGTTTTGAAAAAGTAAAAGATTTTAAATAAAACGGCATAAAGAGTCATCTTTATGCCGTTTTTCTTGGTGGATAAACAAAGGATAAGGGAGGTACGTATTTTTACGGATGGATAAACGGGTGTTTGTCATATTGCTGATGGGTAGTTTGTTTTTTATCTTATATAAATAAAACCAAAAATACTACTTAGTAGTATGTTTTATAAAAAAGGAGGTAAAATGAGACTGTGTACTTTGCGAGAAACACCCATTTATACAAAAATGGTTAATGCATTTTTTAATGAGGATGAGAAGGGAGATTTGCATGCTTATGTTGCTAAGCATGCGGAAGAGGGAGATGTAGTACCTCATAGTGATGGTTGTAGGAAACTACGTTATGCACGTCCTGGTATGGGGAAAAGAGGCGGTGTTAGGGTGATTTATTATCGGCAAGTAGCTAAAGAAATTATCCATTTATTGATCATATATGCTAAAGCTAAACAAGAGCATATTCCGGCGCATTTATTAAAAGCTATTGTAAAGGAGTTGAATAATGATTGATTTAGATAAAATTGATATAAAAAATCATGAATTTAGTGGAGAGGAGCTTGGAGAGTTATTATTAGCCAGTGTTAAGCAAATGAAAGCAGGTGAAGTTGCTAAAGAGTATACCGTAACAGTGAATGAGGCAGTGCAGGCACGTCGTAGCATAGGGCTATCTCAAAAGGAGTTTGCGAAGATTATGGGGGTTTCAGTAAGAACATTACAAGCATGGGAGCAGGGACAGCGTAAACCTTCTACGGGAGCACTGACATTATTAAAAATTGCAACCCATTACCCCAAGGTGCTTTTAGCTGTTCTCTAGATGGTTTTGTACTCTCAATCCCCCACGTAACTTCTTAATCTATGCTAATCTTTAACATTCAAAATTTATTTCTAAGAGATTTTTCGTAAGATGGCTCACACAACACAATCAGCTTTTGAACAAGCACAGTCTTTATTACTAGAACCTTATGGTCTTAACGAGGGGCATTTAGCAAAGGCATTGGCTGAAATTTTTACCCACAAGGCCGACTATGCTGATTTGTATTTCCAATTCACGCGTAGCGAAAGTTGGGGATTAGAAGAAGGGATTGTGAAAACAGGAAGTTTTAATATCTCTCAAGGTGTCGGTGTGCGAGCGGTTTCGGGTGATAAAACGGCTTTTGCCTATTCAGATGATATTTCTTCTAAAGCGTTAATGAAAGCCGCTAGCACGGTGAAAACCATTGCTCGTCAAGGAGCTGGTAAAGCAAAAGTAGCAAAGACCGTGGCAGAGCCTCATCGTTTATATGTACCTATTGATCCGACGGGCAGCGTTGATACAACAGAGAAAGTGGCATTGTTAGAGCGTGTGGAGCAATTGGCTCGAGCCAAAGACCCAGCGATTGTACAAGTGATGGCAGGTTTAAGCTCAGAGTACGATGTGGTTCTTATTGCAGGCTCTGATGGTCGTCTTCAAGCTGATGTTCGCCCATTGGTGCGTTTATCGCTGACTGTGATTGCAGAACGCAATGGACGTCGCGAGATGGGACATTCGGGTGGCGGTGGTCGCTATGGTTTAAATTATTTCACCGAAGCGCTTTTACAAGAGTATGTTCAAAAAGCGGTGAGTGAAGCATTGACCAATTTAGAAGCCAAAGCGGCACCAGCCGGTGAGATGACTGTCGTATTGGGTTCTGGTTGGCCGGGTATCTTATTGCATGAGGCAGTAGGACATGGCTTAGAGGGTGACTTTAATCGCAAAGGGTCTAGTGTCTTTTCTGGGCGTATTGGTGAGCGAGTTGCTTCAAAAGGTGTAACGGTTATTGATGACGGTACTATTCCCGATCGTCGTGGCTCATTGAATATTGATGACGAGGGTAATCCGACACAACGAACAGTCTTAATCGAAGATGGTATTCTTCGCGGATATATGCAAGATAGTATGAATGCACGCTTGATGAAAACCGCAATTACCGGCAATGGTCGCCGAGAGTCATATGCTCATTTACCGATGCCGCGCATGACGAATACGTTTATGCTTAATGGTGATAAAGCTCCAGAGGAAATCATCCGATCTGTCAAAAAAGGTATTTATGCGACGAGTTTCTCTGGTGGTCAGGTGGATATTACCAGTGGTAAATTTGTCTTCTCCGCTTCCGAGGCTTATATGATTGAAAATGGCAAAATCAGTTACCCAATCAAAGGGGCGACTTTGATTGGTAATGGCCCTGATGCGATGAACAAAGTATCCATGATTGGTAATGATTTGGCATTGGACAGTGGTATTGGTACATGTGGTAAAGAAGGGCAAGGTGTACCGGTAGGCGTGGGCATGCCGACTATTCGTCTGGATGGTTTGACGGTGGGTGGTACACAGTAAACATTTAGAATAACCCCATTATCAGAGGCACATAGAGAAGTGAAATGAGCCGCTCATAATGGGGTTAAACAATGGATTTATTTAAATATAAAACATTGCCTTAGCTAATATGACAATTAGCACTACATGGTAAAAAACACTGGTATGGATGTGATGCGATACTTTACCTTTTAAGAGTCCTTTTTTACGAAGTATCATGGCACTGATGAAGTGGATTAACACACTGATAGCGATGATGATTTTAAGGCTAAACAATAAGGTAAAGTGTCCATTGCCAGTGATACCAAAACGTGCCATATGAAAGTGTGCCATGCCTAGCCCAGTGGCAAATAGCGTTAATAGTACAAAGGGCATTAATTGTTTAGCTCGTCCACCGACTTCTTTGCCTACGGCTTGCATAATGTCGTTGCTGAGTTTGTGCTGGATATACCTAAGAAAGAGCACTTCAAAAAAAACCGTTCCAATAAAGGCGAATGCACTTAGTAGATGCAAGGTAAGAAGAATAAAGTAAGTCATAAAACACGTTAAAATAAAAGTATCCTATTCTAACATTCAACCACTTCTCTATTAAATTACCAATGATAAAAATCAATTTAACCTCTATCGAGGAAGAACAGTTAAGAAGTGTGCTGGCTCAGCACCCCGTGTTTGGCGGTCATCCAGCGGAACTTTATGCAAGCTTGCTCGAAAATGCAGGAACTTGTCAGATGAAAGCAGGAGACCGGCTTTTTTCTGAGGGGGATGTGGCAACACAATACTTTGTCATGGGGAGTGGTGCAGTAGAGATGTTCCGCTATTCAATAGAAGGTGATGAGCGCGTATTTTCTATCTTTGAACGAGGTGAGTTTATTGCTCATGCGGCGATGTTTATGCCTCATGGCAAATATCCGATGAATGCACGTGCACGAGACAATGTCAAATTATATGTCCTAGACCGTCAGGCATTGCATAAGACCTGTCATCGCTTCCCTGTACTTGCCATTCGCTTATTGTCGGGGATGAGTATGAATATTTATAAGCAGATTAATCAGGTGCATTGGTTGACATCGAGTTCTGCGCATGAGCGGTTGGCGCATTATTTTGTGCTGCTTCAGCAGGAGCAAAAAAATGCCACAGTGATTATCCCTGTCACACAAAAACAATTAGCTGCACAGTTAGGTATTCGAGCAGAGACGTTGAACCGTATTCTTGGGGAATGGCAACAAAAAGATTATATTCGCGGCAAACGTAAAGAGTGGGAATTATTGGATATTGATTATCTCAATAGCTTATCAGGTGCAGCAAAGCGGACGTTTTAATGGCTTGATTTATACGGCTTGTGCCTAATAGAAAAAACCGCCTATATGGCGGTTTTTATGTTGTTTTTAGGGTGACCTAAATCAATGCTAATGTAATGCTCGGAATATAAGTAATAATCAATAGACAAATAAACGAGACCAATACAAAGGGTAGTAGTGGTTTGAGAATTTTATCTACCGATAGTTTTGCCACCGTACATGCTGCAAAAAGATTGACACCAAAGGGTGGTGTAATCATCCCTAAGGCGAGATTGACGACCATAATAATACCAAAGTGTACAGGATTAATACCAAACTGTACCGCGACAGGTAAGAGTAATGGTGCAAGCACGACAATCGATGCCGATGTTTCGATAAACATACCAATAACAAAGAGCGCTAAGTTTACGCCCAATAAGAAGGTGTATTTATCGCTAAAGACTTGTGCTAGCCATTCACCCAATTGATTAGGAATACCAGCACGATTTAATAAGAAACCGAATAACCCAGCATTGGCAATGAGGAACATGATGATTGCCGTAGAGATAACCGTATTCCTAAAACAGCTTGATAAAGCCGAAAAACCTAGCGTACGATAAATAAAAATACCGATAAATAGAGCATAGGCAACCGCCACGACAGAGGCCTCAGTAGGCGTAAAAATACCGCCATAAATGCCACCAAGAATAATTACCGGCATAAGTAAAGCCAATTTTGCTTGATTTAAGGCAGTCCAGAAATTGAGGCGATTATGACCATCTTGTAAGCCAACGTGGTGGCGTTTGGCATAAAACCATACATAAAGGACTAATGCAAAGGCAATTAAAAAGCCGGGTAGAATACCACCAATAAATAAATCGACTAAATCCGTTTGAGTGGCTACCGCAAATAAAATCATGGGCACAGAGGGTGGAATAATCACGCCAAGCTCTGCTGCTGTCGCCTGTAGTGAAGCGGCAAAGGGTTTTGGATAACCATGCTTAACCATGGCTGGAATTAAGATAGAGCCGACAGCAAAAGTAGTGGCCACACTAGATCCTGCCACAGCAGCAAAAATCATACATGTAATGACACAGCTACACGCAAGACCACCTTGCATGTTTCCAACTAGGCTTTTTGCAAAATTGACAAGACGTTCAGAGATTCCAGCAGCTTGCATGAGATTGCCTGCGAGAATAAAGAAAGGAATGGCAGCCAATGGAAATTTATCTAGTGCGGCATAAAACTGTTGGGCGATGACCAACCAATTAATCCCCGCAACTTGAATCCCTAAGAATGACGCAAGACCAATTGAAATCGCCACGGGCACGGTGAGTAGGAAAAACACCAACATTGAAACGATCATGAGTTGTGACATGTCAATTACTCCTGAATATTCGTATCAATTTGGCTATTATCGCCAAACCAGTGGATGAGTAGGGCGATTAGCGCAAGGGTACATCCAATAGGAATTGCGGCATAAATCCATGAGATAGGGAAGTCGAGCCCCGCAATCGTTTGGAAACGTACACGATAGGTCATATTGCCCCCAATCCATGCAAGAAGACCTAAAAAGAGGGCGCAAATCGTGTTAGCAAAATGACGTACCCAGCGACGAGGAGCATCACTCAGAAAGGTATTAATGACATCAACCTTGAGCATTTCACCTCGGCGAAAGGCGAGAATAATCCCAAGAAAGACAATCCAAATAATCGCTGAACGAGTCCAAGGCTCTGTCCATGCAGCAGGCTCTTGTAAAACAAAACGTGCAAAGACCTGATAAATCCCCGCAAAAAAGGCAGACCAAAGTAATAACTGAGCGATAAAAGAAATCAGCTTAAATAAAGATTGATCAAGAAAATAGGAGAGTTTTTTCATACTGTAATGCGTCATCGCATAAAGATTAAGAGGGAAAAGACATCCCAAAAAAAGATGAAAAAACTGAACGTGTGTACTTCATAAACTCTAGTATCACGTTCAGCTTTTTCTGTCTGAGTGTCCACAGGAGATACTCAGCATATGGGTTTATTTTGCCGCAGCAATACTATCAATTAACTCTTTAGAGAAACGTTTGTAGTATTCAGGATATACGTTTTTCACTAAAGCAGAGAAAGCTTCACGATTGACATCTTCAGTGACTTGCATACCAGCATCTTTTAAGCTTTGAATACCTGTTTTTTCAATATTGTCCACGAAGTCACGCATCGCTTGTGCCGCTTTTTTACCCGCTTCATTAAATTTTGCCTTATCTTCGGCACTTAGACTGTCATATACCGACGGTGAAATGACAATCACAGCGGGTGCATAAACGTGAGCTGTTAGTGAAAGGAATTTTTGTTGTTGATTCAGTTTGGCCGCCACGATAACAGAGGTTGGATTCTCTTGACCATCAATTGTGCCTTGTTGTAGGGCGGTTTGTACCTCTGGCCAAGCCATTGGTGTAGGAAGAATACCGATTTCTTTGAAAGCCGCGATATGAACAGGATTCTCTGTGGTACGGATTTTGAGACCTTTGGCATCAGCAGGTTCTTTTACCGCGACTTTATTATTAGTAAGATGACGGAAACCTTGTTCACCCCAAGCGAGTGCCACTAAACCACGCTTAGAGAATTCTTTAAGCATATCTTGACCGATTTGACTATCAAGCACTTTACGACCATGATCTAAATCACGTAGTAAGAAGGGAATATCAAAAACACCTACCTGTGGGACAAAGTTAAGGATAGCACCCGTGGATAAAATTGCTGCATCAATAGTACCTAGTTGTAGACCTTCGATTACTTCACGTTCACCACCTAAAGCACTATTACCAAAGTGTTCAATCGTAAATTTACCTTGGCTACTTTCAGTAATAGATTTATCGAAAGCTACGGCACCAGCACCAAAGTGAGAGTTATCTTTTGCCAAAGCGTAAGCCATTTTTAATGATTGTTGAGCAAAGGCATTAGCAGATAACATTGAGCCAGCCACGATACCAGCACAAAGAACTTTATGTAACCATGATTTTTTCATGAGATTTCCTTATTAAATAAACGTTTATATTTCAATTATTTTATGATAAATCGAATCGCTTTAACGCTAACTTAGCCAAAGGGAGTTGTTTTAATCACCATATTTGCGCTATATAAGAGAATACACAGTTTATCTATGTTGGGAAATGAGCAAATACCCTATTTAGCCAAGAGTTGTAGTGCTTGACGAATACCGTCCGAGACTGAGACATCAGCGGCGATATTTTTAACGACATTCGTGCTTTCTTTTTCTGAATACCCTAAGGCAATGAGTGCATTGAGAATATCGCTCTTCGCAGACGGTATCTGTGCTTCAGCGGTATTGGTGGTCGCTGTAAATTTACCTTTAAGTTCTAGAAGTAAACGTGCGGCTGTTTTGGCACCAATGCCGGGGATTTTTACTAAAAGGCTAGCATCTTCTTGAGTGATAGCATTGGCTAGTTCAGTACTACTCATACCAGACAGAATGGCCAACGCAGTACGCGCACCAATGCCACTCACTTTAATTAAGGTGCGAAAAGCAAGACGTTCATCAGCACGTAGAAAACCATACAGGACATGCGCATCCTCGCGAACTGCAAGGTGCGTATAGAGGGAGACTTTGCCACCAATGTCGGGTAGGTCATAGAGTGTGCTCATTGGCACTTCTAAATCATAACCCACACCATTGACATCAACGCAAATAGTGGGGGGGAGTTTTTCGATAAGGGTACCGTTAATACGACCAATCATACAATATGTCCAAAAAATAAAACACTTAGATATGCAAACGACCACCACGTAAACGAGGGGTATGTGTCGTATCCATATCTAAATCTTGTAGTTTATGGGTGAGGGTAATGGTATGGGCGTGTGTGATGGCACAAGCAAGCGCATCGGCAGAGTCGGGCTCAGGACGACCGTTGAGACTTAATAAATGTTGTACCATGGTCTGTACCTGTTCTTTATTTGCATGACCACGACCCACTACAGCTTTTTTAATCTGTAACGCGGTGTACTCTGCGACATCTAAATCATAATCAGCAAGTGCGCACATCGCTGCCCCGCGTGCTTGTCCTAGCAGTAAGGTGGTTTCTGGGTTGGTATTGACAAAGACTTTTTCCAGTGCGGAATGGCTGGGCTTGTAGTGTTCAATGACTTCACGGATATGATCCATGATATATTTAAGACGGCGGTGTAGCGGTAAATCTGTGGGAATAGCAATCGTCCCACTACCGACATAATAGAGTTTCGCATAGTGGGTGTCGATTACCCCAAAGCCCGTTTTACGTAGCCCGGGGTCAATACCAAGAATTCTCACGCTACACCTAGAGAGGATTAGTGACGGAAGTGGCGAGTGCCAGTGTAAACCATCACAATGCCATGCTCATCAGCCGCATTAATCACCTCGTCATCACGGATACTGCCACCTGGTTGAATAATGCAGTTAGCACCAGCGGCAACAATCACATCAAGACCATCACGGAATGGGAAGAAAGCATCAGAAGCAGCGGCTGTGTTTTTTAAGCTTAAACCATTGGCTTCTGCTTTGATTGAGGCAATGCGAGCAGAGTCCAAACGGCTCATTTGACCCGCACCGACGCCCATTGTCATGCCGTCTGCGCAGAAGACAATCGCATTCGATTTGACGTATTTGGCCACTTTCCAAGCAAACATTAAGTCTTTTAATTGTTGCTCAGTCGGTTGTTTCTTTGTCACGACTTTGAGTGATTCCATCGGTACATCAAAGGCATCAGGATCTTGGACTAACCAACCACCGCCGACACGTTTAACATCAAATGGATTTTGCGCTTTACCTGTCGCCACTTTTAACACGCGAACATTTTTCTTCGCCGCTAATAACTCAAGTGCTTCTGCGGTATAGTCTGGAGCGAGTAATACTTCCATGAATTGTTTACTGACTTCTTCGGCTACCGCTAAATCGACTGTACGGTTAAAAGCAATAATGCCACCAAACGCTGATGTTGGGTCAGTTTTAAAGGCTTTTTGGTAAGCGGCAAAAGGTGTTTCGGCTACGGCTACGCCACAAGGGTTAGCATGTTTGACAATTACACAAACGGGTGCGTCAAAACTACGAGAACATTCCCAAGCGGCATCCGCATCTGCGATATTGTTATAAGAAAGCTCTTTACCTTGTAATTGAACGTAGTTGCCCAATAGACCATCACCACGAACAGGGTCGATATAGAACGCCGCTTTTTGGTGAGGATTCTCACCATAGCGGAGTTCTTGGTGTTTTTGCAGTTGTAGCGTGAGTGTATCTGCCCACATCTTACGTTCTGGGGCAGCTTCTTGTGCTGGTTCGGCTTCTGTTAAGCTGCTTAAATATTGCGCAATAGCTCCGTCATAAGCAGCGGTGTGAGCATAGGTTTTGCCAGCGAGTTTTAAACGTAAACCATAAGAAGGCTGACCGAATTCATCAATTTCTTTAAGTACTTGAGCATAGTCACTTGGGTCAATGACTACTGTAACGCCACCCTCTGGGGTACCGTGATTTTTAGCAGCAGCACGTAACATAGCTGGACCACCAATATCAACATTTTCGACAGCATCAGCAAATGAGCAGTTAGGTTTTGCGATGGTTTCGCGAAATGGGTAAAGATTCACAACCAATAGGTCAATAGGAGCAATACCGTGTTTTTCCATGGTTGCAAGATGCTCCGCATTATCGCGACGACCTAATAAACCACCGTGAATTTTAGGGTGTAAGGTTTTGACACGTCCATCTAAAATTTCAGGAGAACCAGTATGTTCAGCCACCTCAGTAACAGCCAAGCCTGCTTGTTTGAGTAAAGCAGCGGTGCCACCAGTGGATAAAAGTTTAATGCCACGAGCAGCAAGTGCTTGGGCAAATTCCACGATACCTGTTTTGTCAGAGACAGAAAGTAGAGCAGTAGTGAGTTTCATGATGCATCAATAAGGTTGTTTGAAATAAGTTTTTTACGAAGTGTATTGCGGGTAATACCTAAAATTTCGGCAGCTTTAGATTGGTTGCCGTTGGCATATTCCATGACTTTCTCTAGCATGGCTTTTTCAACACTGTGCATCACCATGTCCCAGACATTATGAGCATCATTGTCACCAAGTTCTTCAAAATAAGCATCTAGATTAGCGCTAATACATTCGTCAATAGGGTGTATATTATTCATTGTTCTAATTGAATGAGTTCGTTAAACCATGCCTCTACGGCTTTGTATTGATCAGCACTATTATCAATTTGATTCATACGATTGATAAAAGCTTCTGCTTTGGGCAGTTGCTCTACATACCAACCGATATGCTTACGTGCGGTACGAACACCAGTGTACTCACCGTAGAATTGATAATGTTCATGCAAATGTTCTAATAAAACAGTTTGCATTTCAGTATAGCTTGGAGGTGCTAGCTCCTCGCCATGCGCTAAGAAGTGGTTAATTTGTCGGAAAATCCAAGGATTTCCCTGTGCAGCACGTCCAATCATCACGGCATCTGCACCTGTATAATCTAATACATATTTCGCCTTGTGAGGTGAGTCAATATCACCGTTAGCCACCACAGGAATACGTAAAGCGGCTTTGACCGATTTAATCGTATCGTATTCTGCTTCGCCATTGTACATATCAACACGTGTTCTACCGTGTAGGGTTAATGCACTAATACCAATCTCTTCGGCGAGTGTGGCAATACGCAAAACGTTTTTATTTTCTCTATCCCAACCCGTGCGTGTTTTTAATGTGACAGGCACATTGAGTGGACGACAGGCATTAACGACAGCTTTTAAAATGGCTACTACGAGGTCTTCGTGTTTTAATAGCGCAGAGCCTGAAGCCACATTACACACTTTTTTGGCGGGACAGCCCATATTAATATCAATAATCTTAGCGCCTTTACTGATATTAAAAACAGCAGCTTGAGCCATCATCTCAGGGTCTGCTCCTGCAATTTGCACGGAAATAGGATCAATCTCACCGTCATGATTTAAACGACGAGAGGTCTTGACACTATCCCATAGCTTTGGATTGCTCGCTGCCATTTCAGACACGGCATAGCCTGCCCCCAAACGCTTGCAAAGCTTGCGAAAGGGGCGATCTGTCACGCCTGCCATAGGTGCAACAAATACAGGGTTTGCTAAAGTCCATTGTCCGATTTTCATCTGGAGGATTGTAGCCGATTTCGTCTATTTCTCGGGCTGATTCAGCGTAAAGATACAAAATTGCCTTAAAATGGTGAACTGTTTGATGGATGTAGATAATCTTAATCGCCTATGAATTTAACGCTAGCTCAGTGGCTAAGCCCTTGGGAATTTTCACCAACATTAATTATTTGTTTTGTATTCAGTGCCTATTTATTTATTAAAGGGGCTATTGCAAGACCTATTCGTGTTGTTCGTCATATCTTATTTTGGTCGGGTTGGGTGATGTTATATCTAGCGATGCATACCCATGTGGATTATTTTGCAGAAAGAGTATTCTTTATCCATCGAGCTCAACATGTTTTTTTACATCATCTTGCTCCGCTATTGGTGATGGCAGCTTATCCTGGGCAGGTGATGCGTGCAGGTATGCCGATGTGGATGCGCATTAGACTTAAACAGTTCCGAGAGACGGGCTTGGGTAGGTTGCTTGAGGGGATTTGTACAAATAAATACTTTATCCCGTTTATGTTTGTGTTTTTAGTCTTGGTATGGTTAATTCCAACAGTACAGTTTTACTCTATGTTGGATGTCCACCTTTACCGGTTAATGAATTGGTCGGTCGTTGTTAGCGGTTTTTTATATTGGAATTTGATTTTGGATAGACGACCTTCACCACCGGCGGCGATGTCGCCAGTAGGGCGAATCATTTCCCCTATTTTAACGATGGCACCACAGATTGCGGCAGGGATTTATATTGCATTTGCATCGACAGATTTATACCCATTATTTGATTTGTGTGGACGTGCTGTTCCTATTACCGCTCTAGAGGATCAAGGCTATGGTGGTGTTATCATGTGGGTGCCAGCAGCCGCTGTGGAGAGCTTTGGGATTATTGTTGCTTTACTGACGTGGATGCGATTATCGGCAAAAGGACGATTACACCAATCCTTCAAAAAAACGATATAAGCGTTCACTCAACCAACCGAGTTTATGAGGAAAAGTGCCTTGCGAAAAACCGACATGACCACCGTGCTCAGGTTGGTGCAAGAGTACGGTTGATGAAACATCGCGTAATGTAGGTAAACTCTCTCTAGGAATAAATGGATCGTTTTTCGCATTGAGAATGAGCGTTGGAATGCGGATATGGATAAGTTCTGGTTTCGATGAGCAGCGAGTCCAATAATCAATGGCGTTTTTAAAACCATGGATAGGCCCAGTATAGCAATCATCAAACTCTTGTAGATTTCTTGCGGCTTCGATATGAGCTATATCTATCATATCGGGAAAGCGCTGGGCTTTTTCGCGCATTTTAGGTTTCATCGTAGTCAGGAAGTAGGGCGTATAGACAAAACGTCCAAAAAACCCTTTACCGAGTTGTAAGCCTGTAGCGACTAAATCTGTCGGTGTGGAGACACTAGCGGCTGCGAATAAAAAATCAGCCTGATGACCTTGTTCAGCAAGATATTTGAGTAAAACATTACCCCCCATCGAAACGCCTGCAGCATACCACTGGGCATGTGGTAAGCGATGGCGCAATGCTGCCATAACGGTTGACACATCTTGTGTGTCTCCCGAAAAGTAGGAGCGAGGAAGGCGATTGGGTTCGCCAGAGCAACCCCGAAAATGTGCTACGACGACTGCCCAACCACGGGTACGAAAATCATGACAAAGCGATTGGGCATAGTGACTTTGACTAGAGCCCTCTAGTCCATGAAAGAGAACAAGCGCTTTTCCTGTAAATTGAGGGACAGGCTCAGCAACTTGAGGAGAGGGTGTTGAGGCAGTACCAGTGGTAAGCTTAGCGTCGAGGGGATGTTGAGCGGGAATATTCCAGTCTAAATCAATAAAGTCCCCGTCTGGCGTTTCAATACGCTGACGCATAAAGTGAATGCGAGGATAGCGAGCGAGCTTAGAGCCAATAATGGTTTGACTCTGACCCTCGGGCAACCAGAGTGGGGGACGGTATTCAAGATTCAATTAATGACCTTTAACCTTTTCGCCGTCTTTGAGTTTATATTTTGCAGAGCAATAAGGACAGGTGGCGGTATGGTTATCTGCATGAGCGATGTCTAAAAAGACGCGAGGATGCATACTCCAATGTGGGGCATTAGGTCCGGGACAGTAGAGAGGGAGGTCTTTGGCTGTCACTTCAATCACATCGCTAGCTTTTTGGTCTGCCATTGTTAATTCTCCGAATAAGCAATCAATAAAAGGAATAGCTTACTGCATTCCGATAAATAAGCAGTATTTTACGCTAAATTTTTAAAACTTATCTCCTTAAGGTTCATCTCATCTTAATAGAAAGAGTAAAATAATAGCTTATTGAAAAAATTGAGTTCTCTATGAGTGTGCATTCGTCACCAAACCAAACCTTTGCCGATTTTGGATTACATCCAGACCTTTTAAAAGCCATTGCCTTAAGTGGCTATACTAAACCTACCCCAATTCAAGCCCAAGCGATGGGTCCCGTGATGGACGGACGCGATGTTATGGGAGCCGCACAGACGGGCACAGGTAAGACAGCTGCATTTACATTGCCTGTACTACATCGTATGATGCCTTATGCAAGTACGAGTACCTCGCCAGCACGACATCCTGTGCGTGCATTGATTTTGACCCCGACACGTGAGCTTGCCGATCAAGTAGCTGAGAATGTGAAGCGTTATTCTGAGACTTCTCCCTTACGTGCTTGTGTGGTTTATGGGGGGGTGGATATTAATCCGCAAAAAGCTGAGTTACGTCGAGGATGTGAGGTATTGATTGCGACACCGGGGCGTTTATTAGATCATATCGAACAAAAAACGGTTTCTTTAGCGCAAGTGAATGTCCTTGTTCTTGATGAGGCTGACCGTATGTTGGATATGGGATTTATGCCTGATTTAGAGCGTATTTTGCGACACCTTCCTGAGCAACGTCAGAGCCTATTATTCTCGGCGACCTTTAGTCCAGAGATTCGCAAATTAGGACGTACCTTCCTCAAAGATCCTATTGAAATCAGCGTAGCAGCTAACAATGCGACGGCTTCAACCGTCACGCAAATCGCTTATCAAGTTGCGCCTGAGCACAAAAAAGCCGCTTTATTGTATTTATTAAAAACCCGCAATTTATCACAAGTCATTGTCTTTTCGAATACCAAAATTGGTGCATCACAAATAGCACGTGATTTAAGTCAAGAGGGAATTGCGGCTGAGTCTATCCATGGTGATAAATCACAGTTAGAACGTACTCGTACACTAGAGGCTTTTAAAGAGGGCAAGGTTCAAGTCTTGGTAGCAACTGATGTGGCAGCGCGAGGACTAGATGTTGCAGGCTTAGATGGGGTGATTAATGTGGATTTACCCTATAATGCGGAGGACTATGTACATCGTATCGGGCGTACAGGACGAGCGGGTGCTTCTGGCACAGCGATTGCTTTTTACTCAGAAGAGAGTGAAAAACTCCTTAACGATATTGAGCACTTAATTAAAGCCCCAGTACCTAAGGAAAGTTTAAATATTCCGGATGTTTTTTTAAATCGTTATCAAGCACAAAAACGAGGCTACTCTCGTTATCAAAAACCTGAGTTGCCACAGATTGATTCCTTTTTCTATAAACCCTACAATCCAGAAGAGGATGCTTTAATTGAGCCAGCGGCAGTAGTTGAAAAGCGTGATTTACCGGAAATTAGTGGACCTCCTGTAGCGGTGCTATTGGGCGGGCGACCACGTCGCACTTAATGGTCGCATTACCTACACCGTAAGGTGCAGGCATACGCTGAGTGTTTTCTTAGATTAAATCGCCAAGATAACGAGGTCCCTCTACCGATGAGGGACTTTTGTTTTGAACAATATTCTCTTCGGTGGCGAGGATAATGCGTTCAAGATGTTGAATGTGCGGGAGCATCGTACCAAAAAAGTAATTGTGGTTTTGTTGTTGAATGAGCAAAGTCGGGAAGTTCTCCACATCAATATCGTCTAATAACTCAGGATTATCTTCAATATCAATCCATACAAAAAGATGTTGAGGGAATTTTTCACTCAGCTGGACAAAATCGCTACGATAGCTCTTACAGGTGCCACACCATTGGGCACAATAACACGCAATCGTCAATCCTTGATGGTTGTTGAGTTGTGTGGTGAGTGCATGGGTATCGATAGGGGTATGGTTAATCAGCATAGAGAAATCACAACGAGAAAGCATATAATAGGGAAGTATAAAATTTTTTCTGCTCAAGAGGAATAGAAAATGTCGGCACAACGTAAATTCGGTCTTATCATTGTTGGTGATGAAATTCTATCGGGACGTCGTCAGGATGCACATTTCAAAAAAGTGATTGAGTTATTAGGCAAAAGAGGTCTACAGCTCTCATGGGCGCGTTTTGTTGGTGATGATTTTGAGGCATTAGTGGAAGAGTACAAACGGTCATTTGCCAGAGGTGATATTGTCTTTTCTAGTGGGGGTATAGGCTCAACACCAGATGATAAAACACGTGATGCCGTTGCTGCAGCATTAGGTTTGCCTCTTGAGCTACACCCCGAAGCGGCAGCATTAATCACAAAACGTACGATGGAAATGGCAGAAAAAGGGGTGTTTAATGTGGACATGGGCAGTCCTGAGAATCAGCGTCGTTTGGCGATGGGATTGTTTCCTGTGGGGGCGGAGATTGTGCCTAATAGCTATAATCAGATTCCGGGCTTCTTTATTCAAGATCATACCTTTGTCCCCGGATTTCCTGAGATGGCATGGCCAATGATAGAGTGGACCTTGGATAATCGTTATGCGCATTTGCACGCTTCTTCTATCGAAGTAGCAAAGTCTGTCATCGTGTATTCCTTACCAGAGTCTAGAATTACCCCTGCTTTAGAGTTTATTGAAAACGAGTGGAAAACTATCAAAACGTTTAGCTTGCCGACGGTGGCACGTAACGGTAATAAACCGTATATCGATTTAGGTGTCAAAGGACCTGAGGGGGCTGAATTACAAGAAGCTTTTGATTATTTACGCGGTGCAGTATTGCGAGTAGGCGGGCATTTTATGGATAAACCTGAGGGCGATGTATAAGCATGGTCTACACCACCAGAAGTAAACCTCGAGTGCGCTTGAGTAGTAGCACTTCACCAGCTAATACCAAGGTATCTGCACAGATTTTTGAACGTGCTTATAAGATTTTGGATTTGTTGTCTAAGAGTCAGCAGGCCTTAATGCTCAAAGAAATCGCTGAAAGTTGTGACTTACACCCATCGACCACACATCGTATCTTAGCGGATTTGTGTTTGGGTGGTTTTGTAGAGCATTTGGATAGTGGGAAATATCAATTAGGGTTGCGTTTGCTAGAGCTGGGGGCGATCGTCAAAGATAGATTAAATGTACGCCAAGTGGCTGCACCGATGATGCAATGGTTACATGAGCAGACACAACAGACAGTAAATCTATCGGTGCGACAAGGAGATGAAATTGTCTATATTGAACGTACAGAAAACCCCCGTTCAGGAATGCATGTATTGCGACCCATTGGTGGTAGAGCACCATTGCATCTCACTTCGGTAGGTAAGCTTTATCTTGCAGCGGCTGACCCACGATTGATTGAATCTTATGTGTTACGAACAGGGTTACAAGGTAAGACGATAAATAGCTTAACTAGTTTAGTTGATTTACAGCAAGAATTAGCTTTTGTGCGAGAGTATGGCTATGCACGCGATAACGAAGAATTAGAGATAGGTGTGCGTTGTATTGCTGCTGCCATTTATGATCATACAGGAGGTCTGGTGGCAGGCTTGTCTATTTCGGCACCAGTCGATCGCATGCAAGATAGTTGGTGTAGTCTGCTTATGCAAGCGGCGGCAAATATATCCTCTTCATTAGGTTATGGTCGTCTTTAATATGTTGGAATAGCCAATATTAGTAAAACTCCTCATGGATAAACAGCTGCACGCCGTATTTTTTACGGCGTATTTTTTTGTCAAAATCTATTATGTATTACAAAATACGTCTTTGACGGATAAAGAAAAGGAAAATATAATAATGAGACATAACTGTTCAGGAGACCCCTATTTTTATCAAATCTGTCAAAGACAAGTGGAGTGATGAGGAAAGGGAAGAGTTTATTAACTGGATTTCTGTAAATTATTTACTTGGCGACGTAATGCCTGGTTACGGTGGTTTACGAAAAGTTAGGTGGAAAAGTCAAAGTAAAGGCAAACGATCAGGGACAAGGGTGATTTACTTTAATAAATTAAATGACGGTAAGGTTGTTTTATTAATTGCTTATCAAAAGAGTGAGTTTGATAATTTATCAGAGAATTTTTTGAAAAGATTAAGAGAGGAGATGATGAAATGAAAACAGAGATGGAACAATTTGAAGAGGATTTATTGCAATCTGTCCGAGAAATGAAAGCGGGTAATTTTGCACGTACAACCGTGGTAAATATTGCTGATGTAACACAGGCACGAGAGCATGCTGGATTTACACAAGCAAAATTTGCCAAACTTCTTGGTATTTCAGTGCGAACATTACAAGAGTGGGAGCAGGGGAGACGCACACCGAGTGGTGCGGCGCAAACATTACTTAAAATAGCGCTTATTCGACCAGAAGTGCTTCATTTAGTGAGTGATTGAAATACTTAAGGTTTTGTTTTTTCAATAAATTTGTTGTTTTTTGTGCAATGCACAAAATTTATTCTTGCAATCTCTTAAAATAGACTTATAATTAAATTATTGCAGTGCAACATATGTCTATCAAGGAGATGAATATGACGACAGTACCTAAACAATTAGTAGAGCAGCAAAAAGCCGCAGTAAATAATATTGTTGCTGCACAAAACGCGTTATTTAGTGGTTTTGAGAAATTAGTTGATTTAAATTTAAAAGTTATCAAGGCAACATTAGGTGATGTGGCGCAGACATCGCAACAAGCGACAGAGGCAAAAGATCCTCAAGAGGCCGTGGCTTTAGTGAGCTCATTAGCACAACCAGCAGCGGAAAAAGCAGCTGCTTATTCAAAAGATGTTTACCAAATCGTTTCTCAAGTAAGCAATGAGTTATTAAAACTTTCTGAGAGCCACGTCGCTGAAGTGCAAAAGAATCTATCTGAGTCTATCGATCAGTTAGCGAAAAATGCACCAACAGGTTCAGAATCAGCTGTTGCTTTATTAAAGTCAACCTTAGCATCAGCAAATAATGCTTATGATTCTTTAAATAAAGCTGCTAAACAAGCCGCTGAAGTAGCAGAAAATAATTTAGCTGCGGCTACTGCAGCGACGGTTCAAGCAACAGAGCAAGCGACTAAAGTAGCTACTCAAGCTACACCTGCTCGTAAAGCATAATAAACGAATCCCTATTTCGTCGTTTTCCTAAGAGAGTTTGCCTTGATATATTTCGATATATCAAGGCTTTTTTTACGTACGACGGTGATTCAAGTCTCTCCAGTCGCGAAGACACGTCATAAAACAAAAAAACGGCTCCTGATTTTTTCAATCAGAAACCGTTTTTATCTACTGACGACAGACTACTTAGGCAAAGTAGAACACGGTGGTAATAAGAATACCCGAGTAAATCAATGCCATTAAGCAATAGCCCATAATCGCACGAGCATTAAGTCCAGCCAAACCTAATAAAGGTAATGCCCAGAAAGGTTGAATCATATTTGTCCACGCATCACCCCAAGCAATCGCCATTGCTGATACAACAGGCGATACACCTAATTGAACACCAGCAGGAAGCATGATAGGTCCTTGGACTGCCCATTGACCACCACCTGACGGTACAAAGACATTGACCAAACCAGCACTTAAGAAAGCGAGTGATGGGAATGTTTCGGTAGAAGACCAAGAAACAAAAAGGTTAGAAATGATAGCCCCTAGAGATTGACCACCCTCTGCTGCGCCAACCATCAGACCCATAATACCGCCATAGAATGGGAAAAGTAGGATAATACCGCTTAAACCCTTAGCACTGTCTTCCATTGCACGAGAATAGCGCTCTAATGTACCATGAGCAAGTAGACCTAGGAATAAGAACATTGCAATCACGATATTGAGTGTGAGAGAAAATCCTTTGCTACTAAAGTGACCATACACATAGGCAGCACCAAATAAGAAAAGAATCAGCGCAAGTAGACGGTTATCATCAATACGCTGTGCCCAAGTATCTTTAGGTGGTAAAGCTAATGCCTCTTCAGCCATCAGTTTAGGATCAACTTCAAAAGGTTTTTTAGGCATCATTGCCATATTGAGGAGTGGTAAACCAATCACCAGACCCGCCACAATCGTTAAGTTATACCAAGAGAATAAAGTTTCTGATACAGGTACCGCTTCAATAATGGTTTGTGCTGAAATGCGCGCTAAGTCTGCACCCCCTGTCGCAAGCGCAAGAGGAATAGAACCAGAAAGACCGCCGTGCCAGATTAAAAAGCCAGAGTAAGCAGAGGCAACCAATAATGGATAGTCAGCGCCTTTGACATTGCGTGCCAAGGCTTTAGCCATGACAGCGCCTACAATGAGACCAAATCCCCAGTTGAGCCAGCAACCAAGAAGGGCAACTAATGTCACCACCACAATCGCCACTTTAGGGCTCTTTACCTTAGACGCAAGACTATCTAATGTACGCGCCAAGAAAGGTGCTTTAGCCAAGACATGACCAGTCGCAAGAATGAGAGCCATTTGCATAGAAAAACCGAGTAATGACCATAGACCATTACCCCATGCTGCTGTCGCTTGACTAAAATTCTGATTGGTAAAGCTGAGTACGGCTGTAAAAGCCAATAGCGTCAGAATGACCACAAAAACAAATGGAGAGGGCAGGTACTTATTGACTAGACGTACACTGACTTCTGTAATTGCACGAAACATAAAAACTCCCTATATAGTAGTTATTTCAACTTATCGGGGGCAAGTGTAGCATTTTAGAATATGCAATTATATAAGGGATTTCACGGTCTATTTAGGGATAAGTTTTGTTCTGAATTGCCTTAAATAAAAGTTACAAAGCGTGTGGTAAAAAAAACACTTCCTCGTTTAACTGTCAGACATTGTAAAAAAACAAGGTTTTTTTATCGAGGAAGGTTTTCATCGATGAAAGACAAAGGTAAGATTTCATTGTGCTAGGATTATTACGGATAGTTTTATTCGTATGTGTAGTATATAGAAAATCTATCTATATCTTTTGATATAAAAAGGACATTAAAATGAAATTTACTCGAGTGGCATTAGCGGTAACAACAGGTCTGTTACTAGCAGCGTGCGGCAATTTGAGCAAAGTATCTTCTGAGGGGACTGCTGAGCTTGAAGATTTAGTATGGCCAAAGGTTGATCGTGCTGGTTTTAACCATAGCGGTTCACAAGAAGGTTCTTG
>NZ_JABGBN010000007.1 GCF_013133795.1 Pelistega suis
GTAATCATGTTCTTAACATAGTCAGCGTGGCCTGGGCAGTCTACGTGTGCGTAGTGACGGTTTGCTGTTTCGTACTCTACGTGTGCTGTATTAATCGTAATACCACGTGCACGCTCTTCTGGAGCCGCGTCAATTTGTGAGTAGTCTTTCGCTTCACCACCGAACTCTTTCGCTAATACTGTAGTGATCGCTGCCGTTAATGTTGTTTTACCGTGGTCAACGTGACCAATTGTACCTACGTTTACGTGCGGTTTGGTACGTTCAAACTTACCTTTTGCCATGACCAAGACTCCTGAATATGTCTTACTGGAAATTAATAAAAAAATTTTCTGGTGCCCATGGCGGGAATCGGACCCGCGACCTCTCCCTTACCAAGGGAGTGCTCTACCACTGAGCCACATGGGCGAATACTATTATTGGAGCGGGCGAAGGGAATCGAACCCTCATCATCAGCTTGGAAGGCTGTTGCACTACCATTGTGCTACGCCCGCGCAACTTCAAACACCTACTTTATTTATTCATTAGTAGCTGATGTGATTTTTAGCTCGACAAAGAACAAATAAAAAGGTATTGGTGGTAGAGGTTGGATTCGAACCAACGTAGGCGCTAGCCAACAGATTTACAGTCTGCCCCCTTTAGCCACTCGGGCACTCTACCCCAAAGTAATTTGAGATTATGAACTGATTTCCTAGTATTGTCAAGATAACTTCACTAGAAAATGTAGTGAATAGCAACAAGACGGGGAGTCGTTGTTGTATTTTTGTAGCAAGAATGTAATTATAGCAAAACCATAAAAAAAAGCAAGTCTTTATAAAAAGATAATCAAGTTTTTATCCTTATAAAGCTTGCTTTTTATCTTAATTCAATTAAATTTTCTTTTAAAATCAATGAATTAATCAAAAACTACATCTAGACCCATTTTTTCCAATAAGGCATTAATATGTTCTGCATCATTAAAATTAATAATTAATTGCCCATTTCCCTTACGGCTTAGTTTAAAGCTGACATTGGTAGCAAGATAATCTGACAAATTTTCTTGTAAGCGCTCAATATCACGGTTAACCGTCTTTTTAACCGTTGTCTTATTAGCACTCTCCCCTGCGAGAATTCTATTGACTAACTTCTCAGTCTCACGGACAGAGAGCTTTTTAGCATGAACTTGATTAGCTACAATAATTTGCTGAGCATTATCCAGTGCCAATAAAGCACGAGCATGTCCCATATCAATATCACCAGCATTTAACATTGTTTGTACTGGGGCAGCTAAATTTAATAATCGTAATAAATTTGAGGTAGCAGGACGTGAACGACCTATTGATTGCGCAGCCTGCTCCTGTGTAAATTTGAATTCTTGAATAAGTCTTTGAATACCTTTAGCTTCTTCTAAAGGATTCAAATCCTCGCGCTGCATATTCTCAATCAATGCCATAATAGCCGCATTTTGATCGCTCACATCACGAATTAAAACGGGCACTTCATCTAAACCGGCTAATTTAGCGGCACGAAAACGACGCTCACCAGCAATGATTTCATATCGTCCTTTACCAATCGGACGCACCAAAATTGGCTGCATTAAACCTTGTTCTTTGATGGATTCAGATAACTCTAATAAAGCACTTTCATCCATATGTGAACGTGGCTGATATTTACCTGCTTGTAAAACATCCACAGATAAAGTATTCGAATTTGCATCCGGCTTTTTTTGTAAATCTGCTAATACATCAACATCATTACCCAATAAATTATCCAATCCCTTGCCTAAAGCACTTTTTTTAACGGCTTTTCCTAAACCTTTTGCCGCAACCTTTTTAGTTGCTGTCTTCGCACTTGTTTTACTTGTTGCCATAATTTACTTATCCATAACTTTTACACGTTTAATCAATTCAGCAGCAAATTGTGTATACGCTTTTGCACCGCGAGAAGATTTATCATAATTTACGCCGGGAATGCCATGACTTGGTGCTTCCGCCAAACGAACATTACGAGGAATAATTGTTTTATAAACACTATCTTTAAAGTGTGATACCAACTGTTCTGAAACCTGTTGCTGCAAAGTAATTCGTGGGTCAAACATAACGCGCAAAATACCAATTTGCGTTAAATTGGGATTGATACTCTTATGAACGCGTTTAATGGTATTCACCAAATCTGCTAACCCCTCCAATGCAAAATACTCACATTGCATTGGGATGATAACCCCATGCGCAGAACTCAAGCCATTTAATGTTAATAAAGATAAGGTCGGCGGGCAGTCAATCAAAATAAAATCATATTTATCATCAACGCTGGCTAATGCTTTTTTTAGTTGATGCTCACGCTCTTCTAACTGCACCAAATCTAATTCGGCACCCGATAACTCCCGATTACCGGGTAAAACATCGTAGTTGCCGTTTTCAGAATATACGCTAGCCTCTTCGACAGTCGCTTGATTGATAAGCACCTGATAGATATTCAAATCTAATTCATTCTTATCAATACCACTTCCCATAGTCGCATTACCTTGAGGATCCAAATCAATCAAGAGTACTTTTTTCTTTTGATTAGCCAAACTTGCGGCAAGATTAATCGCTGTGGTAGTTTTACCAACACCGCCTTTTTGATTAGCGACACAAAAAATTTTAGCCACTTTAGTTTCCTTTAGTATTCGGTTTTAAATAAATTAAACAACGTTCCGCATCTAATTGAGGCACAGTAATAGGTAAATACTGCTCTACTCTCCAGTTTGATTGTGCATTTAATTCTTGCACCTCATCTTCTAAGTAATGCCCTTTCATGGCAACCAAACTACCTGTTGCTGCAACATGCTGACCTGCTAAATTAGCAAAATCAGCCAAAGAAGCGAATGCTCGTGAAATAACCATATCCACAGGTTCAATATCATAAGCCTCTATTCGCGTATGTTTAGATTTTAAATTCTTCAATCCAAGTACACCAGCTACTTGCATAATAAAAGCTGTCTTTTTCTCAACAGCATCAATACATGTAATTTGCCAATTCGGATTCATAATAGCCAACACCACACCAGGCAAGCCACCACCAGAACCGACATCCAATCCTCGCAGCGTCTCTAATGATGCAAATCGTTCCCGTAAAGGAATAATAACAGCCAGACTATCCAAAATGTGGTGAGCTAATATTTGCTCGTCAGTTTTTAAGGCTGTCAGGTTATAGGTCTTATTCCATCGCTTTAATAAATCCATATAACTCAACAAACTTTGTAATTGCCCAGACGTCACTTGAAGTCCTAGAACATTTACTCCCTCTACTAACTTAGCACCAATCGTTGCATCCATTTTTGACACCTTATCTTTATCCTAAAAGAGCTACCACTTCATCTTAAAGGTAAACGACTAATCTATCTTTCCTTATTCCCTATAACGTAGTTTGCATACGTTTTAACTGAATCAGTAACAGAGAAATAGCCGCTGGAGTTACACCAGAAATACGACTTGCTTGCCCAATAGTTTCTGGACGATGCTCTTTTAGTTTTTGACGAACTTCAAAAGATAAGTTTGTCATTGAGTCATAATCCAAAGAAGCTGGGATTTTCTGATTCTCATAATGAATATGGCGATTAACTTCTTCTTGCTGACGTGCAATATAACCTGCATACTTTAATTGAATCTCAACTTGTTCAATTTCCGTATTGCTTAATGGCGTTTCAGGTTGATAATTCTTTTCCGAAGGAAGATTTAAAAGCGCTTGGTATGAAACATTTGGTCGCTTAATTAAATCCGATAATAAATAATCCCTTTCTAAAGCTTTACCAAACAAAGCAATAGAATCATCTTCAGAATAAGTGCGCGGATTGACACGAATACTTCTTAATCGTTCAATCTCTTTTTCAACATTATCACGCTTACGGCAAAATGCGTCCCAGCGATCATCAGGAACCAGCCCTAATTCTCGCCCAATTTCTGTTAAACGATAATCAGCATTATCTTCTCGTAAACTTAAACGATACTCAGCACGAGATGTAAACATACGATAAGGCTCTGTTACCCCTCGTGTAATTAAATCATCCACCAATACACCCAGATAGGCTTGATCACGACGAGGAGTCCAAGCCTCTTGGTCTCTTGTATAACGCGCTGCATTTAAACCAGCTAACAAGCCCTGTGCAGCCGCCTCTTCATAACCAGTTGTACCATTAATTTGACCAGCAAAAAACAATCCTTGAATAGCTTTTGTCTCCAGACTAGCTTTTAATCCTCTAGGATCAAAATAGTCGTATTCAATAGCATAACCCGGACGAAGAATGTGAGCATTTTCCAAACCAGGTAAAGAATGAATTAAATCCAATTGAACATCAAAAGGTAGACTAGTAGACACA
This sequence comes from Pelistega suis, assembly GCF_013133795.1. Classification (GTDB taxonomy): domain Bacteria; phylum Pseudomonadota; class Gammaproteobacteria; order Burkholderiales; family Burkholderiaceae_B; genus Taylorella; species Taylorella suis. The sequence continues at coordinate 4,334 of NZ_JABGBN010000007.1, forward strand.
CCATTTGGATAAATTTCATGTGTTAATAGACCTTCTGGTTCTAAGAAAATCTGGTGTGATTCCTTATCTGCAAATCGTTTAATCTTATCTTCGATAGATGGACAATAACGAGGGCCAACTCCATCAATGACACCAGTATATAAAGGCGAACGATCAAGGCCATTAAGAATAATTTCATGAGTACGAGCGTTTGTATGCGTAATCCAACAAGAAACCTGTTTTGGATGCATTTCCGGAGAACCCATATATGAAAACACCGGCATAGGATCAACATCACCCGGTTGCTCAATTAATTTTGAATAATCAATTGTTCGTGCATCAATACGTGGAGGTGTACCCGTTTTTAAACGACCTTGTGGTAAATTCATCTCTCGCAAACGATGAGCTAAACTAATCGCTGGAGGATCCCCAGCTCGACCTGCCGAGTAATTGCTTAATCCGATATGAATTAAACCATTTAAAAAAGTGCCCGCAGTTAATACAACCGCTCTAGAACGAAATTTAACTCCTATTTGCGTAACAGCGCCAACAACTTTATCCCCTTCTAAAATCAGGTCATCAACTGATTGCTGGAAGATAAATAAGTTTTCTTGATTCTCTAAACGACTACGAATAGCCTGTTTATATAACAAACGATCCGCTTGAACCCTTGTAGCTCGCACAGCCGGCCCCTTAGAAGAGTTCAATATCCTAAACTGAATACCCCCCTCGTCCGCTGCCAAAGCCATAGCACCACCCAAAGCATCGATTTCTTTAACCAAATGCCCTTTACCAATGCCACCAATTGATGGATTACAAGACATTTGACCTAGTGTTTCGATGTTGTGCGTTAATAAAAGAGTTTTAGCGCCAGTTCTAGCAGAAGCAAGAGCAGCTTCTGTACCAGCATGACCGCCACCAACAACGATGACGTCAAATTCTTCTGGATAATTCATTGATAATTTGCAAGTAAGATGTGTTCTATGGAACTATTAGATACACGTATTTTATCACTAAACTGCTACTTTTTTTCACATAGGCTGGTTGCTATGCTAATTGATTGCTCCACGTGAAACTTGGCACCCCGCCGCTAAGTACGACGTTCATACCAGCCTATGTGCCCTTTGAATAAGATGCATACAGGCTCTCTGAGGGTTCTTGCTGCTGATCTCTGATGAAATTCACTTCACAAGCTCAACGGGTATGCCCTACCCTGAAAAAATTACAACTTTTTATTTTTTCAATCTAAACTATATTTATAAATATCTCTTTAAAGTTTTAAGATTCAAAAATTATTAATAATTTCTATTCATTACTCATAAATTAAACAATTATTAAACCCTATTTTTAACAATTTTCTAATTGGCTAACCAAATAAAATCTTTAATAAATATTACTATAGAAAAATTCTATTTCTTTGAGAATTAATTTCTTCTTTTAAAAAGAGGGAACTTTATGATTTAGCAAATATACGACCTCTTGCCAATACATTTAATGCACCTACAACATCAGCATTATTTGAATAATGACACCTCACGCATTTAAATAAACCTCTATAAGGTCTATTTTCACTAGAGATAAAATGACATATAGGACATTCTTTACTAGTATTTACAGAAGACACCTTTATACTTTTACCTCCTCTCCAATTAGACTTATACTCAAGCTGTCTTCTAAATTCATACCAAGCTTGATCCATAATTGATTTATTCAACTCTTTTTTATTATCAACCAACTCTTTTTTTGACAATAAATTACCTGAGGTTGCCATCCGATTAATTTTTAAATCTTCTACATAAATTTGACGATATCTTTTAGTTAATTTATCTGATAGTTTATGCAAAAAATCTTTTCTGCAATTAGCCATCTTGCTATGCAATTTAGCTAACTTATCCTTTAATTTCTCCCTATTATTACTATATAGTTGTTTATTTTTAAGCTGCTTCTCTAATTTTTGTGCATATATCCTATATTTTTTATAGACACTTAATGGTGTATATATCACTCCATTAGATAAAGTTGCAAATTGTGCGATACCCAAATCAATACCTACTTCACGCTCAGGATGGTTAACAGGTTTTGCTTCCAATAATGCTAATATGCTTATAAAAAATTTTTTACATTTATAGCTAATAGTAATACTTCTAATTGTTCCTTTAATTTCACGACTATTGATATATCTTATCCAGCCTATTTCCGGTAAATAACAACGATTATTTTGTTGTTCTACCTTAAATCCTTCGCTGACTCTAAACGACTCTTTAACACCTTTAGCCTTAAATCTTGGATAAGCTAATCTTTTTGCATAATAATGTTTAAAAGCTGTTTCTAAATCCCGAATAGCTTCTTTAATAATTTGAGGCTGATATTCATTTAACCATGGAAATTCTTTTTTCCATGATTCTAATTCTCTCATTGCATCTCTACTATCAAATCTTAGTTTACTCCCGCTTTCACGACATTTATTATGCCAAGCTAAAGCATTATTACTAATAAAACGAACGCAACCAAAATTCTTTCTCAAAGATCTAATTTGTTCATTGTTAAGAATCAATTCAAATTTAAAAGATTTATAAATCATCATTTTAAATCTCCAAAACTGTTTGATTTATTATCAATAAAATTTGATGGAATAACAATAATGGAAAATCCCATTGGATAAATTTGTCCTACTAAAATGCTCCACGTTTCACGTGGAGCATTTTAGTTGTGGATAACTCTTCGGATATCCTTTTTAAACTTTGAGAATAAGTTTCTAATAACTATTTATAAAGCTATTGTTTATTTAAAAAAACTCTAATAAACTTTTATTTTGAAAAAACATTTTCTATGAATAATTTATAAAGAAAAGGCGACAAATGATTCAATCTAAATTACCTGATATTGGGACTACTATTTTTACTGTAATGAGTCAGTTATCAGCGGAAAATCAAGCAATTAATCTTGGTCAAGGTTTTCCTGAATTTAATCCTGACGAAAAACTTATTGACTTAGTTAACAAAGCGATGAAAGAAGGATTTAATCAATATCCTTATATGCCGGGAGTAGCACCATTAAGGGAAGAATTAGCAAAAAAAATGGCAGCGCTTTATGGAGCAAAATATGATTCATTAAATGAGATTACTGTTACTAATGGGGCTACAGAAGCGATTATGGCTGCAATTATGGCTTCTGTTACAACAGGTGATGAAGTTGTTGTTGTACAGCCTTGCTATGATTCTTATGCCCCTAGCATTCGTTTAGCTGGTGGCATCCCTGTTTATACATCTCTTACGCCTCCAAATGAGACTAATCCATCATTTAGCGTAGATTGGGATCGTATTGAAGCCTCTATTACAAATAAAACAAAACTTCTTATTTTAAATTTCCCGCATAACCCAACAGGAATTACTTTAGAAAAAGAAGATTTAGATAGAATAGAACAAATTCTTGACCGTCATAATATTCTCATTCTCGCTGATGAAGTTTATGAACATATTGTTTTTGATAAAAAACCATTTTTAAGTTTAGCAAGTCGTCCTGCGATTGCTAAACGTGCTTTTGTTATATCTTCTTTTGGAAAAACATATCATACAACTGGTTGGAAAGTAGGTTATTGTTATGCCCCTTCCGAGCTAAGTAAAGAATTCCGTAAAATTCATCAATTTATGGTGTTTACTGTATGTTCTCCTATGCAATACGCGTTAGCAGAATATATGAAAGATCAAAGTACTTATTCCAATTTGTCTAATTTTTATCAAGAAAAACATGATTTATTATTTAATGGTTTATCACAAACAAAGTTTAAACCTATTAAAAGTGCAGGGACTTTCTTTTTATTAGCAGATTATTCCGCTATGTCTTCGAAAAATGAATTTGATTTTGTAAGTGATTTAACAAAACAATATAAAGTGGGTTTAATTCCTGTTTCTGCATTTTATAAAGATCCAACTAGTACAGAAGCCAATAATAATCTCGTTCGTTTTTGCTTTGCTAAATATGATGACACTTTGAAAGAAGCTATTCAGAGAATTAAGGATATTTAATATATATACTTAAAAAGAATAATAAAACTCTGTGGATAAATAGGATAATTTTAAAAATTAATTAAAAATCATAAAGTTAAGTAATCATAACAAAAAGGAAAAGTTTATTTATCTATTGTTTTTTAAATAGGATAATTTTCTCTTTTCTATAAAGATTTTTAATTATTCAATATCTTTAATAGCGTTATCTACAGAGTTTTTATTTTTAATTTTTATTAGAAATAAAAAAGATTAAAACTTTTTATTCTACGATTAATTACTAAATCTATTAAAACAAATATTACTCATCAAAATTTCTTCAAATACTTATACGGTAAGTATATTCCTCTTAAATAAATCAAGTTCATTAAATAATGAAGTTTTATTGCTTAATAACAGTAAATTGGTGTCTTAGAGTAGATGTATTTATGAATGGTATTGCAAAAGATATTCAGTTCTCTTTCAATCTTATTGATAGAACATTGCATTCATCAAAATTTCTATATTAAGAATATTTAATATATATACTTAAAAAAATAATAAAACTCTGTGGATAATTTGGATAACTCAAAAAAATATTTATTAATCAAATAATTAGTTTTAAAAAAATAATATAAAAAATCTACTTTTAATAATTTGACTAAATTGTACAAAAATTTTAAAAAGACTTTAAATTAGAGTTATCCAAATAATAAGAACATTTTTATAAAGAGTTTTCAAAAATTACACTTTAGCCTCTACCTTTAAAAATCCTATGCAAGGTCTAAACTGGTTTAATCGACCAATATCAAACGAAAAAGACAGACCTTAATACGCAATACTACCTAGATAAATTAGAGGCGTATACAGACCCTGAAGCCCTTCAACAAGCAAGAGTGAATGGAGATATTGCTAAGCTTAAAGAAAGCTATGGTAGATATATAGACCATAAGGCTGTACGAGGTGCTGATGAATCCAGAATTAATTCTTTACAAGAATTAGCTAAAGGACAGCAAGAGCATAAGGATAGATTACAAGAAGTAGCAGAAAGACAGATAGTTAATCAAATCCAGACCCTTATAGCTAAAGGAGATTTAGCAGGTGCTAATAAGTTAATGTCTGAAAATCCTAACCTATTAAAGACTGGAGCATTAGCTAAATACTTTGGGGAAAGAGACCAATGGGGTAAAGAGTTTGGATTAAAAGAGAAAGAAACTAATGCTAATGTTGCTTTGATGGGAACTAGAAATGAAGCAGCTAGACTATGCTTTAGAAACTCAAAGACAAGAATACCTACGTAAAGAACAAGAGCGTAAAGCTTATGAAACAGTCTATGATACAGCATTAAAAAGTAGAGATAATAGAGAGAAATTTAATTTAGGTGTTCAAGATTTATTAAAAGAAGATCCTAATCCACTATCTTAAATGTTCTAGGGTATATTTCCTTCATATTTAAACTTTATCTATGAAGGGAATTCTTAATGTCTACATACAAAACCTTAGCAGATGCACTTGATGAACAACTTCCTAGCCGAGTTAAATGTATACAAATAAAAATGCTTTATTAATTAGTTCTATTTAATATACTTGAATCCTTAACCTATATATTCTAGGATATACCTATTCTATATAGACATTATTATTCTAAAGGTGAAAAGTTATGAATTACGACAACAATAACGTCTTTGCAAAGATTCTACGTGGTGAATTACCTTCATTCAAAATTTATGAAGATGATAAAACCTATGCCATAATGGATATTATGCCGCAAACAAAGGGGCATTTATTAGTATTAACAAAAGAGCCTGCCCCAACGTTTTTTGATTTATCTGTAGAAGGTGCACAGGCATGTATGGCAACGGCTAAAAAAATTGCTCCTGTATTGATGAAAGTAACAGGTGCAGATGGTTTAGTTGTTTCTCAGTTTAATCATGAATGTGCAGGTCAGACGGTTTTCCATGTGCATTATCATTTAGTTCCGCATTACATCGGAGAAAAAGTAGATAAACATGCTCATAAACCGGGTAATATGGAAGAAATCAAGGCATTAGCTGAAATTCTAGCAAAAGAACTTGCTGCCATATAGTTTAAATTTAAAATAATTTATAGAGAGCTATATAAAAGTGCAAATTTTATCTAACAGTTCCGGTTCTAGGAAATAGGTTCTAGGAGGTAGGGATTGTTAGATAAAGCATAAACTGCAGAAGTTCAGACTTCATCTTACATATCAGCCTAGGTTTTTATATTATAAAATCTTCCTCTTTTATATTGGTTTGTCATTTTCATTAATTGGTTGAACATAAAAAAACAAATAATATCAATTTCCTTTTAAACGTTCTTTCACACATTTTAAAAGTGCATCACAACATTCATCTAATAGGTGATAGGTCTCATTAAAATTTCCGGTATACCAAGGATCTGGGATATGATCATGGCTGAGGTCTGGGCAGAGACTAGTAATTTGGAATAGTTTTTCTGGATGTTTACCAAATAAGTTTTCTAAATCACGTAAATTATTATTATCCATCGCCACTATATAGTCAAAGGTATCCCAATCGGATTTTTTGACTTGGCTGCTTGTAAATCCTTTTGTATCGATTTGATGTTGTTGTAATACATACGCAGTACCCTCATGCATATTTTCGCCATTATGCCATCCAGAGGTACCTGCGCTATCGACAAAAATTGTATGTTCTAGATGTGCTTGTTTAATCTTTTCTCGCATAATGTATTCTGCCATGGGTGAACGGCAGATATTTCCTAAGCAAACGAATTGGATATGGATTTTTGCTGTTTTCATTAGATTTTAAAAGCTTAATTTAATCAAAAAATAATGCGTATTTAAAAATAATAAGTAGTTAATAATGGATATTTTAATTTTAAGAATAAATTTAAAATGAAAGTATATTTTAATAATCTTTTTACCTATTAGATTCTTTTAATAAGGTGATTGATTGTGTAGTTAAAATACTATTCTTATCACTATCATATAGCTATTGAAACGATGGCAAGATCTTTTTATCATGCGCCAATAGTTATGTAAATCCCAATTTTCTAGGACTTAAACACCAAGAGCAGTTACTTATTATCGTTATAGTGCCATAAGATTTAGTGCATTAGCTAATGAGATGATTAATTATTTTTCTAGCTATAGTAAAACCCCCATAAGTGGTGTCCAACTTATGGGGGTTATTAGTTTATGGATAATATCCAATATACAGAGGGAACACAAATAGGGACTCGTTTTTAATTAATAAATCCCCTTGCCCCCTATTTTTATTTATGAGTAAGAATTTGCTCATTGGCAGCTTGTGTTAAGCTGCGAGTAATCCACCACTGCTGTACGATAGAAAGGATGTTATTGACTACCCAGTAAAGTACTAGACCTGCTGGGAACCACAACATCATCACACCAAATACAAGTGGCATAATCATCATAATGCGAGCTTGCATTGGATCAGGTGGTGTTGGGTTAAGTTTCATCTGTAGGAACATTGTCGCAATCATAATGATTGGTAAGATGAAATACGGATCTGATACAGATAAGTCAGTAATCCAACCCATCCAAGGCGCTCCACGCATTTCTACACTGGCTAATAATACGCGATAAAGTGTTAGGAATACTGGGATTTGCAATAGGATAGGTAAGCAGCCACCTAATGGATTAATTTTCTCTGTACGATACATTTCCATCATGGCTGCATTTAGTTTTTGACGATCATCACCGTATTGTTCACGTAAGGCTTGCATACGTGGTGCAACGGTTTTCATTTTCGCCATTGAGCGATAACTTGCAGCTGATAATGGATAGAGTAAAAGCTTGATAATGACAGTTAAGACAACGATTGTCCAACCCCAGTTACCAATCCAGCTATGCAACCAGCTCATGAGTTTGAACATTGGTTTAGCTAGGAAAGTTAACCAACCATAATCTACAACTAAATCTAATGTTGGATCAATTTCCGCTAGGGCTTTTTGATCTTGAGGACCCACCCATAATGTTGCAGTATTGCTGACAGAAGCACCAGGAGCGACGCTACCTAATGATTCTACTGCACTGATAGCATAGAGGTTTTGGCCCGCTTTACGAATATCGTAAGTGCGTTCTTTACCTTGTTCTGGAATCCAAGCAGTGACGAAAAAATGTTGGATAAAGCTAATCCAACCATCTGGTGCTTGCTTAACATATTCAGCTGAGTTTTTGTTAATCTCATCAAAAGTCACTTTTTGGAAACGCTCTGCATCTGAGTAAATCGCCCAACCTGTGTAGGTAGGTGCCATTGACATACCGCCTGCAGGTTCATGACTATCACGTGTAATTTGACGGTATTGAGAAGGATTTTGTACCTCAGTACTTGTGTTTTTCACATCGTCTTTTACCGTAATACGATAACTACTTTTATGCAATGTATAAGTGCGTGTTACTTCTAAACCGTCAGATTCAGCACGGAAGACGACATCTAGAGTCTCACCTGTTAAAGCCTTCTCTGTTGATACTAAAGTAAATAAGGTATCTTGTTTAGGATAGGATTTTTGTAAGTTAGCTGGACCTACTAAACCGCTTTGTACGGTGTAAAGAACTTTATCGTTATCTAATAAAACCGTTGGTTTAGTTTTATCTTCGGCATCGTGATGTTGAAGAAGTTCTGCACGTACGATTTGCGCACCTAAAGTATCAAAAGTTAAATTAAACACATCCGTGCTAATTTGTACTTTTTCAGACGCTTGCGCAGGAGTGTTTGATGCAACAACAGGAGCTGAACTTGTATTAGCCGCTGTTGGTGCAGAAGGGTGTTGAGTATTGGTATTGGCTTGCGTTGTTGCTACTTGTGGGGCATTGTAGGCTTGCCAATTCGTCCAAACCATGAACACTGAAAAGATAAAAATCATCCAAAGGATGCCACGTCTAATATCCATGTGAGTTGTGCTTATAAAACAGTTGAGAAAGCCATAAGTTTACCTTAAATCACTATATAAAACAGTAAATTAAGGCTTTTTAATCACTGGAGGCACGGGATCTTCACCACCTTTGCACCAGGGATGACATCGACAAATACGATTAACCCCTAAGTAAACCCCTTTTATTGGACCATGCGTTTCTATGGCTTGTATAGCATAGATAGAGCAACTAGGAGTAAAACGACAGGAGTTACCTGTCCATGGGCTAATGAAATATCGATAAAATCTTATGGGAGCGATAAGAATTTTTTTGAGCATATCAAGCGAGCCATTGATCAAAAAGAGGTTCAACATCTGCACGCACTATTTTTCGTAACTCTCGTAAAGAACAAGGGGTCACGTGACGATGTAATCGAATCACATAGTCTTTGTGTGAGAGTTGTAAGCGACGATGACGGAACACATCACGAACAACACGCTTAATAGTATTGCGTGTCACCGAACGAGAAGCGTTTTTTTTGGCAATCACTAAGCCTAAACGAGCTATCTCAAGTTGATTTGGGCAATAGTGCAAAGTGAACAAAGCCCCTCGAGTTACGCGTCTGTTTGCAAAAACGTTAGCGAATTCAGAGGGGCGATGTAGACGCGCCTCTTTGGGATAGTTGGCGCTAGACATGCTTGTATAACCTATGCGAGATAGGTTGCAAAGGCTTAAACAGCTAGGCGTTTACGACCTTTTGCACGGCGTGCATTGATAACAGCACGGCCACCACGTGTTTTCATACGCACACGGAAACCATGAGTGCGTTTACGACGAGTAACTGAAGGTTGGAAAGTACGTTTCATGATAATCCCAAAAGTAAAGAGCTACACAAAGAGCTAATTTCGTTAATTTTAAATAAGCGCTTAGAAAACAAGCACTTAAAGATAATCTTGGCTTAGGCTGAATAGGTGTATTTCATTTTTATAAGAAAATACCTACCCGACCAAACAAATAGTTTAGCAAGCCCTACATTTCAACAAAAAAATTGAATTTAGTCAATAGGTGATTGATTTTATACTAAAAAAGGGATAAAAAGTGTCTGTTTTAAGGCTAAAACATCCCTCTTTTTCTGTGGATAACTTTTTGTAACTGGGCGTTTTTGTGGATAACTTTGTTTGATGTTATGGTAAAATGCTTTTTTGTTTTTAATACCGTAGCGAAAATGACAGAGTTCTGGCAACAATGCGTTAATCATCTTTCACAGGGGGTTGCTCCTGCTCATATCAAGCAGTGGATTATGCCTTTGAGTCCTATTGGTTTTAATGAAGATGAGACAGAATTTCAGATTGCTGCACCGAATCCGCTTAAGCAGAATTGGGCACAAATGTATTATGCCCCATTGATTAAGTCACTCATTAAAGAAACATTTAATCACGACGTTGAAGTGGTCGTGTTAATTAATAAAAATGTTTCGGCCAATAAAGATTTAACCGTTTCTACGGCTACACAAAATCCTGTACAGGTTAAGGAAGGTCTTCAAACGACACCTAGCGCGCCTAAAGCTCAGCATATGTCTCAGCCAGCTGTCGAAACCATAAGCAAAATTGGTGAGACACAGATTAGTGTGGTGATTGAGGAAGATGAGGCAGATATCGCACCTAGTCAGCCGATTATTGCGCCACCTATTCATCAGGCAAAGGATTCCTCAAGTGATGAACAAAACGAAGTGGCAATTAATCAGGGTGTTTTGGACGTACCTGAGTCGAAAAGAGATCTTTATCAAGCTACGTATTTAAACCCTAACTTAACGTTTGCCAATTTGGTTGTCGGTCATTCCAATGAATTGGCTGAAGCTACTGCAAAGAATGTGGTTCGTAATCTAGGGCGCCAAGGGTATAACCCATTATTCTTATATGGCAGCACAGGTCTTGGTAAAACACATTTAATGCATGCGATTGGTAATGAGCTATTTAAAGAAGGCAAGGTTCGCTATGCTCGCTACATTCATGCCAATGACTATTACACGGAAATTTCAGCCAAAATGCGTGATGGTAAGTGGGTAGACTATCGTTTACAAGATGCGCAAGAATATGCGAAGTTGGATCTTTTACTGATTGATGATATTCAGTTCTTTAGGAATAAAGAGCGTACACAGCAAGAGTTTTTCCACTTGTATGAAGCATTGGTTAGCCGAGGCAAACAGATCGTGATTTGTTCGGATACCTATCCTCGAGAGTTAAAAGATATCGAAGAACGCCTTATTTCGCGTTTTAATTCGGGGATGACTATTCAGATTGAGCCACCTGAGTTAGAGATGCGTGTAGCGATTTTGATGAAAAAAGCAGAAAATCATCACTATATAGAACTTACGGATGAGGCGGCTTTCTTTATTGCGAAGCATATTCGCAGTAATGTACGAGAGTTAGAAGGGGGGCTACAAAAGGTTATCGCCTTTGCGCAGTTCCGTCGTATGAAGGAAATTACGGTGGATATTTGTAAAGAAGCATTAAAAGATTTGCTTCGAGTAGCAAATGGTTTGATTACAGTAGAAAATATCCAGAAAACTGTCGCAGATTTTTATAAAATAAAGGTAGCTGATATATACTCAAAAAGTCGTCGTGCGAATATTGTGCGTGTTCGACATGTGGCGATGTATTTAGCCAAAGAATTAACTCGCAAGAGCTTACCTGAGTTAGGACAAGCTTTTGGGGGACGTGATCATTCGACCGTACATCATGCGGTTGAGCGTATCACAGAACTTCGTGCGACGGATCGTGAGTTAAATCACGAGTTGCACGTTTTAGAACAAACCTTAAAAGGATAATGATGCAATTATTCCAAGCAAGTACAGATGCGCTTTTAAAGCCGCTATTAACTGTTGTGGGTATTGTAGAGCGTAAAACGACAATGCCTATTTTATCGCATGTTCTACTGAAAAAAGAAGGCGATAAGATGGCATTTGTTGCCAACGATATGCTTATCCAGATCACTACGCATGCCAACTTTGGCGTGGGTGATGATGTGGAGGCTGTTACGGTTGCTGCACGCAAGCTACAAGATATTTTACGTGCTTTACCAGCGGCGGGTCAGGTCAGTGCCAATGTAGAAGATCGTCAGATGACTTTACAATGTTCTGGCAGTCGTTTTTCATTACAGACATTGCCGGGCGCAGATTTCCCTCTATTGCCAGAAATTGAGCAATGGAATCATCATTTCACCATGACACAAAGTGCTTTGCGTCGTTTGTTTAATATGATTCACTATGCCATGGCTCATCAAGATATACGTTATTACTTAAACGGTATGTTGATGGTGGTTGAGCCAGGTTTAATTCGTGCGGTATCGACAGATGGACATCGTCTAGCACATGCTGCCGAGTCGGTAGAGTCAGCGAATAGCGAAGCGAGTGTGATTATCCCTCGTAAGACGGTAGATCAAATGCTACGTCTTTTGGATGATAGTGATGCAGAGGTACAAGTGAGTATCGCTGATGCACAGATTCGTTTCCGTTTTGGTGATGTAGAGCTTATTTCAAAGCTAGTCGAAGGTAAGTTCCCCGACTATAAGCGCGTGATTCCAACGGATTACGGCATCCATTTACAAATTAATCGCGAAGAGTTACTCCAAAATTTACAACGTGCGGCAATTCTTGTTGCTGAGGATAAGCTACGTAGTATTAAGTTGTATTTTGGTGAGAATTTATTGCGTATTACTTCTTCTAATAAAGACGAAACGGAAAAAGCGAAGATGGAGCTTTTCCTAGATTACAGCGGTGAACCGATTACGATTGGTTTTAATGCGACGTATTTATTGGATGTATTGAATACCGCCAAGACGGAAAATGTAGTGATTTCTTTAAAAGGTGAATCCAGTTCACCAGTATTGGTTTCTCTACCTGATGAAGAGCATTTCCGTTATGTCGTTATGCCATTAAAAAATTAAGTTGCTTCCTTAATTTTGCTCAACCGTCATTGCTCTTAGGGTGATGACGGCGTTTTACTTATTTTAAAAGTGTATTCACATTATGACCGATTCTACAAACACGCCAAATTATGGTGCCGATTCGATTAAGATGCTTAAAGGTCTTGAGGCCGTTCGTAAGCGTCCCGGAATGTATATTGGCGACACATCTGATGGTACAGGTTTGCATCATATGGTATTCGAGGTTGTCGATAATGCCATTGACGAGGCCCTAGCAGGCTATTGTGATGATATTGTGGTGACAATTCATACGGATAATTCTATTTCTGTATCGGATAATGGTCGCGGTATTCCAACAGATATTCATAAAGACGATGAATATGGTCGTAGTGCGGCAGAAATCGTAATGACGGAGTTACATGCCGGTGGTAAGTTTGACCAGAACTCTTATAAGGTTTCTGGTGGTTTACATGGTGTAGGTGTGTCATGTGTGAATGCGCTTTCTGAATGGTTAAAGTTAACAATTAACCGTGATGGTCAAGTTCATCAAATGGAGTTCCGTCGTGGTGAGCGTGTTGAGCCATTAAAAGTGATTGGTACAACGAATAAAACAGGGACACGTGTTCAATATTTAGCCGATCTTGAGATTTTCGGTAATATTGAGTATACCTATGAAATCTTTTCAAAACGCTTACGTGAATTATCATTCCTCAATAACGGAGTGAGTATCCGTTTAGTGGATGAGCGTCAAGGTAAAGAAGAAAACTTTTCTTTCTCTGGTGGCGTAAAAGGTTTTGTAGAATATATTAACAAGACAAAAACGGTTCTACATAACAATGTCTTCTTTGTATCAGGCAGTTCATCTGCTGGAGGTACAGAAGTGGGTGTGGATGTGGCTATGCAGTGGAATGATAGTTATGGTGAGCAGGTTTTATGTTTTACCAATAACATTCCTCAGCGTGATGGTGGTACCCATTTGACGGGTTTACGTGCCGCGATGACACGTGTAATCAATAAGTATATCGCGGATAATGAACTCGCTAAAAAGGCCAAGGTAGAAACGACGGGTGATGATATGCGCGAGGGTCTTAGCTGCGTATTATCGGTTAAAGTACCTGAGCCAAAATTTAGTAGTCAAACTAAGGATAAATTAGTTTCTAGTGAAGTGCGTGCGCCAGTAGAAGAAGTGGTCGCCAATGCGCTAGAAACGTGGTTATTAGAAAATCCTAATGATGCAAAAAGCGTTTGTGGCAAGATTGTAGAAGCAGCACGTGCTCGTGAAGCTGCACGTAAAGCACGTGAGCAAACTCGTCGTAAGGGTATTCTAGAGGGTGCTGGCTTACCAGGGAAATTGGCAGACTGCCAAGAGCGTGACCCTGCAAAGAGTGAATTGTATATCGTCGAGGGTGACTCAGCGGGTGGTTCAGCAAAACAAGGACGTAATCGTAAATTCCAAGCGATTTTACCGTTGCGTGGTAAGGTGCTTAATGTGGAAAAAGCACGTTTTGATAAATTGTTAGCGAGTGAAGCCATTACGACATTGATTACTGCGCTAGGTACTAGTATTGGTGAAGAGTTTAATCTTGAGAAATTGCGCTATCACCGTATCATTATCATGACCGACGCGGACGTAGATGGAGCGCATATCCGTACATTATTGCTTACTCTACTCTATCGTCAAATGCCAAAATTAGTCGAGGCAGGACACGTATATATTGCTCAACCACCACTCTATAAAGTGAAGTTAAAAGGTTCTAAACTTGAGCGTTATCTCAAAGACGAGGTCGAAGAAGCAGCTTTCATGCAAGAAATTGCATTAAAAGAAGCGGGTATCCGTCAAGGTGATAAAGTTATTACTGATGATGAATTAAAACAATACTTTGATTTATATTTATCAGCAGATAAAGTGATTAAGCGCTTATCTCGTGTCATGGATGAAAAAGCGCTGACGGCAATTAGTGAAGGCATTAAGATTGATTTATCCTCAGAAAGTGTTGCTCAGGCAAGTGCTAAGACATTACAAGAGGCATTACTTGAACCGTTAAATCCAAATGCGGTGACAGTTGAGGCTGAATTTGAAGCCGAAACCAATAGCTATCGTATTGTGGTGCGTCGTATTCATCATGGTAATACACGTCTAACGTTATTAAATACAGAGTTCTTGGCAAGTAGTGATTATCGTATTCTTGCTCGAGCGGCTGAGACATTTAATGGTCTAATTAGTGAAGGGGCTATTGTATTCCGTGGTAAGTCAGATAAACCCGCTGAAGAGGTGATTAGTAATTTCCGTGATGCTGTTATTTGGTTGCGTAAGCAGGCAGAATCTGCCGTGACAAAACAACGCTATAAAGGTCTTGGAGAGATGAATCATACCCAATTATGGGAAACGACGATGGATCCAAGTGTTCGTCGTTTACTACGAGTACGTATCGAAGATGCGATTGCAGCAGATCAAATCTTTGAAACCCTAATGGGTGATAAAGTTGAACCTCGTCGAGAGTTTATTGAAGCCAATGCGCTTTCTGTCGGTGATTTAGACGTGTAGAGTCTGGTCTAAACGCACATAAGTCCAAAACCTGCTCAAGTTTGCATTGAGCAGGTTTTTTTAATTCATATCAGTTCACAGTTCACGAGAGTATGAGCATACCCCTGAATATGGGTAACTGATAGCTAATAGAGTGATTTTTAGGTATCTGACCAGCGACGCAGAAGATTATGATAAACCCCTGCTAAGCTGACTAAGCGAGGATGTCCAGGAGTAACTTCGGTGAGTGCTTGAATAGACTGGTCTAATTCGTACAATATGGCACGTTGACTATCCTCTCGAACAAGGCTTTGTAACCAGAAAAAGCAGCTAATACGCGCACCTTTTGTGACAGGATTGACTTTGTGTAGACTAGTTGATGGATAGAGGACGAGGTGTCCTGCAGGTAGTTTAATACTGCGCTGACCATAGGTGTCTTCTATTACCAACTCACCACCTTCGTAGCTATCTGGATCAGTTAGAAATAAAGTGCCTGATACATCGGTACGAACACGCTCCTTGTTATGTAGATTAAAGAGAATAGATCCGTCGATATGCATACCATACTCCCCTCCCCCTGTATATTGATTGAATAGAGGGGGATAGAAACGATTAGGTAAAGCAGCTGACATAAACGTAGGATTTTGTGTGAGTTTTTGGATGATTTCTTGTCCTAATTGAAAAGCAAAGGGGTCACGCTCATCCAGTTGCTGATTATGTTTAACATGACGAGATTGTGATCCAGCGGTGGCACGTCCATCGACCCAGTTGGCAGTGAGTAGTTTTTCTCGAAGATGTTTTGCCTCATCGGGGGTCAGAATATTTGGAATGTCTAAAAGCATAACAACCCTTATTTAGAAATTAAAACCTTAGTTAAAGACTAGAAATGAAAAAAAGTGACTGAATACGCTTTCTCAGCGTATTCAGTCTTAGCTCACGAAGATATTAACTGTGTTAGAAACGAATATCGGTTGATAATAAGAAGGTACGACCAGCACCTGGAATGGCAAATTTTTGGAAGCCATCACTACTTGTGCTTACTTTAGCATAGTACTTCTTATCAAAGATATTGTTTACATTGAAACGAACATCGACATTCTTATTGACACGATAGTTAACAGCCGCATCAAATAACCAATAAGCAGGGGCTTGTTTGGTAATATCATAACCATAGTTGGCGCGACCTACGGCGATATTTCCTCGAGCAAATTGGCGTTTGCCGACATATTGAGCGCCTAGACTGAGATCAAGGTTATCGTTAACCGCATAAGTTGTCCATAGGTTGAATGTGTATTTAGGGACATTTTTCAAGCGACCACCGACATCGAGAGGATTCGCGTCATCACGAATAATCTTGCTGTGAAGGTAGCTAAAGCCTGCATAGGCTGACCAGCGGTCAGTTAAATTACCAGAGGCAGTAATTTCTAAACCTCGTACACGATCCTTAGCGGCGAACTGGGTCACTTCTAAAGGATTGTCAGGATTTGTATCGGTTGGATTCGTTTTTTCTGTTTGGAAAATAGCTGCCGTTAAAGCGAGATTATTATTGAATAAATCCCATTTCGTACCAAGCTCCCATGTCTGTGCTTTGCCTGGAGAGTATTTCATGCGGTCAGATCCTGAACCACTACGAGATGCTAGTGCAGCAACAGATGGTTGACCTGCTTGGCTGTAAGACAAGTAGATAGAGCCATTTTCAACAGGTTTATACACAACACCTAGGCGACCACTCCAGATATTGTCTTTTAAACGACCTGGAACACGATGGCCATTTGTATCAAACCATTTAGCGGTGTATTGGTCAAAACGAATACCCCCTGCAATTTCCCATTGTGGGTTGAGTTTAATGCTATCGTAGACGTATAAACCAATATTATTGACTTCAGCCCCAGAGCGATCTGTATTAGATTGTAAGCTGACAGGACCACTCCACCATTGTGAGGGGTTGCGTACGTCAATGATTTCACGACCTGCCGTTGTATTAGGTAAGGTGCGTGACCAAGGGCGCATACGGTAACTTTCTTTGTACCATTCTACGCCTACAAGCATAGCGTGTTCGATGGCACCTGTATTAAAGTTTAAGTTTAAATTAGTCTGATTGGCATAGGTTTCGCCTCGGTAAGCACGGGTAATACGAGGTACACGTGCTGTAGCGAGGTATCCACTTGGGTAGTTAAGGTTTGTACGAGTATAACCCCAGTAGTTATTGGTGTTAAAGCTTCCTGTTTGGTAGCCTGTGTCAGTGATATTGCCGACATTTAATAAGCGGCCACCCGTCGCATAACTGGTGAAACGATCTACACGAGACCAAGAGAAGGTGTTAGATAGTCTAACCTTATCTGAAAAGTCATGTTCTAACTTAGCAGAGAAACGCTGTGTTTTTGTTTCTTCGGTATCGACGTTTTTATAGCCTCCCCAAAAATCCCATGCTACACCTTGCATACGTTCGGCTGTGTCTACATTAACAGGTAAACCAAAGTCGGGGATATTTTCATCTTTTTGATAGAAATAAGATAAGTTTAAGCGTGTTGGTGTACCAAGACCGAATGTGATAGAAGGAGCAATACCCCAGCGATTCATCTCGGTAGGGCCTCGATCGGCAACCCCATTTTTATGCCCCATTGCATTCAGACGAAAGGCGATGGTGTCGCTGAGTTTGTGATTAAGATCAATAGTCGCTCGGCGGTAATTATCGGTACCGACACCAAGATGAAGATGGTTAAAAGTATCGAGTTGAGGTTTTTTACTATTGAGATTGATACTGCCCCCTACTGCGGCAACGCCTGATTCAAATGAACCAGTTCCTTTGAAAACACTGACATCTTCTAAGTTAAATGTGTCAGTACGTGTGCTTAAAGCGCTTTCGCGAACTTCATCGACAGTAACACTTTGTTCTGCGCTAAAGCCGCGCATCGTAAACATATCTCCCCAACCAGCACCTGCTTCACCCATTGAGAAAGTAATTCCCGGAACGTTACGTAGTACTTCTTGTAGTGTTTGAGCGCCTTGTTCATTGAGGACCTGTGTAGGGACAACTTGAATGGATTGTGGCGTATCAATCAGAGGACGTTCAAATTTAGAACTTTGTACTTGTTCGGTTTTGATAGATTCTTTGCTTGCCGTAATGGTTTCAAGGGTTGTGCTTTCTTGTGCTTGTGCATTCGGTAGAATACTAAGAGCACCCATTGTTAAAGCAACTGTTGGCATCCATTGCGGGGCTAGGCTATTTGAATGAGATTTTTTAATCATGAAATAACTTTCCTTCCATCAATTTATGAATAAGAACGTTAATAATAACTATTATCATTAACTGAAACAATAAAAGATTAACATTTTGTAAAAAAAGATGACTTATTGCATGAATATGTATTGAAACTACAACGCTAATGTCGATAAAATGCCAGCTTTACGCATATCTTATGGAAAGTACTAATTTCCGCAGGTATAGAAAAGATTGACAATAAGTGTTATTTGTTGCAACGCAGTATTCACAACATATCATGCTATTCCCATTATTTGTTTACGGAACGTTAAAAAAAGGTTTTTCCAATTATGCGCGTCACTGCTCAACAGCGGTGAGTATTGAGCCTGCTTGGTGCTGGGGGCGTCTTTATGCTCTGGAGGCGGGCTATCCAGCGATGGAATTACCAGAGCAAACCATCCAGGCGATTGGTACGACGGAGTATAAGCTTGATGCACAACAGCAAGGGAAAGTCTTAAACTTTGAACCTCCTCGTGGTGATTGGGATATGGTACAAGGGGAGTTGATGTATTTTAAGAACCCTAATCAAGAAATCCCCCCTATTGATTTGCTAGAGGATTTTAATCCAGGTAGTGATAAGAATCTTTATGAGCGTGTACTAATTACGATTAAAACAGAGGAAGGCTTAGTCAATGCTTGGACGTATATGATGAAAGATGGTAAGCATGGCGGTAGTCGCCTATCTTTAAGTCAAGAAGGTGTAGTTGAGTGGAAAAGTACTGACACAGGGTATATAGGAGAGTCGCAGACAGCGGCTTCTGTTTTGTAATGTCATCTGTTCTTATTCTTGGCATGGGTTACTTAGGTAGCCCATTAGCTTATCGGTTAGTAACGCAAGGGTATAAGGTTCAAGGAACCTATGCCAAGTCTAAGCCGCTTCTCACTCATCATAATCTTCAAGTTGATGTATTCAATATTACAGAGCCTGATGCCTTACAAAACAAACAATCTTGGCAAATAGCAAAGACATGGGTATGTTTACTTCCCCCCTCTTGTTCATCCAATTATGTACAAGGATTAGTGGAGTGGATAGCTTTAGCTGAGCAATATCAGGTAGAGCATATAATTTATACGAGTAGTATTAGTGTCTTTTCTGATATTGAAGGTGTACTGGATGAATTAAGCCCTACCTCGCCTATGAGCGAAAGTGCACAGAAAATTCTTGCTGTTGAACAGGCGATTTTAAATAGTCATATCCCACATAAAACCATTTTGCGTTTAGCAGGGTTGTTTGATAAAGATCGACACCCTATTTATCGATTAGCACAAAGGACGGAGATTGATAATGGACAACAAGTGGTTAATATGGTGCATAGAGATGATGCTGTTGCCGCTTTAATGCATGCTGTAGCGACACCAGACGGCAGTCGTCTTCGACATATTGTGCACCCGCAGCATCCTACGAGAGAAATATTTTATCGACAACAAGCTCAGTTACTTGGTGTTCAATTGTCACCGTTTACATATGCTCATGTAAAGGGAAAAATTATCCAAACACGTTATGATGATTTTCCTATTCCTAGGATAGGAATGAGCACTTAGAGAAAGAAATTTTCGGCGTAGCTTAGCTAAGCTTGGAGCGAAAGGTGCATATTGGTTACAATGAGCACTAGATAGAATTTATAGTAATCTCATGTCTTCGGCGAATGATATTCTCTTTTTTGGTGATACACATGGGGGGTTTGCGCATTGTTTAACCGTGGTTGAGCAAGTCAGACCTCGTGCTATTGTATTCCTTGGAGATTTGCAAGCGGAGACCCCTTTACACGATATTCTACGTGATGTGATGAAACTGACCGAAGTTTGGTGGATTCCGGGTAATCACGATACGGATAGTGAACTTATTTATGATAATTTATTTGCCAGTGAGTTGGCTGATCGTAATTTAGATGGTCGTGTTGCTGAGATAGCGGGTCTGCGTATTGCAGGATTGGGTGGTGTTTTTAGAGGACGTATTTGGACACCACAACAAGCCAAGTGGAATTATTTTTCTCCAGATGATTTTATAAAAAATGTTTCTCCGAGAATCCATTTTCGAGGTGGTTTAACCTTAAAGCAACGGAGTTCTATTTTCCCTTCGGTGTATATGAGCTTACGCACACAATGTGCTGATGTATTGGTCACGCATGAAGCCCCCTCTTGTAATCGTTATGGTTTTTCTGCGATTGATCGATTAGGACGTCAATTGGGGATTCGTAAGCTTTTTCATGGACATCATCATGATACTTATGATTACCGACCGCATTTTGAACGAATGGGATTTGAGGCCTATGCAGTAGGCTATCGTGGTGTTACCAATTTAGCGGGTGAAATCATTCGTGCTGGTGAGACAGATGGGGAATATCCTGATCGTGTGGCTGAAGTACGTCGTCGTATTTATAACCCTTGTTGTCCTACGAAGCCTTTTCCGAAAAATACTGATTAACCAGATCGAGTGTCAGTTGACTTTCAAAGTAGCGTTGTTGTCCGCTGATGGGGTCAGTAAATCGAATGGCTTTTGCAAGTAATTGTAATGGGCGTTCAAAATTATCTGCGGCCCTTGCTGGTAAGAGTAGGGGATAAAACTCATCATGGCAAATAGGGAGTCCTAAGCCATTCATATGGACACGTAGCTGATGTTTTTTACCTGTTAAGGGATGTAGGCGATAATGGGCAAATTGTCCATTATGCTGAATTAGCGCAATCTCCGTTTGGCTATTGACAAGAGGCTCTTGTTCTGAGGGAAAGCTTTTTTCTTGCATAGTAAAGTAACTATCACTTTTCTCAATATAACTTTTTCTGGTGAGAGGGAACGTGATATGCGGATTGAACGGGGCAACACATTCGTAGACTTTATCGATATCTCGACCTTGAAAGAGTGTTTGATAAGCGCCTCGATAGTCAGGATTAGCGCAAAAAAGTAATAAGCCTGCCGTATCTCTGTCTAGGCGATGAATAGGGCTAATCGCATAGTTATTGAGCATTTTTCTGAGACGAATTAAGGCGGTTTCTTGTAGGTATCGCCCGCCGGGAATGCTCGCTAAAAAATGGGGTTTATCAATAACGATAAGATGCTCATCTTGATGAATAATTTTAATATCAAAAGGAACAGGGATTTCTTGCTCAACCTCACGGTAATACCATAGCCAAGAATCTGCTGGATAGGGACTATTAAGTGTATAGGGAATTCCTTCTTCATTGACCATATCTCCACGAGCGAGTCGTGTTCGAATAATATCGGGTGACATATGGGGAAAACGGGCAATCAGAAAGTCGATAAGCATGTCCCAAGGTTCTTTTGGGAGGTAAAGTCGACTTGCGCTAATACCGGCACGAATAGGAAGTGGATTTTTGCTCATTAAGTCTAATGTAATCAGTTAGAATAGGGGTTTCATCATATTTTATCTTTAAACCTTATGTCTGAACCTTTAGTTTCGATAAAAAATATTAGTAAAACCTTTGTGCTAAATCAGCAACAGCAGGTTAAGGCATTAAGCAATTTTAGCTTAGAGATTTACCCAGGGGAAACCGTTGGTTTGGTAGGGGAGTCTGGCTGTGGTAAATCTACGGCTGGGCGAGTTATCTTGGGTCTTTACAACACGGATAGCGGTCAGGTACTCATTGATAAAAAAAATGTTCATCACGTAAAAGGGAATGATAAAAAAGCGCTTATTCGTGATGCGCAAATGATTTTCCAAGACCCTTACGCAAGCTTAAATCCTCGTTCGACTGTTTTGGATATTATTGCTGAGCCATTAGAAATTCATGGACTTTACCCCAATCGTGAGGCATTACGTCAAAAAGTCTACAGTCTTTTAGAAGAAGTAGGCTTACGGAAAGAGTATGCTAATCGTTATCCGCATGAGTTTTCTGGTGGGCAACGTCAACGGATTGGTATTGCACGAGCGCTGGCTTTAGAGCCAAAATTTATTGTTGCTGATGAGCCTATTTCTGCATTAGATGTCTCTATCCAAGCGCAGATTGTCTTGTTATTGCAGCGCTTACAAAAAGAAAAAGGACTGACCTATTTATTTATTGCCCATGATTTATCTATGGTGAAATATATCTCTGATCGGGTAGGTGTGATGTATTTAGGGCATTTAGTAGAGTTGGCTGATAGTCAGGAATTATACGAACAACCTCTACATCCTTATACTCAAGCACTCTTATCGGCGATTCCTATTGCTGACCCTGATATTGAGGATCAGCGTCAGCGTATATTGTTAGAGGGTGAGTTACCGAGTGCGATGAATTTACCTTCGGGTTGTGTTTTTCATACACGATGTCCAAAGGCTATGGATAAATGCCGCCAACAAGCTCCTCAATTTAAAGAATATAAGCTTAAACACTTTGTTGCCTGTCATCTCTTAGAGCAAGGAGAGTCTTGATGAGTCGTTATGTCATTAAGCGCTTTTTAATGATGATTATGACGATTATCATCATTGCATCGTTAACGTTTTTATTAATGCATATTATTCCGGGTTCTCCTTTTGATCAGGATCGCTCTTTTAATGCAGCTGTAGAGCAAAATCTACGGAGTTTCTATAAGTTAGATCAGCCTTTATATGTACAGTATTTTAACTATATGGCGTCGATTTTCACCTTGGATTTTGGACCGTCTATCAGTAATCCTGATACCACGGTGGTGCAACTCATTGAGCGTGCTTTTCCTATATCCTTTGAACTAGGTATTTGGGCGGTATTAGTCGCCGTGATATCGGGAATCGCTTTAGGGGTATTTGCTGCGTTACGCCATAATGGTTTGATTGATTATGTGGCGATGGGGTTTGCGGTATTAGGCATTTCTATCCCTAATTTTATTTTAGCGACCTTATTAATTCAGGAATTATCCGTCAACTTGGGTTGGTTTCCTGCGGCGACATGGCGTACGCCTATGCATATGGTATTGCCGATTATTGCCTTGGCGACGACACCGATGGCTATTATTGCGCGCTTAACTCGCTCGAGTATGTTGGAAACCTTGACGCAGGACTATATTCGTACAGCACGTGCTAAGGGCTTATCTCCTTGGAAAGTGGTAGTGCGTCATGCCTTACGTAATGCTTTAATGCCGGTAGTTACTTTATTAGGTACTCTATTGGCGTCCATTTTGACGGGGACTTTTGTGATTGAAAAAATCTTTGCGATTCCGGGAATGGGGCGTTATTTTATCGACTCTATTAGCAATCGTGATTATCCTGTGATTATGGGGACAACGGTTTTTTATAGTGCGATTTTGGTCTTTTTATTATTTGTTGTGGATATGGTGTATTGCTTATTAGACCCACGTATCCGATTCGATAAATCATCGCAGGGAGAGTAGAATGAGTCAATCACATATTCCTGATGAATTATTTAAGCCTTATATCGAACCGACAGGAGAAAAAACACCAGAAGTCATGCGTCCTAGTCTGTCTTATTGGTCAGACGCTTGGCGTCGTTTGCGTGCAAATAAACTCGCGATGTTAGGGCTATTTTTCTTGGTGGTAATGTTAGTAATGGCGATTTTTGCGCCTATGCTATCTTCTCATTCGGTCACGGCACAGTCCTTGAGCTCGCAAAATCTTCCCCCTTCGGCGACCCATTGGTTTGGTACGGATGATTTAGGGAGAGATGTTTTTGTCCGCACGTGGTATGGCGCGCGTATTTCTCTTTTTGTGGGGGTGATGGCAGCGATTATTGATTTTTTAATCGGTGTTACTTATGGCGGCTATAGTGGCTTTAAGGGTGGACGTACCGATACGATAATGATGCGTATTGTTGAGATTCTTTATGGTTTACCGTATTTGCTGATTGTGATTTTATTGATGGTGGTGATGGGACCAAGTCTGTTAACCATTATTGTGGCGTTGACGATTACGGGTTGGATTAGCATGGCACGTATTGTACGGGGGCAAATTTTACAACTTAAAACCTATGAGTATGTGACGGCTTCTCGCTCTTTTGGAGCCAGTCCTTGGAGGATTATTCGTAAGAATTTACTCCCGAATACGATGGGACCTATTATTGTCCAAATGACCTTAACGGTACCGAGTGCGATTTTTGCAGAGGCATTCTTAAGTTTCTTAGGATTGGGTATTCAAGCCCCTTTTGCGTCTTGGGGTGTGATGGCGAATGATGCATTACCTGTGATTTTATCGGGTGAGTGGTGGCAGCTGTTTTTCCCAGCACTTTGTATTTCCTTAACCATGTTTGCCTTTAATGTGCTTGGTGATGGTTTACAAGATGCTTTAGACCCTAAATTGAGGAAGTAAGATGAGTACAGAAACATTATTAAGTATCCGTGACTTATCGGTTAATTTTAAGGTCTATGGTGGTGTGGTGCATGCTGTGCGTCATCTTAATCTTGAAGTCAAACGAGGCGAAACTTTGGCGATTGTTGGTGAATCTGGCTGTGGTAAGTCGGTCACGTGTCAGGCGATTATGGGGTTAGTACAAAAGCCAAGCGGACAGATTGCTAGTGGTGAAATTATTTTTGATGGGCAAGATTTATTGAGTCTATCTAAGAAAAAGCAAAGAGAAATTCAAGGAAATCGGATTGCCATGATTTTCCAAGACCCAATGACCGCATTAAATCCTATCCTTACTATTGGAGAACAATTGACAGAGGGGGTGCGTAAGCATAAAGGATTAAGCAAAGAAGCTGCTTATGCTAAAGCGGTGGAGATGTTGAGCTTAGTGGGTATTGCAGAGGCAAAATCACGATTAAATCAATATCCTCATCAGTTTTCAGGGGGGATGCGTCAACGTATTGTGATTGCGATGGCATTGATGTGTGACCCTGATTTATTGATTGCGGATGAACCAACGACTGCCTTGGATGTAACGATTCAGGCGCAAGTTTTAGAGTTATTTGCGAGAATTCAAGAGAAAACAGGGGTAGCGATTATTTTGATTACTCATGATTTAGGGGTAGTCGCCAAGATTGCCGACCATATTGCCGTTATGTATGCGGGTCAATGTGTTGAATATGGTAATCGCCAAGATATCTTTTATCGAGCCAGTCACCCTTATACACAGGGTCTGTTAGCCTCTGTACCTCGCTTAGATATGTCGGAGGATAGTTTAAAACCAATTGAGGGTTACCCTCCGGATTTATTTGCACCGCCACAAGGCTGTGGTTTTTTTAGTCGTTGTCAGAAGAAATTATTAGTATGTGAACGATACTTACCTGATTTACATACTATGGATAACGAGCATAAGGTACTTTGTTGGTTGCAAGATTCTCGTGCTCAGTGTAGTTTATAATTTGTTGTTATTTTATTTTTAGAGGTCCTCTAATGAAAGCTTTTCGTTTTACGCTTCTTTCTTGCCTTTTAGGTCTATCAGTATCGGCAGCGCATGCTGAAAAGACACTTTACCTAAACAATCTCGAAGAACCGACATCTTTAAATCCATCACAAGGATTTAACTTGGTTTCTTGGGAACCATTAAATAACTTGGTAGAGGGTTTGGTTCGTTTAGATGCTCAACATGTTGCTGCTCCTGCCGCAGCAGAAAGCTGGGTCGTGGCTGAAGATGGAAAAACATATACGTTTAAGTTACGTCAAAATGCTAAATGGTCTAATGGTGATCCTGTTAAAGCGAGTGATTTTGTTTATGGTTGGACGGAGATGTTAAAACCAGAAACGGCGTCACCAGCAGCCTTCTTGGCGTATGATATTGTAGGTGCACAAGCGTTTAACGAAGGTAAAGGTACTGCAGCAGATTTAGGAATTAAAGCCTTAGATGATTACACCTTAGAAGTGAAATTAGCGAATCCTAGTGTGGCTTTTCTAAATATTTTGACAAATCCTAACTTTGCGCCTGTTAACGAAAAAGTAGCCACCGCTAATCCAAAATGGCATACTGAGGCAGCGACATTTGTGGGTAATGGTCCTTTTGCATTAAAAGAGTGGAATCACGCTAAGAATTTAGTCTTCACTAAGAATGCTAATTATTGGGATGCCGCTAGCGTAAAAATCGATAAAGTGGAATTTGCGATGGTGAGCGATACCAATACCTCCTTCCAAATGTATCGTACAGGTGAGTTAGATGCGACACCATCTCCTGTGCCAGCAGCGATGTATGACAAATTAAAAGACGGTAAAGACTTCCATAATATGCCACAAGCGGGTAGTTATTTCTTCCGTTTCCATACTAAGATGGCACCGTTCCAAAACCAAAATATTCGTCGTGCATTTGCTTTAGCAATTAATCAGGCGGATTTGGCGAACTATGTGGTTAAGCAAGGTCGTCAACCAGCCTATGGTTTTGTCTCTCCAGGCTTTACTGGTCCTAATGGCAAAGACTTCCGTGCAGAGAGTGGTGATTTGATTAAAACCAATCTAGAGGAAGCCAAAGCCCTATTAGCCAAAGGTATGGAAGAAGAGAAATACACGACACTTCCAGAGGTTACATTAACGTATATCAACAATCCTAATGATAAGCGTATTGTAGAAACCGTACAAAATATGTTGAAAGAAGCATTAGGCGTGGACATTAAGTTACAAAGCATGGAAAACAAAGTGTTCTTTGCCAAACAACGTGGTTTAGAATTACAGTTCTCTCGTAGCTCATTTATTAATGACTATGCTGATCCTTATAATTCATTAAAGAGCTTTGTGACAGGTAACTCTATGAACCGTACAGCATGGTCAAATGCGGAGTATGACAAGTTATTAGCTGATGCGCAAGTCGCTGCCGATGCACAAGCACGTTGGGATGCTTTATTAAAAGCAGAGAAGATTTTAATCACAGAAGCACCTATTGTTCCATTGTATTTCTATAATCAAACGTATCTACAAAAGGAAAACGTTAAAGGTATTTTGCGTCATCCAGTAGGTTATATTGATTTGAAACATGCGACAAAGGACTAAAAGATTAACTCGTTAATCTTTTAACTATTTCATAGTTAAACTCTTTCATAGTTAGACTATTTCCTAGTTAAACTCTCTCATAGTTTAACTATTTCATATTCAAAATAAATTTTTGACAATCAATCCTCTTTAAGGATTGATTGCCGAAAAATTCAAACTCTCTTCTTCAATTGAGTTTTGATGTCTGCTAACGCCTCCAATGCGAGGCGTTTTTTTTCGTTGATAGCCGGGTGGTCATGGGTATTTAAGGATGTTTTTGTTGTGGCTTTTTGTGGTGTTTGTGTATGCTGAGCATGGTCAGCACAGAAACTAAGCTGTTTTTTGGCACGAGTAATGGCGACATAGAACTGATGACGAGAGAGTTCATCACGGATGCCTTGTGCAAAGCCATTGGGCTGGGCGTCATAGACAAGCACACTGTCATACTCTCTTCCTTTTGCTTGGCTCACTGTCGCAAAGCGAATGCCCTCTCTATCACTCCAACGACGATGGAGTTGATTGGCTCTTTCAGGCCATTGTGCCAATGTGTATTGATGAATACGCGCGTCTTCTTTAAGGGCCTCCCAGCTACTTAAAGCGATACGGTCATATAAGCGATGTGAATGGATAGACCAGAGGCGAGCATTTTTTTCAAACCAATACATAATATCGTAAACAAGACGGTTTTCTTGATTGGCAAGGCTCATCCAAGCGAGTAGCGTTTGGCGTAAATCTTGCTGATATGCCGGCTCATCTGAGACCCCTAGATGGATATCAAAGTACATACGAATGCTTTCTAGGGAAGGTTTTTTTAGCATTTCTTGTTTGGCTGAATAGGACAGCAAACATTGGGGTAATTGTAAAAACTGTGCAAAGTCTATTCCAATGTTTTTGATAAGTTTACTCTTGGGGTCCAGTAAATAGTCATAGCGTAAAACGCAGAGAATATTGAGAATGGCTACACCAATCGTATGATGAATACCAAAAGCGATTTTTTGTTTGCTATGACTAAATAAGGCAAATGCTGCTTTGATTTGACTGACTACGTCTTGGGTAATAATAACCGCCTCACGGTCAAGTTTAGCGAGTTGATGTGTGTCGATAGTATGAATACTTGAGTGATGTGTAGTTTTACTCTCAATAGGACGATGAATAATCTGATGAGCTAAGTTGGCAATGCTTTGCCCATAACGATAGCTATGATTAAGGTATTGTGTCTGTGCCTTAAGTTGTTGCTTAAATTGCTCAAAAACAATATCGGTATTGGTGCCTCGCCAGGCAAAAATATTTTGAAAGCGATCTCCTACGGCTAAGACATAGTGGGTATGTTTAGCGAGCTGTAGCAAGAAACGCAGTTGTAAAGGCGTCGTATCGTGGAATTCATCAATAAAGTGTTGAGAGTACTTTGCACCTATTTTTTCTAGAATATCACTGTCTTCTACATAAGCGAGTAAATCATAGACCGTTTCCCCTAGGGAACGAAAACCTTGTTCGCCTTGAATATGAGGGAATTCATCATTATGTTCAAAAAGGTCTTGATCTTGTTCGGATAGGCTAGGGTGCCATGTCTCGCGATAGTTGTCATAAGCCGCAAATAAGCGACGGATTAAGCGCCAATCATGATTAAGCTTACCGGCTAGCATTTCTTCCAGCATTGCCTCATCATCCTGTTCAAAAGCACAAGACGCACGGTAGAAATCAATATCACTCATCAGTTCTTGCATAAGACGAGGAGATTCAGAAGGAAGAAAAATTTCTTCGCCGATGGTTTGTGCATAACTTGCCATTTGTGCACTGACATAGCGATAAAGCTCAGGCAGAAGTTCTTGTTCGATACGTTGACGACTCAGGAGAAAACGAGTATCGCCTAATTGTTTGAGGATTTGTAAGGCAAAACCATCAATGGTGTGGACAAAACAATCCTTGACGTTACGTTGGGCAAGATAATGTTGTAAAACAGCGCGACCGGTGCGGCTAAAGGTTAATAGCAATGCCTGACCGGGAATCAAACGATCACGAACATCATCAGCGATGTAGCTTGTTTTACCACTACCCGCAACACCTTCAACCAATATAGCTTTCATAAATACGTCACGAAAAAAATCAATACTAAAATTATCCCACAAAAGGTTATACTTTCGGTTAGGTTTTTCATGCGTGAGAAAAGGTTGAGCACTATATGCATAATCAGGCAGCATTAATTCTTGTAGATATTCAAAATGATTTTTTACCCGGTGGTGCGTTAGCATGCTATGAGGCGGATGGGATTTTACCCGGCGTACAGGCGTTGGTGAAACGTCAGTTATTTGCTTGTCACATCGCGACACAGGACTGGCACCCAGCGAATCATATTTCTTTTGTGACGCAGCATGAGGGAAAACAAGCTTTTGAGAGTATCCGTTTATATGAACAAGCCCAGACCTTATGGCCAGTCCATTGCGTACAAGGGAGCCATGGTGCGGCATTAGCACAGGGGATTGATTGGGATAAGATGGATTTAATTCTGCGCAAAGGATGTCGCGTCGATGTGGACTCCTATAGTGCCTTTCAAGAGAATTATGGTCCTGACGGTGAGCGTCCCAGCACAGGCTTAGCAGGGTATCTCAAAGAGCGAGGGATTACCTCTGTGTATATTGCGGGACTGGCTCGTGATGTCTGTGTGTTATGGACAGCACAAGATGCTAAAAGCCATGGATTTCATACAACGATTATTTGGGACTTATGCGCACCCGTGACACCGGCTAGTGATGAGACGGTCAGACAAACTTGTCGTGATTTAGGTATTGGCATTGTGTTGAGTGATGATTTATAGTCATACCCTGATAAAACGGATGAAATATCTAAAACGCGTTATGGCGTCTTTTCTCTTTGTGTCGCCTAGTTTGGCGGCAACAGAGCAAGTCAGTCCTTGTGTGGCTTATGAGCAGCGTGGGCAGCATGTGCATATTGCGAAAGTGGATTTGTCTTGCCCACATCTTGAACTTATTGGGACGATACCGGGTAATAGCGAAACAACGAGTAATTTTGCTTATCAGCATAAGGCGACCGTGGCGATTAATGGGGCTTTTTATAATGAAAACCGTCAGCCTTTAGGACTGAATTACTCGCAACAAAAAACATGGTCCAATAGTCGAGATTATAAGCAATATAGTTTTTTGGCATGTACTAAAAATAATCAATGTTTTATTGAACCCTATAATCAACAAACGATTTATAAGCCTTCTTGGCATATTGTCATCAGTGGTTGGCAAAGTATGCAAAATGGCAAATTTATGTGTGCTCCGAGTAGTCCAGCGATTTGTCAGCGTAATGGACGAGGACATCACCCTCGTACGGCAATAGGATTAAGCGAAGATAATCGTTATCTTTATATGGTGGTTGTTGAGGGAAGGCTAGAGAGGTTTAGAGGGTATACGTTGACGCAGCTCGCAAGACTTTTTAAAGACTTAAAAGTGCCACATGCGATTAATCTCGATGGGGGTGGTAGTAGCACGATGGTCGTAAAACAGCGTCGAGTGAATGAGCTTCCTGATCAACAATTCATATTTGAACGTGCTGTGGCTAATCATTTAGGAGTGATTGATCGCAGTCAAGATAAATAAGGTTTCTTTATCACTGCGGAATGAGGATGCTATGATGGGTTTGGCAATATAAAAACGACCGAAGAAGCACTATCTCCAGTCGTTTTGATAATGAGAGCATCAATCTTTTTGCTCATTAATTTATACTTAACAAGCTTAATAAGCGTGAGCTGTTAAAAAAGAGAGGTCAACGTTCTCTTATTGACTCACAAACGCACGCTCAATAACGAAATCACCAGGTGTTGAGGTATTGCCCTCTTTCATTCCACGCTCTTCGCACATACGCTTAAGATCTGCCAACATCGCTGGGCTACCGCAAATCATCACACGGTCTTCGGCAGGATTTAACTCGGGTACGCCTAAGTCTTTAAAGAGTTTACCTGTAGCGATATGGTCCGTAATACGTCCTTGTGTGTGAAAAGGCTCACGTGTCACTGTTGGATAGTACTTTAATTGTTTTTTGACCATCTCTCCTAAGAACTCATGCTCAGGGAGCTCCTTAGTAAACATATCGTAGTAAGCTAACTCATTGACTTGGCGAACACCATGCACAAGAATCACTTCTTCAAAACGTTCGTATGTTTCAGGGTCGCGACAAATGCTGAGAAAGGGAGCTAGCCCCGTACCTGTCCCAAAAAGATAAAGGCGTTTTGCAGGTAATAAATAATCTAATAAAAGAGTCCCTGTTGGCTTGCGACCGATAATAATCGAATCACCTGGTTTGATGTGTTGTAAACGAGAGGTGAGAGGACCGTCTTGGACTTTAATGCTTAAGAATTCGAGATGTTCTTCGTAGTTAGGGCTCGCAATACTATACGCACGAAGTAAAGGTTTACCATCAACCATCAAACCAATCATAGTGAAATGCCCATTACTAAAGCGTAGAGCCGTATCACGTGTGGTAGTAAAGCTGAATAAACGATCTGTCCAGTGATGAACGCTAAGAACTTTTCCTTCTAAAAATGCAGATGCCATAATGCCAACTTACCTTTTCTGAATAAATATAAACAGCCAACATTTTAACCAATAACGTCCTGATACCGCTTGATAAAGCACAAAAAAGCAGGGAAAAGTTTTAACTAAGTGTAAAAAATTGTTATAGTATGGCTTACATTTTTGGTTCATTAGGAGAAACAGTATGCGTTGCTTGGCTTGGGCGAGTGCTTTTTTATTGAGTGTATGTAGCTTGGGACTGCAGGCTAAGGAAGTCATTAAAGTCGGTGAAATTAATAGTTATAAAACCATACCAGCCTTTCTTGAACCATATAAAAAAGGCATTGAGTTAGCTGTAGAGGAAGTGAATGCCAAAGGGGGTATTCATGGAAAGACGCTAGAAGTGATTATGCGTGATGACGGTGGTACGCAAAGCAATGCAATTCGCGAGGCACAGACATTGGTGCAACGCGATAAGGTAGATTTATTAGCGGGGAGTTTTTTATCGCATATCGCTTTAGCGATTGCGGACTTTGCGGATAAGAAAAATGTCTTCTTTTTGGCGGGTGAGCCGTTGACAGATAAGATTACGTGGGAAAAAGGCAATGAGCGAACCTTCCGCTTACGTGATTCTACCTATATGAAAGTTGCTATGTTGATTGATGATGCCGTTGCATTAAATAAAAAACGTTGGGCCTTGGTATATCCGAATTATGAGTATGGTCAATCGGCAGCGGAAACCTTTAAGAAAATGATGAAGGAGCGTCAGCCGGATATTGAATTTGTGACCGAGCAAGCAACGCCTTTTAATAAAATCGATGCAGGCAGTACGGTACAAGCTCTTGCGGATGCCAAACCTGAGGCCATTTTTAATGTTTTATTTAGTACGGATTTAACCAAATTTGTACGTGCAGGGAATACCCGTCAATTATTTAAAGACGTAGAGGTGGTCAGTTTGCTAACAGGGGAGCCAGAGTATCTAGATCCTTTGGGAGAAGATACGCCTAAGGGTTGGATTGTTACCGGCTATCCTTGGTATGCCATTGATACGCCAGAGCATAATGCCTTTTTAAAAGCGTATCAGGATAAATTTAATGACTATCCTCGTTTAGGCAGTATTGTAGGGTATATGATGGTGCAATCCTTAGCCGCAGGTCTGGAAAAAGCCAACTCCACCAAAACCGAAGATCTAGTCAACGCGTTTAAGGGACTTGAGCATATGAGTCCGTTAGGGGCTATTCAATACCGTGCGATTGACCATCAATCAACGATGGGGGCTTATGTCGGTCGTTTAGATGTCAAAGACGGTAAGGGAGTCATGGTGGATATTCGTTATGTAAACGGAGCCGATGTCCAACCAAGTGATGAAGAAGTTCGTCGCTTACGTCCACAGCCGTAAGCCCTTATGGATATGGCTGCATTATTTGCTCAATTACTCAATGGACTGGCTAGTGCCAGTTCATTGTTTATGGTGGCTGTCGGTTTATCCCTGATTTTTGGTGTCACGCGTGTGGTCAATTTTGCCCATGGGTCTCTGTATATGGTGGGTATTTATCTCGCCTATTCGCTCACCACGTGGTGGGGGGCGGATAGCATAGGGACTTATCTTTTGGCGGTATTGAGTGCGGCCTTATTGACCGGTTTATTAGGTGCATTGATTGAAATTGTCGTATTACGACGTATTTATCATGCACCAGAGCTATTTCAGTTATTGGCGACATTTGCTTTGGTGTTGGTCATCAGTGATGCCGTACTTTGGTATTGGGGAGCGGAGGATTTATTAGGACCACAAGTTCCTGGTTTAACAGGCTCTATTAATCTATTCGGACGGCATATTCCCACCTATAACTTTGTGTTGATGAGTGTGGGACCTTTGGTATTGCTGGGACTTTGGTATTTGCTTAATCGCACGCGATGGGGCATCTATGTGCGAGCAGCACAACAAGATAAAGAAATGCTAGCCGCATTAGGTGTGAATCAAGCATGGTTATTTACCAGTGTATTTGCTTTAGGCTCTTTTTTGGCTGGCTTAGGGGCTGCGTTAGAGTTACCGAATGAACCAGCTAGCTTAAGCCTAGATTTACGCTTAATTGGCGATGCATTTGCGGTAGTCGTGATTGGCGGAATGGGCTCTATTTTAGGTGCTTTTATTGCTGCCTTATCTATTGCGGAAGTCAAGGCGATAGCCAATTGGTTAGGTACGGTTAATGTATTAGGAGTGATGATTAATTTTAGCAAGCTAAGCTTAATCGTTGAGTTCTTATTAATGGCATTGGTACTGGTGAGTAGACCTTGGGGCTTATTAGGCAAGCCACAAGAAAAATCTCGTAATTCTGCTCCTATTGAGGCACCGTTACGGTTTGCCACATCACCACAAAAAGTGTTGATGATAGGAGCGATTTTATGTCTTGCTATGATTCCGCTATTTGATCATGCCTATGTGATGATTCTGTTACAAGATGCCTTGATTGCAGCGCTTTTTGCGGTGAGTTTACACTTTATGGCGGGATTGGCGGGTATGCATAGTTTTGGGCATGCGGTGTATTTTGGCGTGGGCGCTTATGCCGCGGCCGTATTGAGTTCACAGCTGGCAATTCCGATGGCGTGGAGCTTTATAGCGGCTCCTGTGGTTGCTGCCTTGTTTGCGGTGATTTTTGGTTGGTTTTGTATCCGCTTAAGTGGTATTTATTTAGCCATGCTGACCTTGGCATTTGCGCAATTGATATGGTCTATCGTCTTTCAATGGGAGGGCTTTACAGGAGGCTCTAATGGTCTAATTGGTATCTGGCCGAGTGCATGGTTGGAAGAGGGCAATCATTACTATTACTTTACCTTACTGGTGGTGATAGTAAGTATTTTCTTATTGCGTTGGATAACGTTTTCTTCTTTTGGTTATGCCATGCGTGCAAGTCGAGATTCTGTCTTGCTTGCTCAGGCGATTGGTATTCATGTGCGTCGAGTGCAATGGCAAGTGTTTATTATCTCGGGTTTTTTTGCTGGCTTGGCTGGGGCTTTATATGCTTTTTCTAAGGGAAGTATTTCTCCCGAGGAATTAAGTGTGAGTCGGTCGGTGGATGGTTTAGTGATGGTGTTACTCGGAGGTATCCAGTCTTTACTCGGACCTGTGATAGGGGCTTTTAGCTATACCTTTTTACATGATTATGTCATCAATATCACGGCTTATTGGAAAGCTTTGTTAGGGATGGTGATTATCGGCTTGGTGTTGCTATTTCCTATGGGAATAGCGGGTGTAGCAGACTACTTAAAACGATTGCGTCTTAATCGACAATGATAGAGGGTGAAGTAGATGAAGACTATTTTACACGTCGATAATATTAGCAAAGCTTATGGCGATTTTTGGGCAGTCAGTGAAGTGAGCTTGTCACTCAAGGAAGGGCAGTTAGTTGCTCTGATTGGTCCTAATGGAGCCGGTAAAACGACTACCTTTAATATGATTGGTGGACAAACTAAGGCAAACCAAGGACATGTTTGGTTTATCCGTCCCGAGCAAGGTGATAGAGTCGATTTATTGGTGCGACGTAGCGATGAGATTTGTGCTTTGGGGATAGGACGAACTTTCCAAATTGCAGAAATCTTTAGCTCATTGACGGTCATTGAGAACGTACAACTTGCCTTACAGGCAGCACAGCATAAAAGATTGTCGTTATTTAATCGTAGTCATCATGACTTACAAGCTGAGGCAAAGGATTTATTAGATGCTTTAGAGATGGGGGAGCATGCCCATCAAGCAGCGAGTGAGATTGCTTATGGTGATGTCAAGCGGCTAGAGTTGGCTATGGCATTGGCTCATCAACCTCGTCTATTATTGATGGATGAGCCTGCTGCTGGGATGTCGCCGACAGAGCGTATTGCGATGATGGCATTAACGAAGAAATTAGCCCAACAGCGAAATATGGCGGTGCTTTTTACAGAACATAGTATGGATGTCGTCTTTGGTTTTGCGGATGAGATTATTGTGATGGCGGCAGGACGTATCATAGCGAAAGGGACGCCTGATGAGATTAGGAGCAATCCAACGGTGCAGGCGGTGTATCTGGGGAGTACGGTGATTGAGGAGCGTAGCAGTGGCAGCTAATTTGGATTATTTACTGACAGTCACAGGACTCAATGCGTGGTACGGTGGCGCACATATTCTTTTTGATGTGAGTTTAAGCGTTGGGCGCGGCGAAGTTGTAGCATTGATTGGTCGTAATGGTGCAGGTAAATCCACGACGTTAAAATCCATTATGGGGTTGGTAGATAAAAAGCAAGGAGAAATTCAGTTTTTAGGGCAGCGAATAAATCACTTAGCGACCTATAAAATTGCTCGCTTGGGTCTCGGTTATGTACCAGAGGATCGACGTATTTTTGCGGCACTAAATGTCGAAGAAAATTTACTCACCGGTCAACAAGCGCCTCGTTATTGGGAAGACGGTCAGCCCGTCGCACAGTGGACACCAGAAAAATTATTTGAACTCTTTCCTAATCTGGCGACGATGCGTCAGCGTCCTGGTACTAAGATGAGTGGTGGGGAGCAACAAATGCTGAGTGTGGCACGTACCTTGATGGGCAATCCCTATCTGGTTTTATTAGATGAGCCGAGTGAGGGCGTAGCACCCATTATCGTTGATCAATTAAAAGCCATGGTATTACAACTGAAAGCACAAGGGGTGGGGGTGCTATTGTCAGAACAGAATCTGGACTTTGTGTTGAGTGTGGCTGACCGTGCGTATATCTTAGAAAAGGGAGAAGTGAAATATAGCGATAGTATCGCTGCCCTACGAGCGAATGCGACGGTAAGACAGCAATATTTGGGGGTGTAATCTTAGTACTTTCCCTAGAGATATCCTAGAGGACTTGAAGGAGAGTGAAGGTAGAGGTATTGTCTCACTAATAAGTTAAAAATCGAAAAAGTGAGGCATGATGAAGGGGATAGTTGTTGGAGGACTATGTGCGAGTCTTTTCTGCATGACAGCTTATGGGCAGACAGCAGATGATTTCATTCAACGCGAGGCACAGCGGTTTCGTGAGCGAGAGCAACGATTGGTGCCTGAGATGGGAATGGTTTCCTCTATGGATGTTCCCTTGAGAGAGACGGCAGTATTTCCGGTGAAAGAGTCTGTATGTTTCGTTATTGAACGGGTAACGTTTGATGGCGATTTTTTTTCGCATTGGGATTTTACGCTGAAGCAATCTTTGATAAAAAGTGGGTTTATGCCTGGGCAGTGTTTAGGGGCACAGAGTATAAATGCCTTGATGGTGAATGCGCAAAACGCCCTAATAGCTAAGGGCTATACAACTACAAGAATACTGGCTAAGCCTCAAGATTTAAATCAAGGTGAATTAGTTTTAACGGTTCATGCTGGTCGGGTGGGTCGTATTCGTATTGACCAATCAGATACTCCACAAACTTATGCACAGCGGATTAGTCAATTTCAGAATGAACTTCCGATAAGAGAGGGAGATGTTTTTAATTTATATGAGGTAGAGCAGGGTTTAGAGAATTTTCGACGCTTGCCGACGGTTCAGGCACAGATTGATATTGAGCCATCAGAGCGAGCGAATGAGAGTGATATTGTCGTGTATTGGCGTCAGCGAAAAGTACCGTATCGTCTCACGATGAGTGTGGATGATGGGGGGAGTCGTTATACAGGAAAGTATCAAGGGAGTATGACATTTTCCGCAGATAATCCATTGGGGCTAAGTGATTTGTTTTATTTGTCTTTTCAAAAGGATTTAGGGCATAAGGCAGATTATCGAGGTTTAGATGGTACGCGAGCACGGAGTGGTACGCGAGGCTATAGTTTGCATTATTCCGTTCCGTTTGGGCATTGGCAGGCTTTTTGGAATCATCATTATTATCGGTATCATCAAGCAGTGGCAGGAGATAGTACTGTCTATGACTATAACGGACAAAGTCGTCAGAGTGAAATAGGGTTAACTCGGACGTTATTTCGTCACGCACAACATAAGGTGTTATTGACAGGTAAGTTATGGCGAAGGGATGTGCACACGTATATTAACGATACGGAGATTGATGTTCAACGTAGACGAATGGGAGGGTGGCAAGTTGAGTTGATGCATCATTGGCAGTGGGGGCGAGGTCATTGGCAATGGCGTGCGCATTATAAGCGAGGGACGGGTTATCGGGGTAGTTTATCGGCACCGGAAGAGGCATTTGGTGAGGGGACATCCCGCATGAAAGTGTGGGGCGTGGAGGCAAACCTACATGTTCCTTTTACGTTGGGTCAACAACATTTTATTTATGATACACAGTTTAAGGCGCAGTGGAATAAAACACCGTTGGTACCGTTAGATCGATTTGCGATAGGAGGACGTTATACCGTGAGGGGGTTTGATGGGGAAATGACATTGTCCGCTGAGCGAGGATGGTACTGGCGACAAGAGTTAGCATGGCAGTATCATGAAAATCATCAAGCTTATTTGGGGGTTGATACAGGCTATGTATCGGGACAGAGTGCTAAGTATTTATTGGGACAGCATTTAGTTGGGGGAGTACTAGGATTACGTGGTCAGTTCCGATGGTATGGGCAGTGGCAATACGATATGTTTGTAGGGAAACCGTTTAAGAAACCGTCTTATTTTCAAACAGCGAAAACGACAGTTGGTTTTAATGTGAGTTATATGTTTTAGTTCAACGGACAAACGGTTAATAATCAAAGCATGAATAAATTAAAAATGAGGGGAATGCAGTCATGAATCGTCAATTGTTTAAAGTTATTTTTAATAAAAAACGTGGTGCCATGACAGTAGTATCAGAATGTGCAAAAGCTCAAGGTAAGGTGAGTCATTCATCTGTGACTTTGATGAGAGTGAGTCATTTTTGGCGTTTTACGGTGTTGAGTAATGTCATATTAAGTGCGTTTGGTATTAGTTCTCCTGTGTTAGCGCAAGGGATTGTGGCTGATGGATTAGCATCGAAACATCAGCAAGCGACGATATTGCGAACGGCGAGTGGTGTACCACAAGTGAATATTCAAACGCCGAGTTCGGAGGGGGTATCCATTAACCAATTTTCTCAATTTGATGTGACAGCCAAGGGGGCTATTTTGAATAATAGTCGTCAGGCGGTGCAAACGCAGACAGCAGGGTGGGTGGCGGCAAACCCTTGGTTAGCACGAGGTGAAGCTAGAATTATTGTGAATCAGGTTAATAGTGCGAGAGCCTCAATATTAGGAGGGACGATAGAGGTGGCAGGACGACGAGCGGAGGTCGTTGTTGCTAACCCAGCAGGCATTGAGGTAAACGGAGGGAGATTTATTAATGCAGCGGGGGTTACCTTAACGACAGGTCGTCCTCAGTACGCGTCAGGGACTCTTCAAGGTTATCAGGTTCGCGAAGGTATGTTGACGATTGCCGGTGCAGGTTTAGATACATCCAGTGCGGATTATACGCGTTTACTTTCTCGTGCTGCACAGATTCAAGGAGGGATTTGGGCGCAGGACTTACAACTGATTGCTGGACGTAATGATATTGCTCATGACTCGAAGTCTGGTGTATCCGCTGTGGTTGTTGAACATGAGCATGGTGCTCCTCCTAAAGTGGCGATTGATACGGGTAATCTTGGTGGGATGTATGCAGGATCAATCCAATTAATTAGTACAGAAAAGGGTGTTGGGGTGAACCATGCAGGACAAGCGTTAGCGAGTGCTGGGCAGGTACAGATTAGCGTTGACGGTCAGCTGAGTCATCAGGGGCAAATTAGTGCTAACCAAGCAGAGGTACAGCTTAATGTCCGCTCTTTGGTGAATGAAGGGACGATATCTAGCAAGCGTGATTTAAGGATTCAGAGTGAGCAGTTACATAATCAGGGTGTATTGACAACGCCAGAAACACTTTTTGTACGCAATAAAACCTTATTCCATAACAAGGGTGATATAGTGGCGCGGCGAATGGATATTGAAACCGAATCGTTGCGACAAGGTGAGGGAGCCAATTTTATTCAGTCAGGAGAACAAGGGTTACATTTAACGACAGCTAAATTGGATAATCGTGGGCAAATGGGCGTGATTGCAGAACCTCAGATGAAGCCTGATTTAAACCAACGTTTACCAGATAGCTCTAAAACGGAGGCGACACAAACACAGGTGGAGTCAGAGGTGATGACGCCAGTATTGGATAATATGCAGGTGACTGTAATACCAGCGGGGAAGTTACGCATTACTCAGGCTCTTGAAAATGCAGGGCGTATATTGAGTAACCAAGCCGTCACGCTAGAGGTTAGTCAATCCTTAAACAATAGTGGGCAGCTTTATACGAATGATTTAGATGTAAAGGGGTCGTTATTTAAAAATCGAGGAGAAATTCAATCGCAACATGGATTGAATATTCAAGTACACCAGTTAGATAACCAACAGGGTATCTTAAAAGGTCAAGAGCATGTAAAGATAAGTGCAACGCATTTGAATAATCAACAAGGTGTTATACAAGCACAAAAGACATTGGACATTGGGGTTAAACAGGCGATAGAAAATCAACAAGGTCAGTTGTTGGCAAATGACGGTATCATGCTCACCTCTACGGATTTAACCAATAGTCAGCAAGGTAGCATACAGGCAGGTTATATTCAAACAGTCCAGCATAACCAGTTAATGAATGAGGGTGGTGAGATTACCGCTCAGCACGATATTACGGTTAAGGTGGGTCAGTTATCTAATCGTTACGGGATCGTGCAGGCACAGCAAGATATTCATCTTCATGTAGGAGGAACGTTAGAAAATCAAAGTGGAAAAATCTATGCGGATACCGTTAAGGCAGATGTGAAGGGAGATATCTATCATGCCCACGGTACGATAGACGCACAAACAGGGATTGAGTTGACGATTGGTGGTGGACTTGTACAGGAGGGTGCTAAGTTATTAGCAGGAGAGGCGATAAAAATAAACGCACAACAGGTGTTGGGTGAGGGCAATGTGTGGCAAGCGGGACAATCGCTGCAGATTAATACCACAGGACAATTGCAACAGAGACAAGGGAGTATGTACGCAGGTCATCGTCTAACGCTCGCTGCTAATGAGGTCGATTTAGCACGGAGTCAGGGGTATGCTAACCGAGGGATACAGGTAGATGCACAAGGAAATATAGACCTATCGCAAAGTCAGTGGCTAAGCCAAGGGGATGTGTTATTTAAGGGGGCACAGTTAAACTTAGCGCAGGCGAGCTTGAGTACACAAGGAGCGGTGAAGATATCGGCAGAGCAATTATTACATCAAAATGCTCAGACACAAGCCCAACAAGATATGACGATCAATGTGCAAGGTGCATTAGAAAATTTATCGGGTAAGTTTTTATCAGGTAAAAACTTACAGGTACAGGCACAACGTGTAGATAATACATTGGGCATGCTGGGAAGTACTCAACGGCTACATGTATCAGTTGCAGAGCAGTTAGCGAATATCCAAGGTGAGCTGCTCGCGGGTGAGCATATGCAAGTGGTCGCTCCAGTGCTTGATAATGAAAAAGGTCGGATAGCATCGGGAGGGAATGTTGAGCTGACATTAGCGGAACGATTGCATAATCAAGCAGGACAGATTGTTGCTGATGGGGAAATCACGATTGCGGATAAAGTAGCCAGTGTGAGTGAACGTCGTTTGCAGATTAATCATCAAGGAGGAGACATCCATGCAAATCAAGGCGTGACTATCCATGCAAAATCTTTAAGTGGCGATGGACGATTATCGTCTAGCCAAGGGTTGTCTATTCAGGTACGTGATGATTTTATCAGTGCAAGCGATATTACTGTAGGCAGTCAGTTACATATTAGTAGTTTAGGAAAGGTACATAATGCGCACCGTTGGCAGGCGGGGGAGACATTAAGGATTTCCGCAAAGGGTATTGAGAACACGGCTAGTGGCGAGCTTATAGGTGATAAGGAGGTCATGCTACATAGTGAGGGTTTACTGAGCAATCGAGGCTTAATTAATAGTCATGGATTGACAGCGATTCGAGCAAAAGAGGTACAGAATATAGGTACTGGACGTGTTTATGGTGACCATGTGGCTATTGAGGCAGATAAGTTGCTCAATGCTGAAGAAACACAAGCCAATGGTGATAAAAAATCGGCGGTTATTGCAGCTAGAGAACATTTAGCCTTGGGTGTTGGACATTTGATTAATCAAGAAGACAGCTTATTACTGAGTGCAGATACCTTGGTGATAGGAGGACGATTAACAGAGGATTATCAAGCCATAGGTAAGGCTCAGCGCGTGGATAATCAAGGGGGCAAGATAGAGGCTGGTGGTGATATGTCGCTAGCGGTGGCGCATTTACAAAATGATAATAGCAATTTTGCCCTGGCAAAAAAGGTGGCGATAGGTCAGCCGAGTACGCATAACGAAGTGGCGAAATCGGGAGAGTCTTTCCGTCGCCAGATGAGTGATTTAAAGTGGGTCAAGTTTAGCCGAGCGGGTAAGCTGGTGAATAAAAATATGGCGGATTATGGAGGCGTAATTGAATTGGGAGTGACGCCGATTCCGAGTGTTTATGAGACGCTATGTTATCGCCAAGGAGGAGCCGCTTATGAGTGTGAGGATGGTGTAGAGAAGTTTAATTACGACATAGATGATCCTGTCTGGGCATATTTTGGGGTAACGGCACCGCAAGCAGAGCCTACACAGCAACCGCAAAGTGAAGAAGAACCACAACCTCCTGTAGAGCCCTATCATTCAGGGTATTGTGCAGCTGGTAGTCCTAATGCGATTCAAGCAGTTTGTGTGACGTATCAAGAGCAGATGGCAGCGTATGCACAAGAAAAGTCGATTTATGATACCTATCAAGCGTGGATAACGCAGAATATCCCACTATATGATGCATTGGAGGAGAAGATAGATGCATATAATGCGCGCTTTAGGGTAGAGATAAAAGATTTTACGCATTATCTATTTAAGCGGTATCAGTTTGAAGATCAAGTGGCGAGTTCGAAGCCTGGGCAGATAATAGCTGGGGGAAATTTACAGCTAACAGGTGATAAATTCGTCAATGATAAGAGTCATATTATCGCCGGTAAAACCTTATCGGGAGATGTGGGTAATTTACAAAATATTGAGGCAGAAGGATTACATTATATTGAAGATAGAGGGACGTCACAGTATACGAGGACACGTTGGCGAGGAGGGTTTAAACGCTATCATGAGCGTAAATGGAGTCGTAAACGTTCATATGAACGAGACTATCAAGAAAGTATTGTTATTCCTGTGACGCGTGTAGAGAGTCAGCGTGGGTTGGTAACGAATCCGTATGCCATTAGTGATGTAACACAAAAACAGGTGAATCAGCGAGAAGCAGATGATGGACGCATGGCAAAAGAGATGGACAATACTTCTCGTCCTCCAGGCTTGCAGACACAGACGCAAGGTGCGAATATAAGTGCTGTTCGTATTAGTGACTTACCTCAAGTGATCTTACCAACACAAAGTATTTATCGTATCGCACCTCATCATCCACAGTATGTGGTGCAGACTGACCCTGCTTTTGCGGATTACCGTCGTTGGTTGGGTAGTGACTATATGTTAAAAGCCCTACAGGGAGATGGTAATTGGCAACATAAGCGCCTAGGGGACGCGTACTATGAGCAGCGGTTGGTACGTGATCAAATTATGCAGGCAACAGGTCAGCGTTATTTACAAGGGTATCACGATGACCAAGAACAGTTTAAAGCGTTAATGCAAAGCGGTATTACGGCAGCTAAGGCGATGAATTTACGACCAGGGATTGCCTTGAGTGCAGAACAAGTGGCAAGGTTAAGTAGTGATATTGTCTGGTTAGAGTGGCAACAGGTGAGATTAACTGATGGGCGCTTTGAGAAGGTGCTTGTTCCTCGGGTATATCTATTGCCTCGTTCAGGTGATGTAAATACGAAAGGAGCATTGATTGCTGCAGACAGAATAGAACTTAATGTACAAGGGGATATGCATAACGCAGGTGTGATAGCTGGTCGTCAAATAGTCAATTTAAAAGCGGAAAATATCGCGCATACTGGACAGATACAGGGTGAAACCGTCAATGTATCGGCAAACGAGAGGTTGCGTATTCAAGGAGGACAGGTTCATGCGCAGGACGACATATATTTACATGCAGGAAAAATGGTTGATGTCCAGAGTACAACGCGTAGCACAACCAATCAGGCTAATGGGTTTACCGCTAATTGGACAGGACTTGATCGAGTAGCTGGGTTATATGTAAAGCAAGCAGATGGGCAGTTAGTGATTGCCTCATCAGGGGATATTCAGCTTTTAGGCGCACAGTTATCTAGTTTAGGAGAGATGACTTTATTGGCAGGGCGTGATATAAGTGTCGCAGGCGTGAAGACAGAAACTTTTGAGCGAACACAAAATAATGCGCGTAACTATCGCCAAGAGGGGGAAACACAGGAAGTGGGGAGTCGGTTGTCTGCCCAAGGAAATCTACGCTTACAAGCAGATAATGCAGTGACAGTGAGAGGGAGTCAATTAGAGAGCCAAAAGGGGACATTACTTGTCAGTGCACAACAGGATTTAACGATTGAGGCAGGAGAGCAGACGCAGGATTATGCAGAACATCGTTATCATAAAGACCGTAGTGGTTTAGGTTCAAAAAGTCGAGAGCGTTATTATCGTGAACAAGCACAAGAGGCAATAGCGAGCGAACTCACTGGACAGCATGTTCAGCTACTGAGTGGCGAAGACCTAACGGTAAGCGGGAGTCAAGTGGTCAGTGACCGAGGTACAAAGTTATGGGCGGGTGATACGCTGAGCATTGAAGCAGCGAATCAGCAGTACGAGCATATTTATTATGCAAAAGATACCAAGAGTGGCGTGTGGGGTACGGGTGGTATGGGATTTACCATCGGACGGCAAGCGCAATCCCTGAG
Organism: Pelistega suis; assembly: GCF_013133795.1. Classification (GTDB taxonomy): domain Bacteria; phylum Pseudomonadota; class Gammaproteobacteria; order Burkholderiales; family Burkholderiaceae_B; genus Taylorella; species Taylorella suis. The sequence goes on from NZ_JABGBN010000007.1 coordinate 49,083, forward strand.
ACAAGGTACGCAGACGCAAACTGTGTTAGGAAGCATGGTGGGAAGTTTAGAGGGGGATGTTCACCTACAAGCGGGGCAACAGTATCGCCAAGAGGCATCCCGGATCTCAGCACCGAAAGGTGACGTGAGTATTTATGCACCACAAGTACGGATTCAGGCAAGTAAGCAGCATAGTAAACAAGAAGTTGAGCAGCGATTTAGTCAGAGTGGCTTGAGCGTCGCACTCAATGTTCCTGTGGTACAGGCGGTACAAGGAGCAGTCCAAGCAGTGAAGCAGGTTGGTGCGAGTCAGAATGCTCGAGTGAACGCCATGGCGGTTGCGAATGCTGCGTGGCAAGGCTATGAAGCCGTTGATGCAGCACAGTCACTGATAAAAGGGGTGGCTGGAGGACATCCCAATGCTATCCAAGCAAGCGTCTCCATCACGATGGGACAACAAAAACATCAGTCAACGCAACAACAGGAACAAACACAAGCGGCACCTAGCCAGGTATTGGCTGGTGGTCAGGTATGGATACAGGCAAATGGTGGTGAGCGTAACACCATTGATATTGTGGGGTCAGATGTGGTGGGACAACAAGGCACTTACCTTGTAGCACGTGATGGAATCACATTACAGGCAGCCGCTCAATCGCAGGTAGAAAACACGACGCAAAAGAGCCGTGGTTGGAATGCGGGTGTGAGCATGGGTTATGGACAAAGTGGATTGGGTGTCGGTGTAACGGCTGGCGCTAACCGAGGTCATGGCTATGGCAATGGTGAAGAGCTGAGTTGGCGAGAGAGTCGAGTGGGGGATACGGGTAGTCAGACAATCTTGCAGACGGGAGGTACGGCTGAACTTATCGGTGCACAAGTGTTTGGCAAGGGGATAGATGTTTATGCTCAAGATTTGCATATCCAGAGTGTGCAAGAAATGTCTACATATACAGGTCGTCAACGTCAGACAGGTGGACAGATAACCGTAGGTACAGGTCTATCGGGTAGTGTGAATCATCATCGCCAAAAAATAAAGGCTGATTATGCCAGTGTCCAAACTCCCTCGGGATTATTTGCGGGAGATGATGGCTTTAAGGTGGATGTTGAGGGGAAAACGCAGCTTATTGGCGGGATAATTACTTCAAGTATACGTGCAGAACAAGAAGGGAGAAATAGTGTTAGCACAGCTACCTTGCAGACGCAGGCACTACAGAATGTTGCCTCCTATGAAGGAGAGGGAGTCGGACTGAGTGTATCGGCGGATGCTAAAGGCGGTTGGGATGGTCAGGTGGTGGATGATAAAGGCAAGGCTAGTCATCGTATCAGTGGTGCGGTGGGTTATGGTAGCGATAGTGATTCACAGTATCGTCGTACAGAGTCAGGTATTGGGACACGAGATATCACTATCACTGATGAGCAACAGCAGGCTTTGTTGACGGGACAATCCGCCCAAGCAATGAAGGATAGTGTGTACACCTCGTTAAGTAGTGTACAAGTCCTGAATCAAACACCACTTGCTAATACGTTTAACCGCCAGGAGTTAGAAAAAGAGCTGCAAATACAAGTGGAAGTGGGTCAAGCATTTAGCCAAAATGTGGCGTCTGCTCGGCGTCTGCTGAATCACCGTAAAGCTGAGTATGAAGCAGCATTTAAGCGAGGAGAGTTGAGCAAAAAGGCGTACGAGGATAAAGTGGCGATGCTGGATAGCGTGGGCTTAGGTCTTAGCGTATTGTCGGCGGGTTTATCATCGCCTAGCGAGCATGCCGCAGGTATAGCCGCGGCAAGTTTAAGTCCGTTAGCGGCTTATCAGATAGGACAGTATGCCAAGGCACATAAGATGGAGGGTAGTGCCCCACACGTGATTGCTCATGCGGTATTGGCAGGTGCGGTAGCGGCAGCAGGTGGACAGGATATTGTGAGTAGTGCAGTCGCCGCAGGAGGAGCCGAGTTACTAGCGCCAGTACTTTCACAGTACCTATATGATAAACCGAGCAGTGAGCTGAGTGCCGAAGAAAAACAATCGCTCTCAGCGATTTTACGACTTGCTGGTGCAGGCATAGGCGCTAGTGCAGGTGGGAGCAATCTTCCCCAGACAGCACAGGCAGTTGATGGGGCGGTGGAGAATAATCATTGGATGAGTCTTAAAGCGGCTGAAGTGGTGATGAAAATGCGCCGAGATAATCCAGCGGAATATGAAAAATTTATTCAAAAGCAGAATGAACTAGCTGTATGGCTAGGGAATACGCTAGCGGACTTTACCCCGATTATTGGTGATATTAAGGGTTTTGCAGAGGCAGAAACCTTTGGGGATTACTTTTTTGCGACGCTAGCGACAGCCCCTTTAATAGGAGATACTGCTAAGGCAACTTATACGTCTATTAAAGAAGCGTATGAAGTGGCTAAGCAAGCCAAGGACACGGAGAAGATGACGTCCTTGATTGCAGAAGCGGCAGCACTGAAAAAGCGGACAGATTTCACTAATAAGTATGGACAATTACATGATTTTTGGTTTGTAGATGGGAATGCACATTGGTTAAATCCATTAACCAATCAGTTGGAGGCGATTCCTGCTAGTGCGAAAGTATCCGTTGATCATATTTTACCGAAGCATTATTTAGAGAAGGAAATGAAAGGTTTTAAGGAATTACCTAAAGAGGTTCAACGTGCATTGCTTAATGATATTGATAATTTACAACCGATGATACACTCTGCTAACTGTTCTAAGGGATGTAGGGTAGAATTTACTGGAAAAGGATGGAAAAGTTGGGATGGTCTGTCCATTCATCCGGAGTATAAGCGTTATTTGGAAAAGCAGCAAAATCAGATGGTTGATAAGATTGAGAAAGCCATAGAGCAGGAGCGAAAAAAACGATGATACGACCGATCTTAACTTTTGAAAAAGCTAAAGAAGAATTTGATCATATTGTGACGGATTTTTCTCAGCTTCAAGAAAAAGAGATTGCCTATATAGAGAGTCACGGAGGATGGGAACTCTCTGATACACAGCTCTTAAAAGGAGGAGGGAAAGAGTGGATTATTGAGCCTTTAAGGGAGCTACAACCACTCAGTTATCAAGTGTTAAAAGAGCATGCCTCTGAGTATATGGTGGGGTTTTATTGGTTTCGTCCAGTACCTCATCCAGCATGCCCTTTGAGTAATATGGGACATGCAGGTTTTTTGGTTGTTAAAGATCGTGTGATATGGGTAAGAGCACATGCTCAAGAAATTATCACAGGAAGTATTAATTATTTTCATCCAAGTATTAGAGAGTCGTGGTTAAAAAGGGCAGGTTTATGGGGGGTATCTCCTAGCGTAGCCGCATGGTATCCCCGAATGTTGGTGGGAGGGGCGCGGTTTTATTTGTCTTTTGAAAATTATGCAGAATTAGCTGACAGGCGTTGGAAAAAGACTATCTTACCGATATTAGAGGAGAAAATTCCACAGTTGTACAACGATGGATGGCCGACTTTTCGCTGCTTCTTAGACAGCAGCCTACCGGATGATGGGAGTACGATAGGTGATCAGTTGTATATTCTAGAGGAAGACCCAGAAAAACGAGTGTACTGGGTAAAAGATTGTAATTTTAAGCAGATGTATTATTTGGAGAACCCTGGTGAGGCGATAGACGCTTATTCTGCACATACCTTACTGCAAAAAGAGGGAAGATTTGACTTTAGTCCTTGGGCTAAGCCGTGGTAGTGTTTTAATAGCCAGAGCACATGCTCTGGCTATTTAGTGTCGATTAATCCATATACTTACTAAAAATCTCTGTCGCTTTCATTTGTGATTCAGACAGTGCCATCTGTTGTATAAATTGTTTAAAGCGACTATCCAAAAGTCCCACGAGCGCTATCACAGGATAGTCTTGTCCGTTGTAGCGGATGGTCTCAATGTCTTTTAATGACTTGCCCTCGGGTGCGGTGGCGCTTAGGGTAATACTCACCGCCTGTTGGTCTGCATTGGCTAATTCTGATTGTAGGAGGGCTTGTTGAATATCAGCATTCAGCTTTTGCATGATTTGCTTTTCTTCGGCGCTAGGGGCAGGTAGACCTTTGTCTTTTGCCGCAAAGTTCATCACATCAATGAGAAGGGTCGATAACCAATCTTGATGGCTTTTTAGCGAAAAGTCTGCTTTCGCAATACTTTGTATTGCCAGCTCATCCTGTGACTGTACTTGAGCTAAGTCAGGAAAACGAAATCCCATGTCCGCTTTAATCGAAAATGCTCCGCCTTGGTTACGGTGGGTGATAGGACCATACTGCAGCACGGGTGAGTGTTTAAAGATATCTTGTCCTAGGGATTTGAGGGTAGGTAAATGAGGAGCAAGAATAGCTTCTACATCTACTTTAGTATCAGCAGGTTTATTAAGGTCTTGTTTGATGAGGTCGCTAAGAATAGTCCCGGCGATGCTGAGAAATTGCTTCGTCGAGGCAGAGTCTAGGCGTTGGTAACCCATGTCGATATCTATCTCGCCAATTGGGTTGCCATTAAGCAGGATATTTTTATAGCTTCCCTTTTCGTTCAAGCCAATCATGATACCGTCATCATCGACGTTTCCTGTACCGTTTATTTCTTGTACCGTGATGATATTATTTTGTACTTCTACACGGATGTCTTTGATGTCGGATGTTGTTTGATAGTTAAACTGATTTTGGGCGGATACGCTGCCTTGGGTACTCGCTTTTACAGACCCCATGGTTAACTCGAAAGCAGGGGTGTTTTGAGAGGTGCTTTTTATTTGCAGACCGTCTAGGGTCCATTGTGTACTAAAGTCGGAGAATTGGTGGTTAGTCTTAAAATCTAACTGTACCTTGCCCATAGAAAATTGGTCTTCTTTGGTAGATGTTTTATTTTCTGCCAAGAGTGGAGCGAGTTGTGCATTGCCCTTGATGTGTTTATTATAGCCATGCGTATATTCTACGAGTAAAGGTTGCTCTACTTGGAATAGTTTAAAAAAAGGCGCTGTTTTTTCATTGCGAATTAAGGTAATGGTATTGGTATAACTGCTAGGGCTGAAATGGCCTTTCTTAAGTGCGTCGAGTGGAAACGGTCCATGCTGAATCGCACTGTTTAGGAGTTCAATATGCTCGCCGTTTTGCGCTTTTAGACCAAAGATATATTGTGATGAAAAAATACCCGACTCACCTTGATCAGCGGTGATGTGGACATCCTTGAGGCCGAATTCCGCAAGTTTCTGATTGAGCTGTTGCACTTGAGTGTCTAAGCGCTCTTTGATTTGTTTACCATGATAATGGCTGGCAATTGGATAAATGGCAGCAAGAGCAATAACAATACCTGTTATAAATGTTGTTTTACGCATATCAACACTCCTAGATGGAAGCATAGAAAAAAGTTAATGTAGTAGGGAAAAGTGATAAACACACCCTAGAAGTAATAGCTTATTATAACGAAAACGACTCGAAAACAAATTGGAAAATAGTTACTATAGGCTGTTTATGAAGGATGTCCAATAAGAGGTAAAAATGACGGCAAAGAAAATTTATTTAGCAGGTTTTGATGTTTTTCGTCAGGATGCCGTAGCGCATGGTAAGACCTTGCAGCAGCTTTGTGAAGAATATGGTTTTATTGGATTATACCCTTTGGATAATGCCGCACCGAGTCATCTCTCAGGACGTGCATTAGCACGATGGATTTATCAGGCAAATATAGCCTTGATTGAACAGGCAGATATGGTGATTGCGAATGTGAATCCTTTCCGAGGGTATGAGCCAGATTCGGGGACGATTTTTGAAATTGGTTATGCGAAGGCCTTGGGTAAAAAGGTATGGATTTATACTGAGCAACAACAAGATTTACGACATCAAGTCCCTCACCAGGATGGCATAGATCAAGAGGGGTATCTTGTTGAGGACTTTGGTTTAAATATCAACTTGATGATTGCGTGTAGTGTGGATGGACAGGCGGTCTCTTTTGAGGCGTGCTTAAAAGCACTCGTTTAAGTGGTTTATTTTTTAAGTGCTAACATCGTGCCTCGACAGCTAGGAGTGCCACATAAGCAAAGATATTCTTGCTTGCGTTTTTTAGTGAGACGACCCTCTAATTGTAAGTGGTAATCGTAAAATAATTCTTCGCCTTTCTTAATGTCACGTAAGGCGTAGATAAAGACGCGAGTACCTTTGTTATTTTCTTGGGTTTCGCAGTTAGGTTCGCAAGCATGGTTAATCCAGCGAGCGTCATTACCGTCTTGTCCACCGTCAATGATATTGCCATTAGACAGAGAAAAGAAGAAGGTGTGAAAAGGATCCTCAGGATTGACAGGAAACATCGCGTCCGCCTCATCCGCAGTAATACGCTTACCCACATATTCCATAATTTTGGTGCCAGCAGGGATATCCTTAGCCGCAAATATGCCTGTACCATGCAAGGTAGAGCGTTTAACTTTATGCCAAGGATAGCCTTTTACGTTGGTAGGTTTGGGAGTTTTAAGCATTTTTCTTGGGTACACCGAAACAGTTATCTAAGGTAGGGAAAGTATTGGCACGTACCTCATCGGCATAGGCTTTGACCCCATCACGAATCGTAGCTTGTACATCGGCAAACTGCTTAGCAAATTTAGGGATACGAGGTCCGCTGAGGTTAAGAATATCTTCGGTGACCAGAATCTGACCATCGCATTGTGGTGAAGCACCGATACCGATAGTGGGGATGGCGACATTGGCTGTAATGCGGCGAGCTAATGCCTCAGCACTCCCCTCAATGACAATACTAAATGCTCCTGCTTGTGCTTGGGCTAAGGCATCTTGGTAAATGCGTTCTGCCATTTCTTCGCTAAGACCTTGGGCTTTAAAGCCGCCCATGGTATTGAAGTATTGGGGCATAAGACCAACATGCGCCATCACAGGAATACCGCGCTCGGTTAGAAAGCGTGTGGTCTCTGCAAGGAAAGCACCGCCTTCCATCTTAACGGCGCTTGCATTGCTTTTTTGGAGAATATAAGCCGCGTGACGGAAAGCTTGTTCGGGGGATTCTTGGTAGCTCCCAAAAGGCATATCCACCACTACACAAGCACGTTGAGTTGAACGGACTACCGCTTGTGCATGAGCTGCCATTTGTTCAACCGTAATCGCAAGGGTGTTTTCCATGTTGTACCCTACCATCGCCGTAGAGTCACCAATCAGAATTAAATCGACAAACTCATCCAAAATGCGAGCAAAAGGTGCTGTATAGGACGTTAGGCAGACGATTTTGTCTTGTCCTTTCATGGATTTAATTTGGGGAACGGTGATGCGTTTAATCTCGCTATGCACACTCATCTGAACATCCTTGAAGATTAAAGAAAGGTATAGCATACCCTAATTTAACGCTCTAAGCTAGATAAGCAAGGGAGTATTTACGTTACAATAAGGCAAGTTCATAAAATCATTTTTTTCAGGGATAAGTTATGTCGCAAGAAACACAGTTAAATGGTGCTCAAGCCTTGTTGAATACCTTGATTGAACAAGGAGTAGATACGATTTTTGGTTATCCCGGTGGTGCTGTATTACCGCTTTACGATGCCTTATATTCTGAAAAACGTATTCGTCATATTCTAGTACGTCATGAGCAGGCTGCCTTGCATGCGGCTGAAGGGTATGCACGATCAACCGGTAAAACAGGCGTGGTCTTAGTGACATCAGGTCCGGGTATGGCCAATACGACATCAGGGCTATTAGATGCGATGTGTGATTCTATTCCTGTCTTGTGTATTAGTGGTCAAGTGGCAACCAGTGCGATTGGGACGGATGCTTTCCAAGAATGTGATGCTGTAGGTATTTCTCGTCCGGTGACTAAGTGGAATGCACAAATTAAACGCGTGGAAGATGTGGTGGGCTTGGTATCTAAAGCCTTTCAACTGACGCAACAAGGTCGTCCTGGGCCAGTATTATTAGACTTTCCTAAAGATATTCAAATGGCAGCTGTTCCCTCAACAGCGAGTGAGGTAGTGCCATTGGAGAGTCCTCCACAAGTATCGCCATCTATTTTACAAGCCTCTATTAAACGAGCGGCATCCTTAATTGTGAATGCTAAACGCCCAGTTTTTTATGGCGGAGGTGGTTTAATTAATTCGGGCAAAGAGGCATGTGAGGTATTTAGTAATCTAGTGAGCTATACCGGCGCACCATGTACCTTAACATTAATGGGCTTAGGCGCTTTCCCTTCGACAGATAAGCAGTTCCTCGGTATGTTGGGTATGCATGGAACCTTAGAGGCAAATTTAGCCATGCACCATGCAGACTTAATCGTATGTATTGGTGCTCGTTTTGATGATCGTATTACGGGGCGCTTATCGGATTTCTGCCCTCATGCTTTGAAAATTCACTTAGATATTGATCCTGCTTCTATTGATAAAGTGGTACGTGCAGATGTTGCCTTAGTCGGTGATTGTTATACGGTTCTTAAGGATTTATTTAATGAGGTAAAAGCATTAGCACAAGATGCTTCACGTATGGACGATTGGTGGCAACGTATTGAGAAGTGGCGTAGCAAGCAATGTTTATCGTTTACGCCATCATCAGAGGTGATTTTGCCACAGCATTTGTTAAGTGAAGTCAATCGTCTCATCAGTGATAAAGATGCGATTGTCAGTACGGATGTGGGGCAACATCAGATGTGGGCAGCACAGTATTTACAGTTTAAACGCCCTAATCGCTGGCTAACATCAGGAGGTGCGGGGACGATGGGTTATGGTATGCCTGCTGCCATTGGTGCTCAAATTGCCAATCCAGATGACTTAGTGGTTTGTATTACTGGTGATGCGTCAATCTTGATGAATATTCAGGAGATGGCAACAGCGATGCAACATAAGGTACCCGTAAAGGTGATTCTATGTAATAACCAACATATGGGTATGGTACGCCAGTGGCAAGAACTGATTCATAGTGAGCGTTATAGCCATAGCTATAATGCATGTATGCCTGATTTTGTGGCTTTAGCGAAAGCCTTTGGCTGGCAGGGAGCGACCGTTGCTAATCCTTCGGAATTAGAACAAGCCTTAGTCACCTGCTTAACATCAGAAGGACCTTATTTCTTAGACGTGCGTGTGCAAGCACAAGAAAACTGCTTCCCGATGATGCCGGCTGGCTATGGACATCAACAAGTGATGTTATCAGAAGATAATTGGTATGTTGAGGAATAGTTTTCTATAATTATTCTTGATACTTATCAATTACTGCCCAGTATAACGAAGGTTATACTGGGTTGCGTATAACTGGGGTTGTGATTATTAATAAGCAAAGCGTTCTTTGAGGGCAGATAAATGATATTGCTCGAGAATGGCAAGTTGACGTTCTCGGGCACTTTTTTTGAACCCACCTACCTTTTTCGCAATGATTAACTCATTTTTCATCGAGTGTTCCCAGCCGACTAATTCCGTCACGGTGACTTGATAACCCCGCGCTTCTAATTGGAGGCAACGGAGGACATTAGTAAGATGTGAGCCAAATTCTCGGGTATGAATAGGGTGACGCCAGAGTTCGGATAAGGGAGTTTTACCGAGGGTCTGTCCTTTTTCTTGACGTAAAATAGAGGCCACTTCGGCTTGGCAACAGGGCACGAGTACCATATAGCGAGCATTATGAGCTAAACCAAAACGAATGGCATCATCGGTTGCTGTATTGCAAGCATGCAGGGCAGTTACAATATCAATTTTCTCAGGAAGCTCTTGCGTTTGAATGGATTCTTCCACCGACATCGCTTTAAAAGACATCCCTTTGCTAAAACCAAGTCGGTGAGCAAGGTCTTGAGATTTTTTGACTAAATCTGCACGTGTTTCAATCCCATATACATGGGCTTGATCAAATTGTTTCAAATATAAATCATAGAGGATAAAGCCGAGATAAGATTTTCCCGCACCATGATCGACTAGATTTAGACTGCCCTTATGTTCAATAATATCGGCCATTAAAGGCTCGATAAATTGATAGAGATGATAGACTTGTTTGAGTTTGCGCCGTGTGTCTTGATTGAGCTTACCATCACGCGTGAGAATATGTAGCTCTTTCAGGAGTTCGATACTCTGCTCAGGCTTAATCTCAGGGATAAGCGAGTGCGCATCAGTTGTTTTATTGTTTCGAGCTTATTTAGTATCACGCATGGTTTAGACTGTCATTGAGAAAATTCGTGTTTGAGGTTGTTTTCTGAGCATTCTGAGGTCAAACGACATACAGATATTACGCGCAAATAAACGACCACTATCGGTGATTTTTAACGCATGCTCACTCATCTCAATAAGCCCATCATTTTCCATTTCTTTGAGACGTGCTAAGACCTCAGGAAGCTCTTTAAATTGCTGTTCAGGCTTATCCCAGCGAGTTTCTAGTAAGCACATGAGATTGAGGATATGACGGCGAATAATGAGGTCTTCGGTATTGAGTAAATGTCCACGGAAAATAGGCAACTCATCTTTTTCTAGGCGCGCATAGTATTGTTCTAACTCTTTTTCATTTTGGGCAAAACCGTACCATGAATCTCCAATAGCCGACATCCCTAAACCGACCATCAGCTGTGTCGATGATGATGTATAGCCCATAAAGTTACGGTGGATTTTTTTATTGAGCATGGATTTATATAAATCATCGCTAGGAAGAGAAAAATGATCCATCCCAATTTCTACATAACCCAGCTCTTCCAGTAAGACCTTACCGTTTTCGTATAAGGCACGCTTTTCTTCGCCAGAGGGCAAATCGTTTTCATCAAAGCCACGTTGCCCCACGCCTTTAATCCAAGGCACATGAGCATATGAGTAGAAGGCTAGACGGTCTGGTTTCTGAGCAATCGTGCGACGAATTGTGTTTTCCATGGATTTCCATGATTGGAAAGGCAAACCAAAAACTAAATCATGACTGATACTGGTGTAGCCAATCTCGCGAGCGGCTTGCGTGACACTCTGTACGTTTTCATAAGGCTGGATACGATGAATGGCTTTTTGTACAATGGGGTCATAGTCCTGCACACCAAAGCTGACACGACGAAAACCTAAGTCGTAGAGCATTTGTAAGTGGGTGCGACGTGTATTATTGGGATGTCCTTCAAAGCTTAACTCAGGATTTTCGGCTAACGCACTACTCTCAAAAATCGTCGTCAGTAGACGCTTGAGATTATCTTCGCTAAAGAAAGTCGGTGTACCGCCACCTAAATGAATCTCTTTGATTTTAGGTTGGCGACCAAAGAGGTTAAGGTACATTCCCCATTCTTTAATTAGGGCATCAATATAAGGCTCTTCGACAGAATGCTTTTTAGTAATACGCTTATGACAGGCACAGAAAGTACAGAGGCTTTCACAAAAGGGGAGATGAATGTAAAGGCTAATCCCTTCGCTATCGTTAGATTCTTCAAAACTACGCTTAAGTGTTTCAATATAGCCTGTTGTGGAAAAGCTGGTTTCGTCCCAATAGGGAACGGTAGGATAGCTTGTGTAACGAGGACCGGGGATATTGTATTTGTGAATGAGCGTGGTATTCATTGTGACCGTCTTTTCAAACAAGTGTAATGTTTTATTTTAACAGAATGAAAGACACTCCCACTAAAAACCCTTTAGTGAGAGTGTTGTGATGGTTGCCAGGCACAGTGAGCATACTCTTGTGAGAGCATGTAAGCAGTGTAAGGGTGCGTCAGTGATTAACTGCTCTTTGTTGCTCGCTTGCTTGCTGTTTTAGTTGTTTTTTTGGCCACCGTTTTCGTGGTGGCTTTTTTGGCAGTTGTTGCTTTGGTCGCCGATGTTGTTGCTGTTTTCGAGGCTTTCTTTGTCGCCGCTTTTGTGGCTGTGCCTCGTTCTTCAAATTCAAAACCAATCTTGCCTTTTTTATCCATGGCTAAAAAGGCTTTAAATTTGCGATTGGTGCGATTAGACACGAATCCCTCTAATAAATCGGTCTTGCCTGTTTCAAGCAGTTTACTCATCTGCTCTTGGGAGATTTCTTGTTGTAAGATAACTTTGCCTGATTTGAAGTCGCAAGGATTGTCCTTATTGGTAGATTGGTCGCAGACATAGCTCATGCCAATATCATAAATATGACCTGAGGTGCATTTAGGACATTTTCCAAGTGCAGTGAGGCTACTGAAATCAATCTCTTCTTGTTCGGCTTCATTATTTTGTCCGAAGTCAAATTCAAGTTTGTTTTCTTCTGTTAATCGCAAAATAGCCGAGAAAGGACGCCCTAGCTTACTAATAAAGCCCGACAAGGGGCCGATACTACGGTGGGTAAGTAATTCTTCTGCTTCTTCGGTTTCCAGATTACGCCCACCTGGATTTTTAGTAATGGAGAAATCACAGTCGGTACAAGCAAAACGGCGATAGTTTTCTTTGACGATGCCACCACAGGCAGGGCAAGAGGTATTAAGCGTCACGTAATCGCCTGGAATCGTATCATGCTCGTATTCTTTGGCACGTTTGACAATGACTTGTGTGCTTTGGGCAATCTCTTGCATAAAGCGGTTGCGGTCTAATGTACCTTGTTCGATTTGTTTTAGCTTATGCTCCCATTCGCCCGTGAGTTCGGGAGAGGTGAGTTCCTTAATATTCAAACCATTGAGTAGGGTCATCAGTTGGCGTGTTTTCGTGGTGGCGACTAAATCACGCCCCTCTCGACGTAAGTACTGATCAGCAATTAAGCCTTCAATAATGGTCGCTCGTGTCGCCGGTGTGCCTAAGCCGCGCTCCGACATCGCCTCGCGTAATTCATCATCTTCGACAAGTTTACCCGCACCCTCCATGGCACTTAATAACGTTGCCTCGGTGTAATGTGGGGGTGGTTTTGTCGCATTGGCTTCAATATGAATTTCTTCGGTTTTGACTTGCTCGTTTTCTGAGACAGGAACAAGACTATCCTCACCGTCTTGAGCACCTTTACCGTAGACGGCTAACCAACCTGGTGATACAAGTACTTTACCTTCAGTTTTAAAGTGATGTCCACTCACGACCGTAATACGTGTGGTAACACGATATTCGGCTGCTGGATAGAAAATCGCCATAAAGCGTTTGGTGATGAGATCATAGATTTTCGCCTCGGCATCACTTAGCTCTTTAGGTAATTGTGAGGTCGGAATAATCGCAAAGTGGTCAGAGACCTTTTTATTATCAAAAATACGTTTATTCGGTTTTACCCAGTTATTGCTTAGAATGGTTTGCGCAAAGGAGGTGTGGCTACGATTAATTGCGGCACCACTCTGTGAAATTTCAGAGAGGGTTTGTTTAACCGTAGGAATATAGTCTTCTGGTAGGTAACGTGAGTCAGTACGTGGATAAGTAATGACTTTGTGACGCTCATATAAAGCTTGTGCCAAGGCTAGCGTCGTCTTAGCAGAAAAACCAAAACGAGAGTTCGCCTCGCGTTGTAAACTCGTTAAGTCGTAGAGTGCCGGTGAATTTTGAGTGAGAGGTTTAGATTCTTCGCTCACACTACCGGCTTTATTACGGCATGCCATGACTACGGTTTGCGCCGCGGTTTCAGACCATAAACGACTTTCTTTTTTCTCTGGGTCATTAGCGTCTTTTTTGAAGTCTTTATCTATCCAGCGACCTTCATAAATACCTGCCGCAGAGACAAAGCTAGCCACTACTTCCCAATAGTTTTTCGAGACAAATTGACGAATTTTCTGCTCACGGTCATAGACAATCGCTAGAGTGGGCGTTTGTACACGACCAATCGGTGTTTTAAAGAAACCACCGTCTTTACTATTAAAGGCGGTCATGGCACGGGTGCCATTGATACCCACTAGCCAGTCTGCTTCTGCACGTGAACGAGCAGCAGCCTCAAGGGGCTTCATGCTTTCATCAGATCGTAGATTATCAAACGCCTCAAGAATGGCTTGCTTTGTCATCGATTGTAGCCAGAGACGTTGAATGGGCTTGTTGACTTTAGCGTATTGCACGATGTAGCGGAAAATCAGCTCACCTTCGCGTCCCGCGTCGCATGCATTAATAATCGCACTAACATCTTTACGTTTGAGGAGTTTGACAAGGAGTTTTAAACGGTCTAATGATTTTTTATCCGCTGGTTGAATGTCAAAACCATTTTTGGGAATGGCGGGCAGATGGGTAAAAGACCATTTACCACGAACCACATCATCGGGATTGAATAAGGTTAATAAATGACCCACACTGGAGGAAAGGACATATTGCTCATTTTCAAAATAACCATCATGGCGCTCAAAGCCACCTAGTGCGCGGGATAAATCCTGTGCGACAGAAGGTTTTTCAGCAATAATTAGTGTTTTTGTCATTATATTCCTTGATATACGGATGATAAGAAATCAAATAAAAGTGTATTTTCTGGGATAATACGAGAGGGAAATTACTTTTTGCAAGTAAAAATTCATTATTTCTACAATTAAGTGGATGCCTTTTTCGTATAAAAGAGACTTACAGCGCTTGTCTTTATATTAATAAGTTATTAAAAATCAGTGAGTTATAAAAAATGTCAAATAAGTCTGTCGAAAAATTTTTATTTTTTCCTAGTGGTGCATTCTATTTGGGGATTTTAGGTGTTCTGCTCGGTGCAGGGCTTTTTTCTTCGGGCTTAGTGACATGGATAGCGGCAAATTGGGATGGCTTTAGTCATTTTACCAAGCTGTATGGTATACAGTTTATTTTTGTCTTTTGTGTGCTAGCAGGACTTTTTTCTTTTGCTCGACGACGACAAGAGCAGGCGCTCCATCTCAGCTCTCGCTTATGGTTTTTCTTGGCGGCAGTAGGCATAGGCGGACTTTTCGCTTTGATAGGGCAGACTTATCAGACGGGGGCTGATGTCTGGCAGTTATTTGCGGTGTGGACATTTTTTCAGTTGTTTTTATTGATTGCCTTATCACATATCGCGAATGCGTTGCTATTTTTCAGTACCTTGGTATTAAGTCTTGTGCTGTGGTTATCAGAATTGGGTTTGGATGTCGTACTGATATCATGGATTGCAGCAGGGCTCAGTGTAGTGTTATTGGTAGCGACCGAATGGTTGAAAGATGTTTTTCATGATCGACAATGGCGTGTTTTGGTGAGATTAAGTGCGCTGGCAGTCGCATGTAGTCTGGTGTATTTACAGATGGCACAATTTAATACTGGTCGTATCTCAGAAACGATATGGTATAGCAAGGGATTAATCATTGTATTTGGTCTGGCATTATCGGCTGTGGGGGTATGGTTTTATAGCAAGATTATCCGAGATATGGTGATTATCGTTCTTGCGGTATTGAGCTTTATTTATAGTGTGTTCATGCTGCTGGGTGAGGACTTTTTAGAACTGCTTTTTGATCTGGGTGGTTTGGTGTTCTTAGGGGTGTTGTTCTTTGCTATTGGCATAGGTGGGACGCTTTTTATTCGACGTATTTCAAAGAATAGCCCTTCATCGCCTTTATCGTCATCCATCGGGCCGATGACGGATTCATCTATCCAATAGGTAGCAGCCGATGGGGCTCTGGGTCAAAATGAGCCTTTAGTAGTCTCCAAAAAGCCTCTCCATTGGGCATTGCAATTGTTTTTATTATGGATGACCACGCAAGCGACGGCGATTGTTGTTGCTGGGATTGTCTTGTTGAGTGGGTTTGAGGATAGTGTTTTTCCGATGGGACTCTTGTTGTCTGGTGTCGCATGGGGTCTCTATCGAGAATCTATTCGCCAAAGGGATAAAGAAACGCAAGAAATCGTAGCACAAGCCCTTATGCTAAGCGGTTTGGGGTGTATGTTGTTGGATGTATTTGTCCTCAACCCTTATGGCGAGAGCTTTTGGATAAAAAAAGTCTGCTTACTCTTATTGTTGGGCGTGGTATTCTGGCAGATAAAGGCTTTTTTAATTCGTATGATGAGTTTGGTAGCATTTTGGGTGTTACTGACCGTCATGAGTTTGGATTTTACGCATTCTTTAGATTCTATATGGTTTACCCAAAGTGTACTGTTTTTCTTGGTTGCGTTGATGAGCTTGTGGAGTGGATATCGCTTGACACAAACGCCAAGAGCCGTACCATCAATGCAAGCGCACAGCTTACGTGGCTTACTGTCACCGATGATGTGGGGTGGGTTTATTTATCTATTTGGCAGCGGTATTCTTTTCTCCTCAATGATGGGTATGGTATCGCCAGATACGGTTGCTACCAATGAAGCTCACTTCTTTTCTCATGAGGTGAGTATGTGGGTGCAAATGACTGGTGGTTTATATCAGCAGTTCATTTGGCAAAAATTCAGCGCCTATTTATTTGCTTTGAGTCCAGCCTTATTGGCTTATGGTCTAAGGAGTGAGTTCCCTGCTCGTCTGCGTTGGATAAGTGTGCTGGTGCTATTAGGATTGGGAGGGTTATGGATTGACCATCCACAGATTATCCTTTGTCTGGATATGCTGTTATTAGCGTATTTCTTGTGTCAACAGGGACTATTTTGGGTAGGGATTGTGGGTATTTTGGTCTCGTTGAGTATGCTTTATTACTCTTTGGAGAGTAGTTTACTGAATAAATCCTACTTTTTACTTGGTATTGGCACGGTCTTATTAGTCATAGTGGCGATGATTTTTGCACTCACAAAACCTCGTACTGCGCTTGAGTCATCACGCTTAGGTCTATGGCAAGGTGCTGGCAAAAGAGTGCTAATAGCGACCGTCATTACCCTCGTGGGGGTGCTAGGGCTTGCCAATTACAGTATAGATAATAATGAGCGCATTTTACGAGAGGGTCAGCCGATTATTCTGGCGTTGGCGCCCTTGGATCCTCGATCTATTATGCAAGGTGATTATATGGAGTTAAATTTTGCCCTGCTTAATGATGTGGATGTGGATATCAATGAGAGTCGATATGCGTATCTGTATTTAAAAGAAGATGCGCAGGGCGTGATGCAGATGTGTCATTCGAGTGCGATACAAGAAGCGAGTGTCGATTGCCCGAATGCTATTTGGATTAAGGCAAAAAGAGGGGAATGGCAATGGCGTCTGAGTACCCATCAATACTTTTTCCCAGAAGGATTGGCGAGTTATTTTGAGCAAGCTCGCTATGGTGAATTCCGCCGAGCAGAGGATGGGACGATATTGCTTAAGCAGTTATTGGATGAGAAATTACAGCCACTCACCAGACCGTGAGTGGTTAGTGTTGGATTTTGTGTCTATAAAAGCTTTTTGCGACGGGTAGAGGTACTCGTACTACGAGAGTGATGGCAAGAATCTTTTCGCCCATTTTTCGGTCGCGGATGCCCAAAAGCTCTCTACCGTTGAGCAAGGAAAAATCTCAAATCCCAGTGCCAACCAAGCTTGTTGAAGGCTATGGAGCGCATTATGCATACTAATGGCTGGTGCATGGTTTTGTTTGGAAAGTTTACGCCCTTGCTCATCGAGGATAAGAGGGACATGCATATAACGAGGGTGTGTTAGACCGAGATAATCAGCAATACAAAGTTGGCGCTGTGTCGAGTCCAATAAGTCCTGTCCTCGTACAATATCGGTAATGCCTTGATCTCCGTCATCGATAACCACCACTAGCTGGTAGGCAAACAAGCCATCGGCACGTTTGATAATAATATCGCCAATATCTTGTTGCGGGTTTTGCTGCTGATGACCTAACCAGCGGTCTTTAAAAAGCACCTCTTTATCGGGCATTTGTAGCCTCCAAGCACGCATAGGTTTATCAGTACCGTGACGACAAGTCCCAGGATAGGGGTATTGACCATTAGCGTGTAAACCGAGCGCAATAGCACTATCGGCGATTTCTTTGCGGGTGCAGGCGCAACCATAAATAAGCTGTTGTTGACGTAGTTGTGCAAAGACTTCTTCATATCGCGCAAGGCGTTGTGATTGCCAGATAACGTCACCATCCCAATGCATACCAAGCTGCTGTAGTTGTTGCATAATCAGTGCATCCGCACCCTCGACTACACGAGGCGTATCAATATCTTCGATACGGAGTAGCCACTGACCTTGATGTGCGCGTGCATCAAGATAGCTTGCCATTGCTGCGACAAGCGAGCCATTATGTAAGGGTCCACTAGGACTGGGTGCAAAACGACCAATATAAGGAGACATAATGGGGAAAGAGGTAGTCTGCATAGACAATCAATTATTATTTAAGTAGTTGGTTAAGCAACGGTTAAACAAATTCAATTCTATAACTTATTGATTTTATTATAATAAACTATTTTTCTTGATGAAAAGTAGGCTTTTGGTTAAGCAACGGTTAAACAAATTAATTGATTGAACTAGCTCCATATCGGAATATATTTCTTGGCTTTGGAGCCAGCCTCTTGATCAAAAATTTTAATAAGCATTTTTTCTTGTGCTTCTTTGATGATTTTGCTAATCATTGCACTACTCACCGCATTACCAAAACGCTCTCTCAAACTTGCATTACTCATCTGCTCACGATTGATATATTTAAAAACACAGTGCCAGTAACAAGCGCGCAAACGTTCCTCCTTAGTAATATCTGAAAAGGGACGATAAGTAAATAATACGGCTTTTGTATAGTTCCCTAAGTCTTCAAAATAAGGTGCTGGCATTTGATTAAGCTCAATTTGTAAGATGACTTTATCAATACCTGTGCCACGCTCCTCACAGATATCTAATCTTCGCATCAATGCAGCTAAATGTTCATTACGGCTACATGGTGGTTTATCCATAAAACGATCTACCTCGACTAAAGGTGAACCTGTATTGGTAATTTCCAAGCGATGTGAGAAAATTTCAATCATTGGCGATGTACCAGAGATATTGAAATCTTGATGAATAAGAGCATTAGCCACTAATTCGCGCAATGCAATTTCAGGATAAGTATTCATCTCTTTGCGAAAGGTTAGGCCGACTTCCTCATAAGAGGGGAGTAGTGCTTTTATGCTTTGCATAATCTGCTCAAAGTCAACGGCATATCCCGCGAGACTGTTAATTTCTTTCTCAGTCGTGAATTTATTATTCCCTTGGTAACGAATAATGCGTACTGCTTTTTTGGCTAAATGGTCAAAATCAGATAGACGTTTGGCAAATAAAATGGCTCCTAGGTTGGTAATATCCCACAGTCCTGCATTATCAATAATTAATTTATCATCTTGTAATTTTGCTAAAATCCCTTGTTGTGTATCAGGTAATGGTTGTTTGGTCATATCAAAATATTTGACAAATTCAAGCAGTTGAAGCACTTTTTCACCATTTACAGATTTGAGTGCTATTTGCTTTTCAAAGGGGATACGATCCAAAATACGCCACAGTTCTCGCTCTTTTTCTGAAAAATCACGCAGTTTTTTGGTGTAAGAGCCAATACGAATGTATTCTGTTCCATCAAATCTTACAGGTTTATGGACAGCGGCTTTAATTTCTAAAATAACGACATTAAAACCTTGATATTCAAACTCCCAAAAGTGAAAGTCAATCTTCGGCTCAAGTTTTTGCAATAACCAGCTTTCTAGTTCTTGTTGTTTGTGTTTGGTTGTAGAGGGTTGAAAATCTGTCCCCACGATTTTATGATCCGCATCGTCTATTCCCCAAATCATATAAGCAGATACTTTGCCTAATAACGCAGCACTATTGGCAAGAGCAGAAATATCTTCTCCAACCATTTTGGGATCCTTATTATTGATTTTAAACTCAACCCATTCATTTTCTTTGGGTAATTTAATCAATTCATCAGTTAAATACTGCAATTGGCGGATATCTTTATGGTTCATTCACATTCTCTTTAATGTAAAAGGCAATTTATTGGCTAAGCAACGGTTAAACAAATTCAATTATATAACTTATTGATTTTATTATAATAAACTATTTTTCTTGATAAAAAACAGGCTTTTAGTTAAGCAACGGTTAAACAAATTGAGCTACTATAGCTGATTGAATTATATTAGTTATTTGTTTTACTTCGCTCATAAAATAAATTTTTGGTTAAACAACGGTTAAACAAATTCAATTTTATAACTTATTGATTTTATTAAAATAAACTATTTTTCTTGATGAAAAGTAGGCTTTTGGTTAAACAACGGTTAAACAAATTCAAAATTTTAATCCCCACAAAATGCTAAAATAAATTTTTCAAGAGGAGAAACCCCATGACCGTGAATTTCGCTGATACTCAGTCTTTAATGGACATTACTGCACGTCCTGAAATCGTCTTTGTCAAAGGCGAAGGTTCGTGGTTAGAAGACCATAATGGTAAGCGCTATCTTGATGTGATTCAAGGTTGGGCAGTGAACTGTTTGGGACATAATCCTCCCGCTATTCGAGAGGCTTTAAATCGACAATCAGGCTTGTTAATCAATCCATCGCCTGCGTTTTACAATCAACCTTCTTTGGAGTTAGCTTCTCGTTTGACCAAAGCGAGTGTATTTGATCGTGTGTTTTTTGCGAATAGTGGTGCTGAAGCCAATGAGGGGGCGATTAAATTAGCACGCAAATGGGGACAGAAAAAACGTAATGGTGCGTATAAAATTATTACGATGAATCATGCGTTTCATGGTCGTACCTTAGCGACCATGTCAGCTTCGGGTAAAGAAGGATGGGACAAAAAATTCCCGCCGCAAGTGGACGGTTTTCCAAAAGCTGAATTAAATGATTTGGATTCTGTGCGTGCTTTAATTGATGAACAGACAGTCGCAATTATGCTAGAACCTGTACAAGGTGAGGGTGGTGTGATTCCTGCGACTAAAGAATTCATGCAAGGTTTGCAAGCGCTTTGTAAAGAGCATAACTTACTTTTTATTGTGGATGAAGTACAAACCGGTTACGGCCGTTGTGGTGAGCTATTTGCTTATCAACACTATGGGGTTACGCCAGATATTATGACACTCGGTAAAGGGATTGGTGGTGGAGTACCACTGGCGGCTTTGCTGTCGCGTGAAGAGGTTTCAGTCTTTGAATATGGCGATCAAGGGGGGACGTATAACGGTAATCCATTGATGACAGCGGTAGGTGTCGCGGTATTCGATACTTTAATGGCCGATGGCTTTATGGATAACGTAAAAGCGCGTGCTACGCAATTATCAGAAGGTCTTTTAAAACTTTCAGCTAAATACGGAATGAAAGGTGAGCGTGGTGTGGGATTACTACGTGCCTTACTCTTAGACGGTGATTATGGTAATGAATTAGTACTAGCGGCTCGTGAGGCCTTACCAGAGGGCTTGTTACTCAATGCACCACGTCCAAATTTATTACGCTTTATGCCGGCCTTAAATATTACGAGCGAAGAGATTGAGTTAATGTTGACTCGTCTTGACGATTTAATCGCAAAAGTTCGTCCATAAGGCTCAATGATGGAAATGAAGCAACAGAATCGTCCCCGTTTTGATACTAATGGGTGGAGAAGGCTCGCTGACGGGCGAATCCAACATATTAGTGGCATTGAGTTTATGCGTGTTCCAGACGGTGATGTGCAAATTCTGAAAGATTCTCTACCCGTATTTATTCAAAATCTTAAAAAAGAAGGTGTTGAAGTAGAGATGGCAGAGAAATTGCTTTTAAAACTCAGCGTACAGGTGAAAGAGCTTTTCTTTGGTCTGCATTAATTCATCTATCGTTTTAAATAGTAAATGCTCCCATTGTTTAGGTTTGAAACAATAGGAGCATTTTTGTATGAAAGGTAAATGAACCTCTCTGTGAACCTATTACACTTCTAAAGAGGTTTGAGAGTCACTTGCTTTTTTGCTAGTGCTACTCGCTTTTTTAGGCGCACTTTTTTTGGTGGCTGCTTTTTTAGGCGTTGCTTTTTTAGTGACAGCTGTTTTTTCTTCAGTAGCAGTCACAGCATCCTTTTGTTCTAAAGTATTGACGCGTTTTAATAATTCCTCTCCTAAAGGCGAAGCATTGCCCGTAAATAGTTTATGTAGGCCGTTATTTTCGATAATATGACGACGTAGTGCAATACGTTCTTCGTGGTTTTCGGCAAGACGAACCGCATGCTCTACATATTCATCTACTGTATTCGCAATTAACCACTCAGGTAAGCCGAGTCGTTTAAATAGACCTTCATCAATATGCTCATGTACCTCAGGACCTGTTTTACAAATACCGACTAGACCTAAAGTAACCATATCAATGATGCCATTGGTATTGCCAAATGGGAATGGGTTAATCATCATATCGCATTGATAGAGTTTACGTAGATATTGATCGTATGGTAAGTGATGATATACCGAAGCATCTTCACCTAAGAAAGATTTAATAAAGCGCTTGATATAAGGGTGTGTAATACCGATAGATTGACCTAGTGCAAAGTGGAAATGCACTTTGACTTTTGCACGGTTGCGAATCACTTTACACGCTTCTAGGAAGTATGGGTTAAGCTTCATTGTTGTTGAGGCGATACCAATATGCACAACTTCTGGTTTTTCAATCAAGCGGTATTCTACTTTATTAGGTGCTAACGCCGATGGTTTGTAAGGTAAAGCATCTTTGGGTAAACGAATAAGCTGTTCACTAAAGCAATCTTCTGAACCGACATAATCATCTTCCACAATAACGTACTCAATAAAATCAGAATGCGTGGTGGCTGGGTGACCTAAGGCAATGGCTTGGATTGGCGCTAGACGAGTATTACTTGCAAAAATGGTTTCCAAGAACATACCAATGCTTGGCATATATAACACAGCGGCTTGGTATTTTTCGCAAATTTCTCGAACGAACTTCAATTGCTCAAGAACATTGGATGATGGAATTTGGTGGAACTCATGGAAAACATCGCGCCCCGCTTGATCCACGGAGTCTTGACCGATACCAATGATATGGAATTTATCGCGCGCAGCCTCCATAGAAGTTGAGTGCGTACGATAAATAGAGTGTGTAGCATGAAAATGCTCTAATAAAACTACCATGACAGGCTTGCCATTAGTTTTTCCAATGACACTGACATCACGGTCTTGCCATCCATTCTTGAGTAGATATTTGCGGATGATGCCGTTGAGTGATTTTTTGACTAGATGCTTATTGGCATCAATATCATAACTACAATGCATATACACATCGTGGGAGATGGCAGAGGGTAAAGCAGTTAAATCATCTAATTGATTAAGCTTTTCTGGGAGCCATTTAAGGATGTTATGACGTTTGTTAAAAGCGATTGGAGTGCCGATAAAACGCGGAGATTGTAGCGCAAAACATAGTGCAGCACACAAGTATGCAGAACCATTCCAGATAGCGTCAAGATTAATATTGACGGTAGATTCTGGTAAATACATAATGCAGAACTTAACCCATACACTGAGTTGGTTTGGAATATGTAATTGACCGTCAGGAGTTTTGGTCAAATAGTGAGATAAGATATGGTCTGCATTGACATAGGGTGAGGTAGCAAAGATTAAGGCTAACCAACGTTGACGAATGAGAATATCAATACCTTGTTGATACGTTAATTCTAAAGCAGGATTTGTAAATAGCTCGGTAATGAGATTAGCGGCTTTAGTGCAGAAATAAATGGTTTGCTCTTCCGTCAATTCAGGAACATTTAGCTGACTAGGAAAGCTATATTCGATATTTTGAAGTGCACCAAAGTTTGCATCTAAGGTGATTAATAGTTTAAGAAACTGTTGGGTTGCTTCAGGGAGATTATTCTGTGTAAGTGCTTGCTCAAAGGCATGTAAACTGGCAGCTGGTGTTGTTGTCATAATCAAAATACATAGTAATTGTTGTAGATACTCTTATCATACCGTTTCAGCTATGATAGAACTAGTAAAAAAAGTAATGATTAACACTTTTTAACAGGCTATAAATGGACATATCCTCTCTGGGGCAGAGAGGATATGAGGGATGAATAGAAAGGAGGTTATTCAGAAAGCTTGATGAGTTCTGCGCCATCAGAGACTTGATCACCGACGGCATAGAAGATTTCTTCGATTTTACCGTCAGAAGGGGATGTAATCGTATGCTCCATTTTCATCGCTTCCATGACTAGCAAGGTTTGACCTGCTTTCACTGTATCGCCCGTATTGACGGCAAGTGAAATAATCTTACCTGGCATTGGAGCAACTAAACCTCCACCATGGGCTTGTTCGTCGGCAGAATGATGTAAGTCGTCAGGTAGTTGAAGATGAGTGACTTGACCTTGATCAAATAGATAAGCGTCTTCACCTTGAACAATGACGCTCATACTTGAGTTAACACCTGCTAAGCAGACTTGAGTTGCAAAACGTCCATCATTTTCAGTAACACGCCAAGTAAAGGCATGAGATTGTCCATTAAGGGTCAATGTCCATTCCTGTCCTGAACGAGCAAGTTGTACGATGCAATCAGTTTCTCCATCACGTAGATGAATGGTTTCATTAAAGACCGAAGCAACACGCCAAGTATCGTTTAAGTCCCAAGGGTCAGTAGAGTGTTGTTGTTGATGCGATGAAGGTGTCATTTGACCACGCTTACTTAATAAAGCAGCAACTAAATGGGCAACACTTGTGACTGAAGCTGCTTGAGCTTTAGGTAATAATTGCTCCGTATTTTTCTCAATCAACCCTGTGTCCAAATCGGCACTTGTAAAGGCATTATTTGAGAATAAACGACCTAAGAAAGCAATATTAGTATTAACGCCCACTACTTGGGTATCTGCTAAGGCTTGCTTCATACGAGCGATAGCTTGTTCGCGATCCTTACCCCAAACAATCAGCTTGGCAATCATAGGGTCATAGAAAGGTGAAATGGTATCGCCTTGACGTACACCACCATCTACACGAGTTCCTTCGTTAATCTCGAATTTAACGTGTTCAGGGAGATGTAGGTAATGTAATTGACCAATAGAAGGCAAGAAACCTTTTTCAGGGTTCTCTGCATAAATACGTGACTCAATCGCATGTCCTTTGATTTGTAGGGCAGCTTGTGTGACGGGTAGTGGTTCTCCGGCAGCGACGCGTAATTGCCATTCGACAAGATCATAGCCTGTAATCATTTCAGTCACTGGGTGTTCTACTTGTAGACGGGTATTCATTTCCATAAAGTAGAAACGACCATCGGGTTCTGCAATAAACTCAACAGTACCTGCGCCGACATAGCCAACAGCTTTAGCGGCGGCAACAGCAGCTTCGCCCATTTGTTGACGACGTTCTTCGGTCATCCCCGGTGCAGGGGCTTCTTCGATAACTTTTTGGTGACGACGTTGTACTGAGCAATCGCGTTCAAAAAGGTAAACCGTATTGCCTTGACTATCCGCAAACACTTGAATTTCAATATGACGAGGTTTGCTTAAATAACGCTCGACAAGGACACGATCGTCACCGAAGCTACTGATGGCTTCGCGTTTGCAAGAGCTGAGAGCATCTTTAAACTCTGCTTCAGACTGTACAATACGCATGCCTTTACCACCACCACCGGCGCTGGCCTTAATTAAGACAGGATAGCCGATACGGTTGGCCTCTTGTTGTAAAAAGTCCGGGTCTTGATTTTCACCGTGATAACCCGGAACAAGCGGTACACCAGCTTTTTCCATGAGTGCTTTAGCAGCAGATTTGCTACCCATTGCAGCAATAGAAGAGGCAGGGGGGCCAATAAAGGTAATGCCATTGTCAGCACATGCTTGAGCAAATGCCTCATTTTCTGATAGAAAGCCATAGCCAGGGTGGATGGCTTGTGCGCCTGTTTTCTTAGCGGCTTCTAGAATGACATCTGCACGGAGGTAACTTTGACGAGGCTCTGAACCACCGATATAGACAGATTCATCGCATGCGGCAACATGAGCGGCATTGGCATCGGCATCAGAATAAACAGCAACAGTACGAATACCCATTTTGCGAGCAGTTGCAGCAACACGACATGCAATTTCGCCACGGTTAGCAATGAGAATTTTAGTAAACATAAGGTGGCTCTCCTATTAGATACGGAATACACCAAACTTGGTGTCTTCGATAGGTGCATTAAGGGCTGCAGATAGGCTAAGGGCGAGAACGCGACGCGTATCAGCGGGCTGAATAATGCCGTCGTCCCATAGGCGTGCAGACGCATAGTAAGGGTGACCTTCGACTTCGTATTTGGCACGAATAGGCGCTTTAAACGCTTCTTCCTCTTCGGCTGACCATGTTTCGCCTTTTGCTTCGAACTGATCACGTTTAATGGTGGAGAGGACGCTAGCGGCTTGTTCGCCACCCATTACCGAGATACGTGCATTTGGCCACATGTAAAGCATGCGAGGACCAAAAGCACGGCCACACATGCCGTAGTTACCAGCACCGAAAGAACCGCCAATTAAGACAGTAAATTTAGGCACAGAGGCTGTGGATACGGCAGTCACCATCTTAGCACCATGGCGGGCAATTCCTTCGTTTTCATATTTGCGACCGACCATAAAGCCTGTAATGTTTTGTAAGAAAACAAGAGGAATTTTGCGCTGGCAGCATAATTCAATAAAGTGCGTGCCTTTTTGAGCGGCTTCAGAGAATAAAATGCCGTTGTTGGCAATAATACCGACAGGCATTCCATGAATATGTGCAAAGCCTGTGACTAGTGTTGTTCCAAAGCGTGCTTTAAATTCATCAAATTCCGAACCATCAACGATACGAGCAATGACCTCACGTACATCAAAAGGCTTACGAGTATCCACAGGGATAATGCCATTGAGCTCTTCGGGGTTGTATAAAGGCTCTCGTGATGGAATAAGACGTAAAGGAATATCTTTCTTGCGATTTAAGCGAGCCACCGCTTCACGCGCTAGTTCTAAAGCATGTAAATCATTATTGGCTAAATGGTCTGCTACGCCAGATAAACGAGTGTGGACATCACCACCACCAAGGTCCTCAGCGGAGACGACTTCACCTGTCGCTGCTTTGACCAACGGAGGTCCCCCAAGGAAAATAGTTCCTTGATTTTTGACGATGATAGATTCGTCACTCATCGCAGGGACATAAGCACCACCTGCGGTACATGACCCCATTACCACAGCAATCTGTGCAATGCCGAGAGCGGACATTTGGGCTTGGTTAAAGAAAATCCGTCCAAAGTGTTCGCGGTCAGGGAAAACCTCATCTTGGCGAGGTAAGTTAGCGCCACCAGAATCGACGAGATAAATACATGGTAGGCGATTTTGTTGGGCGATTTCTTGGGCACGTAAGTGTTTTTTGACGGTCATGGGATAGTATGTACCGCCTTTGACGGTTGGGTCATTACATACAATCATGCATTCTATGCCAGATACGCGACCAATCCCTGTGATAATGCCTGCACCAGGTGCTTCGTCATCGTACATGCCATGTGCGGCTAATGGTGAGAGTTCCAAGAAGGCACTACCGGGGTCTAATAATCGCTCAACGCGCTCACGGGGTAACAGTTTCCCGCGAGCGGTATGTTTGTCACGAGCGGATTGACTACCTCCTAATGCCGTTTTATTAAGTTGAAGCTTTAAGTCATCTACTTGAGCTTGCATACTTGCTGCATTATCTATGAATGCTTGAGAGCGAGTATTAATTTTTGATTGAATAACTGGCATAGTCTATCCCATTGTGTTTGTGAGTACAGTTAGTACATTTCGACAGCAAGTGCTACGGCTTCGCCACCACCAATACAAAGTGTTGCGATACCTTTTTTGCCACTTGTTTTGCGTAATGCACCGATAAGTGTTGTGAGAATACGGGCACCAGATGCACCAATTGGATGTCCAAGTGCTGTCGCGCCTCCGTGAATATTGACTTTAGCGTGGTCAAGGTTTAACTCTTGCATGGCAGCCATTGTCACCACGGCAAAGGCTTCGTTGATTTCGTAGAGATCAACATCGTCTTTGGTCCAGCCAGCCTTGTCTAGACACTTTTGAATCGCGCCGACAGGGGCTGTGGTAAACCATGCTGGTTCGTGAGAGTGCTGGGTATGTGCGACAACGCGGGCAAGAGGTTTAACACCGAGTTTCTCTGCGGTTGAGGCACGCATTAATACTAATGCGGCGGCACCGTCTGAGATAGAGGAGGCATTAGCCGCGGTCACTGTGCCGTCTTTTTTAAAGGCTGGACGTAGGGTAGGGATTTTTTCTGGTTTAGCTTTTGTGGGTGCTTCGTCTGTATCAACCACGACATCTCCACCACGACCGGCAATAGTCACAGGGGCAATTTCCCATGCAAAACTACCGTCCGCAATCGCTTGATTGGCACGACGGAGAGATTCAATCGCATAAGCGTCTTGTTGCTCGCGCGTGAATTGATACTTGTCAACGCATTGCTCAGCAAATACGCCCATAGCGGTACCGCGTTGGTAAGCATCTTCTAGACCATCTAATGCCATATGGTCGTAGACAGTAGAGTGACCATAACGGTAACCTTGACGCGCTTTAGGTAAAAGGTATGGGGCATTTGACATGCTTTCTTGTCCACCGGCAACGATAACGTCTGCACTACCTGATACCAACATATCATGTGCTAGCATAACGGCTTTTAAGCCTGAACCACACACTTTGTGAATCGTTAAAGCACCTACACTTTTAGGCAGACCTGCACCAAGAGTTGCTTGGCGGGCTGGTGCTTGACCTTGACCGGCTTGAAGCACGTTACCCATAATAACGTCTTGAACATCTTCACCTTTGATACCCGCACGTTCAACGGCAGCTTTAATCGCGATAGCCCCTAGTTCATGAGCAGCTAAGCCTGACAAACTACCAAGCATAGCGCCCATGGGTGTACGAACGGCGGAAACAATAACAACGGGATCTGACATATTTAATCCTTTTTAAAAACCTTAAACTATTGACTATTTAGTTTCGTTAAATAATTCACGACCGATGAGCATACGACGAATTTCACTCGTACCTGCACCAATCTCGTATAGTTTAGCATCACGCCATAGACGTCCGACAGGGTATTCATTAATGTAACCATTACCCCCTAAAATTTGAATACCTTCGCCTGCCATCCAAGTCGCTTTCTCTGCGCAGTAGAGAATGACCGCAGCACAATCTTTGCGTACTTGGCGGACATGGTCAGCGCCTGCCTTGTCTAAGTTCTTGCCAACGGTATAGCAGAACGCACGGCAAGCTTGTAATGCCGTGTACATATCGGCAATTTTGCCTTGAATAAGCTGGAATTCACCAATCGATTGACCAAATTGTTTGCGGTCATGGATGTAGGGGACAGCAACATCCATGACGGCTTGCATGATGCCAAGTGGGCCACCTGATAAAACGGCGCGTTCATAGTCTAATCCACTCATTAAGACTTTAACGCCACCGTTTAATTCGCCAAGAATATTTTCTTCGGGTACTTCACAATCTTGGAAAACTAATTCACCGGTATGACTACCACGCATACCCATTTTGTCGAGTTTTTGTGCGATAGAGAAACCTTTGAAGCCTTTTTCGATGATAAAGGCTGTAATGCCTTTAGAATGTGCCTCAGGTTCTGTTTTGGCATAGACGACTAAGGTGTCTGCATCTGGACCATTGGTAATCCACATCTTGCTACCGTTAAGAACGTATTTATCACCTTTTTTCTCTGCGCGAAGTTTCATGCTGACGACATCAGAGCCTGCCCCAGGTTCTGACATCGCTAATGCACCAATATGTTCACCAGAAACGAGTTTAGGTAGGTATTTTTGTTTTTGTGCTTCGGTACCGTTACGATGGATTTGGTTAACACAAAGATTGGAGTGTGCGCCATAAGATAAGCCAACAGAGGCGCTAGCACGAGAGATTTCTTCCATGGCAATCATGTGAGCTAGATAGCCTAAGTTGGTACCACCATATTCTTCAGATACAGTAAGACCTAATAGACCCATATCACCGAATTTTTTCCATAAATCCATAGGGAATTGATCTGTACGGTCGATTTCTTGGGCGCGGGGCGCAATTTCTGCTTGTGCAAACTCATAAATAGCGCTGCGTAACATATCTAGGTCTTCGCCTAGGTCGAAATTTAAACCCGGTAAGTGCATATTAAATCTCCTAGTTTTAAAGGACGGTAACTATCCAAAAAGTCAGTGTCCTGAAATGGTGAGGGGTCAAAAAGGGAAATTCCCTTTTAATCAATCTATACGACGGTTGTATTTTACCTCTTGCTTTACGTTAACGTAAACTTAGGGTTTTCCTTAGGTTAGGTTTTTTAAGAGCGTCAAACAATGTTTTTCTTGCTCCTCCATTTCGGCAAGAGTTTGTTCTAAGTCGGTTTTTTGTTGAAGGAGCTGGTTTTTATGGGTTTGTAGGGCATCAATATAGGTTTTGAGCTGTGTTGCTGTGCTACCTGGACCGTCATACATATCGATAAGATGACGAATTTCGCTCAGCGGAAATCCCAGACGCTTACCACGTAAAGCAAGTTTTAAGCGTGTACGATCGCGATGAGTATAAATTCTCTTTTGTCCTTCACGGATGGGATCAAGGATTTGATGATCCTCGTAAAAGCGTAGGGTGCGTGGAGTAACATTAAATTCTTGGGATAATTCTGAGATAGTCCACGTTTTGTCTTTTGCCATAATTGTATGAAAATTTATGAGTGAATCAAACCTTACGTTAACGTAAACCTTACTATGGTTAATGTGGATTGTCAAGCATATAAGAGCTGTTATATGCTCATTTCTAAATAGATAGATAAATCACTAAGATGCTACTGTATGTCGAGTTTTCAAATAGGTGTCGGTTTGATTTTCAAAGGAGAGTGTGGTGAATCAAAATGAATTAAAACTTAGCTACCCATTTGAGGGTTTAGAGCCAGAGGCTGGTTTTGCGCTAGAGGTAGTGCCAGGCGTAAAGTGGATTAAGATGCCTCTGCCTTTTGCTCTTAATCATATTAATTTATGGTTGATAAAAGATGAATTCCAAGGAAAAAAGGGTTGGGCAATTGTGGACTGTGGGATTGCAAAAGACCCTGTTAAGGCCTTATGGGAAGAGGTCTTTAAAAACGAGTTAGAGGGACAAGTTGTTACGCGAGTGATTGTGACACATATGCACCCTGATCATGTTGGGCTAGCTGGTTGGCTTTGTGATAAATGGCAGGCACCTTTGTTTATGAGTATGACTGATTATATGGTGTCACGGTTATGGACGGCTAATGCTGTGGCGGGCGCGGGGACAGGGGGAGATATGGCGGTGGCACATTTTGCGCGTCATGGTCTAACAGACACTGAGTCTCAGGAAAAAATTCGAGCACGTGCGGCATATTATCCGGGTTTGGTATCGACACCTCCTGCGGCATATCATCGATTAATGGATGGGCAATCTTTGCAAATTGGTACGTATCAATGGCAACTTATTTCGGGTTATGGGCATGCACCAGAGCATATGGCATTGTATTGTCCCGCTTTGAATGTTTTAATTTCTGGGGATATGGTACTCCCAAAAATCTCCACCAATGTCAGTGTTTTTGATTATGAGCCAGAGGCAAACCCACTCCCTCTTTATGTAAACTCTTTGACGAAATATCAACATTTGCCCGAAGATGTTTTTGTGCTGCCCTCTCATGGTCGTCCTTTTAAGGGTATTCATGAGCGTATTCGTCAGCAACAAATTCACCATGAGGAGCGTCTTGCTGAAGTATTAGCGATGTGTGAGCAACCTATCTGTGTGAGCGAGGTAGTGCCTAAGATGTTTAAGCGAGAGCTAGATTTGCATCAATTGACCTTTGCGATGGGTGAGGCTTTAGCTCACTTGCATGCTTTGTATTTTGATGGAAAGGTGGAGCGTGTACTAGGCGAGGATGGTATTTATCGTTTTATGAAGATATAGCCCGGCCAACGATTATCTGATGGTTTTTTAATTTGCAAAACCTCCGTAGTTAGTATGCATCTATGGAGGTTTTGTATTGATGAGGATTTATTGTTGTGAGAGTAATAAATTAATTGCCAATCCTACAAAGACAATGATTGTCAGAAGATTTAAGGCATATTGAGCCTTAGGTTTATCTTGAATAATTTTTCCAAAATAACCACTAAAAAGGGCAATACTTCCCATGGTAAACAAGGCCGCTAACATAAACACTGCGCTCAACAAAAGTAGTTGCTGTGTGGTAGATACTTCGCTTGAATAAATAAACTGTGGTAGAAAGGCTAAGAAGAATAAAGTTACCTTAGGGTTAGTAATATTCATAAAAACCCCTCGTCGGTAGTATTGCCAAAGATTCATTTTAGGCTTTGCTGAGTTGGTTTCTGTGGAAATGCTAATAGGTTTTGATTTGGCAGTTAGATAAGCAAGATAGAGTAGATATAAGGCACCGACAACTTTAAGAATAAAGAAGGCTGTTGGTGATGTTTTTAAAAGCGTCGCGACACCCAAGGTCACTAATAAGGTATGGAAAATTAATCCAGAGCATAAACCGAGCACTATGCTAATACCAACGCGTAATCCATGCAAAGCACTTTGTAAAAGAACAAAGATATTATCCGGTCCAGGCGATAGTGCGAGTAGTACGGAAATACCAAAAAAGCTAATAAAGATCTCGAAAGGCATCATAAAAATTTACTGTTATACTGTACGGATTAGTACATAGTAATCTTCTTTCTTTTAAATTTAAATAAGTATTTCCCATGGCACATTCATTACTGACAAAACTCTCTCATCTTGGTACCGCACCTTGCGATGAATTTCACCCTCGTGCGCCAGTCGCTTTACCTTCTATGCGAACAAGTACGGTACGCTTTAATAGTATTGATGATTTGCATGATACGTATAAGCGACAAGCTGCAGGGGAGCGTATCGTCGGGTATGGACGTATGGGGATGGACACGCATGCGGCTTTTGAGCAAATTATGTGTGAGTTAGAAGGGGGGAGTCGTGCCTTTTTAGCACCATCTGGGTTAAATGCCATCAGTATGGCGTTATTAAGCTTATTGAGTGCGGGTGATCATATGTTGATTGCCGATTGTGTTTATGGCCCTGTGCGTCAATTGGATGATACTGTTTTGCGGCGAATGAATATTAGCAGTACCTATTGTTCAATGCGCGATATGGCGACGTTAGAAGCGAATATTCAGCCAAATACAAAGCTGATTTATGTTGAAAGTCCGGGGTCTTTGTTATTTGAGATGCTAGATTTACCAGCGATTGTTACGGTTGCTAAAAAGCATAACCTGTTGGTTGTTACTGATAATACGTGGGGATCGGGTATTGCTTATCGTCCACTTGATTTGGGTGCTGATGTGAGTGTGGTCGCCGTGACAAAATATATCGGAGGTCATTCGGATTTATTAATGGGTGCGGTGGTTGCCAAGGATGAAGCGGTGATTAAGCAATTGGATATTAATCAATATGCTTTAGGCTTTTCGACAAGTGCCGATGATGTATGGTTGGCGATTCGTGGTGTGCGTACGATTGATGTGCGGATGAAACGCCAAGCAGAAAGTACTTTAAAGGTATGTGAATTTTTTGAGCAGCAAGCGGAAACTTTACAGATTTATCACCCTGCTTACGCAAAAGATGTAAATCATGCATTATGGAAGCGTGATGCCTTAGGATCCAATGGTATGTTATCGGTAGCATTAAACTTTACAAAGGCGCAGACAAAGGTTTTTGTTGAGGCACTAGAGTTATTTAGTATTGGTTATTCATGGGGTGGTTATGAAAGCCTCATTGATATGGTGAATACGGATTTTCTTAAAAATCATGCGTATTGGAATCAGAATTACCCAAGCTTAGTGCGTATGCATATTGGTCTGGAGAGTGTTGAGGATTTAATAGCCGATTATGAGCAAGCATTAGCAAAGGCAAGAGCTGTTGTAGGGTAGAGCGCTGAGTAGTTGTACAGCATAGATAGTTAGAAAGCCATCTTCTATGAGGAAGATGGCTTTTTGATGGAGAGGCTTATAGAAATTCGCTTGGCTTATTTGACTTCTTTAGCTACTAACTCTTTAACTAAGGCAATGCTGCTTTCGTAAGTGCCTGTCATCCCCGGAGAGGTGAGGTATTTACCTGCCACGGCAAATGACGGTGTAGCATTGACTTTGTACTGGTCAGTTAAGGTCGTCGCATTGCGAACTTTGGCATTGACACCAAAAGAGTCATAGGTTGATTCGAAACTCGCTTTGTCGATACCTTGAGACACTGCCCAATCCACGATAGCTTCTTTGGTAAAGAGACGTTTTTTCTCTTTGTGAATGGCATCAAATACTTTTGAATGCAAATCTTTGCGATCTAAAGCAACGAGTGTATAGAATAAGTGCTGCATAGGTTGCATTGAGGCATTAAAGCCGACCGGTACAGGGACTAATACAGCCCCTTCGGGCAAGTCAGTAGAGAGTTGCTGAACCATAGGTTCCATAGCGGCGCAATGCCCACATGCATAAGAGAAGAACTCTAATACTTCAGTTTTATTAGGAGTTTGAGAAGTAAATGCAGGGTCAAATGAAACGTATTTTTCTTGCGCTTGTGCAGAGGCCGCAATAGCGACAAAACCAAGGGCTGGAATAAGTTTTTTAAGAGTATTAAAAACTGACATGTGACATCCTTATAAATAAGATTATTTTTATTATGATGACACAAAAAAATAGCGAGAGGGTTAGATATACTGCCCTCTCGCTTGCTTTTGTACTTCAATTTGTTTCCAAATTAAACAAATGTTGCATTTTAACGAATGACCGTTGCGTTGATATTTTGTGATTTTAAACGCTCTTGAGCCTCTTTAAGTGAGGCATCTGATGAGAAGGGTCCAATGCGAACACGGTTAAATTCGGTGTCATTGACTTTTGCTTTAGTAATGGTGATATTAGAGAACCCTTGCATTAAGAGTTGTGCACGTTTGGCATCTGCCTCTGAGGAGCTTTTAAAAGAGCCTATTTGTAAATATTGTGGGTCACTTGTTTTTGACGTGGTTTTTTCAGGGGCCGGTGTTGCTTTAGCCACTGCTTGTGCTTTAGGTTCGGCTTTTTGAGGGTTATTCATCGTATTAATAAGATGACCAATTTGGTCATCAGATTTTGTCGATGGTTTGCTGGCAACCTGTTTAGGAGCGTCTTTTTTAGGCTCCTTGGTATCCGGTTGCTCTGATTTAGGTGTCTGAGATGGTTGTTGCTTAGGTGGTTGTTGTGCCGTAATGGCTGGTGCAGCAGGGGTTACCGTCTCAACAGGGGGTTGAGTGGTCTGACCTACTTGCTGTGCGATTGATGGAGGTGGTGGCTCCACCGTTGTTGTTTCGATAGGTGGTGTCTGTGCAACAACTGGTAGCTGCTCTGGCGCAGGTGTCACGATAGGTGTTGGCTCTTGTCGTGGTGCAGGAGGCGTCAGTTTTTGTTGTTGAGTTATCACCGGTGTGCTCGGTACTGATTTTTGGGAGTCCGCACGTAGATAATATGCCGCTGCTGCGGCAATGCCGAGACCTGCAACGATACCAAAAATAACATAGCCGAATGGTGATGAACCATTGCGACGAGGAGGAGATTTGCGTCTTGTTGTCATAATAAAATTACATCTGTTCTGGTGAAGATACGCCTAAAAGATCCAAGCCATTTGCAATCACTTGACGTGTGCTATCGGCGAGTGCAAGACGCGCTAATTTAAGGGCTTGGTCGTCAATCATAATACGCTCAGCGTTATACCAAGAGTGGAAATCAGCCGCTAAATCTAATAACCAGAAAGCGATATAGTGCGGTGCTAAGTCCTTGCTGGCTAATGTAATCATATTAGGTAGTTCAGCGAGGCGTTTTAATAGCGTGATTTCTGATGGAGCCGTCAGTAAACTGATATCGGCTTGTTCGACTTGTTGGGCGAGCTCTGCGCTATCACGTAAAATCTTGCAGATACGTGCATGTGCATACTGGATGTAGTACACAGGGTTTTCTTCACCTTTTGATAAAGCTAGGTCAATGTCAAAGGTAAATTCGGTGTCTGCTTTACGCTGAATGAGGAAAAAGCGAGTAGCATCTTGACCCACCCAGTCGATAAGGTCTCGCATAGTGACATAAGAGCCTGCTCGTTTAGAAATTTTGACCTCTTCACCATTGCGTGTTACGCGAACCATTTTGTGAAGTACATAAGCAGGGTAGTCTTTTGGAATACCTAGGTCTAGTCCTTGTAAGCCTGCACGAACACGTGCGATAGTACCGTGATGGTCACTCCCTTGGACATTAATCGCATGGTGATAGCCACGATTCCATTTGCTTAAGTGGTAGGCAACATCGGGAACAAAGTAAGTGTAGCCCCCTTCTTTTTTGCGCATCACACGGTCTTTATCATCGCCTGTTCCTAATTCGGTGGTGCGTAACCATAAAGCGCCATCTTGTTCGTAGGTATGACCATGTTTGCTTAAAAGCTCAACGGCTTCTTCTACTTTGCCGTCAGTATAAAGAGAGCTTTCTAGGTAATATTGATCAAATTTGAGATTAAATGCTTTGAGGTCTAAGTCTTGTTCGTTGCGCAGATAGGCGACAGCAAAGCGACGAATATCATCTAAATTATCTAAATCACCTGTCGCCACAACATCTTGACCATCTGCGGTGACGGTTTTTTTGGCGATAAAGTCGTTGGCAATATCGACAATATAATCACCGCGATAACCATCAGCAGGATAGCTAGCATCATCTGGATCAATGCCACGAGCACGTGCTTGTACACTAACGGCTAAATTATGAATCTGGTTACCCGCATCGTTATAGTAGAACTCACGATGTACCTTATAGCCTGCGGCAGCGAATAAGCGGCAGATACAGTCACCGAGTGCGGCTTGGCGAGCATGTCCAACGTGTAAGGGTCCTGTGGGGTTGGCAGACACGAACTCCACCATTAAAGACTCCCCATTGCTCGGTGCTTTGGCGAAATCACTTCCTTGTTCTTGGATTTTGTTGATGACTTCTTGGTGAACCGCTGTAGTGCAGCGTAAGTTGATAAAACCGGGGCCTGCAATCTCGGCAGACTCAAGAACCTCTTTGGCAGCAGGGTTGCTCATAAGGGTATCAACGATATCTTGTGCCAATTCTCGAGGATTACGCTTGTTGGGTTTGGCGAGTTGCATGGCAATATTGCTGGCGAC
Source organism: Pelistega suis (assembly GCF_013133795.1). Lineage (GTDB taxonomy): Bacteria > Pseudomonadota > Gammaproteobacteria > Burkholderiales > Burkholderiaceae_B > Taylorella > Taylorella suis. Next base: position 85,831 of record NZ_JABGBN010000007.1, read on the forward strand.
ATCACCGTGTTCGGCTTGTTTGGGGCGTTCAAGTTTAATCGCGACTTGTTCTTGTTCGGGGAGTAATGTTTTTACGGCATCTGCCAGTAGTTGACTTAATGTATTTTGTAGCTCAGGGAGCATAGATGTATTTACCAGTTAAAGACCCCTAGGCATAGCATAGGGGTTTGTTTTTAAAAGAAATAATAGTAATCATACCATATTTACTCTACGACTTTGAGTGGGGCTGTCCAGTTAAGCTGTGTTTCTAGCCAATTGAGATATTTTTGGGCATCAAGTTTGCCGTAGATGGCGACATCAGCGACCGAGAGTTGACGTTCTTGAGTCGATAGAAACTCGACCTCTGCAGCTTTAGTATGTTCTTGACGCGTGCTATCGCCTAAATGCTCTGACTGTCCCTGCAAGAAAGCTCTTTTGGTTTGATTGGGTGCTTGCAGATGACGATCTAGTGTGCGGATTTTACGGTCATTTAAACCGTCTTCTCTATTATGGTAGTAAGAATAATAATATTCGCCATAGGTGTTATGCATGACGGGATTTTGAACAAGGTTTAGACGACTATTCAGCACGGTAGCTACTTCACTAAGAGGCTTTAATGGAAGGCCTAATTGTTGGGCTTGGGTATATGACCATGCTAAGGGGATATGGCTTAAATCACCAAAGTGGGTTTTTAAAGGGTTGTTTTTATCATTTAAATCATCGGGTACATGGACGCCGCCAGAGTCACTATGGTTGCCAAGAAAGCCTTGCTCAATAACATTGTCTTTGCCATGATATGTGGTAAGAGGGAGTAAATATCGGTATTCATTCATCGCTGCGGCATGGGTAATGAGCTCCCACTCTGGGGCCGCGGAGTAGTCAAAGCGATTATTATGAAAGCCATTAGCTCCAAATTGGGCAACCGTATCAAAAAGACCGATAAACCGTAAATCTACACAGGTACGGATGTCGCGGATATATTCTAGACCGTTTTGGATGTATCTTTCACTATAGTGGAAAAGGCCGTCATTCACCAAACTTTTGACATAATTGGCAAAAATCATGCCAATGGCAGCTCCGCGTGAGAAGCCGACAATATCAATGGGGGTGACATCGGTAAAATTATTATTTTTAGTGCTCATATAGTTGATGAGATTGCGTTTATGTTCATCTAGGATGATATGGGTAGTGGTTGAAAAAAGTGCTCCGCCCCATTTATCTTTCCAACTTTCACCAGGGATACCGCCTGGACCTTCTTTGTAGAATTTGTCGCCGTCATAGAGTTGGTAGAATTTCCAGACATTCGTGTTGGATTTTATGTTATTGGTGGTACCGTCAAAGGCAAAGAGCAGTAGCCCGAGAGGGTCAATTGCTTGTCGTGGTTGTTGCGCGGCATAACCATAAGGGTCATTTCCTGCAATAGGACCGAGCGGGTCTGGTTCAAAATAATGCCCTGCGGTTGGATCATAGGTGCGGAAGTAGTTATCATGCCAACCAGTTTCGGCATCATAGTATTGACCGGGTTGGCGGATATTAAAGCTGATGTCTTCCGTGATAATCGTGGCTTTTCCCATCGGTGAGTAATAGGCACGCCAACGGATATGTTGTTGAGCATCACTAATCAGAAAGGGTTGGCCTAGATGGTCATTGTGGACATAGAAGTTTTCGGTGCGGATAAGTTGGTGGGATTTATCGTATTGTTGCTCAATAAACCCGACTAACATCAGACCGCGATAAGCATAGTGTCGTTGGGTATAGGCGACTTTACTTTGCTTATGTTGAGGAGAGTTTGTTTTGTGAGGATAGTATTCTTCGCGACTTAAACGATTACCTTGATAATGAAATAAGGTACGTCCTTGCATCGTTTCTTTTGTTGTGCGACGACTATGTTTGTCATAGGTATAGGTTGCTATGGTCTTGCCATTTTCGAGGACTTTTTCGATACGTTTGCTTTCCCCATAGATGACTTTACGATGATCTATCTGGGTAGGTAGACCTTGTTTGTCGCGTTGAATATTGGGAGTGATAGTTTTGCCATTGATAGCAACACCTTTGCTCGTACCATCTTTATGCCATGCATAATAAAAGAGTGTTTCTTGCTCACTAGGAAGATGAAATTGTTTGGCGGCAATCAACCGTTGTTGATCATCATAAAGATACTCATAGTCTAGACTGATATCTTTATCAACAAAATGAATGAGTTCTTGTTGAAGGAGTCGAGGATCCCAATAAATACGATGTTGTTCCCAAATAGGGGAATTGTTTTTTTCTAGACTGAGAATTTGTACGCTTTCATCGGGTGATAGATGCTTTAAGATTAAACCATTTTTATAAACCAGTTGATTGTCTTTAAAGGTGACAAATTCATTCTCTTCGGGAGGTTCTTCTAAGTAGTAGCGAATAAGTTTATGAGGGCCGGGTGGTTGTGTGCCAGTATATGGGGTATGCCAGTTTTTGACATAGCCATGATGATTATACTGAATACTGACTTTATTCCAAGTGGGATGTTCAAACTCGATTTTGTTGATGCGCTGTGCATCATCGCGATGAATGGAAAAGCCATTTAGTAGGCTAAGCTGCCCTTTATCATCATATTGTGCATTAGTGCCTACAGGTGGGCAAAGATGACAACCATGCCCCGTGACTTTTTCGAGGAGATATTGACCGTTTCGCATCAGACCATGAATTTGTGTTTGACGACCTTTTTCATCGGTAATAATGGTGATGCTACGATCATTGTTTTTGAGAGCCTCTTGTTGATAATAGATAGAAAGACGGTGTTGTGCAGGGTAGCTGGAGCGACTATAAATCGCTTTGCCGTCCTCTTGATAATGCCATTCGTTCAGACGTAGAAATTGCTTTTCTGGGGTAAACATAACAATACCGGTGAGACGGTATGGGTCTCCTGCTTGGAATTCGGGTTCATAGAGGTATTTACGCTCCCAGTGATCAGCACGTTGTACTTTATCAAGTTGATGGTAAAGTCCCTGTTCTGGTTTTTGGTAATGATAGTAGATAGTCCCGACAGGCGTGGTGATATGGCTAAGCAACAGGTCTTCTGCTTGTTGATAGTGAAAAGTTAGCTCTTCGTCCTGTGTATAAACGCGAGAAATTAGCGACTGAGATTTGCTCTGGGTGTGTTCAATATGAATATCAGGAAACCCTTTAATCGCTAGTTTGATCATGAGTCCTTTGGAATTAAAGGTGCGGATAGTACCTTCGGGGGTATGCCATTCCCAGTGCTGTTGAGTATTTTGTTGTAGATGCCCATAAGATGCTATTTGGGCTTTTGTTTGTGGGCTCCCATTCGGTGGATGAAAGTCAATGCGTTGACCGTCATCCATGAGAATTTGCCAACTGTGTGGAAATTGGAATAAGCGGGTGTTGTAGCTGATATTCCAACCTGCGCCATAAGGGCTGGCGGTGCTTGCCATGGAATTATAGTAGCGGGTGACTTCCAGTCCCGATAGACGCATGAGCATATCATGTTCTGCTTGGAATTTATTACCACTCATTAGATGGATGGGGTTGCCAGCGCCGAGATTGAGTGAAGGTGCTCTTGAGGAATGTGAACATGGATTCCCCGTTTTAGCGGCTGGGCAGGTGTTTTCTTGTGCTTGAGCTGTTATGATGAATAGGGTGCCAATAAGACCAAATAGAAATTTCATCGTTAACCTCGTAAAGTTAAGTAGATGCAGTTATTTTCTAATTGGGATATTATTTTTACAATAGCACTGACACGTGTTTATCCATTAGGAGTTCTACTAATATGTTGATTACTTTTTCTTCAAATTCTAGCGGTGATGTATTAATGCTCGATAAGCATGCTTTGTTGGTATTGAATGCTTTGGGGCGAGCCTATGAGACGGTACCTGCTGAAGGGGTGATTACGCATGCTCAATTGACAGAGAGTATTGAGGCTTTAGAAAAAGCGATTGCAGAAGATAAAAAAGAAAATGTGAAAGATGCTTATCAAGAGGAAGATGAGCGAGAGGAAAAGGGGGAAGATAAGCCTCATCCTATGCAAGAGCCTGTGAGCCTTGCACGTCGTGCGTTTCCTTTGTTAGAGATGATGAAACAAGCGCTAAAAAATGAGAAGGATCAGGTGGTGTGGCGAACAGGGAATGCGTGGTAAACGAATAGCTTAATTCTACTTATTTTTCGCTAATTCAGCACTATTTTGTGCCATTTAAGTGTTATTTTAGCCAAGACGGCGAACCATCTTTTGATGATTCGCCGTTGTTGCTGAGTGCTTTGTGATTAACCGTTATTAATGTGACGATTCACAGCACTTAATACGGCATTAAATGAGGCGGTGACGATATCTTTGTGGATACCCACACCAAAGCCTGTTGCTGAGTCTCCTAAACGTAATTCCACGTAGCAGACAGCATTGGTTTTTTCACCAGAACCTAAGGCATGCTCATGGTAGTCCATAAAGCGGATAGGTAGATTCAATGCATCTACAAATGCAGAAATAGAACCATCACCCTGACCGCGGACTTTTTTCACTTCATCGCCATTTTTAAGTTCGGCTTCGATGATAAAGGTATTGCTATTATCACCATTAGATGAGGTGGTGATTTGGTGGCTCACAAGACTCCAAGGTGTATTTTGTGTAAGGTATTCTTTTTTGAAGATATCGTAAACCGCATTACCATTAACCTCGGTACCTGTTTCATCTGTTACGCGTTGGATAGCACGACTGAACTCAATCTGTAGGCGACGTGGTAAATTTAAACCATGCTCATTTTCTAATAAGTAAGAGACGCCACCTTTACCTGACTGGCTATTGACACGAATCACGGCATCGTAACTACGACCTAAATCGGCTGGGTCGATAGGTAAGTAAGGAACTTCCCAAGGTTGGTCTGCTTTTTGTTGGGCAAAGCCTTTCTTGATGGCATCTTGGTGAGAGCCAGAGAAAGCGGTAAAGACTAAATCGCCCACATAAGGATGGCGTGGATGTACAGGAAGCTGATTGCAGTATTCGGCAGTTAGGCGGACGGCATCAATATCAGAGAAGTCTAAACCGGGATGTACGCCTTGGGTGTATAAATTAAGTGCTAATGTCACTAAGTCTACATTACCTGTACGTTCGCCACTACCGAATAGACAACCTTCTACTCGATCCGCACCTGCCATAACAGCAAGCTCTGCTGCTGCAACGGCTGTACCACGGTCATTATGTGGGTGCACGCTGACGATAACATTCTCACGGTTATTCACATGGTTACAGAAGTATTCGACTTGGTCAGCGTATAAATTAGGGGTGGTTGCCTCAATTGTTGCAGGTAAGTTAAAGACAATCTTACGGTCTGCTGACGTTCCCCATTCAGCTGCGACAGCATTACATACAGAGACCGCAAATTCTGGTTCTGTCGTACTGAAAACCTCTGGAGAGTATTCAAAACGCCAGTTTACTTCGGGATATTTTGCCATGGCGGCTTTGACCATACGAGTACCTGCCACAGCGAAATCACGTACTTGGTCTTGGGTCATATTGAAAACGATTTTGCGGAAAGCAGGGGCTGTCGCATTGTACATATGAATCATGGCGTTTTTAGTGCCAGCACATGCCTCGGCTGTCCGGTTGATTAAGTCTTCGCGCGCTTGTGTGAGTACGATGATTGTCACATCATCAGGAATAAGTTTGTCATCGATAAGGGTGCGAACAAAGTCAAAGTCTGTTTGCGAGGCAGAAGGGAAACCGACTTCAATTTCTTTGAAACCAATCTGTACGAGGTGTTTGAAGAAACGTAATTTACGTTCAACACTCATCGGCTCAATGAGGGATTGATTGCCGTCACGTAAATCGGTACTCATCCAAATAGGCGGTTTAGTAATGGTTTTACTTGGCCAAGTACGTTCAGAGAAGTCACGAGTAAAAGGCTTAAAAGGGATATATTTTGAAGCTGGGTTAGAAAGCATATTGCACCTGTTTATCTATCAGATACCCAGTGCATTCAGGACTAGCCTAGTTGTCACTGGGATTTGTTTATTTAAAAAATCCAAAGTGGCAGAATAAGGCTGCGGAGCACCACCAAAGCTCTAGGCTCGGCAACCGATCGCTAGGTCTAGCAGCAGTAGAGAAGAGTACGCACGAGCAGAAACGCCATTAGCTAAGTAACGGTCTGAGGAATTTAACAAGAATGAGTTAATTTGCGTATCCATAACCCTATTATTTACCAAAACTTACAAGAAAATCAAGTCCTAATTCGTGGTGGATAGAAAAAAACCTTGGAAGTGTTGTTTCCAAGGTGGTAGGAGGTGATGATGAGTCTTGAGTCGTAAAACGCCATACTTTAGTGTAGAGAGGACATTATTTCCTATTTTAAAAGCACGGAGGATGTTATTTTTCTTCTAAATCAAGCGAAATGCTGCCTAATAATTGATCTACATTTTCTTTTTCTCGTACCAACTCTTGGGCAGAGACTTCTGCTCCTGCATGTAAACCCAGTAGTTCGCGTTGTTGGCGAATTTGTTCAAGTCGGCTGACTCGATTGGCACGGAGTTGATTACGTGTATCGTGTAGGTTTTTAATAGTGATAGGCTCACGTTGATCGTCCCATACCCAAACGAGTACATCTTTTGCGCTTTGGGAAAGTTGAGGGATAAGGGTTTCCATGACTTCTTGTTTGGGTACAATATAGCCTGCTTTTTTGATGCTATTTTCGACCCATGCAGCCAGTATAAAATAAAGCACGACTGAGCCAATTAAAACTAAACCCCACCAGATATATTTGTTTATACTGTTAAGGTATTCGCTCACTTGAGGGCTGTATTGTTTAAGAAAAGCATAGTCTTGTTGAGCGCCAAAATGGAGTAACCAATTGGCAATAACTAGCCATATAATAGCTACTACTGCCACGACTACGATACGCGTGATTAATCTCGGTAGTGCAAGCTTAAATAGGGTTTTATTTAGTAGTGAAAGATCAGAGTTTTTTGAAGCTGATGGTGTCATAAGATAATGTCAGTAAATTTACAACAAGGAATAAGGGCAACGGTTAGCCAGCAGATGGTGATGACGGTACAGCAACAACAATCGTTGAAGTTGTTGCAGTACTCCTCATTAGAGCTTGAAACAGAACTAAAGCAGATGTTGCAAGACAACCCTTTGCTAGAGCTCGTAGGGGGTTCCTCAGAAGAGGGTTCATCTACTGAGGACTATCCTACTTATCGTCACGACGATGAGGAGGATTATAGCCCTGAAATGGTCGCCAAGGTAAGTTTACAAGATTATTTGCTTGAGCAGTTGGGAACAAGTGAGATTGATGATTTTCAAAAAACATTGGTGAGTTACTTGATTGGTGATATTGATGATAATGGTTATTTGTCGTCAACGTTGCCAGAAATTGTCACCGCTTTAAGTGAGTTATTACATCAACCTATCACTTTAGACGAAGGTGAGCAGGCGTTGGCTGTGTTACAGAGTTTTGATCCTGCAGGTATTGGGGCAAGGTCATTGGCTGAGTGCTTGTTATTGCAGCTAGATAAGCAACGGTTGGCTTTTAGTATTGATGTCGATGTTTTGAGTGTGGCGCGGATTATTTGTGAAAAGGGGTTAGATGCCTTAGTACGTGCTGATTTAAATGCATTGGAAATATTAGCGGAGACGGATATTGAGCATATTCGCCAGGCACATCAATTAATTCGCCGTTTAAATCCTAAACCAGGTAAGTTGTACAGTACGCCAGAAGCGGATTTGGCGATTCCGGATGTCTTGACACGTTATAAAAATGGATCGTGGGAAGTGTATATTAATCCTCAAGTGGTGCCAAAACTTAGGATTAATGCGGAATATGAGCGTATGTTAAAAGTGGTCGATAAGGCATCAGCAAGCAAGGAAATGCTAGAGCAGTTGCAGATAGCAAAACTTTTTATGACGCAGTTAAATCAACGGTTTGCAACATTATTAGCGGTAGCACAGAGTATTATGCAAGAGCAATATGCTTTTTTTCAACAAGGTTTATCAGGGCTTAAGCCTCTCACCTTAAAAGTGATTGCGGAACAGATAGGGGTACATGAATCAACGGTTTCGCGCGCCATTAATCAAAAATTTATGGCGACTCCCTATGGTGTTTTTGAGCTCAAGCGCTTTTTTAGTAGTGGTGTGGCGACACAAGAAGGTGAGCAAGCCTCAGCCACTGCTATTCAACAGAGAATTCGTGCATTCATTGAGGCAGAATCTAAAGCAAAGCCCTTATCTGATAGTAAATTGACTGAGCTTTTAGAAAAAGAAGGGATTGCGATAGCACGCCGTACAGTCGCTAAATATCGCGAAGGCATGAATATCCCCACCGCTTCTTTGCGTAAAGCACAGGCGCTTTTGCAGGGTTGAGGAGTTTCTTGTTATCACACAATCTTTTACCACATGATTCTAAGCAAAGAGGTTGTGTATTTTGTGCTGAATTGTTGTAAGTAATCCACGGTTTATTGAAGAACAGCTTGAAACAATATTTTGTTAGTAGAAACCTTAATGATAATAATTATTAATTGACAAATTAGAAAAAACATATAATAATCATTCTCATTAGAGATAAGTTTGTATAGGTTTCGACTATGTACGTATGTGTTTGTAATGCAATTAGCGATAAAGCGATTAAGACTGCTGTGGCTAATGGTGCTCGCACATTAGCGGATTTGCAGGCTCAGCTAGGGGTAGCGACCTGTTGTGGATGCTGTGCAAGTTGTGCAGAATCTTATTTAGAGCCACAGGTAGATGCTTCTATTCTTCAAGCGACGGAAATTAATCCTCCATGGAAGAAAGTTGCTTAACTGAGAGCTAGATAAATAATCTAAATCGCAACTATTCTTATTAGCCAAAAATCCTTAATTAAAGCCATTCTTCAGCCGATTTATCGTGCTTGAGAGTGGCTTTTTTGCGTGTTAGAATGGGCGTATCTTGAGTTTAATTAGAGGGGGTTGCGATGAAAGCACCAAACGATGTAAATAAGTATTTAAATAAAATTTTAAAAATTGAATTAACGGCAATTAACCAGTATTTCTTACATGCCCGTATGTTAAAAAACTGGGGCTTAGACGGTCTGGGTAAATTCGAGTATAAGAAGTCAATCGAAGAGATGAAACATGCAGATGATATTATCGAGCGTGTGTTTATGTTAGAGGGCCTACCTAATCTTCAGGATTTAGGTAAGATTCGTATCGGTGAGGACGTTGAAGATATCATTGCTTGTGACTTGGCATTGGAGCGTGAGTTTCAAGTAGAGTTAAAAGAAGCGATTGCTCATATGGAAAGTGCACAAGACTTTGTGACTCGTAAATTATTAGTTCATCTTCTCGATGAAAATGAAGAGCAAATTGATTGGTTAGAAACACAGCAAGAGCTTATCCAATCTTTAGGTTTACAAAACTATCTCCAATCACATATGGAAAGTGCGGATTAATCCGGATGCTCTATAAGATTAAAAGTCTGTTCTTCTATTGGGTTGAACAGACTTTTTTATATCATGTAGGCTTTGATGTGCCGTCTTTTTACAAAAGGCTGCACACACCGAGACATCTAAAAATTTACTTCAATAAATGCTCATAGCGCCTATCGGTGAGCGTTTTTAGAAAAGCTTCTAGGGCATCGACTTTTCTATCACTTAAAGCATTCGCTCTTAAATCGGTGAGATTCACTGTTTCAGGTACTTCTGCCTCTCCCCATGGTTCGCCTGTTTCAGGATTAATCTTACGTTCTGGATTATTGAACTTATCATAAAAGAGAATAACAGTACGTAAATCTTTGAACACGCCATTGTGCATATAAGGCTCTGTGATGGCTACATTGCGTAGGGTAGGTGTTTTGAATTTACCCGCTTGTTTTGTATCACCCTTAATGGTAGGGTTTTCTAGACTGCCTTGATCTTTAAAGTTCTTATCCAGTTGGTTGAGTACCATGAGTTTCAGATTACGAGGTACTCCAATATTGTGGTGTTCAAAATTCGTAAAAACTTCACCTTCACTATCTTCTGGTTTGAGAGAGTGGCAAGTTTTACAGTTCACATTATTATTTGAAAAGAATAGGGTACGACCTAAATCTTCTAGTGGAGTGAGTTCATATTCACCTCGTAGATAACGGTCATATTTAGAGTCAAAAGGAGCAAACTCTTTGGTTTTTTCAAAAGCCATAATCGCATCCCCCATGGCTTGGTAAGCTTTGTCTACATTCTCCCAAATATCAGAGCCATAAAGTTTTTTAAAGTTCTCTTGATAAAAATCGATTTGACTTAAGCGCTCAATAACAGCATGTTTATTGGGCATTTGCATCTCAACGGGATTTAATGGTGGTTGACCTGCTTGATCGGCGAGGTCTTTGGCTCTACCGTCCCAAAATAATCCTCCTTTAAATGTTTGACGTTTTGTATCATAGCTAAGAGCAGAGTGGAATGCACTATACATCGCGGTGGGAGTATTACGATTACCGAAAGAATGACCGTCAGCGCCTTCTGATACCATACGAAATCGGCTATTCTCTCGGTCATCGATAAAAGCGTGTTGTGGGTTATGACAGCTTGCACAACTTTGTTTGTTATTGAGTGATAAGCGTGTGTCAAAGAATAAGGCTTGACCAAGTGTGGCCTTATCTATGTGAGAGGCGCTTATTGATGATGATAATAAGCTGAAGAAGGTAAGCACTATTATTTTATTTTTAAACATATTAATACCTTTTCATCAAAGCTCGAAAGGGTTGAAAGAGTAATTGAGAAACACTACGGTAGTGTTGCATTTGATTGTTTGCAAATCCCATAGGGAGACCTTGTTGAACATCAGCAGAGGCTTTCCAACTACCAAAAAGTCTATCCCATATAGCCAAATAGCTGCCATAGTTAAAGAGCATATGCCCTTTATAGTGGTGTACTTGATGCATGGCAGGGGAGATAAAAAATTTCTCTAAATAGCGGGGATATTGGATATATAAATGAGAGTGGCGTAAATGGGTGCCGAGTAATGAGAATATGAATAAAAAACCATTAGTTCCTAGGATAGTCCATAAGCTAATCCGGGGTCCAAAAAGTGTTAAAAATACCCCAGTCACCAGACCTACACAAAGAGAGTATCGTAAACCGAAAAGTATGTTTTCAATAGGGTGTACACGATAAAAACTGAGAGGGTTTAATACTTCTGCACTATGATGAACTTTATGAAATTGCCAAAGATATTTATTGGTATGCAATAAGCGATGTAAGAAATAGCGACTCACGTCATTACTGAGAAAAAGGCTGATAGTATAGAGTATGGTTATGCTTTGGTGAGAGAGGATTTGAATAGGGCCGTCAGTATAGGGGGCTAAGTATTTAAAAACGGTAATAGCGACGGTTTTTGCTGAAAGAATCAAAGGTGCAATCAGTATGATTTTAATCAAGGTACCGATAAAGAAATAACGATAGTCTAGAAGCGCACTTGGGTGTAGTAAATAGTTTTTGAAATTAAGCCATGATAGGTGTCGTGACGTTGACTCGTTTGATTGCCATGCCTGAAAAAGTGTATAGACAATAGCTATCAGGCATGAGCTAAGAATATAGACCCAGAATAGTCGTTGTCCTGTATTGAGAAGAAACTCACTAAGCCAATCTGTCATGATTAATCTCCATCCGCATCGAGCACTTTGGCGACGATAGGTAGTGCAGCGACCATGCTGATGTAATATTGTTGATAGAGTTGATGGCTGATTTGATAAATGGCTTCACCTTTATCAAATAATTCCTTATCAGTTGATGTTTGTTTTAGAATTGCTTGGATTTTATCTAAATTATCTTTAATGTTTGAGGTAAGCTTTTCTTCTTTGTAATAAGTTAGAATCGCATTTAAACGTTCTTGATTGTGACGTCCAAATACTTGTTGATGGGTATTAAAAATACTGCTTAAAGCGTCTGCACTACGATTACTTAAAAAGTATTCAGTACGACGGATATCTGGTTTTCCTTTGTATTTACGACTAAGACCACGGATATCTCCAATGCGCCAATCTCTCGCGGCAAAAATACTGCTGGCTAAGCTATGCACAATATAACTTAATGATTTGTCTTGTTCTGTCAGAAACCTGGTTTTGGCTTGTTGATATCCCTGCTCAATATCGTGAAGATGACGGCAGATAGATTGTGTCATATGGGTAGCAAATGCTCGTTCACGGTCACTAATGTGATTGTCTTGAAAGAGCATAAACTCTAATGCATTAATACTCCGTGAAGAATGCTTAAAAAGAGCTACTTTAGGTTCGCTTTTTCCTTCCAAAGCACGATTGAGTTGGGTCTGCCAATCTTCTTTCCCTTGACGGAAAATATCGATACGACGAGGCGTATCTAAATAATCCTCATGTAAATCGCCCAATATATAGGTCGCCTCAATAGCTTTCCAGTCTTTAATTAATTGCGTAAAAGCGGGCTTAATGCTTTCTGGTTTGTTATCGGTGAGCGTTTGTAGTTGTTCTTCTAGGATATAACAACTTTCTGTGGCTTGTTTCGCATTATGCTCAATCACCTCTTCATAAATACTTTTGAGGTGGATAGAAAAATCCTGTGCTTGTGTTGTTGTTATGAGTGCAAAGGTAGCTAGTAAGCCGTGCGAGAGTTGAGAAATAAACTTTTTCATTTAAAGACTTTCCAAAAAAATGATCAACGCTTCTCGTTCTTGGGGCGAGAGTTGTTTGAATAATTCGCGTGAGGAAGCGGCTTGACCGCCGTGCCAAGCAATCGCTTCTAATAAGGTACGAGCTCGCCCATCGTGTAAGAAGTGGGTTTTATAACGATTTCTCCACAGAGGAGTAGTGCGCCATTCGGAGGTTTTTGCCATAAACTCGGGACGATGGTCGGCTAGCTCTTCACCTAAATCATGTAATAAGAAATCGCTATAAGGGAAAAATACTTCGCCAGAGGAGGTTTTCTGTTCTGCTTGATGACAGACAATGCATTGCATCTTTTTAAAGAGTGCTTGTCCTTTTTGCAAGGCTGATTGTTCTTCAGGGGGTGTCTTAATCGCTTTAGGTAGTGCCAGATTGGCTGTATAGTGTGCAATGGCGATCAGGCGTGGATGGGTAAGGTCGTGGGAGGGCTCATGGGGATAAGCTGAACGACCTTGTGGTGCCTTAAGACAGTCCGTTTGCGTGGGTGTGCAGCTTTCAGTAGGGTAATAAATGGATGTTAATCCCATATCATGAAATGCCGCATCGGCTGTTTGGGTGATGAGGTCGGCTTGGGAGGCTTTCCAACCAAAACGACCAATGGTTTGCTGCTGATTGGCTGGGTGATAAACTGTATTCAAACGTCCAGCCAAGAGAGGAAATTCTTTTTCTTGTTGTTGCTGAGACTTAATTAAGTTTTGCTCTGGAATACTTTCTATAAAAGAGAGTCCCATTAAGGTCGGAGCAATGCGAAGACTCGTACGTGTTTCTGATGCAAGTGGACCATAAGCGAAATTATTGAGTTTAACTTGCCAATGGCGAAGAGGTAATATTGTCCCATCAGTAAAGGTAAAGGTTTTTTCTTTGGCTTGAAGGCTAAGTTTAGCCTCGGCACTTACAGAGGATATGGCATTAATAGCAATTTGATAGCCATAAACAGGGTCTGGGGTGGTGATTTGTGATGCTTGTTTTTGTACATGAGGTTGGCTCAGCTTAAGCACAAAATGCCGTATAGGTGGTGTGTTATCTTGTGTTGAAATTGTCTTAAGAAAGCTAGTTTGTGGCTTCAACGTCGTGAGATGACAGCTGCTACAGGTATTGGCATTAAATAATGGACCAAGTCCATCACGTGCTGTTGTTGAACTAGGTGCTGCTACCCAAGGTACATGAAAAAAGGAACGTCCTTGAAGGAGTAAATCTTCTTGAGCATTCTTAGACTGACTATCATCAGCCAATGCAACACTTACCGACACACTCATAAAAAGTGCGGGGAGAATACGGTAAGTGTGACATTTGCTGAGGTACATAGTCAAACGTGATTAAACCACTTCTGTGCGTTAGCCTTCAACTTTTGTTTCTTCCGAATCAGTAACATCATCTTCGGTTAAGGTGATGCCAAAGCCTTTAGCAACATTAATCATTTGATCGCCTAGGCGACGCATTTGATTCTTCATGCCAACGATATTACGTGCTTCAGCTTCGTTTTGTGGCATGATTTGATAATCAAAATGCATACTTGAGTTGGCTGTTGCATTCATTTTTTCGATACGAGCACGGATGTCCGTAATCAGTTTATCAATTTCAGCTTGTTCGGTTGAAGAGAGAGCATCCCATAGCGCAGGACCGACTTTTTTACCATTTAGCTCGCCTTTAAGTACGGCGACAAAACCTTCAAAATTTTGGGTAATATCGCGGTGCGTATTATCAGAGAAGCAAGAGTGTTCATCTTCTTCACTAGGGGTTAGGACGGCAACAGCAATGCGCTCATTCGCTAATTCAGATTTCATAAAGACGCCCATACCAGCAATAATTTGGCGTAAGGCCTCTTTAGCGTCGATGTTTTTAGCCGCATCTTGATCTTTTAATTGACCTAAGAAAGCAGCGCGATAAAGTCCTGTATTCCCCTTGCCTACTTTAGGCTCCCATCCTGAAGTTACTGTATGAAGATCAATAACTAATTTATCTACGGCAGCATTGAGATAAGCTTTACGACGGTTCGCAAATTTATCGGTGGTATAGTCACTTAAAGGACGCTGCCCTGCTATTTTTGCACCATGTGTAATTTTATCTTCGACAAAATTATTGTAATCTTGGTCTTGACCCCACAAGAGGAATTCAATAGCATGGTAACCGCTAGCTACATTAGCTTCACCACCGTTTTCATTGAGTTCACCCAATGTGTCAGTTGTAATCTTATCAATATTGACGGCTTTGGCATCTTCACCAACAGGGGTGAATTTTCCTTTGCTATCAATAATATTGCCACTCGTGCGTCTACCGTTAGCATCTACGGTGTAGTCAATCATCACCTCATCTAAAGGCCATGCATTTAACTGTGCTTCAAGATTGCCATAAGCATCTGCTACCCAACCTTCTTCAGCATCAATAGGGCCGCCTGATAGACGAAATACTTCTGTTAATCCATAGCTTTCTCTAGATTGTAGCCAAGCTTTTTTGGCATTTTCAAAAGATGCTTCTGAGGGTTTATTGGTAAACTCATGAATCGACTTTTGGAGAGCTTGAGCATCTTTTAAGCTGGCGCTATACAAGGTGTATGCTTGGTTTGCATAGCTAGTTAGCGTAGCGGTAATGTTTTCTGCTTTTATTTCTTGTGCCACACTGATATTTTGATTTATCAGAATAGGTGTGGCTGTCAGTATGCCCCCTAGAATTAGAGCTATAGAATGTTGGCGTAATCTCATCTCATTTCCTCATAATAAAAACAATAATAAGAATTATTTTTATTATACACCTTAAAGATAAGAGGGATAAATAAAAACTCATAACCGTAAAAGAGTTATGAGTTTGGAAGGTTTTTTGGGTATTCTTCAAGTATCCGATATGTGGAGCGCCACAGATAAGGATATCTAATTTTTTAACGAGCAGGGCAATCGTTTACTTTGCCCCATGCCTTATTAGCACCACAATAACGTTCTCGTACATCACCCACGCAACTCGCACGCTCAAAGAAACCTAATTGACGACATGCGGCAATTTCTCGGCGGAAAGCTGGTTCCCAACCGCTACCGCTGCCAGAGGCTGTATTGGCAGCGCCAATAGGACGCGTGCGAATGGCTTGACTGCTTGAACCTCCGCTACTCACGCTATTTGTCGCATTAGTGTGAGGTGTATTGGTGGCTGGGCTTGCTACTGTGGAAGCTGTTGTTGCTTGTGAAAGATTGTCAGCTTTTACGTGCCAATCGACATTGACGACTTGGTCTGGTACACCTAGTTTACCACTCATTAATGGCTGTGGTGGTTGGCGCAGCTGAGGTGTGCCGTCAGCGCCTACAACCGGCATAGGGTCGTTTTCGCTGATGTTCGGTAGATTGGCTTGACGAGGCGCATGCTCAATTAACCAGTCCCCTGTGTATAAACCACCCACTGTTGCGATACCAGCAAGCACTAGTAAGGTAAAAAATAATAAACGCCAACTCATAAAAATAACCTTTAACGTGGTTTAGCTGTTTTCGTGGAAGACTTGACCGCCATGTTCACGCATCGCATGGAACTTAATATCTGGGTTGAGTTCTTCGGCTACTCTTAATTGTGCCATAGAACTCACTAAGAAAGCAGGGGCATCGACCACATCATACGCAATATGTTGTGCATTGCTTGTCATAAATTTGCGTAGAGCAGCTGGATTATCACTAGTAAACCAACGTGCCATGGTATAGCGTGAAGGCATTAAGTGAGCATCTACGCCATATTCGGTTTTGAGTCGATGTACTACTACTTCAAATTGTAATTGTCCTACTGCACCCAGTAATAAGGCACCACCTGCAGCTTCAGGACGGAAGACTTGAATAGCACCCTCCTCACCGAGTTGGGTAAGTCCTGTGCGGAGTTGTTTGCTGCGTAAGGGGTCTTTAACCTCAACGGCTTGGAAAAGCTCTGGAGCGAAGAAGGGTAGTCCTGTAAATTGGAGATTTTCACCTTCAGTTAATACATCACCGAGATGGAGTACGCCATGATTAGGAATACCGATAACGTCACCAGCATAGGCTTCATCTAAGAGTTCACGGCGTTGTGATAGGAATGAAACCACGTTGTTAGGGCGAATTTCTTTGTTGGTGCGACTAACCTTTAGGCGCATACCTCGTTCAAATTTACCTGAGCTTACACGGACAAAGGCAACACGGTCACGGTGTGCTGGATCCATATTGGCTTGGACTTTGAATACAACGCCAGTGAATTTGGGCTCCTCTGGCTGTACTGTGCGTTGTAATGCTTGACGTGCACCGGGTTTGGGTGCCCATTCGACCAAAGTATCTAAAACTTCTTGTACTCCGAAGTTATTCACAGCAGAGCCAAAGAAGACGGGTGTTTGTTTGCCCGCAAGGAATTCTGCATGGTCAAAGGTAGGAGTTGCTTCACGAATGAGCTCGATTTCTTCTAAGGCTTTATCGTAGTAAGAACCAAATTTTTCTTTGATGATAGGGTTATGTAGACCTTCGATGTATTCGTCATTACCGTCTAGGCGCTCTTGACCAGCCTTAAATAAACGCATGCGGTCATTACGAAGGTCAAATACGCCACCAAAGTGTTTGCCCATACCGATAGGCCATGAAAATGGAATAGCATCCATGCCTAGGTGGGATTCAATTTCACTCAATAAATCTAAAGGCTCTTTCACCTCACGGTCAAGCTTATTGACGAAGGTAATGATTGGTGTATTGCGTGCACGACAGACCTGTAAAAGACGGATGGTTTGTGGCTCAATACCATTTGCGGCATCAATCACCATAATAGCAGCATCAACTGCTGTGAGTACACGATAGGTATCCTCTGAGAAGTCTTGGTGTCCCGGTGTATCTAATAGATTAATCACACAGTCTTTATATTCCATCTGCATGACTGAAGAGGCGACAGAAATACCACGTTGTTTCTCGATTTCCATCCAGTCGGAGGCAGCGTGACGACTCGCTTTGCGCGCTTTTACGCTACCGGCAATTTGAATAGCACCAGAGAATAATAAGAGTTTCTCAGTTAAGGTGGTTTTACCCGCGTCAGGGTGAGAAATAATAGCAAACGTGCGACGACGTGCTACTTCTTGAGCAATAGACGACATTGTTTTTACGATAATTTTAGAAATAAACAGTATATTTTAAACGCTTATTTGCTCATAAATGCCATAAAGAGGGCAGCTAGCATAAATAAGAGACCAAAAATTTTGTTAAGGGCGGCTGCACGGTGTGGACTACGCATAAACTTCATAATACGAGCAGCTAATCCAGTGTACCCTGCCATGACGATCATGTCTGCAATGACTAAGGTGGCACAGATAATGGCATATTGAGGTAAAAGCGGTGCGTGGATATTTAAAAACTGTGGGGTAATCGCAATCAGAAAGACAGCTCCCTTAGGGTTGGTTAGATTGACTAAGATACCCTGCATAATGAGTTTTCGACGTGAGAGTATCTCTGTATGGTTTTGATCAATTTTAATAATAGCGACAGGGGAGCGATACTGTTTGTATCCTAGATAAAGTAAGTATAGGACACCGACCCATTTCACGATATTAAAAGCGAGGTCAGAAGTAGCAAGAATAGCACCTACACCAATCACACTAATCACATACTGTGCGGCATAACCAATGGCGAGCCCAATTGCATTCCAGTAGCCTCGTGCAAAGCCAAAACGTAGGCCGGAAGCCAGAGAGGAAACAGCGCCGGGGCCGGGAGAAAGTGAAATAGCAAAACTGGCAAAGCAAAGATTGACCCAAACAACCCACGCCATCATGGCTCCAAAATCTTAAAAATATCAAAGAAATGAAACATTGAGTATATCTCTTTATATAATAAATGGATAGTAGGGTGTAACCCTTCCGTTTAATAGAGAGAATGTAATGAAAAAATTTCGTGCTTTAATTGTTTTAATGGTGACTACTTTATTGGCAGGTTGTGGCTATAACGATATTCAAAAGCTTGATGAGGGTGTTAAGGCAGCGTGGTCAGAAACGCTTAACCAATATCAGCGACGTGCTGATTTAGTACCTCAAATTGTAGCCAGTGTTGATGCTTATATCGGGCATGAGCGTGATGTATTAACACAAGTGGCTGAGGCACGCTCACGCGTTGGTTCTCTGCAAGTGAGTGCTGATAAATTACCCACAGAAGAGGAGCTTAAACAATTCCAAGCAGCTCAAGGTCAGATGACATCGGCGCTATCACGCTTATTGGCGGTTTCAGAAAATTATCCAGACCTAAAAGCCAATACTTTATTTAGTGATTTAAATGTTCAGCTTGAAGGGACAGAGAACCGTATTGCGACAGCACGTACTCGCTATATCAAGGAGGTGCAAACATACAACACCTTTATCCGTCAATTCCCTCAACTCATTACGGCTAAGGTCTTTGGCTATGATGTAAAACCGAACTTTGGTGTTGAAAATCAAGTAGAGATTATGCAAGCACCTAAAGTACAATTCAATAATCGTCCAGCAACGGCTCAGTAATGATTGTTCGTTTATTTAGCCTCATGAGTGCACTACTGATTTTTATCGGTAGTGCCTTTGCGCAAGAGGTGGAGATCCCTGCCTCGACAAACTATGTCGTTGATACCACTGCGACTTTATCAGCCAGTGAGTTAGATAGGCTTAATGCACAGTTAAAGGCGTTTGATGAGGAAACGGGGTCACAGATTTTTGTGTTAATGGTACCCACAGTCCAACCTGAAACGATAGAAACGTATGCTGTTCGTGTTTTTGAGGCATGGAAAGTAGGGCGTAAGGGTATTGATGACGGAGTGCTTTTGGTTATTGCTAAAAATGACCGTCGTCATCGCTTAGAAGTAGGCTATGGCTTGGAGGGTGCGATTCCTGATGTATTGGCTAGTCGCATCCTAAATGAAAATGTGAACCCTTATTTTAGGCAAGGTGATTTTGCTGGAGGGATTGCTTCGGCCGTTACTCGTATGATGGGCTTGATTAAAAATGAAGGACTACCGAGCAAGGGAAGTAGTGCGGATATTGAGCAAGAAGATTGGATGGCGATTGTTATTCCTATCGCGGTTGTTTTTATCTTTGCGATTTTAGGTCATCCGGCTATCGGTGCGATGGTGGCAGGGAGTGTGACGTTTGGCATTATGGGTTCACCTTTGTTTGCTGTAGTTGCTGCGGTAGCCGTGTTTATTATCGCGAGTATTATTCGCTTTATTTTTAGAGAGCCAATTAGTGCGATTCAACGTCAAAATGCGAGTCGTATCAATTCACGTCGTCGAGGCGGCTGGGGTCCAGGTGGCTTCGGTGGTGGTTTTGGCGGAGGCGGTTTCGGAGGCGGCTTCGGCGGAGGAGGCGGTGGCTCAAGTGGTGGTGGAGGTGCATCAGGTGGTTGGTAATGGCTTACATAAAATTGGTTTGGGGCATTGGCATGGTGTGTACCTCAAGCGTCGCTTTTTTACCGATACGGTATTAGCTCGTTTAGCGGAAGAAATTACGCAAAGTGAGACTCGTCATGCGGGTGAGCTCGTATTGGCGGTAGAGGCTCATCCTCCCGTGAAGGGCTTAAGCAGTCACGAACGCGCCTTAGAGGTGTTTGGTCGCTTGAGAGTATGGGATACGCCTTATAGCACAGGAGTATTACTGTATCTGAACCTCTCGTTGCATACGATAGAAATCATTGCTGATCGAGGTATTACTGTCAATGATGAGGAATGGCAACAAGTCTGCAAAGCCTTATCACAAGCTTTGGCGTCAGGGCAGTATGAGGATGGACTAAAAAGGGCGATTTTAGCTATTGAGCATTTATTGGCAAAAGCGTGTGAGGGCTTACCGCTCAATGCAGAAAATGCTTTGGTGGATAAGCCAGTCTTACTTTAAGGATGCGTTGGTGGCTAGATGGATTAAGTATTCAATATAGCCGCCAATGCCTTGATGGTTTTCTCTCGATCGCTTTCATTCTCAAAGTCATCGCCAATCTTAGACCATTCAGGGTTGGCGCGTGCTTGTTGAATTTCATCAGGGAGCTTGCCTTCTTGCCATTGTGTAATGGTGGATTTGCTGAGATTAATGACCTCTTGGGCGGCATGCCCACGATGCTCTAACGCGTCAATCAGTTGTAATCCTCGTAACCCTAATAAACGGATAACCGCATCGTCAACACTAAGTTCTTCGTATCCTTGGATTTTGCCGAGAATACGTTTGCCGAATTTATCAACGCCTTGCCATACACTGCCGACGACACCTCCAATTAAGGCGGCAGCCCCTAGGCTAAGACCTCCTGTAAAGACATCAATAGTTGCTCCTGCCATCGCACCAGCAGCAAAGCCTTTACCGACATGTACACCCATATCGACTAGTGCATCTGGGTGAAATAAGTCCATGCCCCAGCGCTCTCCCTCAATAGGTAACGTTTGTTCGGGATAGTCTTGTTCGGAAAAGCGATAATGTTTTAAGAGTTCTTTGATAAAGCGATTTTCGCGTTGACGAATACGATCCTGAATGTCTGCCCATTGCATTTTGATGCTATGCTCATCAGTTTGACTACTGACTTTGAGAGAAGCGACATCAATCAATAGTTCTGCCAGCATATTCATGGCAATGGTTTTGCGCAGATAACGCTGTTGTTTGATATTTTCGGCTAAGCCAGTGAGAGCTGTGGAGTGTTTATCAAGTACTAAGG
This sequence comes from Pelistega suis, assembly GCF_013133795.1. Lineage (GTDB taxonomy): Bacteria > Pseudomonadota > Gammaproteobacteria > Burkholderiales > Burkholderiaceae_B > Taylorella > Taylorella suis. The sequence continues at coordinate 107,056 of NZ_JABGBN010000007.1, forward strand.
CGAGTTTTTGGTAAAGTTGTGCTTTGCCGTCAATGGCAGGTGCCACCGTGTCAAATTCAATGCTCATATGAATGCCTAAACGCGCTAAAGTCTCTCGCCAGTCATTGAGGTAGTTATCTTTGCTATGAATAAAGTTTAAAATAGCGACTAAGGGCTTACCACAACGCGCTAGAATAGCGAGTTCGTCACGATGTTTGGCAAGAATTGGATCCCGAATATCGACCACATATAAGCCTGCATCACATGCTAGGAGCTGACGTAATACACGAGCTTCTTGTTCAAATCGTCCTTTACTTTCGGAGCTTTGTAAAAAATGGTGGATACTGTCTGGACCATCTAAGCGTTGTTGATGAAATTGGCTAAGTTGATCGAGATAATCATGCAAACCAATACCATCTTCTAATCCCGGAGTATCGTAGAGCTCAATAGAGGATTGTGCATTGACTTGAATGCGAGCCCCTTCGACATGACGAGTAGTACCTGGAGCATTTTGAATATCGCCAAAAGAGCGGTCTTCTAGTAGGGTGCGAAGTAGTGATGTTTTACCAGTATTGGTATGTCCAACGACGGCTAAACGAAGAATATCCTTATTCATCAAGCACTCCACGAAAGCAGCTGATGAGGGAGATGCCAAATGGCATCCTGAGCAATACCCATATCCATTAATGACTTTTCCCATAAGTTGAGGCGGCTTTGTGCCTCATTATCGATATGTAAATACACCTTGGTTTGTTGGGCATATTGACTGATATCTCGAATAAAGTAGGCAATACCACGGTCAGGTGTTTGTTGTCCATTGCATACAATTAAAAGCTCTTGCACAGGATGTTGGCTGAGGCGAGCGAGTAGTTGATGGCGCTCTTCTCTTGTTTCTATTTTGCCTGCGTCAGATACTGAGCTATGCAAAGGGATAATCGGCCATGGTTGGTGGGGGATTAATTCAATGCCCACCATAAGACGAGTAGTTCGCCATGCAAGTTGTTGTGTTTGTATGGTGGGTAGTTCATAGCGAGGTGCTAGACTATCTAAGCCTATTTTTTCGCTACTTGGACTAAAGCGATTAATTAAAGTGGCATAAGCTGGGCTTTCAATGTCGAGTGCGATATTATTGAGCGTTGAACGTGCTTTGAGGACACAGAAAATAAAGCTGATAAGGCGTACTAAAACACCCCATATTAACACTTGCCCCGTTAACCAGATAGACCAAGTTTTTTGTGCATCGGGCAAGGTAGCAATTTGATTGTTACTCTGCAAGATGAGTTCGGTGCTAGGTAAGTCAAAACCTAACAGGGAGGGTAAGCTACCCATTATATGCGTTAATTGTACGAAGGTTTGTCCCGATAAAATGGTCGTTTCCCAACCAAAACTATAGTGTTGACTCGCTAAAAGAGCGAGAAAAACAATCACAGCAACTGATAAGGTGATTAACCAAAAACCATGGGTAATACTGCCTACAATCCAACGCATACTGCTGCTGGAGGTATGGATAAAGGCTTGAAGTGCTAGCGTGGAGTCTGGGCTGCGGGCGAGTTTTTTACTCAGCCAAAGCCATAGGCGACCTAACAGACTTTGTTGTTGCCAAGAAGCTAAAAAGGAGGCGAGCCATAGAAAAAAAGTAAAGAGATGTAAACCCAAGAGTGCGGCTAAGGCAATGAGAATATTGACTTGTTGCTGTTGGGTATCTAGGGCATTAAAAGCCAGTGTGACGCCCGATATAATAGCGAATAAAGCGAGAACCCATAAGGCGAGTTTGGCTGAAGCACTCCATTGCTGAATAACGTGAGTGAGTCCTTCTCGTTGCGCGAGCAATTGGGCGCGTTGCATGATTTTCTGGTCAATAGAATGTGTATTAGGGTCCGCTTTAATCTTGACCATAATGGCTTGATCTTCTAGGGGACCCCAATGTTCTTCTTTTTGACGAATAGCTTGTGCTACCCACAAGTCTTGAAAGCGAAATGTTGACATATCAGTAAGAAAAATAGTAGGACGCTATTTTACGTCTGTTATGCTAGGCTTGTCGGTATTAAACCATTTATTCACTTTTTCTTTTGCTTGTGCTTTGACATTAGCCGTGATGTAGAGTGAAACCGTGGCTAATGCCGCAGTAATGACGCTAAGGTCATCGGTAAAACCTACACCAGGTAGCAAGTCAGGTATAGCATCCACAGGCAACACTAGGTAGGCTAAAGCACCATAAATCACTTTTTTTGCCCAAGCAGGAGTCTTGGGGTTTCTAAGTGCAAAATAGAGGTAGAGCGCCTTTTCAACGAGTGGTTTGCCGATGCGAGTCGCTGCAGATTTAAGGCGTGCGAACACGCCTTCTGTTTCTGTAGACGTAGTCATTATTTCTTAGAGATAAGACCGAATACAAATAAAAGAATCATGGCACCGACGATGGAACCAATCCAACCTGCTTCAGAGAAATTGTCGTATAGACCGACGGCTTGACCTAGATAAGTACCAACTAGTGAACCAGCGACACCAAGGACTGTCGTCATAATAAAGCCGAGAGACTGTTTGCCGGGCATTAAGGCACGCGCAATTAAACCAACGATAAAACCAATAACAATAGCACCAATAATTTCCATTGAAAACTCCTTATAATCAAGAGGAATAGAGTATTCCTTCATTAAGACCTATTATAAGAGCGAATGCTGAGGTTTCAAGTCTTTTTTTGTAGATAAAGTTTATTATTTGTTGCGAAATGCCTGAAGATGTAAGAACTTAACTATTTTTAACCAAAAGATATTAATGCCAAGAGCCAGTAGCACAATGGCGGAGCCTATCCATTGTACCCACGTCATTTTCTCGCCAAAGGCGAGATAGCCTGAAATAAAGCCAATGATGGGGACAAGGAGGGTTAAGGGGGCAATCAACGCAATGGGGCGACGTGAGAGCAACTTACACCAAATAACATAACCAATGAGCGTAGAGACATAAGCGGCATAGGCGATACCTCCCCATCCTTTAACCCCCATCTGCGATAGGCTTTGCTGGATGAGTTCTGGTCCTTCGATAAGGTAGCTTGCGAGAGCAAAGGCAGGAATACTCATTGCACCGCCCCAAATAACTAGACTAACCATATCGACATGTGGCATTTTCTTGATGGTGATATTACCACATGCCCAGAAGAAGGCTGCACCAATCGCTGCAAATAACCCACTCATAGGTAGCGCAGTATCCATATTGCCGCCTTGTACGATGAGTACCATACCGATGAGAGCAATGACAAAGGCAACGAGTAAGCCGATAGGGATTTTTTCTTTGAAATAAAGGGCAGCAATCAATACAGTAAAAAAGGCTTGCCATTGCATGAGTAAAGAGGTTAAGCCTGAGGCAAGTCCAAAGGCAATGGCACTGAGCATGCATGCAAATTGCAAGAAATTGATGGTTAGGCTGTAAGCGATGATGGTTTTTAGCGGTGCTTTGGGGAATCTGACAAAGAATATCGCAGGGATAGCGACCAAGATAAAGCGTAAGGCTCCAAATAACAGGGGAGGAGCCTCGGTTAAGGCTATTTTGCTGGCGAGAAAATTAATCCCCCAAGCAAAAATGGTGACTAAAGCCAGAAACCAATCAAATAATGGCATGTGATGTTGCCTATTTTGTTAAGTTAAAAGAAACTAAGTAAAAATCCTAACCAAAAGGGTACCACTAGGCTAAGAACGACACCAATATAGAGTGCTTGGGCGATATATTGATTGCCAGAGGCTTTTTTGATAATGGGTAATGTGGTGTCCATGGCGGTAGCGCCTGCTGTGGCAATAGATGAGTCGGGATAACGTGCTCCCCAGAAAAAGAGAATAACAATAGAGAATAACTCGCGGAATAAATCGGTGAGTAATGCAATAGCTCCATAGTATTCACCAAGATGACTGGTGACCATCACCCCTGAGAGTGAGAACCAACCAAATCCCGCCGAAAAAATCAGTCCATAGCGTAAGTCCATATCCAGTAGTGCAGCGAGTGCTACACCACCCACCGCCGAGCTAATGATAATGGCAATAGGCATAAAAATAAGGCGAGGACTAATGGCTTTAAAGTTGATAGGAGCATTGATAATATCCACACCAATCATAAAGAGTAGGATATAGAGGAAAACATCCGTCGATGGCATAAGGGAAGTATCCCAGCCTAGACTAATGAGTCCTTGCGCAACGGCACAACCAATAATAATGGATAAAAAGGCAAAGGCGCATTCTTTGAGAACATGAGTAATGCCTAAGTCTGTTTCATGGTGTTGGCGTTGTTGTGTTGTTTTGCGTTCATAAATGAGATAAATACAAATACCGACTACCAAACTAATTCCAATAGAGAAAATAGTGGCGAGCTTTAGTATTTGAGCAATGTTTTTTAAGTTTTCAATGACTAGCCCAAATTTATAGCCAATCGCAAATAGGAGTACCCAAACAAAGGGTCCAATCATCTTTGATATTTTTAGGCTGATGGCAGAGGGTAGAAATTTGCCGGCTAACATGCCTAAGAACACGGCTAGACAAATCGGTAAAAGGGAAAACAGAATATCCATAGATTTACGAACTCACTTTTTCTTTAAGACGTTGCTTATGTTCATTTAACCATTCTTCTTTTGTCATGCTATAGATGACAGAGTCACGGATAGATCCGTCGCGACGTAATTGATCACCGCGGATAATACCGTCTTTTTTCGCACCAAGTCGCTCAATGGCTGCTTGAGAACGAGTGTTGATAATATCGGTACGCCAAGCAATCACATTGGCTTTTAGACTTTCAAAGGCATAAAACATCATTAGATATTTAGCGGCTGTATTAACAAAGGTACGTTGGCGTGACTGGGCATACCATGTGTAGCCAATTTCAAGGCGAGCACATTCCGGTACGATATTGTAATAACGAGAAGTGCCTATAATTTCTTTGGTTTTTGCATCCATAATGACAAATACTAGTGCTTTTCCTTGAGCTTGCTCTTCGAGGGCTTTGTCAATATACTGCCTTTCCTCACCAGGTGCTGGTACGGAGGTAAAGACGAGATTCCATAGCTCGCCATCGGCGGCCGCCTTGGCTAGACCGGGTTCATGTCCAGGTTTTAATGGTTGTAAAATTAGCCCATATCCCTCTAGTTGAATTTTATGTAGAGGCATAGTGAAAGGCGTAATTGACGACATTATGTATCCTTTTGTTAAAAAATTAATGAAATTATAGTAGATGATACTTGTCGAAAGAAACATAAGTTTTATAATGGACGTATTTTCTAACTCTCTAACTCAATGTGAGGTAATCTTTATGCGTTCAGTTTTATTGACCTTAGGTTTGGCATTTGGTTTGACAGGTACGGCAGTAGCGCAAAACTACACAGAAATTAAGTTTGGTACAGAATCAGGTTATGCGCCTTTTGAATATAAAAATGAAAAAGGTGAATTGGTGGGTTTTGATATTGATGTGGGCAATGCCATCTGCGAAAAATTAAAAGCAAAATGTACATGGGTAGAGCAACCTTTTGATTCATTGATTCCGGGTTTACAAGCGCGTAAATTCGATATTATTCATGCAAGCTTGACGCATAATGAAGCACGTGAGAAAGTGATTAATTTCTCAGAAAGCGTCTATGCCATTCCAACACAATTAATTGCCAAAAAAGGCAGTGGCGTGGTACCAACGATTGAGTCTTTAAAGTCTCTACGCGTAGGAGCATTGCAAGGTTCTGCACAAGAGGCGTTTGCTAAGCAAGTATGGGGTAAAGAAGGGGTGAAAATCGTTTCTTATCAAGACCAAGATCAAACCTTTGTGGATTTATTAGCGGGTCGTATTGATGTGGTGATTGCTGAGAAACCCAATGGTATTGCCGGTCTATTAAATAAACCAGAAGGTAAAGACTATGAGTTTGTGGGTGAGCAATTAGAGCATCCTTTATTAGCTAATCGTATTGGTCTTGGCCTACGTAAGCAAGATAAGCAATTAAAAGCAGATGTGGATGCGGCGATTGCAGAGTTGCAAAAAGAAGGGGTGATTACCGCACTAGCGAAAAAATATTTTGCTGAAGGTGAATTAGACTTTTTAGGTGCTAAATAAACTATGTTTTTAGGTGGTTATGCCAACCAGGTCTTCGTCGGTACGATGGAGACCATCAAGTTGGCATTTTTTTCTTTATTGGTCGCTTTCTTGCTGGGTTTATTAGCGGCAGCCGCTAAGTTGTTCGGTAATTGGTTTTTCCGTGCATGGGCGCAGCTTTATACCACGATTATTCGTAGTGTGCCCGATTTAGTACTTATGCTTCTCGTATTCTTTGGGATTCAGCAGTTGTTGAATATGGTGACAGATGCACTAGGGCTTGCACAGTTTGACTTGGATCCATTTGTGACTGGTGTGCTTACCATCGGGTTTATCTATGGGGCTTATTTTGCGGAGACCTTTCGAGGTGCTTTCTTGGCTGTACCTAAAGGGCAGTTAGAAGCAGGGAAAGCTTATGGTTTTTCTCCCATGCGAATCTTTTCGCGCATTCTTTTTCCTCAGATGATGCGTTTTGCTTTGCCTGGCATCGGTAATAACTGGTTGGTTGTTTTGAAAGCAACGGCATTGGTATCGATTATTGGGTTGAGTGATATTGTCTTAGTGGCGCAGCAGGCTGGGCGTGCGACGGGTCAGATGTTCTTTTATATTCTGATCGCGGGTGCTATTTATTTGGTATTAACTTCTCTTTCTAATGCCGTATTATGGTGGTTAGAGAAAAAATACTCCGTTGGGGTAAGAGAGGCTAAATTATGACAGAAGCATGGGATAATTTCCTCTTAATTCTCAATGAGTATTGGAAACCTTTTATCTTTTGGGATGGCACAGAGTTTTCGGGTCTAGCGGTAACGCTATGGATTTTAGTGCTATCGCTGTTGTTTGGATTCTTGCTGGCATTACCCCTATCGATTGCTCGAGTGTCTAAAAACCCTTGGATAAGTGGGCCTGTTTGGTTATTTACCTATGTTTTCCGAGGAACACCGCTATATATTCAGATTCTCTTGATTTATAGCGGTATGATTAGCTTGGAATTTGTGCGCAATACCCCGAGTCTTAATACTTTTTTTATGAGCGGGTATAATTGCGTGGTATTGGCATTAACCTTAAATACCTTGGCCTATACGATAGAGATTTTTGCGGGCTATATTAAAGCAACGCCTCATGGAGAGGTAGAGGCAGCATATGCTTATGGTATGAGTAAGGCACAAATTTATCGTCGTATTGTATTGCCATCGGCATTACGTCGAGCTATCCCCGCGTATAGTAATGAGGTAATTTTGATGTTGCATTCGACCTCATTGGCATTTACAGCGACCGTGCCGGATATTTTAAAAGTGGCGCGAGATGCGAATTCCGCCACTTATTTGACGTTTACCTCTTATGGAATAGCCGCCATTTTATATATGGTAGTGGCTTTTGTATTTGTAGGATTATTTAGAGTTGTTGAGCGTAGAGCCTTGGCTTTTTTAGCTTACGAGAAGAAATAGGACGATTATGTTTAAGCTAGATGTACAAAATATTCATAAATCATATGGTGATAATGAAGTACTTAAGGGTGTTTCATTACAGGCGAAAGCCGGCGATGTGATTGCTATTATTGGCTCAAGTGGCTCGGGTAAAAGTACGTTTTTACGTTGTATTAACTTTTTAGAGTTTCCTGATAGTGGTTCAATTTCTTTATTAGGAGAAACACTTGATGTGCAAAAGAACAAGCGTGGACAAAGTCGTGTGAGCGATGAGAAAAAATTGCAATCTTTCCGCACAAAGTTAGCAATGGTGTTCCAGCATTTTAATCTTTGGGCGCATATGACAGCGCTTGAGAACATTATTGAAGCACCTATTCATGTGTTGGGTTTGAGCAAAGAAGAGGCGATTAAGCGAGCTCGTCACTACTTACAAAAGGTTGGTTTGCCTCCTGCTGTCGAGAATCAATATCCATCGCAGATGTCAGGTGGTCAGCAACAACGTGTGGCGATTGCGCGTGCGTTGGCCATGGAGCCTGAGGTTATGTTGTTTGACGAGCCAACATCGGCGTTAGATCCTGAGTTGGTGGGTGAAGTACTTAAAGTGATGCAACAATTGGCTGAAGAAGGGCGTACGATGATTGTGGTAACGCACGAGATGGGCTTTGCGCGTAATATTGCCACACAGGTGATGTTCTTACACAAAGGATGTGTGGAAGAACAAGGGACACCAGAGGACGTCTTTAATCAAACCAAGAGTCCTCGTTTACAACAGTTCTTGTCAGGCAATTTAAAATAAGAAAATATGAATGCGATAACCATCCTTTCACTACTTCTATTAGGCTGTTTTAGTGGTTTAATGGCGGGTCTATTGGGTGTGGGTGGAGGCATGATTATTGTGCCCTTTCTTACCCTGATTTTTACTGTTCAAGCACTAGTAGCACCTGAATATATCGTTCATTCGGCTATTGCGACAGCGATGGCGACTATCGTTTTTACCTCCTTGTCGAGTATGCGAGCGCATCATAAGCGAGGTACAGTGATTTGGTCCATCGTTGGGCAGTTAACCCCCGGGATTATTATTGGAGGTTTATTATCAGGTACAGTGATTTTCCAATGGCTAGATACGGCGTGGTTGTCGTTAGTGTTTTCTCTGTTTGTTTTTTATTCTGCCTATAATATGCTGCTGAATAAGAAACCCAAGCCTAGTCGCCATTTGCCGGGTATGGTGGGGATGAGTGCGGTGGGGATTGTTATCGGCTTAATTTCTGGATTAGTAGGGGCTGGGGGAGGATTTTTATCCGTGCCATTTATGGTGTGGTCAAATATTCCTTTAAAAAATGCAGTCTCCACCTCTGCTGCAATTGGTTTTCCGATTGCCGTGGCTAATAGCATTGCTTATATTATCGGCGGTTGGAATCTGCTCGGTGTTCAAGACGGTATGTTGGGCTATTTATATTGGCCTGCGCTTTTGGTGTTGATTTCAATGAGTGTTTTATTTGCACCATTAGGAGCTAAATTAGCGCATAGCCTACCTGTCGATAAGCTTAAAAAAATCTTTGCAGGTTTGTTATTTTTAATCGCTGCCTTAATGCTACAAAAAGCCTTAAATGCGTTTGGTTTATTTTAGACCATATCTGTGTTTTTAGGTTTTAGTCTTTAGCGTTGATTCTGTATATTGAACGTTAGCTGTTCTAAAAACGGAGGTGTCTTGATAATAGGCAAGGTTTTGCTCTTCGTTGCCCCAACCGGGAATGCCGAAGATTTGGATGGGAATATAGGGCTTATGGACTAAGGTTTTTTCGGATAGGTATTCTGCTAAATAGGTGTCAATCCGTTGTAGATCTTGTTGATTAAAGCCCGTTTCTTTTTTAGTGTCGAGTAGTTGAGTAGGAATACGAATAGCATGTGCGGTGATAGCCTTATAGGGATTGACTAACTTCTCTAGTAGAGCATGCCCAAATACCATCACTCGGCTTTGTTGCCAGAGCGCTCGTAAATCTATAAACGCTTTAATCCATTGTTTATTGGAGAGGGCTTGCCATAACTCATCAGGACACTCGATAAGAAAACCATTTTCATCAATGACGGTGAGCATATCGCGCACCCTGCCTCTTTGGGTTGTACCTAACTGAGCCATTTGTTGCTGGTGAATGTGATTAAAGGACAGTTTTGTTTTAGGAAAACTTAACCAACATAAGCCATTAAAAAAATCATGCAAACCATCGCGCGTAGGGATTTGGTGGTACTCAAAAATAAAGGCTTCATAACTTACCCCAGAGGGTAAGACAGATTGAGGAACAAAGGTTTTTGGAAACGTAGCGGGTTTCAGCCTGTTTAACCATGTCGCTACACTACCTTCGTGAGTGTCTAATGCTGGGATAGTCTTTAAAAAACTATCCCAACCACACCAATAGTTCTCATCAAGTTTGATTTTATTTAGCGCAGAAAGCGGCATAGTGATATTTATTTTTTATTAAAAATCACCATGGGCTCCTGATCATTCCATGGCATCAGCGGAACGGTAGACAGGCTGTTATAAGGTGAGCCATCAATGATTTTCTCACTAATCACGAGATAGATAATCGTATTATTGACTTGGTCGATAATACGATTGACATTTAAATCCTTAAATAGGAGACTCATTTTTTGGGTAAAGATTTTTTCTTGCCGGGGAGGAATACCTTTTGTCGATTTTAAAGGACCCGTTTGAGCGCAAGAAATTGAAAAGCGAGCAGGATTTTCGGCAATCCCTAAGGCTCCTGATACACCCCCTGTTTGGGCGTGAGAAAGGTGGCACACGACACCTTCAATATCAGGGTCTTTAAAGGCTTTTACACAAACCTTGTCATTATTGACAACACGCCACGTAGTACTAACACAATCAACTTCTTGTGCTTGGATAGAGCTCATAGGAGTAAATAAAAAAATACTCAGACAAAGTAGACGTTTTAAAAGGGTGAACATAATCTTTCCACAGGGATTTGTATAATAAGCATAGTATACCGTGAAGGTCGCTTAAGCGGTTTTTGATGATGTGATATATTGAAACAACTTATCAATTCTTGACACTGAATTTTAGTAGGTTTGAGGTATTATTTTTTCAACATGAGTACTTTAGAAAAACTTCGTATTGATAAATGGCTATGGGCGGCACGCTTTTATAAAACTCGCTCTATCGCTGCTGATGAGATTGCTAAAGGTCGCGTTTTAATTAATGAGCAGTTATGTAAACCTGCTCGCGAAATTAAAGTAGGAGACCAACTAACTATTCAGCAAGGTCAGATTGAAAAAGTGGTGATGGTTCGTGCGTTAAGCTCGGTTCGAGGGCCTGCCCCTGTGGCTCAAACGCTTTACGAAGAAACGCAAGAGAGTATTGAGAAGCGTGAGCTCGAAAAAGAGCGTCGTCGTTTTATTCATGAGCCCGCTGATGACTATACCAAAGGACGTCCCACCAAACGTGATCGTCGAGAGCTAGAGCATTGGCGTCGAGTATTTTAATAAAATCAGGAGTTTTATGATGAAAAAATTTTCTCAATTAGCATTCGTAACTGGTTTGGCTGTATTCGCTAGTACGGCAGTTTATGCGTCAAGCTCATCTTCAGATAAAGTGGCTAAAGCGGGTGAGACCGCTACGCAGGACGTGCAAAAAATCACCTATGCTTGCAAAGATAATAAAAACTTCCAAGTGGTTTTTGTCAATGGTGAGAAAAATGCTTATGCCGTGATTACGCAAATGGAAGAGGTGTTGCCATTAGAGCAAACGACATCTGCCTCTGGTGCTGTCTTTAAAGCGATGGGTGAAGATTACAATTATGAGCTTGTGACAAAAGGTGATAAGGCATTTTTAAATGCAGGTGATCAGGTTGTTTATGAGGAATGTACTGTAGCTAATACCGCTAAATTAGGAAAATAGGCTGGCGACTTCTTTCGCAGATTACAACGAATAACCAATCCTAGGAGTATAATTCTAGGATTGGTTTTTTTATGGCGATGATTTTATGCGTACCTTGCGATTTTCAGCGAGCTTAACGGTTTTGTTTAGTGCTTTATTACCTGGTGTGGTAGGGTTGTGGGTAGGTGCTGCTTTTTTTATTTATCAAATTTTTCTGGCAATAGGGTCGGATGTTAGTCTCAATATTCCATTTGCTTTTCAAATATGGATGTTGACTGCCATGCATGGTCTCGTGATGTATGCTATTCCCAGTTTATTATTGGGTGTTGCGTTAATCTTTTTCTTGGATCGTGGTGTGCTAAAGAAAAAATTTGCCTTGATAAGTATTTTGGTCGCTTTAGTGATGACAGTATGGGCGGTAGGGACGGTAGACTTTACGGGGTCAATCGCCTTGATTTTTGGCTTAAGTGTGGTAGCGGTCTATGTATTTTTGTTATGGATTACCGTGCCTATGGAGCAACGTAAAACCGCTAAATTATTTGATGAGTTAAATAAATCATAGGATGAGTTTCAGAGAAAAAAGATGTGGGCAAATTTTCAAGAGGCGTTTTTATTTGCATTAAGTGTTACCTTACCGAGTGTTTTACTTTTGTTTTTAGGGTGGTATTTGCGTCGTAGTAAACAGGTCGATGCCGCTTTTTGTGATCAAGCCTCTAAAATCGTCTTCCGCTATTCGATGCCAGCCCTCTTATTTTTTAGTATTTATAGCAATAAGTCGGATTTTTCTAGTCAGTTTCAGCTGATTTTGGCTGGTTTCATTTCTAGTATGATTTTATTCATCGGTGCTGAAGTTGTTGCTCGATATACCATTAAGGAGGCACGTGACCAAGGGGTGTTTGTGCAAGGGGTGTATCGAGGCAATACCATGATTATCGGATTAGCCTTTGTCTCAAGTGCTTATGGAGCAGAAGGTGTAGCCATGGGGGCAGTGTATGGAGGGGCGATGACTTTGTTGTTTAATGTATTGGCAGTCATCACCTTAAGTCGTGGTAGCGGCAAAGTTAACCCACGCATACTATTGCAACAAATTCTTAAAAATCCGCTGATTCTTGCTATTTTGGCGGCTTTATTATGCAAAGGGTTACATGTACCGGTTTCTCCTTTATTAGCCGAAACTGGACGTTATTTATCCATTCTTGCCCTACCTTTAGCGTTGATTTGTGCAGGGGCAACGTTGCAGATACGCAGTTTGTGGCAAGTGGCGGATATGGCGATGTGGTCGAGTATTGGACGATTGTTGGTTGCGCCCCTTGTTGCGGTACTTTGTGGGCTAGCATTGGGGCTCGAAGGTATGGCGATGGGGATTCTGTTTTTGATGACGGCAACACCCGTAGCGGCGGCTAGCTATGTGATGGCAAAGGCAATGGGCGGTAATGATGTCGCCGCGGCAAATATTCTTGGCATTACGACCGTCGGTGCATTGCCTGTGGCTGCGGTAGGAATTATGGCATTGCGGTTGATGGGGTGGATGTAAGAGAATGTATGGCATGACGCCGAACAAGCACCAAGATGGTGCGCAATAAACTTGCTGTGTTAGTTTGTTGCTTTGCAACAAAACGTAAACAGCGCAAAAACCTAGGTATTTCCCTAGGTTTTTGTCTTGTAAGGCTAAATAAGTGATTTCACTTCTTTTCAAAATTGAAATAATTTGTATAATTTCTGAATGTGTTGTAGGAAATTGACTTGATATGCATAGATGGATAGTGCAATGCTCTTATAAACACAACTAATAGATATCTTCTTATAGGGAGTGAAGATGGAAGCTTTTAATAATCTCGTATCAGTCGTAAACGGCTGGGTTTGGGGTCCGTATATGCTAGTTTTCCTAGTGGGTACGGGTGTTTATTTAACCTTACGTTTGGTTTTCTTACAAGTTCGTATGTTGCCTTTTGCTTTAAAACAAGCTTTTGGTAAACATCCTAATAATGACGGCGCTGAGGGTGACGTATCGCATTTTGGTGCCTTGATGACAGCCTTATCGGCGACTATCGGTACAGGTAATATCGTGGGTGTAGCAACAGCCGTGGTATTGGGTGGTGCTGGCGCAGTATTCTGGATGTGGTTTAGTGCTTTCTTCGGAATGGCGACAAAATATGCAGAAGCAGTACTGGCAGTTAAATATCGCGTGGTTAACTCAAAAGGTGAGATGAGCGGTGGCCCGATGTATTATATTGAGCGCGGTTGTAATCTCAAATGGTTGGCTATTGCATTTGCGGTATTTGGTACGATTGCCTCTTTTGGTATTGGTAGCTCTGTGCAAGCTAACTCTGTGGCAGGTTCTTTACAGGCAAGCTTTGGTGTAGAGCCTTGGATTACGGGTGTTGTATTGACTGTTTTTACTGGCTTTGTAGTGTTGGGTGGTATCCAAGGTATTACTAAAGCTTCTTCAGTTATTGTTCCTGTGATGGCCGTAGTGTATGTGCTTGGTGGTTTATTAGTGATTTTAAGTAACTTCGAAGCAGCTGGTGCAGCGATTGCTAAGATTTTCCATGATGCCTTTACGTGGGAAGCAGGTTTTGGTGGTGCATTGGGTACGATGATTCGCTATGGCGTGGCACGTGGGGTATTCTCTAATGAGGCTGGTTTAGGTTCTGGTCCTATTGCAGCAGCAGCAGCTAAGACTGATCACCCAGGTCGTCAAGCGTTAGTTTCAATGACAGGTACATTCTTAGATACGATGGTAGTATGCTCTATTACGGGTATCGTATTAGTGATGGGCTTAACACTTAACCCAACAGACTTAGTCGCTGCGGGTGTTAAAGGTGCGGCGTTAACCACACAAACATTTGAGTTCTTATTACCTGGTTTTGGTGGTTACATTGTGACTTTCGGTCTAGTGTTCTTTGCTTACTCAACAATCTTAGGTTGGTGCTATTTTGGTGAAAAATGCTCAGCTTATGTATTCGGTGATGGTTTTGTACATACTTATCGAATTGTATATGTCGCTACAGTAATGTTGGGTACAATCGTGAGCCTAGATCTTGTTTGGAATTTAGCGGATACCTTTAATGGTTTGATGGCGATTCCTAACTTGATTGGTCTCGTATTATTAGCAGGCGTTGTTGTAAAAGAAACAAAAGACTTCGTTGCTAAGCGTAAGAGCGGTGAGCTACCTTAATAGTGAGCATAGCGAAAACATCTAATGTTTAGTTTTATCGCTACACGCATTTTCTTGCGCCATTGGAGTAGTGCTCCGATGGCGTTTTTGTATTTTATTACTTAAAATTATTTAACTTCTTGTATTTTGAGTAAAATACGCAGATTATTACAGGAGAGTGAAAGTGAATAGTCAGCAATTTATCAAGGCTTATCTCAATGGCAGCCTCGTAAAGCAAATTCTTATTGCTTTGCTTTTAGGCGGTTTGTTGGGCTGGTTTTTACCTAATTTTGCATTGAAATTTGAATTATTAGGGAGTCTATTTGTTGGGGCGTTAAAGTCTGTTGCCCCTATTTTAGTTTTTATCTTAGTATTGGCGGCGATTGCACGTCAAGATATTGGTACATCGGCGAATATGAAACCGATTATTATTTTATATTTGATGGGTACGTTCTTAGCTGCGTTAGTGGCTGTTTGTGCAAGTTTCTTGTTCCCGATGACGTTGTCACTACCTAATCCAGAGCAAGTGTCTACTGCACCGTCAGGTATTCTTGAGGTTTTAAAAACCTTAGTTTTTAAAATGGTGGATAACCCAGTTAATGCAATTGCTACAGCTAATTATATCGGTATTTTGACTTGGGCAATTTTGATTGGTGTTGCTTTACGTGCTGCATTGCCTCAAACAAAAACAGTGGTAGCAGATATCTCATCAGCAATCACTAAGGTGGTTCAATGGGTAATCCGTCTTGCTCCTATTGGTGTTTTTGGTATTGTGGCATCGACAGTTGCGATTACTGGTGTAGAGGGCTTGCTGAGCTATGCTAAATTACTCGCGGTTTTAGTGGGAGCAATGTTGTTTGTCGCACTTGTGGTGAATCCGCTGATTGTATGGACAAAGATTCGTCGCAATCCTTATCCATTGGTGTGGACGTGTTTATCAGAAAGCGGCATGATGGCATTCTTTACGCGTAGTTCGGCAGCGAATATCCCAGTGAATATGAATTTGGCTAAGAAACTCGGTCTAACAGAAGAAACCTATTCTGTTTCTATTCCTCTGGGTGCGACTATTAATATGGCTGGTGCAGCGATTACGATTGCCGTATTGACGCTAGCTGCGGTGAATACCTTAGGGATTACCGTTGATTTTTCGACTGCTTTATTGCTAAGTGTGATTGCAGCGCTTGGTGCTTGCGGTGCTTCTGGTGTGCCAGGAGGCTCTTTATTACTTATTCCCATGGCGTGTAGTTTGTTTGGTATTAGTAATGAGTATGCGGCACAAGTGGTGGCAGTGGGCTTTATTATTGGTGTTATTCAAGACTCAGCAGAGACAGCGTTAAATTCCTCAACGGATGTGTTGTTTACGGCTGCTGCAGATATTGCGGCTCGTGAGCGAGGATAATCAAACGTTGTTCTCTTTGATGTAAAAGTTAAAAGCCCGTAAATGATTTTTACGGGCTTTCTCATTGGATTTACTTATATTATCGTAAAACCCAAGCCCTTAGTACAGAAAGGGTAGGGAAATTTTAATGTTTTAAAGTTAAATGATTAAAATGTACCTAAAATAGAGGCAATGATAAGTAAAAGTCCTGTGTGAATATTGGCTTTAAAAAGGTAGTGACTTTTTTCAGGGCGCTCTAAATCAAATACTTTTAATTGCCAGAATAAATGAGCAGCAACCAAAGCAATCGCCAGATAATATGCCCAAGCCATATGGAGAAGTGTCCCAGCGATGATCCAAAGTAACACGCTCATGACATAGAACCCACTCAACCAATAGATACCCTGATTGCCAAAACGTCTGGCGGTAGATCTCAAACCTAAACGCTCATCATCACGAATATCGGTATAGGCATAGAGGGTGTCATAGCCGATTTGCCATGTTAAGGCACCTAACCACATTAATATAGCCCCCAGTGGTAGGGTGTTTGTTGTATCTGACCATGCCATGAGCATGCCCCAGTTAAAAGCTGCTCCTAAGACAGCTTGAGGCCAGTACGTAAAGCGTTTGCAAAGTGGATAAATAATCACCAATGGTACTAAGGCAAGTGCTAACCAACGGCTAAAGGGATTAATAAAAAAGAGCAGTAGTGCAGATAGGGCAAACTGCGCAAACAAAAAAGCGATAGCTTGTTTGAGCGAAACTTGTCCACTTGTTAAGGGACGAAAACGTGTACGTTCTACGTGCTTATCAAAATCACGATCCCAGATATCATTAACGGTAGAACCTGCACTGCGCATTAATAAAGCACCGAGTGAGAAAATAACTAATCGCCAACCATCAGGCATGCCTCCTGCTGCTTGAATGAGAGCAGCAATACAGGGAAGTAGCGTTAGCCAAGTACCTACAGGACGGTCAAGGCGTGCAAGACGTGCATAGGATCCCCAACTTGCGGGTAAATATCTCGCTACCCAATCATCGTGGTAAATATCGCTTAAGTCAGGTTTTGATGTAGACATAATCGCTTAAAAGTAGTGTTATTTCTTGTTATTGTAACGATTTATTAATAAATGCTCTATGAATTTTTAGGGCTTTCAACGCAAAAATTTATTTGGTGTTAGAATGTAGGAACGTTTATCAGCCAATAAGGCTGTTTTTTTGATGTTGGAATATTAAGATGTTTGAAATTAAAGCAACTGATGCCTCCTTAGGTAAGGCTGAGATGTATCGTCTTTTAGTTGAGCAGTTAAAAGGACTTCTTGAGGGAGAGCATAATCTTATTGCTAATGCCGCCAATATGAGTGCTTTGGTATACCATCAGGTGCCAGATTTAAACTGGTGTGGATTTTATCTTTTTGATGGCACTGAGTTAGTATTGGGGCCATTCCAAGGCAAAGTCGCTTGTGTGCGCATTGCACTCAATCGTGGTGTTTGTGGGGCTGCAGCAAGCTCTCGAGAGACACAACTTGTTAAGGATGTACATAGTTTTCCAGGGCATATTGCCTGTGATGCAGCATCTCAATCCGAAATTGTGGTGCCTTTAGTGAAGAATGGTCAATTAATTGGTGTATGGGATGTAGATAGTCCTATACTGGCTCGCTTTGATGAGGAAGATAAGGTGGGTATGCAGGCTTTATGTGAGGTATTTTTATCCTCAATCGACTAATTAATGATTTATCAAGTAGTAGAGCGCTGTTTTCTACTGCTGTCTAAAGGGGGAAGGCGCTGTGTCAAGTACCATTGAAATCATTGCGACGGTATTATTCTTTTTAGCTATTATTCATACCTTTTCGGTACCATTTTTCGCAAAATTGGCTCATAAGGGTGGGCCGCATGCCGGTATTTGGCATTTGATGTCAGAGGTAGAGGCTGTTTTTGGTGTATGGGCAACGGTATTGATTTTCTTTATGGCAGTCAGTACGGGAGTAGAGTCAGCGGTATCGTATATGGATACACGTAATTTTACAGAGCCTTTATTTGTTTTTACGATTATGGTGGTGGCGGGGAGTCGTCCGATTATTGAGTTAGTTAAGGCTATCGTCCGCTTTATCGCTAAGGCAGTTCCGATACAGACTGAAGTAGCGACCTTCTTTATTACCTTAAGTTTAGTGCCATTAGCAGGGTCTTTAATTACCGAGCCTGCAGCGATGACATTGGCCGCTTTAATGCTTAAAGAGGCATTTTTTGAACGGACGGGTAATCTTCGCTTTAAATATATCGTAATTGGTGTATTGTTTGTGAATATCTCAATTGGTGGAGTATTAACATCTTATGCGGCACCTCCTGTACTGATGGTCGCTCAAGCCTTTGGTTGGGATACTGCTTATATGGCAACACATTTTGGTTGGCGAGCAGTAATTGCTGTTATTCTCAATGCCCTAATTGTGACCATGATTTGTCGCAAAGATTTAATCTCACATGCGGTAGGTACAGGGCATGGGATTAACGATCCAGACGGCGTTGATGAATATCGTGAACCCGTTCCGGTGATTTTTATGTTTATTCATGCCTTATTCCTTGTGTCCGTGGTGGTATTTGCTCATCATGTTTCTATTTTTATCGGTATTTTGATGCTTTTTATCGGTTTTTGTGGTGCATATAGTCGTTATCAAGATCCATTAATGATTAAAGAAGGCTTGATGGTAGGTTTTTTCCTGGCAGGACTGATTATTCTTGGTGGTCTGCAGAAGTGGTGGTTACAAGATTTATTAGCTGGCTTGTCACCGATGGCACTTTTTTGGGGCTCCCTCAGTCTAACGGCCGTCACAGATAATGCGGCCTTAACTTACCTTGGCTCTTTGGTGGATGGGACGAGTGAGGCTTGGCGTTATATGCTGGTGGCAGGAGCCGTGACTGGAGGTGGCTTAACCGTGATTGCTAATGCACCTAATCCAGCCGGTTTTGCTATTTTGCGGACGACTTTCCCTGCCGAAGCTATTTCACCGAAGAACTTGATTCTGGCGGCAATTTTACCAACCTTATTAGCGGCGGGGTTATTTTTGCTGCCAGTTTAAAATTTCTAAACGCAAATGGATTTAAAAGCGGTAAAATAAACGGTTAAGTTTTTATTTTGACAAGGTTTGTGGTGTTGCCATAAACCTTGTTCCTATTAAAAAGAGAGTATTAAGGTGCCTATTTACGCATATCGATGTTCTAGCTGTGGGTATAGCAAGGATGTTTTGCAGAAAATGTCAGATGCCCCATTAACAAAATGTCCAGAGTGTCAAAAAGAAACGTTTGTGAAGCAAGTGACAGCTGCCGGTTTCCAGTTGAAAGGGACAGGTTGGTATGTGACGGATTTCCGTGGTGGTAATAATGGAAATAGCGGTTCTTCTGGTAGCGATAAATAGATTTTTTTAAAGATTCGGAGCATTTTTATGACGACGCGTACTTGTTATACAGGTGATGTAAACCTAGCGCATTTAGACCAAACAGTGACTTTATATGGTTGGTGTCATCGTCGCCGTGACCACGGTGGTGTAATTTTTATTGATTTGCGTGACCGTGAAGGTTTGGCACAAATCGTTTTTGATCCTGATAATCAAGAGGCGTTTAAAATCGCAGAGGGTGTGCGTAATGAGTATTGCTTACGCATCACAGGTTTAGTACGTAAGCGTCCAGAAGGCACGACTAATGCGGATCTTAAATCAGGTGAAATTGAGGTGTTATGCCGTGAAGTTGAGGTCTTAAACCCATCGGTCACGCCACCATTCCAATTAGACGAGGACAATCTTTCTGAGAATATTCGTCTCACTCACCGTGTGATTGATTTACGTCGTCCAGTCATGCAAAACAATCTGAAGTTGCGTTACCGTGTTTCTATCGAAGTGCGTAAATACTTAGATGAGTTAGGTTTTATCGATATCGAAACACCGATGCTTACTCGCTCTACACCAGAGGGTGCGCGTGACTATCTCGTACCATCACGTGTACATGACGGTCAATTCTTTGCATTACCACAATCACCTCAATTATTTAAACAGATGTTGATGGTGGCAGGTTTTGATCGTTATTATCAAATCACTAAGTGTTTCCGTGACGAGGACTTACGTGCAGACCGTCAACCAGAATTTACACAAATCGACTGCGAAACATCTTTTTTAAACGAGTTCCAAATCCGTGAAATTTTTGAAGGCATGATGCGTCATGTCTTTAAAGTAGTGAAAGGTGTTGAATTAGCCAATCCATTCCCTATCATGACATGGGATGAGGCGATGGGTCGTTATGGTTCAGATAAACCTGATTTACGTGTGAAATTAGAGTTTACTGAGCTTACCGATGTGATGCGTGATGTGGAATTCAAAGTATTTAGCGGTGCGGCGAATTTAGAGGGTGGTCGTGTTGTAGGTCTGCGTGTGCCGGGTGGTGCAGAGCTTTCTCGCAAAGAAATCGATGACTACACACAATTTGTGGCGATTTATGGTGCTAAAGGTTTGGCTTATATTAAAGTCAATGATTTGGCAGCAGGTCGTGACGGTTTACAATCACCGATTGTTAAGAATATCCATGACGCAGCATTAAATGAAATTATTGCTCGCACAGGCGCGCAAAATGGCGATATTATCTTCTTTGGTGCTGATAAAGCCAAAGTGGTGAATGACGCTATCGGTGCTTTACGTGTGAAGATTGGTCTGAGTGATTTTGCGAAAGCCAATGGTCTATTTGAGGCTGGCTGGAAACCACTATGGGTCGTGGACTTCCCGATGTTTGAATATGACGAAGAGGAAGGGCGTTATTTCGCTGCTCACCACCCATTCACCAGTCCAAAAGATGGACATGAAGACTTATTAGCGACAGACCCAGCTAAAGCGTATGCAAAAGCGTACGATATGGTCTTAAACGGCTGGGAAGTGGGCGGTGGTTCTGTACGTATTCACCGCGAAGAAGTTCAAAGCAAAGTCTTTAAAGCATTGGGCATTGATGCAGAAGAAGCGCGTGCGAAATTTGGTTTCTTACTTGACGCACTACAATATGGCGCGCCTCCGCATGGTGGTTTAGCATTCGGTTTAGACCGTATTGTGACATTGATGACGGGTGCCGAGTCAATTCGTGATGTGATTGCTTTCCCGAAAACTCAACGTGCTCAGGATTTATTAGTACAAGCACCGTCTCCTGTGGATGAAAAGCAATTACGTGAGTTACATATTCGTCTACGTAATCCAGTAGATGTGAAGTAAATGCATAGGTCGTTCATGAATTGAGTGACCTCATCGCATGATGAAAGGACTGCCATCTGTATTGAACAGGAGGCAGTCTTTTTAATTTGTGCCAGTTCACAGAGTGGTTTACATGCGGGCAAAGATGGCTTAGAGCTTACCATACAGGGTAATACTCACCTTAAAGGTGGGATAGTGGACAGCCAGGCTACAGCAGATAAGAACCGTTTTAGTACAGGGACACTGACGACAGAAAATATCCATAACTATAGCGAAGTGAAGGTGGAGAATATCGGGGGAGGTTTTTCAACCGACATGTCTCAGAACATGGCCAATGGAGTCGCTGCAGGGTTGAGTGCCTTAGGGAGTGTAAATAAAGCAGATCATTCCACCTCCTATAGTGCGATAGGCCCAACTATTTATCTGACAGTCGACCAAGGAGAAATACCGACAGGTTTATCTCGTGATACGCAGAATGCTAATGCTAAGACAGAGCGTTTTGATATGACAGAGGTGAGAGA
>NZ_JABGBN010000008.1 GCF_013133795.1 Pelistega suis
ATAGTGAGGCAGCGGCAGCACGTTATGGTTTATCGGCCTTTGATATTTTGGTGGAGTTAGGTAAGCGTCGTATGGTCGGTGGACAAGAGGACATGATTGTCGATGTGGCGTTAGATTTGGTGCGTAAACAGCAAGGAGTGTAAGGTCATGGATAAAAAAGAAATTGCCCAAAAATTAGATGCTGCTGCTGTTAATGCACAAGCAGTAGAACAGTTTGCGACAGGCTTATTTGACTTAAAAGAAGCCTATGATATTCAACGTGAAGTCATCGCTCATCGAGTCCATCGTGGTTTTCCAATTTGCGGTATTAAGATGGGATTTACTAGTATCGCTAAAATGCGTCAAATGAATGTCCATAGCTTGATTTGGGGCTTGCTCACGACCGATATGTTAATTGAGGATGCGAGTACGATTAAACGTTCTAATTTTGTGCATCCTCGAGTAGAACCAGAGGTCTGCTATTTAATTAAGAAAGATATTGACCGTCCGCTCAATGCCTTAGAAGCCGTTGATTATATTGAAGCGGTAGCGCCAGCCCTAGAAATCATTGACTCTCGTTTCCGTGATTTTAAATTTGATTTAAATAATGTTGTTGCTGATAATTGCTCATCTTCAGGCGTTGTCGTAGGTTCGTGGTCTCGTGATTTTCATCATTTAACGAATGCCTACGTTGGTTTGAATATTAATGGTAAGCCTGTTCAAGCAGGTTCGACAGCGGCGATTTTAGGTAATCCTATGCGTTCAGTAGTGCAGGCCTCTGCTCTATTAGCAGAGCGAGGCGAGGTATTGCCAGCAGGCAGTCTATTGATGGCGGGAGCGGCTACTTCTGCAGAAGCCTTGAATGTTGGTGATTATGTTGAGGTAGAAATTAGCAAATTAGGTAGAGCTAGTTTCTACGTAGGGGAGTAGTGAATGAGTAAAGTAGAAGGTTTAATTGAAGGTTTTGTGAAGCCTCGAGGTAGTTTTCCTCACTTTAAACGTGCTGGTGATTTTATCTTTGTTTCTGGTACAAGCTCTCGCCGACCTGACAATAGTTTTGAAGGTGTTCAAGTTGATGAAATGGGAGTGACTAATCTTGATATTCGTGTTCAGACACGAGCGGTTATCACTAATATTAAAAACATTTTAGAAAAAGCAGGTGCCTCTTTAGAGGATCTTGTAGAAATGAATGTTTACTTAGTCAATATGAATGACTTTGGAGGCTTTAACGAAGTATGGTCGGAGTTCTTTGATTTTAATGGTCCTACACGTACTACGGTGGCTGTTCATCAATTACCGCATCCGCATTTACTGATTGAAATCAAAGCCGTTGCTTATAAGCCGATTGCATCGTAAGGAGATAAGAATGAATTTTAAATTTGGTTTACCTTTAAATTTTAATAAGTGGCTTGATGATAATAGTCATTTATTAAAACCTCCTGTAGGTAATCAGCAGATTTGGCAAAACTCTGATTATATGGTGACTGTTGTAGGCGGTCCAAATAAGCGAACAGACTTTCATGATGATCCTGTGGAAGAGTTTTTTTATCAATTCAAAGGTGAGGCTCATGTATTAGTTTGGGATCGAGGACAATACGAAAAAGTGCATCTACGTGAAGGAGATATTTGGTTAATGGCTCCTCATGTAATTCACTCGCCTCAGCGCCCTAATCCGGGTAGTTTATGTTTAGTTATTGAGCATAAACGTCCTAAAGAAAAACATGACGCTTTGCAGTGGAGTTGCGCATGTTGCGGTACGTTAATTAAACGTTATGAGATGTCTTTACAAAGTATCGTCAAAGATTTACCTCCTGTTTATGAGCAGTTTTATGCAACAACGACAGAAGAAAGAACGTGTCCAAATTGTCAGACAGTTCACCCTGGTCGTGAGTATGTGGAGTGGCATAAGACACTTTATGAAAACTTCAAACATTTGGAGTAAGCCGTATGAAGATAGATATTCATTCACATTTTTTTCCATTGATTTCTGAAGAGCTTGCTAATTCAGTGGATGCCGAACGTGCTGCGTGGATTCGATTAGATGATAAAGATCCTAACAAAGGAATGATTATGCTTAATGGTCGGGAGTTTAGACCAGTTTATCGTGCCTTATGGGATCCTGAGTTTCGTTTAAAAGAATTGGATGAGCAAGGGATTGATACACAAATTGTATGTTCTACACCGGTACTGTTTGGCTATAGTTGGGAAGCACAAAAAGCTTATGATTGGGCACAAAAAATGAATGATGAGGCGGTTGCGTTTTGTCAGAAGTATCCTAATCGCTTTAAAGCATTGTCTCAAGTACCTTTGCAAGATGTTAAGCTAGCCGCTCAAGAGGCATCAAGAGCGAAAGCTTTAGGTTGTGTAGGTGTACAGATTGGTAATCATGTCGGTGATAAGGATCTTAATCACCCTGATTTGATTGATTTTTTAATCCATTGTGCCGAAGAAGATATTCCTGTGTTTATCCATCCATGGGATATGATGGGTGGGCCTAATCGTATGAAGGAATGGATGCTACCTTGGTTGGTGGCGATGCCTGCTGAGACTCAATTGAGCATGTTAAGTCTTATCCTATCAGGTGCTTTGGAAAAGATTCCTGAGAAAGCAAAGATTTGTTTTGCGCATGGAGGAGGTAGCTTCCCTTACCTATTAGGCCGAGTGGATAATGCATGGAAGCATCGTGATATTGTAAGAAAAGATTGCCCAAGACCGCCTTCTGAGTATGCAAAACGATTACATACAGATGCAGCGGTATTCAATCAAGATGCATTAACGATGTTAACTAAGGTGATGGGTGTCGATAATGTGATGATGGGATCAGATTATCCATTCCCACTAGGTGAGCAGCCTATCGGCAGTTTAATTGCGGATAGTGTTTCTCTTAGTGCGGATGATAAGGCTAAATTGCTCTATCAAAATGCAGAGAAATTCTTTAATCTTAAATGATTATTTAGCCTAAAATGGCTTGAATGTCAGGAGACAAAATGATGAAATTAAGTAAATTAATTACTGGTTTAACGTTAGCATTGACTTCGTTAGCCGTAGGACAAGTAGCACATGCGAAAAACTTTCGCCTAGGTTTAGTGACACCTGCCACGCATGTATGGACAAAGGCCGCTGAAAGCTTTTCTAAGGATTTTGAAACGGCGAGTAATGGTGAACATAAAGTGACGGTATTCCCTGCGGGTCAATTAGGCAATGAAGCACAAATGCTTCAACAATTACAAACGGGCGCTTTAGATATGGCATTTTTGACAGCAGCTGAGCTAACTAATCGTCATGTGGATATGGGCATTCTTTTTGCTCCTTATCTCGTTAAGAATGTTGACCAAGTGCCTGCCTTATTGGCTTCTAAGCCTGCTCAAGACTTACTGACTGATTTACCTCGTAAAGCGGGTGTGGTTGGTGTTGCTTATGGTACGGGTGGTTTGCGTCAGATGATTAGTGTTAATGCGGTTCAATCTGTCGCAGATTTAAAAGGCAAGAAAATTCGCATTACACCGCAAGTGCCACTACAAGATTTTTATCGTAATCTAGGTGTTGCTCCAATCTCACTACCTTTATCAGGTGTTTTTGATGCCATGAGCAATAAGCAAGTTGACGGTACGGATATGGATCTGGAAATTATCGTCGGCCTTAAATTGTACGATATTGCGGATACCACATTATTATCCAATCATATGATGTGGCCAGTAGTTGGTGTGGTATCGGCTCGTGTATGGAGTACATTATCTGATTCAGATAAGAAAAATATTCAGGACATAATGAGTAAATATCTTGTCGAAACAGGTAGTATTTATAGTGCAAAAGAGAAAGAGTGGAAACAAGCTTTATTGGCGACAGGCAAAAATACTAAGGAAGTGGGGCCAGAGTTTTTCCAAGATGCTATTAATCAATGGGAGATGAAGTGGGAAAAACAAGCGCCTCTCTTAAAAGCGCTACGAGACGCTTCAAAAGAGATTAGCCAATAATTAATTTTATTCTTTACGCAAAGTAGTTAAGGTAGGGTGTTATGCGTAGTCAATTAAAAAAACTGTCCAATTATTTAGCCTCCTTTGAATTAGCTTTTGCTGGATTCTTGGTTGCTCTCATGACAATTCTGATAGTGATTAATGTGGTTACGCGAGCACTCAACCATGCCCTCTTTTGGGTGGATGAAGCGGCCATATTTGTCATGGTATGGGCCGTATTTTTGGGCTCTATTGTGTTGATGAAACGCCGTCAGATGGTAGCAGTAACACTTATTAAGGATTGGCTACCGCCATCCTTAAAACAGCTTTATGGCGTTATTTATGATTTGAGTATTTTGGTCTTTGCCATTTTATTATTGGTATTTTCTTGGATTTGGTATCAACCATATGATTTATGGTTGCATAACTTTGATGTGATGGAGTTTAGTGCTTCATCAATGAATTTCATTTATCAAGAAATCAGTAATACTCTGCGATGGCCAAAATATGTGGTCTGGTGGATTATTCCTTATATGGGTTTATCTTGTTTATTTCATTCCGCTGTCAATTTACTTAATGATCCGACAGGTAAATATGTGCTTGAGGAGGAAACAAAATGACACTAGTGATTTTTCTAGTATTAATGGCGTTGGCAATCCCTGTTGGTTTAGTGTTAGCGCTCACGGCAGTGTTCTATATTTGGAATAGTGATAATACTATCTTATTTCAGTCGTATGGTAGCCAATTTTTCTCAGCTATTGAGAATTACGGTTTATTAGCCATTCCGCTATTTATTTTGGTAGGCGAGCTGATGAATGAGGGAGGATTAACTCAGCGTTTGATTCAGTTTGCGCGTGTATTTTTTGGTGGTGTACGAGGAGGGTTGGCGTATATCAATTTATTGGCCAATATGATGATGGCAGCAATTTTGGGCTCTGCTGTAGCACAAATTGCCATTATGTCCCAAGCCATGGTGCCAGAGATGGAAAAAGAAGGGTATGACAAAACTGTCGCGACCTCCGTAACAGCGAGTGCTGGTATTCTAGGTGCGATTATTCCTCCTTCTATGATGTTTGTTATTTTTGGTGTGTTGGCACAAGTATCTATTGGGAATATGTTTGTAGCAGGCTTGATTCCGGGTATATTGCTGGGTTTAGGTATGTTGGTGGTGATTTTCTTCATTGGCTTAAAAAATCCCTATCCTAAAGGTCAATGGTTAACGCCAAAAGAAGCATTGAAAGCGACGCTAAATGCAATTCCTGCCTTACTGATTCCTGTGGTAATTATCCTAGGTATTTTGTTAGGCATTACAACACCGACAGAATCTGCTGGCGTAGCATGTTTAATTGCTTTACTCGTTGGATTGTTTGGCTACAAAGAATTAAAGATTTCGACGCTTCCTGCTTTGTTAAAAAGAACAGTCATTAGTACGAGTACAGTCGTATTTTTAATCGCAGCGGCAGGTGTGTTTGGTTGGACCATTACGTATGAGCAAATTCCAGAAAAAGTAGCCATGTGGATTACAGCATCTACCAATAATCCAATTGTCTTTTTATTCTTGGTATGTGCGTTATTAATGGCGATTGGTACCGTGTTGGATGGTATTGCGGCATTAATTTTGGTTGTACCTATCTTATTACCTATTGCAACGATGAATTATGGTATTGATACCTACCATTTTGGTGTTATCATTTGTATCGTGTTAGTTCTTGGCTTATTGACACCTCCCGTTGGCTCAGGTTTATTTGTGGCCTCTTCGATTACAGGGATTAAACCGGGCAAGTTATTCATTGGACTATTACCATTTTTATTGGTTGTCTCATTGATTGTGTGTTTATTGGTGATATTTCCAGTATTGACCACGGGATTGATTTAGTTTTCTTGATATAAGTAAATGGCCAGATATGAATGGTTTATTCATATCTGGCCATTTTATATTAAACGTTAGATTATTATTTCACTCTTAACTGCGCTTTAATATCTGTCTCGCCCGCCTCAAAAAGAGCGCGGGCTTTTTCTGCTTTAATTCGTGCTTCTTCGGCTTTTTGAGCACTAGCTGCCACGCGTTTTTCATAGACATTTAAGCGAGTGGATTGTAGTCTAGACGCATGATATCTGGCGTTGGCTTCGGCCTCTCTAGCTTGTCGAATAGTTATATCATTTGGGTTACGTGCGGCTTCTTAGACTTGGTTGAGTGCTTGTGCTTGTTACGGAGGCATTTAAACCAAGCGCCAGTAGGCAAAATAAACTTAATCGTATAATAACTTCCCAGTATATTTATAGTTTTGAGGGGCGTATTAGCATCACCCCTCTGTGTACACTACATTTTATACAATTGTCATTAGACTCGCATTACCGCCCGCTGCTGCGGTATTGGTACTGATGGATTGTTCATGTACCAAGGCAATTTCTGGGTAGTGTATGCCTTCATGGATAGCCGTGCTGGTTAAGCCGTAGGCGATAATAATAGGTCCCTGACGTTTACTTAAACGTAGATTCAATTCGCGTAATTTATCGCTATCACCTTCAAATAATGCCCCGTCTAATGCAGTCGTATCTATCTCTGTTTCTTTGATAAAACGCATCGATTGACGTAGGTTTGAATCGATGGACTTCATCCATTCACGCACTTCTGCGGTATCCATGAGAACCGCAGTATTTCCTGCTTGCAGTACTTGTTTGAGCTGAAGTGCTAAACCTTGCTCAGTTGCTGGGATAATAAGCATATTGCCACGAGGGATTAGGCGATATACATTGCTTTCACCTGTAGGGCCTGTTAATACGGCTTGTAGGCTATTCTTATCACCGAGCTTAAAAGGAGTAGGTAATGTTTGATTACCTAAGCTTAAGAGGCGGAATAAGTAGAGTGGACCACCTGCTTTAGGGCCTGTGCCTGATAGTCCTTGCCCCCCAAATGGTTGTACACCGACTACCGCGCCGACAATGTTGCGATTGACGTAAATATTACCAGCATGAATACTATTGGTCACGTGTTGAATGGTTTCATCAATACGAGAGTGAATACCAAAAGTCAGTCCGTAACCAGTGCTATTAATATCACTAATTAATTGATTAATATTCTCTCGTTTATAGCGTAATACATGTAAGACAGGGCCAAAGACTTCACGCTCTAAATCCGCTATGCTATTGAGTTCAATCAATGTCGGAGGGATAAATGTACCATTACTTGCGGAGTCTAATAACTGAATCTGCTCTACTTTTAGACCTTTGCTACGCATTTTGTCAATATGTTTTTGGATAATGCCTTGCGCTTGTGCATCAATCACAGGACCAATATCGGTTGATAATACATGAGGATTACCGACGCGAAGCTCTTTCATCGCACCTTTAATCATCGTGAGAACACGGTCAGCACTTTCTTCTTGTAAGCAAAGTACGCGCAATGCTGAACAACGTTGTCCTGCTGAGTCAAACGCAGAGTTTAAAACATCTGAGACCACTTGCTCAGCTAATGCTGATGAATCCACAATCATGGCATTTTGACCGCCTGTCTCTGCGATGAGTGGAATCGATTGCCCATGTTTATCAAGACGGCTTGAGAGTTTGCCGGCAATTAAACGTGCTACTTCCGTTGAGCCTGTAAACATAACTCCGTGGATAGCCTCACTCGAAATTAATTGGTCGCCTACTGTTTCACCTTGACCAGGGAGTAACTGCACGGCGTCAGTAGGAATGCCCGCTGCATGAAGAATAGCGATACCTTGAGCAGCAATTAAAGGCGTCTGCTCAGCAGGTTTGGCGAGTACGACATTACCTGCGGCTAATGCGGCAGCAACTTGTCCCATGAAAATCGCTAATGGGAAATTCCAAGGACTAATACACACCACTGTGCCAAGAGGGCGTTGTTGTTCAATATCAAAATGCTCTTCTATTTGATCAGCATAGTATCGTAAGAAATCAACTGCTTCACGGACTTCAGCAATCCCATTATTAAAGGATTTACCCGCCTCTCGTGTGATAAGACCGAGCAAGTTTTGCATATTTTCTTCTAGCAAGTTACCTGCACGGCGAAGTAGGGCAGCACGTTCGCTAATTGGTGTAGAGCGCCAGATGGGTGAGATTTGCTGTGCTCTTTCGATGGCTATTTGTACTTCTTCGGCTGTGGCTTCAATCACTTCACCGACTTGGTCTTTGTGATTAGCAGGATTTAATACAGTAACGGCACGTGTATTATCCCATTGGGCTAAGGTGCTAGGAGCGGCTTGCCATGTTGTATTGCCACTATTCAAAAGAGAGGCAGCGAGTGAACCAAGACGATGTTCGTTACTTAAATCTAAACCATTTGAGTTGGCGCGTTCACTAGCGCTTGTTTTATATAAATCGCGCGGTAGCGGGATTTTATCGTGTGGTGCACCGAGCGGAGAAATTTTGCTTGCTATATCAAGAGGGCTTTGTACAAGACTATTGAGGTCTACATTATCGCTAGCGATTTGATTAACGAAAGAAGTATTGGCGCCGTTTTCTAAAAGACGACGTACTAGATAGGCCAACAAGGTCTCGTGTGTACCCACTGGTGCATAGATGCGACAAGGGCGATTAAGTTTTTTATCGCCTACAACTTCTTCGTAAAGAGGCTCTCCCATGCCATGTAGGCATTGAAATTCGTATTGACCACGGTAATAATTATTGCCAGCGAGGTGGTAAATAGAAGCAAGTGTTTGTGCGTTGTGTGTAGCAAATTGCGGGAAAATTGCCTCAGGAACGGACAATAATTTTTTAGCACAAGCAAGATAAGAGACATCGGTGTAGACCTTGCGGGTATAAACAGGATATCCCTCTAAACCATCTAATTGTGCACGTTTAATCTCGCTATCCCAATAAGCACCTTTTACAAGACGAATCATGAGACGGTGATTGGTGCGACGTGCGAGGTCAATCACAAAATCAATGACAAAAGGGGCACGTTTTTGGTAGGCTTGAATCACAAAACCAATGCCGTTCCAGCCTTTGAGGGATTCGTGTTGGCATAGACCTTCTAATAAGTCGAGAGAAATTTCTAAGCGATCCGCTTCTTCGGCATCAATATTTAAACCGATATCATATTGACGGCATAATTGAGTGAGCTTTAATACGCGAGGGAAAAGCTCACTCATCACACGTTCATATTGCGCGCGTGAGTAGCGTGGGTGTAGGGCAGAAAGTTTGATAGAAATGCCGGGGCCCTCATAGATACCACGACCAGCAGACGCTTTACCAATGGCGTGAATAGCTTGTTCGTAATCACGATAATAGCGAGCGGCATCTTCTTCCGTCGTGGCAGCTTCACCGAGCATGTCGTAGCTATAACGGAATCCCTTTGCTTCGAATTTTTTACTATTAGCAAGTGCATCAGCGATAGTTTCACCTGTGACGAATTGTTCACCCATCATCCGCATAGCCATATCGACACCTTTACGAATGAGAGGTTCACCG
Organism: Pelistega suis; assembly: GCF_013133795.1. Taxonomy (GTDB): domain Bacteria; phylum Pseudomonadota; class Gammaproteobacteria; order Burkholderiales; family Burkholderiaceae_B; genus Taylorella; species Taylorella suis. Next base: position 9,366 of record NZ_JABGBN010000008.1, read on the forward strand.
CCTTTGGCAATCATGCGCGTTAGGGCATTAGAGAGATTATTTTCGCTATTGACCGCTACTAGCTTGCCGGTAATCATTAGACCCCAAGTGGCAGCGTTAACAAACATTGATGGCGAACCACCCATATGTGATTTCCAATCACCATGGCTAATTTTGTCGCGAATTAAGGCATCACGAGTGGCCCGGTCTGGAATACGTAATAATGCTTCTGCTAAGCACATTAGCGCTACCCCTTCTTGACTAGAAAGGGCAAACTCTTGAATAAGGCTTTCTACACCACCAGAAGGTGTTTTTTCTTTGAGTGCCTTCACAAGACTTAGAGCTAAGTCGCGAGTTTTTTCGGGTTCATTTAACGTGGCTTGTTGTAGTAAAAAAGGTACACACTCTGTTTCAGGACGACGATAGGCCGACGTAATGGCAGAGCGTAGGACAGATTGTGATTGGATGTCTTGACCGAACTCAAAGAAAGGAGGGTATTGTTGCGGTTCTTCAAGAGTTATGCCAATTTCGCTATTTAAAGAAGGCTCTGTGCTTTCACCTTTTAAATGGGCTAGCTCTTGCGGTAGTGTGCCTCGCTCAATTTGCTCTAAATAGGTTGTTAAGGCTTGTTTATGTAGCCAATGTGGTGTGCAATTGAGCTGTTGGGCACTTTTTTGTAGGCGTTCTTTGGTAGCGGTATCAACTTTGACACCTAGGGTTGTGTAATCGGTCATCACTTGCTCCCGTTGTGGAATATTAAACTTTTGTCAAGATTATGCTGTTTAGGGTTAAATTTGTATTAGGGTTTACCCTATATATTTAAAGTTAACCTATTATTTTTAAATAATTATTTTGATTTGTAAGTAAAAGGAGTGTCTAATGATTACAAACGGTGAAGTTTTAGAGTTGATAAGGTTTTCATGTCGAAAAGCTTGTTAAAATGATTAACTTTCTTATCTTATTTAAATAGTTATGATGTCAATGTCAGTACATCAGTCTGAATCTACAACCATACTTGAATTAGAAGATGTCAGTCTCGGTTATGGAGATAGAACGATTCTTTCTGGTTTAAATGTTCGTGTACGTAAGGGTGAGGTTGTTGCTCTTATCGGGGGTTCTGGCTCAGGGAAAACGACCTTATTGCGTGCGGCAACGGGTCAGATTGCTCCTCAAAAAGGTAAGGTGACTTTATATGGTCAAGACTTATCGAAGGTGACGCCAGAGAAAATGCGCTTATTACGTCAAAGAATGGGGGTTTTATTCCAACAAGGTGCATTGTTTACGGATTTAGGTGTTTTTGATAATGTGGCCTTCCCGCTTCGAGAATTAACTCAGGATAGTGAGGCACTTATTTTTGAAAAGGTTCTGAGTAAATTGGATGCCGTTGGATTGCGGTCAGCGGCACATCTTAAATTATCAGAGATTTCAGGGGGTATGGCACGTCGAGTGGCGTTAGCACGTTCAATAGTGTTGGAGCCTGAGTTGATTTTGTATGATGAGCCATTTGCAGGCCTAGACCCTATCTCTTTAGGTATGACGGCTAAATTAATTCGGGATACGGCGGATCGCTTGCATTGTGGCTCCGTATTGATTACGCATGATATTGAAGAGTCTTTCAATATTGTTGATTATGTCTATATGGTAGGACAGGGGCAGTTGCTTGTGGCGGGTACGCCGGATGAGTTGCGAGCTTCTGATAATCCTTATGTACAACAATTTTTGCGAGGTAGCCCACAGGGACCAGTGGTATTTGAGTATCCTGAGACACCACATTTTCAGCAATGGTATGCGCAACGTAAGGGGCATCTAAATGGTTAATGCGATTGCATTATTAGGACGTTATGTTATTGATGTCATCAGCCGTATCGGCATCTTCTTCAAATTGTTCTTTAGTTTGTTGGCGCAGTCCTTTATTGTTTTTCAACGCCCTCGTTTAGTGACAGAGCAGGTACATTTTATTGGTAATTATTCATTATCCATTATCGCCGTATCGGGCTTATTCGTTGGTTTTGTACTGGGATTACAGGGGTATAATACTTTATCCATGTATGGCTCTGAAGAGGCGCTTGGTTTATTAGTCGCATTAAGTTTGGTGCGTGAGTTAGGACCCGTAGTGACCGCCTTATTATTTGCAGGACGTGCAGGAACGTCAATTACAGCAGAAATCGGTTTGATGAAGTCTGGTGAGCAAATCAATGCCATGGATGTGATGGGAATTAATCCATTGCGTCGCATTTTAGTCCCTCGATTTTGGGGAGGGATTATTGCTATGCCAGTACTTGCTGCGATTTTCTCTGCGGTCGGTATTATCGGTGGTTGGTTTGTGGGCGTCGTATTAATTGATGTTGATACCGGCGCCTTTTGGTCGCAAATGCAATCAGGGGTAGATGTTTTTCATGATGTGCTCAATGGCGTGATTAAAAGTGTCGTTTTTGGTGTTGCGGTCATGTTGGTCTCTCTTTTTGAAGGATGGTACTGTCAGCCGACACCGGAAGGCGTAGCAAAAGCTACTACGCGCACCGTCGTTCGTGCTTCTTTATTAGTTTTGGGTCTCGATTTCATCATGACCGCATTAATGTTTTAATTTTTGATTAGGTTTATATATGCAAAGTAAGAAAACCGATTTTTTAGTGGGTATTTTTGTTTTACTGGGCTTTTTGGCAGTATTGTTTTTAGCATTAAAAGCAGGTAATTTAAGTACTTTTTCTTTTGATAAGACCTATCAGGTTACTGCTAAATTTGACAATATTGGTTCATTAAAAGCACGTGCACCTGTTAAGAGTAATGGTGTTGTAGTGGGTCGAGTGGCGGAAGTAAGTTTTGATAATAACGATTTTCGTGCTATCGTGAAGTTAAATATGGAAGCTAAATATGCCTTTCCTAAGGATAGTTCGGCAACGATTCAAACTGCCGGTTTGATTGGTGAGCAGTATATTGGTATTACGGCAGGTGCTGAAGAGGAAATGCTAAAAGAAGGTAGTGAAATTACATATACGCAAAGTGCTTTAGTGCTTGAGGAATTAGTAAGTAAATTCTTATTTTCAACAGCCGAAAAAGAAGGTAAGGCAAAAGAATAGGGCAATCAGATGAAAAAGATGAAAAAAATAATGGTGATAGGGGTGTTAGGTTTATCGCTTACTGCATGTGCTAGTGTAGACAATCCTAATCCCAAAGATCCTTTAGAGAGTTATAACCGCACAATGTTTAAGGTCAATGAGGCGGTGGATAAAGCTGTCTTGCGTCCCGTGGCTAAAGGTTATCAAGCGGTTGTCCCTAATCCTGTACGAACTTGTGTGCGTAATATTTTTGGTAATCTTGGCGATGTTTGGTCTGGCATTAATAGTCTTTTGCAAGGACGAGGTTTAGATTTTGTCAATACGATGGGACGTGTCATGTTTAATACCACCGTGGGTTTAGGGGGGTGTATTGATGTGGCAACGATGAATGGTGCCAAGAAAATCCCGAATGATTTTGGTACAACGCTAGGGGTTTGGGGCTTAGGAGAAGGCTCTTATGTGGTATTGCCGGTTTTAGGTTCTAGTTCTTTGCGTGATACGATGGGCTTGGCTGGTGATGCCATAGGCGGTTCAGCAACCTTTACAACCCCTTGGGCAATTGAGAATATTCCGCTTAGAAATGCGATTGTCGGCTTACAGGCTTTTGATAAGCGAGAGCAATTATTGACAGCGGATGATATTGCATCGGATGTCGCTTTAGATAAGTATGCTTTTGTACGAGATGCTTACCAACAAAATCGTCATGCTTTATTACGCTCAAAATTTGAAGATGAGATTACCGATGGTACGCCAGCTACCGGACATTTAGCAGAAGATACTACGGAGAGTGGCTTAGTCATTCCAGGTCAAGCACAACGTACGGCATACCGTGAGCAATTGCGTCAAAAACGCTTAGAAAAGCTTAAATCATTTGATCAATTTACAATGCCAGAATATGAGGATCCGGGTGAGTAATACCCTGTAACTTTATTAACAATCCTTTAATTCTTATTCTTGATAAATGCTTTATAGTAGCGGGTAACAAAGTGGTGTTACCTGCTTTCTTTATAGGAATTTTGAAATGACACAAACAATTTTTAAAACAGCGGCAAAAACGGTATTTGGTGCAGCAGTTTTTTTAAGTACGGCAGTTGCCGTACAAGCTGCTCAAGATCCTAATCAATTTATTGAAAACTTAGCGAATCAAACATTAAACGCGATTAAGGCAAATGGTGCGGCACGTAGCGGTAATACCGCAGAAATTAATAAAATTGTTGATCAATATGTGATGCCGTCAACAAACTTAGAAAAAACGACTCGCTTAGCAACAGGAGCTCCTTGGCGTCAAGCCACAGCTGAGCAAAAGCAGCAATTAGTGAGTGCATTTAAAGGCACTTTAGTGCGTACGTATAGTGGCGCATTTAAAAACGTTACGGATAAAACTGCCATTAACGTGCAACCTTTCCGCGGTGATGCTAATGCAAATGATGTCGTTGTGCGCTCCGTCGTGACAGGTGCAGGTTCGCCAGTATCAATTGACTATCGTTTGGAAAAAGCAGGCGATAGCTGGAAAGTCTATGATTTCAATGTTGAAAATATCTGGTTGGTCGAAAACTATCGTAACCAATTTCGCGGCGAAATTAATAAAGGTGGTATTGACGGTTTAATCCGCAGCTTGCAAAAATAATTTCCTCCTTGGATTGTAGAGAGTTTTATTTCTCTTTTTAAAGCCTAGTGAAATAACTAGGCTTTTTTTTGCGTGTTTTTAGTGTATTTCCCTATTGGTTGATAGACAGAGTTTGATGGATAATGTATCTATTATTATCTATTGAGTGAAGGAGGGGCCATAATGATTATTAGTCAAACTTGGGTTGTGGCTGATCCTAAGCTCGTCCTGTATTTTCCATAAGTCCTATAAAGCTGAGTTTCGTGATGGCTCGTATTACTCCTTTTCTGGTGTTGTGCCAAATAGGAGGCTAACGAATGTCTTCTCGGAGAAGATGTTCGTGGATAGTTGATACGTCTTTTAAAAATTCAAAAAATCTCACAGGACTTTATGATGGAAAACTTTAAACATTTGCCAGAGCCTTTTCGTATTCGAGTGATTGAACCGGTCAAACGCACTACACGTGCTTATCGTGAAGAAGCGATTGTTAAAGCGGGTATGAATCCCTTTTTATTAGACAGTGAAGATGTTTTTATTGACTTATTAACGGATAGTGGCACAGGTGCAGTGACGCAGAATATGCAAGCTGCAATGCTACGAGGTGATGAGGCTTACAGTGGTAGTCGTAGTTATTATGCTTTGCGTGATGCGGTTAAGCAAATTTTTGGCTATGACTATACGATTCCTACGCATCAAGGGCGTGGTGCTGAGCAGATTTATATTCCAGTCCTTATTCGTAAGCGTGAGCGAGAAAAGGGTTTAAATCGCCAGAAAATGGTGGTGTTTTCGAACTATTTCTTTGATACCACACAAGGACATAGTCAGATAAATGGAGCAACTGTCAATAATGTCCATGTATCAGAAGCATTTGATACAGGTGTTTACGCAGACTTTAAGGGAAATTTTGATTTAGATAAATTAGAGCAGGGTATTCTAGCGGTCGGTGCTGAGCATGTCCCTTATATTGTTTGTACCATTACGTGTAATTCAGCAGGAGGACAACCTGTTTCCTTGGCGAATATGCGAGCTATGTATGATATTGCACGCAAATATGATATTCCCGTCATTATGGATTCTGCACGTTTCGCAGAAAATGCTTATTTTATTCAACAGCGTGAACCTGAGTATCGAGATTGGACAATTGAGCAAATTACCTATGAAAGCTATAAATATGCTGACATGTTGGCCATGTCAGCTAAAAAGGATGCTATGGTGCCGATGGGTGGTTTATTATGCTTTAAGGATAATAGTCTTGAAGATGTTTATCACGAGTGCCGTAGTCTTTGTGTGGTTCAAGAGGGATTTCCGACCTATGGTGGCTTAGAAGGTGGCGCCATGGAGCGTTTGGCTGTTGGACTTTATGATGGCATGAATCAAGATTGGTTAGCTTATCGTATTCAGCAAGTTGCTTATCTTGTCAATGGTTTAAGTGATATTGGTATCGTGTGTCAGCAAGCAGGGGGGCATGCTGCCTTTGTGGATGCGGGCAAATTACTGCCACATATTCCAGCTTATCAATTCCCAGCGCATGCTTTAGCGTGTGCGTTGTATAAAGTAGGAGGGATTCGTGCGGTAGAAATCGGTTCCCTATTATTGGGTAGAGATCCTAAAACGGGTGAGCAGTTACCTTGTCCTGCAGAGTTGTTGCGTTTAACCATACCTCGTGCTACTTATACGCAAACCCATATGGATTTTATTATTGAGGCATTTGATCAGCTAAAAAGTACGGCGAGTTTAATTCGAGGACTGACTTTTACTTACGAACCGCCTGTGTTACGTCATTTTACCGCTCGCTTAACTGAGGTGTAATGCTAAAAATGAGGGCTTAAAAGAGGGGAGTGAGCGTGTTATAATTTTCCTTTTTCTATCATTGCTTTTCTTTTATGTCCGCTGTTGCCGTCCAAGCACTAAGTAAAGTATATCCCTCTAATGATACGCTTTGGTCTCGCCTTCTAGGTAAAACGAATGAGGAAGGTTTTCAAGCCTTAAAAAACGTGAGCTTTACCGTTAATGAGGGTGAGTTCTTTGGTTTATTAGGTCCTAATGGCGCAGGCAAGACTTCGCTCATTTCTGTCTTGGCAGGTCTATCTAAGCCTACTCAGGGAAGTGCCCAGATTTATGGTTATGATGTTCAACGTGATTATTTACAAGCTAGGCGGTCATTAGGGGTTGTACCACAAGAGTTGGTATATGACCCTTTTTTTACAGTCAGAGAGACTCTGCGTAATCAATCAGGTTACTTTGGTTTGTATCACAATGATGATTGGATTGATGAGGTACTTTTTCATCTTGGGCTGAGTGAAAAGGCTGAGAATAATATGCGTGAACTTTCTGGCGGCATGAAGCGTCGTGTTTTAGTCGCGCAGGCTTTAGTGCATCGTCCACCGGTGATTATTCTTGATGAACCAACAGCTGGTGTGGATGTCGATTTAAGACGTAGTTTATGGCAGTTTATTTCTTCCCTGAATAAAAAAGGGCATACCATTATTTTGACTACGCACTATTTGGAAGAGGCGCAAGACCTGTGTCAACGCTTGGCCTTTTTAAGAAAAGGAGAGCTAATTGCCTTAGATACGACAGCAAATATTCTATCGCAGTATGGAAATCAGGACTTAGAAGAGGTTTTTGTGCAAATTATGCAGTCAGGAGCACAGCATGGCTAAGCAACATCCTTTACAAGAAGAATTGATTTTTGGTTCGGGTTTTTTTGCTCTGTTGCGTAAAGAGGTTGCGCGATTTTATAAAGTGCTGACGCAAACAGTGGCGGCTCCTGTATTGACGGCAATCCTGTATTTATTGGTATTTGCACAAGTGCTAGAGGGTCGTTTAACGGTTTATGAGCAGATTAATTATGTGAGTTTTTTAATTCCCGGTTTAATGATGATGTCGATGATGCAAAACTCTTTTGCTAACTCCTCATCTTCTTTAATGCAAAGTCGTTTAACGGGGAATTTAATTTTTATTTTATTACCTCCCTTATCACCCAAAGAAATCTTTGCCGCGTTTGTGACCGCGAGTATTGTGAGAGGAATTGTTGTGGGTTTGGCGATTTGGGTAGCTGGATTGTTTTTCTCAGGAACTTTACCCGTACACATTGCATGGGTGCTTGTTTTTGCTTTTATGGCCTGTGCTATTATGGGGTGTTTGGGCTTGGTGGCTGGATTGAGTTCAGAGAAATATGACCAATTGGCCGCCTTTCAAAATTTTTTAATTATGCCGATGACATTTTTGTCAGGGGTGTTTTATTCTATCCATAGTTTGCCACCTTTTTGGGAGAAGCTATCGTATTTCAATCCCGTCTTCTATATGATTGATGGTTTTCGTTACGGCTTTTTTGGAATTTCTGATGTTTCCCCATGGCAAAGCTTTTTTGTGGTACTTTTTACATTTGTACTAATCGCAGCGATTGCATTAAGAATACTTGCGAGCGGTTATAAACTTCGGACGTAACATGAACTTACCTACACCAGAACAAATTCGCGAATATATTGTCAGCCAGCTTCCCTGTGAGCATTGTGAAGTAGAGGGCGATGGTTCACACTTTCAGGCTATTATTGTTAGCCCTGCCTTTGAAGGCAAACGTCTTATTGCGAGACATCAGTTAGTTTATACCGCCTTGGGCGATCGTATGCGTGAGGAAATTCATGCGCTATCAATGAGTACCTTAACACCAGAGGAGTATAAGAAAAATGGATAAATTACGTATTATTGGTGGTGCGCCATTGCATGGAGAGATTACCGTATCGGGAGCTAAAAATGCAGCCTTGCCTATTTTATGTGCGGTGTTATTAACTGAGGAGCCGGTTATTTTACGTAATGTACCGGATCTTAATGATGTTAAGACCACGATTCGAGTTCTCGAGCAATTAGGGGTTAAGGCTGAGTGGTTAGCTCCAGAGGTGGTTAAATTACAAGCGGATAATATTACCTCATATGAAGCACCATATGAACTGGTTAAAACGATGCGAGCATCCATCCTTGTTTTGGGGCCATTATTAACTCGTTTTGGTTCAGCTAAGGTAAGCTTGCCAGGCGGTTGTGCTATTGGTCAGCGTCCTGTTGATCAGCACATTAAGGGTTTAGCTACTTTATCTGCTGACATCAAGGTTGAACATGGTTTTGTTGTGGCAGAGGCAAAACGTCTTAAAGGTGCCTCTATCCGTACTGATATGGTGACAGTAGGTGGTACTGAGCAGTTTTTAATGTCAGCAGCGTTAGCAGAAGGGACAACGATTCTTGAAAATGCGGCACGTGAACCAGAGGTGGTTGATTTAGCTGAGTTATTGATTGCGATGGGTGCTAAGATTTCGGGTCATGGTACGGATCGTATCGTGATTGAAGGCGTTGATAAGTTGCACGGCGCAGATTATACCGTGGTGGCTGATCGTATCGAAGCGGGTACTTTCTTGTGTGCCGTCGCTGCTGCAGGTGGTGAGATTACTTTACGCAATGCGGCGCCGCATACGATGGGGGCGACATTAGATAAACTAATCGAAGCGGGCGTGGAGATTGAAACGGGCGATGATTGGATTCGTGCTCGTATGAATAAGCGTCCCAAAGCGGTTAGCATTAAAACACACGAACATCCAGGATTTGCGACAGATATGCAAGCGCAAATGATGGCGTTAAATACGATTTCAGAAGGTACTTCGATTATTGTGGAGAATATTTTTGAAAATCGTTATATGCATGTGCCAGAGCTTATTCGTCTAGGGGCAGATATTGCATTAGATGGTCATACCGCCGTTGTTAATGGTGTTGAGAAACTTTCTGGTGCTAAAGTGATGGCGACTGATTTACGTGCTTCTGCGAGCTTAGTGATTGCGGCTTTAGCTGCCGAGGGCGAGACAATCGTGGATCGTATTTATCATCTGGATCGCGGTTATGCCAAAATGGAAGAAAAATTGAAAGCCGTTGGTGCTAATATCGAACGTATTAAGGGCTAAGAGATGGAAAAGTCGTCATTGATTACTTTGGCTTTATCAAAAGGTCGTATTTTTGAGGATACTGTACCATTGTTGCAGGCGGCGGGTATCGAAGTGCCAGAAAGTCCAGAGAATTCTCGTAAATTGATTTTGCCTACGAGTGATCCCAATTTGCGTTTATTGGTCGTGCGGGCTTCAGATGTACCAACCTATGTGCAATATGGTGCTGCAGATATTGGTATTGCAGGTAAAGATATTCTCTATGAGCATACGAAAGAGCATCCAGGTGGACTTTATCAACCAATTGATTTAGATATTGCAAAGTGTCGTTTGGCGGTGGCTGTTCGTCAAGATTTTGACTACGAAGCAGCGGTAAAGCAAGGAGCACGTTTACGTGTGGCGACAAAATACGTTAATGTAACGCGTGAACATTTTGCACGTAAAGGCGTTTATGTCGATATTATTAAGCTTTATGGTTCTATGGAATTGGCTCCTCTGGTGGGATTAGCAGACGCCATTGTGGATATTGTATCGACTGGCGGTACTTTACGAGCTAATGGTTTGGTTCCGGTCGAAGATGTCGCGCCTATTTCTTCTCGTTTAATTGTTAATCAGGCCTCCTTAAAAACGCGAGCAAAGTACTTGCAACCTTTAATTGACGCTTTTGCAGCGGCTAGTCAAGGAAAATAAGATGGGTGTAATTAATCGTTTAAGTTCAAAAGATACAGATTTTCAGCAAGATTTAACGACTTTATTAGCGTTTGAGTCTAGTCAAGATGAGGCTATTGAAAGTGCGGTAGCAACTATTTTGCGAGAGGTTAGACGAAGTGGCGATAAGGCTGTTGTGGCGTACTCTCAACAGTTTGATAAGGTGCAAGCGCAATCAATGGCTGATTTAGAAGTGCCCTTGGCTGATTGTCAGATGGCATTAGCGAGTTTGCCTGCTACGCAACGACAAGCGTTAGAGGCTGCTGCTGCACGTGTGCGTGCTTATCATGAACATCAAAAAGCGCCGTCATGGAGTTATACCGAAGCAGACGGTACAGTACTTGGACAGAAAATTACACCTATGGACAGAGTAGGCTTATATGTGCCTGGCGGTAAGGCAGCATACCCGTCCTCGGTACTAATGAATGCTATTCCAGCTAAGGTGGCAGGAGTATCAGAAGTTGTGATGGTTACGCCAACACCGCATGGTCAGCGCAATCCATTAGTGCTAGCAGCGGCAGCGGTTGCTGGCGTCGATAGAGTGATTGCTATTGGTGGTGCACAAGCTGTGGCAGCATTAGCCTATGGTACAGAAAGTATCGCACAAGTTGATAAAATCGTCGGTCCAGGTAATGCTTTTGTTGCCTCTGCTAAACGTCGTGTATTTGGCACGGTAGGTATTGATATGGTGGCAGGTCCTAGTGAAATCTTAATCATTGCTGATGGAAAAACCCCAGCGGATTGGATTGCGATGGATTTGTTTTCACAGGCAGAGCATGATGAGCTAGCACAAGCGATTTTATTATGTCCTGATGCTGCCTATTTGGATGCGGTTGAGGCATCTATCATCCGCCAATTAGAGGCCATGCCACGCAAAGATATTATCGCAACAAGCTTGCAAAATCGTGGTGCTTTAATTCAGGTTCGTGATTTAGATGAGGCCTGTGAGATTGCTAACTTTATTGCTGCTGAGCATCTAGAAATTTCTACAGAAAATGCGGCTGAGTTAGTAGATAAAATTCGTCATGCCGGGGCTATTTTTATGGGATCTTATAGCTCAGAGTCTTTAGGTGATTACTGTGCGGGTCCGAATCATGTGTTGCCAACTTCTCGTACAGCACGTTTTTCCTCACCTTTGGGGGTTTATGACTTCCAAAAACGCTCGAGCTTAATTCAAGTCTCGCAACAAGGAGCTCAGACTTTAGGACTTATTGCCAAAGAATTAGCTTATGGAGAGGGGTTACAATCACATGCCCGTAGTGCAGAATATCGTTTAGACTCGATGGAAAAATAATATGCGTACAGCTGAAATTATTCGTAATACCAACGAAACAAAGATTAAGGTTGCCATTAATTTAGATGGTACAGGTAAACAAGCTATCAATACAGGTGTCCCGTTCTTGGATCATATGATTGATCAGATTGCACGTCACGGTATGATCGATATTGAGATTGAGTGTGACGGTGATACGCATATTGATGACCATCATACTGTGGAGGATGTTGGTATCAGTCTAGGTATGGCGGTTGCTAAAGCGGTGGGAGACAAAAAAGGGCTCACGCGTTACGGTCATTCCTATGTGCCACTAGATGAAGCTTTATCACGCGTGGTGATTGATTTTTCAGGTCGCCCCGGTTTGGAGTTTCATGTTCCGTTTACACGAGCGATGATTGGTCGTTTTGATGTGGACTTGGTGCGTGAGTTTTTTCAAGGCTTTGTAAATCATGCCTTAGTGTCTGTTCATATTGATAATTTACGAGGTGTTAATTCTCATCATCAAGCTGAAACGGTATTTAAGGCGTTTGGGCGAGCATTACGTATGGCCGCAACGCCTGACCCGCGTGCCGCTGGCATGATTCCTTCGACGAAAGGTGTACTCTAAAATGAGCACCTCTATTGCGATTGTTGATTATGGTATGGGTAATATTCATTCGGTAGAGCGTGCTTTACGTTATGCAGCACCTGAGGCGAATGTTTATCTAGCTAATACAGTAGAGCTATTGAATAAAGCAGATCGTGTTGTTTTGCCAGGACAGGGCGCAATGCGTGACTGTATGCAAAACCTTGAAAAATCAGGTTTAAAAGAAGCCTTATTGTTAGCCTCAAGAACCAAGCCTTTATTAGGTGTTTGTGTCGGCGAGCAAATGCTATTTGAGCGTAGTCAAGAGGGTGATGTAAGCTGTTTGGGTATTTTTCCCGGCGAGGTTAAAAAGTTCGAAGGCGATGTCTTTGCCAAACCGCATTTTAATGATCACCAAGAGCATTTAAAAGTTCCGCATATGGGTTGGAGTCAGGTCAAGCAGGAGCGTGAGCACCCTGTTTGGAGCGGTATTCCAGACAATAGTTATTTTTATTTTGTGCATAGTTATTATGTTAAACCGAGTGATGACAGTTTAACGATGGGCAGTACGCTATATGGGCATACGTTCACTTGTGCAGTCGCACGAGATAATATTTTTGCTGCGCAATTTCACCCAGAAAAAAGTGCTGAACAAGGTTTACGTTTATATCGTAATTTTGTGGAATGGCAAATTTAATGAACTTACCATGAAAATAGGGTATAAATACAGTTTTACCGTTATACGTTGATAGAGTGTATAACATTTTTAGCAATTTTTATTTTTAAATTTCTATGTTGTTAATTCCTGCAATTGATCTTAAAGATGGACGTTGTGTGCGTTTACGCCAAGGCGAAATGAATGATGCTACGGTATTTGCCGATGATCCAGCGGTTATGGCTAAACAATGGTTGGATAAAGGTGCAAATCGTCTGCACCTCGTGGATTTAAATGGGGCATTTGCAGGAAAACCTAAGAATGCAGACGCCATCAAACGTATTCTGAAAGAAATTGATGATGAAATCCCTGTGCAAATTGGTGGTGGTATCCGTGACATGGATACTGTCGAGGCCTATTTAGATATGGGTTTAGAGTACGTTATTATTGGTACCGCTGCAGTGAAAGATCCTCAGTTTTTACAAGATGCATGTGCAGCTTTCCAAGGACATATCATTGTCGGTTTGGACGCTAAAGACGGTAAAATTGCTACCGATGGTTGGAGTAAGATTACCAAGCATGATGTGATTACGACGGCACAGCGTTTTGAGGACTTCGGTGTAGAAGCGATTATTTATACGGATATTGGTCGTGACGGTATGTTGTCGGGTGTTAATGTGGAAGCAACGCTAAAACTTGCGCAAGCGGTCAATATTCCGATTATTGCATCGGGCGGTGTGCATAATATGAACGACATTCGTGCATTGGCACAACATATTGATGACGGTATTGAAGGCGTTATTCTGGGTCGTAGTATTTATGAAGGTACATTGGACTTTGAAGAAGCTCAACGTTATGTAGATGAATTAGAGGACTGAAATTGAGCGAGTCATTGTCAACATTGACAAAGCGAATTATCCCTTGCCTAGACGTGACAGCGGGTCGCGTGGTCAAAGGAGTCAACTTTGTGGAGCTGCGTGATGCAGGTGATCCAGTAGAGATTGCACGTCGTTACAATGAACAAGGTGCTGATGAATTGACATTTTTAGACATCACAGCAACGAGTGATGGACGCGATTTGATTTTGCCTATTATTGAGCAAGTAGCATCGCAAGTATTTATTCCGTTGACAGTCGGTGGTGGTGTGCGCGAAGTTAGCGATGTACAACGCTTATTAAATGCGGGTGCAGATAAGGTTTCAATGAATAGTGCGGCGGTCAATCGACCTGAGCTCGTGTTAGAAGCTAGCCAATACTACGGTTCACAATGTATTGTGGTTGCGATTGATGCTCGCAAAGTGAGTAAAGAAGGTGAACCTAATCGTTGGGAAGTTTATACCCATGGAGGTCGTAAGCCGACAGGTATTGATGCTGTCGAGTGGGCGATTAAAATGGCTGATTATGGTGCTGGTGAAATTTTATTGACCAGTATGGATAAGGACGGTACTAAATCAGGGTTTGATTTGGCATTGACTCGTGCTGTTTCGGATGCTATTGCTATTCCTGTGATTGCATCGGGTGGCGTAGGTAATTTACAACATTTGGCAGATGGTGTGACTCAAGGTCGAGCCAATGCGGTATTGGCTGCCAGTATTTTTCACTATGGTGAATATACTATTGCTGAGTGTAAAGACTTTATGGCACAACAAGGTATTGCCGTTAGGAGAGCGTAATGAGTGCTTGGTTAAAACAAGTACAGTTTGATGATAATGGTCTGATTCCTGCCATTGCTCAGGATTATCAAACAGGCGCTATTTTAATGGTGGCTTGGATGAATCATGAGGCGCTACAAGAGACTGTAAAATCCCAAGTGGCTGTGTATTGGTCGCGTTCACGCAAAAAACTATGGCGTAAAGGTGAAGAATCGGGTCATACACAAAAAGTACATGAGATTCGTTTAGATTGCGATCAAGACGTGATTTTATTGAAAGTCGAACAAATGGGTGGAGTGGCATGCCATACGGGGCGCCATAGTTGTTTTTACTTGCGTTTGGATACTATTGAGGGCTCAGAAGATTTGCAATGGAATCCGGTTGATCCTGTATTGAAAGACCCTCAGGAAATTTATAAGGGTACACATGAGTAGTTCGAGTGATTTTTTAGCCGTATTGGCCAATACATTGGAAAGTCGCTTACCTAGCAATGGTGGTAATCCAGAGAGTTCTTATGTGGCCAAGCTTTATCATAAAGGACCTGATAGCTTTCTAAAGAAAGTAGGTGAAGAAGCGACCGAATTGGTGATGGCATGTAAGGATGCTGATAAAGAGCGCATTATTGCAGAAACAGCGGATTTATGGTTTCACAGTATGGTTGCTTTGGGCTATTATGGTTTGCGACCAGAGCAGGTGATTACTGAGCTTGCACGCCGAGAGGGAGTGTCAGGATTAGTTGAAAAAGCCTCTCGCAAAGAGTAATTTTAAGCTTAAAGTTTTAAGGAAATAGGAGTAAATAATGGGTGGTTTGAGTATTTGGCATTGGCTGATTGTGTTATTGGTTGTGGTACTTGTTTTTGGTACAAAAAAACTACGTAATGTAGGTGAAGACCTAGGTGGTGCTGTCAAAGGTTTTAAAAAAGGTATGCAAGACGGTGAAGAAAAAGCCGCTTTGAGCCAACAAGAATCTACCACGGTTGATGTAAAAGCCAAAGAAAAGGCAGAGTAAAAGGTAGAGCGTATCGATGTAAAAAGGTACGCTTTATTTATTCGGGATAGATATGTTTGGTTTGAGTTTTAGTGAGCTTTTTGTTATTGGCATTGTGGCTTTGATAGTGTTAGGGCCAGAACGTTTGCCTAAGGTGGCACGTACTGTAGGTCATCTGACAGGGCGAGCGCAGCGCTATATGCGAGATATTAAGAGTGATATTCAGCGTGAAATGGATATTCAAGAGCTTAGTAAGCTTAAAGAGGATGTTAAGTCTGCCGCTACTCAATTAAAGACTGATTTTGAAAATACAGTCTCTGAGATAAAAGACCCCCTTGCTTCGATAAAAGAAGAAATGGGGGATAAGGCACAACAACTTAAACAAGATATCGCCCAAGAGTTGCCAGATTTATCGACTTTAAAGCCTACATCTACTAAGAGTGTAGGAGAAGTAACCAGCTCCAACAATGCTAAGAACGTATCATAATGAGCCAGAATCAACAAGAAAATACAGAGCTACAAGGTGCTAAAGAAGAGACCTTAGTCTCTCACCTCGTTGAGTTAAGAACACGATTACTCTATGCTGTTGTTGCGGTATTAGTCGTTTTTGGGATTTTATGTATTTACCCAGGTAGCAAAGAGCTCTATGACTTTTTAGCCAAACCGATGGCATCTACACTACCAGCAGGGGATAAAATGATTGCTTATGGCGTCATTACCCCTTTCTTAGTGCCACTCAAAGTGACCTTATTGGTGGCTTTTGTGTTGGCATTACCCTTTGTGCTCTATCAAGCATGGGCATTTATCGCTCCTGGGCTGTATAAGCATGAGAAACGCCTTGTCTTGCCTGTCGTCGTATCAAGTTATGTCCTCTTTTTGATAGGTATGGCATTTTGTTATTTCTTTGTTTTCCAGACGGTCTTTCATTTTATTGCGACAGTCTCTCCTGAAAGTATTAATTTCGCCCCCGATATTGAAGCTTACCTTGATTTTGTCATGACGATGTTTATGGCATTTGGGTTGACTTTTGAAGTGCCTGTTGTGGTGCTGGTGTTGGTTGGAACAGGTATGGTGAGTGTCGAGAAGCTTAAAGGGGCACGTAGTTATGTCATTGTGGGTGCCTTTATTATTGCAGCTGTCCTTACGCCTCCAGATGTCATCAGTCAGTTTATGATGGCAGTTCCTTTGATTTTGCTGTTTGAATTAGGACTTGTTGCAGCACGTTTTGTTAAGCCAAAAGCCCAGGATACATTACCGCAAGAATAAACTCTTAAGGACGTTTTCCTAGCGTGACCTTAATTTCTGTAGGTTTGCCTGCACGCAATACCGTTAAACTAAGAGATGCTTCAGGTTTGATGGCAGCAATTTCATTCATAAGTTGATGCACACCAATCACAGGTTTACCATTCATTTCCATAATAATGTCGCCGACAGCTAATTTAGCGGTTTCAGCAGGGCTATTGCGAACGATAGATGCTACGATAACACCACGGGTTTCTTTGAGATTAAAAGCTTTGGCAATATCTGTCGTCACAGCTTGAGGCTCCAGCCCTAACCAACCGCGAGTCACGCGTCCTGTATCAATAATTTCGCGCATAATTTTTAAAGCAGTATCCGCGGGAGTGGCAAATCCAATGCCGAGTGAGCCACTGCCTTGTGTTTCGGAATAAATTGCGGTATTGATGCCGATAAGGTTCCCATTGACATTGATTAATGCGCCACCAGAGTTGCCGGGGTTAATGGCAGCATCAGTTTGAATAAAGTTTTCGTAGGTATTAATGCCTAATCCTGAGCGTCCTAGCGCAGAGATAATCCCCATGGTGGTTGTTTGACCAACACCAAATGGATTGCCGATAGCTAGGACAACATCACCAACGTGGAGTTGCTCTTTTGGATCATAGGCAATAGGCTTAATATCAGAGACTTCAATTTTTAAAACAGCAAGATCGGTATCTGAGTCAGAGCCAATAAAGCGGGCAGCAAATTTGCGGCCATCGTGAAGAGCTACCTCAATAGAGTCTGCGGCTTCTACGACGTGATAATTGGTGAGAATATAACCATCTGTAGTAGCAATAACACCAGAGCCTAAGTCGGTAGGTTCATTTAGTGCTTGGTTTTGTTGCTCTTGAATAAAAGGACGTAATGCGGGAACATCGGTGATGTTTTTAAAGGGAGTTGATACTTTTTTGGTTGTGTAAATATTGACCACAGAAGGTGCTGCCAACGTAACGGCATCTGCATAAGAGGTCACTATGGTAGTGGTCAGGCTAGGTTTCTGATTTGAAGATGAGGGTGTATTTTCTTGAATTTTTACGGTAGCCGTGGGTTGTTTACGTAATGGTGTATCTAATAGGAAACTGTTGACCCAAGCAGGACGTAATGTTGCCAAAATAAAGATAATAGCAAGACAAACAGCGACAGTTTGAGAGAAAATAGACCACACACGTTGCATAAAGGTGATAGTAAATATGAGTTTAGTTAGTCGTCAAACATTAAGCCAGTGGCTTAACCAGTCTTTACAAGTACATAATTTTAAAGATTATGCACCAAATGGATTACAGTTACAGGGCAAACCTACAATTAAAAAGGTTGTTATGGGAGTTACTGCATCTAAAGCCTTTTTAGAGAAAGCTGCGCAAGTAAAAGCCGATGCCGTCATCGTGCATCATGGATGGTTTTGGAAGAATGAGGATCCATGCATAACCAACATGAAGTATGAACGTATCGCTTATGCTATTAAACAGGAATTAAATGTCTTTGGCTATCATTTACCATTAGATGCTCATCCAGAATGGGGCAATAATGCACAATTGGCTAAGGTCTTGGACTTTGGTGTAAATAGGGTGGAAGGTCAGGTGGAAACTTGTGGACAGGGCAATCTTGTTTGGTTAGGATCACCACCAAAAGGGAAAGAGGAACTTGGTGCATTATTGCAACATATTGAGACAATTTTACAACGCTCAGTGTTGTTTATTGGAGACAAAACTAAACGAGTTTCTCGGATTGCATGGTGTACTGGTGGAGCACAGGGGTATTTTGATGCCGCTATTGCTGCAGGAGCAGAGTTGTTCCTCACAGGAGAGGCTTCTGAGCAGGTTTTTCATATGGCACAAGAAAATGGAGTGGCTTTTATGGCAGCTGGACATCATGCAACAGAACGTTATGGAGTACAAGCTTTGGGAGAGGCATTAAAAGCACAATTTCCTGAATTAGACGTGGAATTTATTGATATTCCGAATCCTGTATAAAATGATAAAACCCCAGTATTACTGGGGTTTTGCGTCAATTCTTTAAATATTAAATGAACTAAATTATTTCTTTAAAGAATCACGGATTTCGCGTAATAACACGATATCTTCTGGATCTGGTTCTGCTGCTTTTTCTGCTTCGAAACGAGAGCGTGCTGTAGCGATTGATTTAACGATTAAGAATACAACAAACGCTAATAAGATAAAGTTAATGAGGATAGTGATAAAGTTACCGTAAGCAAATACTGTCGCACCAGCGTCGCGTAAAGCGGTCAGTGTTTGTGCGCCAGCATAACCTTCTGGTTGAGATAACACGATGAATTTATTAGAGAAATCAACGTCACCACCAAGGATAAAGTTGACTAGTGGCATGATGATATCTTTTACTAAAGAGTCAATAATCTTACCGAATGCTGCACCGATAATCACACCGACGGCTAAGTCAACCATATTGCCTTTAACAGCAAACTCTTTGAACTCGTTTAAAAAACCTTTACTCATAAAAATGTGTCCTTTTTTTCCTTGAATTGAATTGACGGTATATAATAACTGGATAAGTTAAAATAAATCTATTTAAAATACGTTAATTTTTTTACACCTTGGCAGTATCAATAAGGATCGATAATGAGTCAGGATTCAAACTTACATCAAAATGAAGGGCAGTCTTCTCCAGACGTCTTACCACAGGACCCTTCACGCCGTTTTTGGCTAGGCACAGCCTGTGCTGTGGGTGGTGTGGCAGGTGTGGCTACGGTCGTACCGTTCGTTGCATCAATGAGCCCATCAGATCGTGCAAAAGCCGCTGGCGCACCTGTTTCAGTTAATTTAGCAGCTATTCCTCCGGGTACTATGGTGACGGCAGAGTGGCAAGGTAAGCCTGTATGGGTTTTACATCGTACACCTGAAATGATTGCAGGTCTTGAGAAAATGGAAAAATTCCTTGCTGACCCAGCATCAGATCGTCCGGGATTTACGCCTGAGTTCGCTAAGAATAGCTATCGTTCACGTAAAGAACAATGGTTAGTGGTTGTGGGTATTTGTACTCACTTAGGCTGTTCGCCGTCACCTCGTTTTGCTCTGGGTGGTGCAGAGGGTATGCCTGCAGATTGGGAAGGTGGCTTCTTATGCCCTTGCCATGGTTCGCAATTTGATTTAGCTGGGCGCGTATTTAAAAACCAACCAGCTCCAGATAATCTTTTGGTTCCTCCATATTATTTTGTCGATGACAATACAATTATGGTAGGTTTAGAACAAGCAGCAGGCTAGTTTTGCCTCATACTCATTAACTAAGGGAGCCTTTACATGGCCGGCGATAAAGTTGTAGATACAAAGGGATTGTTAGGTTGGATTGACCACCGCTTCCCAGCAAGTAAACTTTGGAAAGAGCATCTTAGTGAGTACTATGCTCCTAAGAACTTTAACTTCTGGTATTTCTTTGGTTCATTAGCACTATTGGTGTTAGTGATTCAAATCGTAACTGGTATTTTTATGGTGATGCACTATAAACCAGACGCTGATTTAGCGTTTGCGTCAGTTGAGTACATCATGCGTGAAGTACCTTACGGTTGGATTATTCGTTATATGCACTCAACAGGTGCGTCCATGTTCTTTGTTGTAGTGTATTTACATATGCTACGCGGCATGCTTTATGGCTCATATCGTAAACCACGTGAGTTGGTGTGGATTTTCGGTGTGGCGATTTTCTTATGTTTGATGGCAGAGGCGTTCTTTGGTTACCTCTTACCATGGGGGCAAATGTCTTTCTGGGGTGCTCAGGTAATTGTAAACTTATTCTCAGCGATTCCTTTCGTTGGTGAAGGCTTATCCGTATGGATTCGTGGTGACTTCGTTGTATCTGACGCAACACTTAACCGTTTCTTCGCCTTCCACGTTATTGCGATTCCATTAGTATTAATTGGTTTAATTGTTGCGCATATTATTGCTTTACACGAAGTAGGTTCTAATAACCCTGACGGTATCGAGATTAAAGCTAAAAAAGATGCCAACGGTCGTCCATTAGACGGTATTCCTTTCCATCCATACTACTCTGTACATGACTTAGTAGGCGTTGCAGGTTTTCTAATCGTATTTGCAGCGATTATGTTCTTTGCACCAACAATGGGCGGTTATTTCTTAGAGTCTAATAACTTCTTACCTGCTGACCCATTCAAAACACCTCCACATATCGCACCAGTATGGTATTTCACACCATTCTACTCAATGTTACGTGCGACAACGGATGAGTTTACATGGGCGTTAGTAGCATTTGCATTATTGTTTGCTGTAGGTATTTTCTTTAGCAAAAACGTTAAAGCACCATGGAAACTTATCTTCCCAGCTATTTTGGTAGCAGTTGCTGTGGCGTTACGAGTGTTTGATGCAAAATTCTGGGGTGTAGTTGTAATGGGTGGTACTGTTGTTATCCTTGGTTTCTTACCATGGTTAGACAAGTCGCCTGTGAAATCAATTCGCTATCGTCCAGGTTGGCACAAATTGGTTTACGCTATCTTTATGATTAACTTTGTGATTCTTGGTATTATCGGTACGAAAGCACCGTCTCCAGTATTAAATATCGTTTCACAAGTGGGTACGATTGTATACTTGGCATTCTTCTTCTTTATGCCAATTTGGAGCCGTTTGGGGACATTTAAACAAGTTCCTGAGCGTGTGACTTACCACCCTCACTAAGATACTGTAGGAAATATCATGATTAAAAAGATTTTAGGTGCATTACTTATGGTAGCATCCCTCGGCGGTGGTTCAGCTGTCGCTGCAGGCGGTGGTCACCCTTGGGACGTTGCTCCAGTTCCTGTAACCGATAAAGCAGCGTTACAAAATGGTGCTAAGTTATTTGTTAACTACTGTATGAACTGTCATAGCGCAAGTTTATTGCGTTATAACAATCTAACGCAGATTGGTCTAACCGAAAACCAAATCGTCGAAAACTTACTGTTTACTGGTCAAAAAGTAGGCGATAAGATGTCGATTGCGATGAAGCCACATGATGCGAAATTATGGTTTGGTGCAGCGCCACCTGATTTATCATTAATGGCACGTGCAAAAGCTGAGAACTTAGGTCAGCCGGGTACGGATTATATCTATACTTATCTACGTACTTTCTACCGTGATAAGTCGCGTGATTTAGGTTGGAATAACTTAGTATTCCCAAATGCAGGTATGCCTAATCCGCTTTGGGAGCGTCAAGGTCCAGTAGAAGTGACATTTACCGATGTTCACGAAGTGGAAAAAGATGGTGCAAAACAATGGCATGAAACTATCACTAAAGTTGATGCAGATGGTTATAAATCTGTGGTTAGCGACAAAGTGCTAGCAGATTTTAAAGGTCATGCGTCTAGCCATGCACAAATTGAATATTTAGATAAAGAGAAGCAAGCTCAATTCGACAAAGATATGGCTGATTTAACGGCGTTTATGGGTTGGATGGCAGAACCTCAGCAAGAGTTCCGTAAGACACTTGGTGTATGGGTGCTATTGTTCTTATCTATTTTCTTTGTCGTGATTTGGCAACTGAATAAATCTTACTGGAAACATGTTAAATAGTTTTTAATGTGATACGGTGAGTTCGATAGGGCGAGCTTTATAGCTCGCCTTTTTACTTTAAGTAGAAATTGCTATGGCGTTTCTTGTAGAATAGAACCATTGTTGTTTTTGAATGCGTACTTTTCGCAGATCTTTTCAAGCTTTAGATTATTAGAAGGAATTGCCACATTATGATGGTGCTTTATTCGGGTACAACCTGCCCATTCTCTCAACGTTGTCGCTTTGTTTTATATGAAAAAGGCATGGACTTTGAGATTAAAGATATTGATCTCTTTAATAAACCAGAAGATATTACAGTGATGAATCCTTATGGTACTGTGCCTATTCTTGTTGAACGTGATCTTATTCTTTATGAGTCAAACATCATTAATGAATATATCGATGAGCGTTTTCCGCATCCTCAATTGATGCCTGCAGATCCGATTATGCGTGCTCGTACGCGACTTTTCTTGCATAATTTTGAAAAAGAGCTATTCGTGCATGTCTCTGTATTAGAAGACCGTAGCAAGCGTGCTGATGAGGCCTTATTGAATAAAACGCGTGCCATTATCCGTGATCGTCTTTCTCAGATTGCACCGTTAATGGTAAAAAATCGTTATATGCTTGGCGATGAGTTCTCTATGCTAGATATTACAATGGCACCATTATTATGGCGTTTGGATTACTATGGCATTGAGTTACCTAAGGGCGCTGCACCATTACAAAAATATGCGGAGCGTATTTTTTCTCGTCCAGCCTTTATTGAAGCACTAACACCATCAGAAAAAGTGATGCGTCGCTAGGATAGTCTATGTTACCCAATACTGCTAAACCTTTTTTAGTGCGTGCAATTTATGAGTGGTGTTTAGATCAAGGCTATACACCACATATTATGGTTCGCGTTGATGAGCATTGTCGTGTACCTCGTGCCCATGTGAGAGATAACCATATTGTGCTTAATGTTGGGCCACGAGCGACCCCTGATTTCTTTATGGATAATGAGTGGGTGAGCTTTAATGCACGTTTTTCAGGGGTATCTCAGTTAGTGAGTTTCCCTATAACGGCGATTGCTTGGGTATTTGCTCGAGAAACTGAAGAAGGGATGGGCTTTGAGGTAACCGAATATAAAGGCAATCCATCAGCGGATGACAGTAGCACAAGAGAAGAAACTGATAAACTTGCTCAAAAAACAACACCTTTCCGGTTAGTAGATTAATTTTGTTGTTTTTTAGCACAGGCACTTGTCAAATAAGTGTAGTAAACATATAATTATATTTCTTCGACGCCGGCTTAGCTCAGCAGGTAGAGCAGCTGATTTGTAATCAGAAGGTCACGAGTTCGATTCTTGTAGCCGGCACCAGAATTTAAGCCCCTTGGGATATCCCAAGGGGCTTTTCATTTTGTTTGAAAAACGATTGTCTGATGATGAGGCGCTTCGCAAAGTTGCTAGTACTTAGCAGCTAAATTGACCGATATACATGGACATGGCAAGATTGCCAAAGCAATGTTGTTTTTTATACAAAATGAGGTTTAGTATGGAAAAATAGTAAAAGGTTAACTTTTCATTTTAAAGCCAAAAAATTGAAAGCCATACAATAATTTCTTCTACCAACAAAATTTTATTCTAAATACAACAGTGGGGTATGCTGTTTTTAGCATAGTCCTGTTATTTAACTATTTGAAAAATAAAATAAAAATATTTAATCAAGTATCTGTTATAGTAAAAACCACAATGCGATTTCTACTGATATTCGGTAATGTAATGTTTTGTTACCTTAAGGTGACAAAATATTTCAATAGTGATAAAAGGAGGAAACCATGCGTGAAAAAATTGAGTGTGGCATATTTTTCTTAGAGAGTTTTGGGAGTTGGGTTGATGAGTTTATTGAGGAAACACATCGACAAACCAATAGAATCCAATTATTTAAGATTGATGTACAGCAATTTTTGCCTTGTAATGATTTCGAGGTTGGTGGTCATCAATTCCCACACCCTAATGCTTTGCGAGAATTAGCCATTATCTTTGAGCGCTATGATTGCTTAATTATCCCAGTGTTACCCGAAACATTGGTATGGACTAGAGTGAGTCTCGCTCAAATAACCCACCCGTTACAATTTCCACTGATTGCTCTGCCGCATCATGTTCAACCGCTTGCCTTTATGGATTTGGCAACCTTGGGAATTGGAGAGTATATCTTTGAGCGGGATGATGTTTCTATCATGAGAATTCGCTTATCGAATATTATTGATCGCCATAAAGCCGTCTATACCCCCTTGCATAAGGTGTTACGAAAAAGTCAGGAGTTTTTCACAACACCTATGAATAATGAACATCAAACAATTCCTTTAAATATGGTGATGGCGTCTACTCAAAAGCCTAAAGTCACTCGTAAGCGTAGACGCAACACAAAAAAATCAACGAGTGATAAGGTCATTTATTCGGATCCTTTTCAAATAGCTAAGGCAAAAGTCATTAAAGAATTTGAAAAAAATTATGTTGTCCATGCATTAATAGAAACAAAAGGGAACATTTGTGCTGCAGCACAGCGCTCGCACAAACATAGGCGGGCTTTTTGGGGGTTGATGAGGAAACACGAGATTGATGCAGAAGATTATCGAGTGGAGACCTAATCGTTTTTTAGGGATGGAGTAGAGTTACAGTTATTTTAGTGGGGATGGCTTATAATCTTGTCATCGGAAAATAGGAGAGTAAAGAGATGTTTGCCCCACTAAAAAATGATACTTTCTTGCGTGCACTACAACGTCAAAAGGTAGAGTACACACCAGTTTGGTTAATGCGACAAGCAGGCCGCTATTTGGCTGAATATAATGCGACACGAGCTAAAGCAGGTTCATTTTTAGGGTTGGCAAAAAATCCAGAGTTTGCGTGTGAGGTTACATTACAACCGATTGATCGCTATCCTTTAGATGCAGCGATTTTATTCTCAGATATTCTTATGATTCCTGATGCAATGGGACTTGGTTTAGAGTTTGTTGCAGGTGAAGGGCCTCAATTTAAGCATCCATTACGTACAGCGTCAGATATTGCTAAATTAGCGGTACCTGATATGAATGATTTACGCTATGTTTTTGATGCGGTGACACTTATTCGTAAAGAGTTAAATGGTCGCGTGCCTCTTATTGGCTTTGCGGGGAGTCCGTGGACGATTAGTTGTTATATGATTGAAGGTCAAGGCTCCAAAGAATATCGTACTATCAAAACGATGATGTATGCGCAACCAGAGTTGCTTAAGCAAGTACTTTCGATTGCTGCCCAATCAACGGCACTTTATCTCAATGAACAGATTAAAGCAGGGGCACAGGCAGTGATGATTTTTGATAGCTGGGGTGGTGTACTTGCTAACGGTAAATACCAAGAATTCTCTTTGCATTATATTAAGCAAGTGGTCGATAACTTAATTCGTACTCATAATGGTGAAAAAGTGCCAGCCATTGTCTTTACCAAGGGTGGTGGTTTATGGGTAGATGAGATTGCTAATATCGGCTGTGATGCTGTTGGTTTGGACTGGACGATGAGTTTGGCAAAGGCTCGTCGTTTGACGGGTGATAAAGTGGCTTTCCAAGGCAATATTGACCCAATGGCTTTATTTGGTTCAGAACAAGCGATTCGTCAAGAGGTTCGCCGAGTTATTGATGATTTTGGTCCTGTGAAAGAGGGTGGACATGTCTTTAATCTAGGGCATGGTATTTCACAATTCACACCGCCAGAAAATGTGGCCTATCTTATTGATGAGGTGCATCAATACAGTAAAACGATGCACTTATAAACAAAGTTATCCACAGATGAAAATTAAGAGGTTGGCTGATTTATTTCATGTTGTTTCGCATAAATGATTGCCAATCTATTGATTTTTAATATAAAAATAAAAAACATTTGATTTTATTAAATGAATTGTCATCATCAATAATAAAAACGAAAGTCAATGGTTTAATTTATCCAAAAAGTTATCCACAGGCGTATTAAGCCATTGATTTTTATTGAATTTAGGGTTGTCCCTAGTTGTTGGTGTGGGTTGGCATAGATGAGTTATTATTGGGTGCGTGTAGCACTAGATGTTCCCTTAGAAGCCGTATTTGATTATCGTGTGCCTATCTCTGTGCAAGTGGTGCGGGGGCAGCGGGTTATCGTTCCTTTTGGAACACAAAAACAAATCATCGGTGTCGTAACTGCTGTGTTGACCGAAACGGATATTCCCCCAGAAAAGCAAAAAGATATTATTCAGGTGTTGGATGATTTGCCCCCTTTTTCTGAACGCTGGTTAGCATTATGTGAGTTTGCAGCAAAATACTACTTACGACCAATCGGTGAGGTCATTTTGCCAGTATTGCCGCCACCCCTACGCAAAGTAGCATCGTATATGGGTAAGACAGCAACGAGTCCTGTTGAGCGCTTGGACAAAAAAGCATATAACAAACAACAGAAGCTAGAAAAGGCACTTAAACGTCAAGCAAAACACACTAAGTCTATTGAACAGGTCTCTGGGCAGGCGGTAGAGAGTGTGGCAGAGGCAGGGATAAGGATAGTGAATGTAGATAAGAGTGGCGACAGTGCTGTCTTGGCAAACTCGACTATCACGCTTAATGAGGAGCAGCAATCTGCATTGGATAGCATAGTTAATACGCGAGAATATAAAACTATCTTACTGCATGGGATTACAGGTAGCGGTAAGACCGAAGTCTATTTGCACGCAATTGCCCAGAAACTTGCAGAAGGGAAACAGGTTATTTTTTTAGTACCTGAAATTAATCTCACCCCTCAATTTGCGCGACTATTGGAACAACGCTTTGTTCCTTTATATGGGGAAAAAGCCATAGCCATTATGCATAGTGGACTTTCTGATGGGGAGCGTTTGCAAGCATGGATATATATGCAGCGGCAAGAAACGAAGATTATTCTTGGTACACGAATGTCAATTTTTGCGCCACTAGAGAATCTAGGGCTGATTGTGGTGGATGAAGAGCATGACGCTTCGTATAAACAACAAGATGGTTTGCGATACTCTGCAAGGGATTTGGCAGTATGGCGAGCGCATCAATTACAAATTCCTGTGGTGCTAGGGTCAGCAACGCCCTCATTAGAAACTTGGCAACAAACGGTCAATCAACGGTACACAAAGCTTAGCTTAACACAGCGTGCTAAAGCGACAACCTTGCCGAATATCCGGTTAATTAATATCAAAAAAATGCGTCTTAATCAGGGATTATCGCCTGATTTAATAAGTGCAATTGATGAGAGGTTACAGCGAGGAGAGCAATCGATGATTTATTTAAATCGTCGAGGATTTGCACCAGTGTTACGATGTAGCGCATGTTCGTGGACGAGCACCTGTGTTCGATGTTCAGTGCATACGGTAATGCATCAGTCTTCAGGACAAGCCCCCACATTGCAATGTCATCATTGTGGCTATACCTCACGTATCCCTTTGAAATGCCCTGATTGTGGTAATCAAGATTTAAGTGCCTTGGGTTATGGGACCCAACGAATTGAGGAGGTCTTGGGTAATCTCTTTCCTCAGACAAGCATACAACGTGTTGATGCGGATAGCACTCGTTTAAAAGGGAGTGCAGAGAAACTGTTCGAACATGTTCATAGCGGAGATGTGGACATTATCGTGGGGACACAGATGTTGGCTAAAGGACATGATTTTAAGCGATTGAGTTTAGTAGGGGTATTAAATGCCGATATGATGCTCTTTAGTGGTGATTTCCGAGCGCCAGAACGCTTATTTGCGCAATTAATGCAAGTAGCCGGTCGAGCAGGCCGTCATTTGCCAGACTCTGAAGTGCTATTGCAAACAGAGTTTCCGGAGCATCATCTTTATCAATCTCTTGTTCATCATGATTATGAGCAGTTTGTGGCTAATGCACTAGAGGAAAGGCAGATAGCAGGGCTTCCTCCTTTTGCTTACCATGTGTTGATTTCTGCCCAAGCCAAAGAGTTAAGGGATGCGCTAGATTTCCTAAAAACCATTGTAGCGGATGCTAGACAAGCGCTAGCGGCTTATATTGAGGACATTCGGATTTATGATCCTATTCCTTTAAAAATTGTCCGTGTGGCAAATATTGAGCGGGCACAATTATTGATTGAGGCAGATTCTCGCCCAGTATTACATCGTTTTATGAGTGTGTGGTTGCAACGCGTGTATCATCACTTTAGAAACCATAAAGTGAAGTATTTTGTCGAAGTGGATCCATTAGAGATATGAGTGATATTGATAGTTTAGGTTTAAACCCTTCACAAAAAGAAGCTGTCCTCTATCTTGATGGACCTTGTTTGGTGTTGGCAGGAGCGGGTAGTGGCAAGACTCGCGTTATTACGCAAAAAATTGCTTATCTCATTAATCAATGTGGCTATGAGGCACGTTCAATTATTGCTTTGACGTTTACCAATAAAGCCGCCAAAGAGATGGTGGAGCGTGTCAATCATATTGTGGATAAAAAAAGTAGCAAGGGCTTGACCGTATGTACGTTCCATGCGCTTGGCGTACGTTTTTTAAGGCAAGAAGCTAAAAATTTAAATCTAAAAGATAACTTTTCTATTTTGGATTCCACCGACGCTGGTCAGATTATTCAAGAAATGTTAGCGACGACGGATAAGGTGCGAATTAGAGTGATTCAACAGCAAATATCTCTCTGGAAAAATGATTTATTAGGGCCTGATGATATTGTGCCAACGACACCTGATGAAAAAGAGGCTCAACGGGTTTATCGTAATTATGAAGCCACGCTAAAAGCTTATCAATCAGTAGATTTTGATGACCTTATTCGTTTACCAGTCTTATTGATGAGAGCTAACGAGGAAGTCAAAGAGCGTTGGCAAAAACGCATTAAATATCTATTGGTAGATGAATATCAGGACACCAATGTTTGTCAGTATGAATGGGTAAAATTGCTCACAGGTTGGCATCAAAAATTTACAGCAGTCGGTGATGATGATCAGGCGATTTATGCATGGCGTGGTGCGACGATTGAGAATTTAGCTAAACTCACGCAAGATTATTCAAATTTAAAGATTATTAAGTTGGAGCAAAATTATCGCTCGGTTGAGACCGTACTAAATGCCGCCAATAAAGTCATTTCTAATAATCCTAATCTTTTTCAGAAAACCTTATGGTCTACCTTGGGTAAAGGAGAACCTATTCAAGTCATTAGTATGGAGAATGAAGAGGCTGAGGCTGAAACGGTCGGTATGCGTATTTCCGCTGCTCATTTTAATAAGAAAGCACAATGGAAAGATTTTGCAGTGCTGTATAGAGGCAATCATCAGGCGAGGATTTTTGAGCAAGCTTTTCGCCAATTACGCATTCCTTATAGTATTTCAGGGGGGCAAAGTTTTTTTGATAAAGCAGAAATTCGCGATATTTTGGCGTATATGCGGTTAATTGCGAACGATGATGACGACCCTGCGTTTATTCGTGCGGTGACAACACCCAGACGAGGTGTAGGGCAAACTACCTTAACGCATTTAGGTGAGTTTGCGGTGAGTAAAAAGTGTTCTTTGTTTGGGGCTATTTTTGAACCGGAAATTATAGAGATTATTGCAGAGCGTCAATTAAAGCCCCTAATGGTGTTTGCTCAGTTTATTCAGGGTATCCAAGAGCGTGCGGCTAAACCAGTAGAACAGCAGTCTGCTGCTGAGTTATTGGATGAGTTGATGGCGTATATTCGTTATGAGGATTATCTGTACGAGCATCATGATGATCGCGCCGCTCAAGCTCGTTGGCAGAATGTATTGGATTTGATTGAGTGGCTCAAGCGCAAGGCACAAGATGACGATATGCGATTTATTGATCTGGTGCAGCATATCGCCTTAATTACGATGTTAGAACGTAATGAGCAAGAAGAAGAGCAAGATGCCGTGACGTTAAGTACGTTACATGCATCAAAAGGGTTGGAATTCCCTTATGTGCATATGGTCGGTGTGGAAGAAGGATTACTACCACATATGGGGAAAGAGGATGAGTACGGAGACCCCAATAAGGATAATGAAGAGCTTTATGTACAGCGCATTCAAGAAGAACGTCGTTTGATGTATGTCGGGATTACACGGGCACAATATGAACTGACCCTAACATGGTGTAAGAAACGTAAAAAAGCTCGTGAAGAGCTGATTCGCGAACCCTCACGCTTTATTGCAGAGATGGGTTTGGAAGATAAGCAACAGAAATTGAGCGACCCATTTAAGGGAATGAGTGCGAAAGAAAGATTGGCACAGTTAAAGCAGATGATTAAACCAGTTTAAATTTGAATTAGCTGGCAGAAAAATACCTCTATAATAGTCGAGAGATATTGTCATACTTTAATGGAGAGACAAGATGAATACGTTATTTACACTACCAGCCCCAACACTTTTACCTATTGTTGGCGAAGAAAAGCGTTTTCCTGTGAACCGTGTATTTTGTATTGGTCGTAATTATGCGGCACATGCAGCAGAGATGGGTGCCACAGTGGATAAGCAGAACCAAGATCCTTTTTATTTTTTAAAAGCCTCTTGCCACGTTGTGGGTAATCATCAAAAGATTGCCTTTCCTCTAGGAACCGCTAATCTTCATCATGAAGTCGAATTGGTTGTTGCTTTAGATAAGCCAGCTTTCCAAGTGAGTGAAGCGGAAGCTGCAGACTGTGTTTACGGTTATGCCGTTGGTTTTGATTTAACGCGTCGTGATTTACAAGCTAAGGCTAAAGAAAAAGGTTTGCCTTGGGATGGTGCTAAAAACTTTGAGGATGCAGCGGTTATCGGTGAGATTACGCCTAAAGCGCAAGTGGGCGAGATTGATAAAGCACGTATTGCACTGACGATTAATGGCGAAGTCCGTCAAGACGGTAATACGAGTGATTTGATTTGGACAATTCCTGAGTTGATTGCCTATATTTCTCGTTTTTATCACTTACAAGCAGGTGATTTGTTGATGACAGGCACACCTGAAGGCGTTGGGGCAATTCAAGCAGGTGATGTATTGGTTGGTCAGGTGGATGGCTTAACATCCTTACATTTAACCGTAGGTTAATGCCTCTTAAGAACGAGTTAAGTTTTTAGTATAAAAATCGGGCTACAATAAATGCTCTTAAATTTTTGCAGGATTTTATGTCAATGTTAAAACCTTATCCTTCACCAACGTATTGTCAGCGCCTAAAAATCGCTTTGCATTATGTGTTGCCGCAGATGGCTATTACGCGATTTGCAGGTTGGTTTGCTGAGCGTGAATGGGGCTTTTTGACGCATACAGGCATTAAATTATTTGCAAAAGCTTATAAGGTGAATTTTGCTGAGGCTGAGAAAGAAAAGCCGAGCGATTATGTAAGCTTTAACGAGTTTTTTATTCGCACATTAAAAGCGGGGGTTCGTCCGATTGTGGAGGGTGATAATACGCTATGTTTGCCAGCAGATGGTCGTGTGAGCGAAGTGGGTAAGATTGATGATAATCAGTTATTTCAAGCGAAAGGTCATCGCTTCTCATTAGAAAGTTTATTAGCGGATGATAAAGAGTTAGCTGAGCAATTTGAAGATGGACAGTTTTTGACGACTTATTTATCACCACGTGATTATCATCGAGTCCATATGCCTTGCGATGCGACATTGCGAAAGATGATTTATGTACCGGGAGAGCTTTATTCGGTCAATCCATTTTTAGCACGCCATATCCCTGACTTATTTGCTCGCAATGAGCGCGTGATTTGTGTATTTGATACAGCATTTGGTCCTATAGTGCAAATTTTAGTCGGTGCGACGGTGACGGCGAGTATGAGTACGGTGTGGGCAGGTGTCATCAATCCTCCACGCAGTCAAGAGGTTAAGGTATGGCATTACCCAAGTGATGGCGATGGTGTAGTGACATTGAAAAAGGGTCAAGAGATGGGTGCTTTCCGTCTGGGCTCAACAGTGGTGAATTTATTCCCTAAAGATAAGGTGGATTTAAATCTAAACTTACGTGAGGGCGAACCTACTAAGATGGGTGAACTGATGGCGACGGTGAAATAAGCCATATCATTTTGTCTCTTGATTCTGAGGCTCTTTGTTATTTTGCAAAGAGCCTTTTCTGTTAAAATCCTTCTATCAGTCGAAATCCCTTCGATTGACTTGCTTATAGATATTTAACTTATGAAATCTCCTGAACTACTCTTGCCAGCAGGCGGCTTAGAGCGTATGCGTGCTGCCTTTGATTTTGGGGCAGATGCGGTATATGCCGGTCAACCTCGCTATTCTTTACGTGCTCGTAATAATGAATTTGTCCGCTTTGAAAAAATGAAAGAAGCGATTGATGAGGCTCATGCACGTGGTAAAAAATTCTTTGTGGCGAGTAATATTCTTCCACATAACTCTAAATTAAAAACCTATTTGGATGACCTCGTTCCGATTATGGAAATGAAGCCAGATGCCTTGATTATGGCTGACCCTGGTTTAATTATGAAAACTAAAGAGCGTTGGCCAGAAGCGGTGATTCACTTATCCGTACAAGCGAATACAACGAATTATTGGGGTGTACAATTCTGGCAGAAGATGGGAGTGGAGCGCATTATTTTGTCGCGTGAGCTTTCATTAGACGAGATTGAAGAAATTCGCCAAGAATGTCCTGATATGGAGCTTGAGGTATTTGTGCATGGTGCGCTCTGTATCGCTTACTCTGGTCGTTGCTTACTATCAGGTTATTTTAATCAGCGTGACCCTAACCAAGGCACCTGTACCAACTCATGCCGTTGGGACTATAAAGTACATCATACGCAAGAAAGCGATGCCGGTGATGCACAGCTATTAAGTGGTTTTGACTTTAATAAGATGCAAGAAGAGGCGAATGCTAACTTTGCTGCTTGTGGTGGTGCGGAGCGCCATCCTTTAGCCGATCAAGTTTATTTGCTTGAAGAGGGTAATCGTCCAGGGCAATATATGCCAATTATGGAAGATGAGCACGGCACTTACATCATGAACTCTAAGGATTTGCGTGCGATTGAGCAGGTAGAGCGCTTAGTTAAAATCGGTGTGGACTCCTTAAAAGTCGAGGGTCGTACGAAGTCGATTTATTATGTTGCTCGTGTCGCACAAGCGTATCGTAAGGCGATTGATGATGCTGTCGCTGGTCGTCCATTTAATCCTGAATTATTAGCGGATTTAGAGGGTTTAGCTAATCGTGGTTATACACCAGGTTTCTTAGAGCGTCATCAGACTCAAGAATATCAAAACTACCTACATGGGTACTCTATCTCTAAGCAAAGCCAGTTTGCCGGTATCGTGACAGATGTCGATGCTGATGGTTGGGCAACGGTGGATGTGAAGAATCGCTTTGCGATTGGTGATACTCTAGAAATTATTCATCCTAAAGGTAATCAACTGATGAAAGTTGAGGTCATTGTCAAAGAGGGTGAAAATATCGAAGTCGCACCGGGCAATGGTATTCAAGTACGTATCCCTAATATGCAGGGCAAGGAAAAAGCAATCTTAGCGCGTATCCTTGATGCACAAGCCAAAGCGAAAGTTGAAGAGTTGATTGCGGGCAAATAACGGCCAGTTTTTAACGAACATACTTCCCCATAGATAGGAAAGATTCCTATCTATGGGTTTTTTCTTAAGTATTGAATTCTTGTGTTGAATGATGAGTGTGATGTTACGCTTTTTTAAGCGTATTAATCACCAAGCAATCTTCCACATGATGGTTATCACATTGCGACATGCCTTGGAGTAAATCTCGGATTTTGATGAGTTCTTGGATTTTCCCTTCAATTAAATGGAGATGCTGTGTGGCTAAGGCATTCGCATCGGTACAGTCTGTTTGCGGATTGGCTTGTAGTCTTAAGAGCGTTTTAATTTCCTCTAAATCAAACCCCAATGAACGGCAAGTTTTGATGAACTTGAGCTCATCAAGCTGCTGCTGTGTAAACTGACGATAGCCATTATCCGCACGTTTTGCGGGTGTAATGAGTCCAGATTTTTCATAAAAACGAATCGTTTCTAGATGAATGCCGCTAGCCTCGCTGAGTGCCTTGATGGTGAGGGTGTTTTTCATTTAGGGCTTGACTCCGTAGTGGTTACAGACTTTATAGTGTACTGATATTGGATATATTCGTAAAGGAAATGATTATGGCATGTACTCAGCATTGTTGTGGTGTGACTGCACAAACGGAGAGATATCGTAAAGTCTTATGGATTGCGTTTACTGTCAATGCGTTGATGTTTATGGTGGAAGTTATTGGCGGCATTCGAGCAGGTTCAGTTTCTCTGCTCTCCGATAGTTTGGACTTTTTAGGGGATAGTGCCAATTATCTCATTAGCTTATTTGTATTGGGTAAAGCAATTTCAATGCGAGCAAAAGCCTCTTTATTTAAGGCCTATACGATGGGAGGTTTTGGTGTATGGATTATAGGAACTACGCTATATCAGTTTTTCTATGGAACGATGCCTAATTATCATGAAATGGGTGTTATTGGTATCATCGCTTTTGCTGCTAATGTGTTGGTTGCGGTATTGTTATATAGTTTTAGAGAGGGGGATAGCAATATGCGTAGTGTATGGCTATGCTCACGAAATGATGCTATGGGTAATCTAGCGGTGATTGCGGCTGCTATTGCTGTGTATTATTGGCAGTCGCCTATCCCTGATTTATTAGTGGCTTTGTTTATGTCTTATTTAGCGATTAAGGCGGCTTGGGACATCCGCCGCCAAGCCGTGATCGAGTTATTGACTAACTGACTTATTTATTACCCAAATACGACGAGTCACTAATAAGAAAAACAGTAGAGCAGCAGAAACAAAGGCGGCACCGACATGGGCAGTATATAGTACACCGAGATGGTCGAGGACTAAGCTGCCCACAAATGCACCACCGCCAATACCAATATTAAAGGTTCCGGAGTAGATAGCGGTAGCGAGGTCGGCCGCATCGGCGGCAGCCTCTAGGACTTTACTTTGTAAACTCATGGCGATGAGGGTGATGGCAATGCCCCAGCCTAGCGCAACAAGGAGCATAGTCCATGCGTAGCTCTGCGCATATTCTAAGCAGAGTAGGCAAGCGAGCAATAAACTTGCCCCAATCGTATAGGTATGTACGACTGTTTTACGAATTAAACGTGTGAAAAGTATGCTGCCTAAAATACCTGCAATACCCATCACAAATAACACCACAATGACAAAGCGATCACCAAATCCACCGATTTCGCGTAGATATGGTGTGATATAGGTATAGGCAGTAAAGTAACCTGTAATGGTCAGTGCAGTTAATAAAAACGCTTGCATCAGGGTAGCACGTTTAATTAATTGAGGTAAGGACTTTAAGTCACCGGCATTTTGACTGGGGGAATGGGGGAGTTTTTTGATTAACAGTAGCATCACTAAAGCGGCAATGGCAGCGATAAGATAAAACGTGATACGCCAGCCGAAGTGCTGTCCAATGGCAGTGCCTAGTGGGACACCTAATACCGTCGCTAAAGAGGAACCTGTCACGATAAAAGCGAGTGCTTTGGCACGATGACCATTAGGTGCTAGACGCATCGCCAGAGGAATGCTGATAGACCAGAAAATAGCATGAGCACAAGCGATTAATAGTCGGCTCATGGTTAGTACATTGTATGACCAAGCCAGTGCGGAGAAGATATGCGCAATGATAAAAATAATAAATAGACTAATCAGTAGTTTCTTGCGTTCCATTGTGCCGACAGCAAGGGTCAATGGAATAGATAAAATGGTCACTGCCCATGCATAGATGGTCATAAGTAGACCAGTTTGTGATTCAGGGACATTGAGAGATTGAGCAATGCTAGGTAATAAACCAATAGGGACAAATTCAGTCGTATTAAAAATAAAGGCAGCAAAAGCAAATAATGCCACCACAAACCAAGATTTGTTTTCCGCTTGGTCGAGTGTAGAAGAGGACATGCTGAAATAGAAAAGCTATAAAACGGTTTATTATAGAACGAGATAGACTTCAAAAATGTGAGAAAGTTTTGCAGCTTATTTTCTTTGCTGAATAGCACGGTTGCGGATATAGCGAACAGCGTGGGGTAACTCACTCGATAGAAGACCTATTTCACCACCTATCTGGCTAGCTAAATAGTCTGCGGCTGCTCCATGCAACCATACACCAGCACAAGTGGCTTGCCAATTATCGATACCTTGGGCACATAAGGCACCAATCACACCACTGAGTACATCACCACTTCCTGCCGTCGCTAAACCAGGATTACCAGAGTGATTTGTGTAGAGGGTATCATTATCAAAAGCATAAACGAGAGAATGATGACCTTTTAATACAACGGTGGCTTGATATTTTTGAGCGATGGCTTTAACGGCAGAATGACGGTCAGCTTGGATGTCAGCTGTAGATATACCCAATAAACGTGCTGCCTCGGTGGGGTGAGGCGTTAAAATGAGGTGAGAATGCTGTTGCGCTAAAGTGGATAGCTGTGGGCGCTGTGAGAGTAAGGTGAGTGCATCAGCATCTAGTAAGAGTGGTGCATTCATGGATTTAGATAGTACTTTTTCTAAAACTATGACAGCATCCTCATCTAGACCTAAACCACACCCAGTAACCCATGCAGAAATATCTTCGCGGATCAGCAATTCATGGGCACAAGCCAACATAATTTCTGGGTGTTGTGCAATGATAGGCATAGGTAAGGTCTTTTGATGAAAGCCAGCCCAGACCTTGCCGCAACCTGTATACACCGCCGCTGTTGAGGCTAAAACAATAGCACCACTCATTCCTTGACTGCCGCCAATAATCGCTAAGGTGCCGAAAGTGCCTTTGTGACTATCAAGAGGGCGAGGCATAAAGACTGATGGGAACATAGATGGTGCGTTCACGCAAATCTCCATGGATAGTGTATATGCCTATTTGGCCCCCCCGACAGGAATCGAACCTGTATCGAGAGCTTCGGAAACTCTAATTCTATCCATTGAACTACGGGGAGGCAGAAGGCTACATTTTACGGTAAAAAGACGTTTGACGAGATAAAAACGTGGCAAAAAAGTAAATAAGCCAAGAAAAAAGAAGTTATTTTGTGTGATATTGTCAATAAACCTTATTTAGTTAGCCGAGTAAAGTTATAATTCTGTAGTTATTTGTAATTTATTTCTAATTTCATACTAGGATTTGTTATGAGCGCGAATAAATCAAGCCAAACATTAACTAAATTGGCTGTTGCCCTTCTTGTTCCTGTTGTGGCTATCATTGCATTAGTGAAGTCTTTTAGTTCTTCAGGTTCGGATCCTGCTCTATTGACAGCGGAAGCTATCGAGAACCGTATCGCACCAGTGGCGCAATATAATACGGGTGCCCCTGCGATTGTGTTAGATAATGGTAAAAAAGAACCTTTATCTGGTGAGCAAGTATATAAAAATATCTGTATGTCCTGTCATGACGCTGGCTTAGCTGGCGCACCTAAAAAAGGTGATAATGGCGCATGGGCACCTCGTATCGCTCAAGGTGAAGCGACTGTATTAAAGCATGCTATTGAGGGCTTAAACGGTATGCCTGCTCGTGGTGGTAATCCTAACCTTAGCGATTTAGAAGTTCACCGTGCGGTTGTATTTATGGTAAATGCGTCTGGTGGTAAGTTTGCCGAGCCAGCTGCAGAAGGTGAAGCTAAAAAAGACGCAGCACCAGCTGAAGCAGCACCTGCACAGACAGCAGCACCAGCAGAAACACCTGCTGCTGCACCTGTAGCAGCTGAAACACCAGTAGCACCTGCGGCAGGCGCAGTTGATGCAGATAAAGCACTTGCTTTAGCGAATGCAAAAGCCTGTATGGCATGTCATGGTGTTGATAACAAACTTGTTGGCCCTGCGTACAAAGAAGTTGCTGCCAAAGGTGAGGGTGCTGAGGTATTAGCGGCAAGCATTAAAAATGGTAGTTCTGGTAAATGGGGTCCAGTACCCATGCCTGCTAACCATGTAACAGACGAAGAGGCTGCGCTTTTAGCAGCGTGGATTGCTTCGTTAAAATAATACAAATCCATTGCTCCCCTTCATAACAAAAGGGGCATCAATGAAATAAAAGGGTCTCATTCTTTATTGAATAAGACCCTTTTTATATGGCGCTAGAGCGAGTGAACGACGAGTGAGCGTCTGAGTATTAGCCATATAAGCTGTATCAGTTGTGCTTGTCCTTATGGTTTGAGTGAGAGTGCCTGCATAAAATTGTTTAGGTATTGCTCAAAGCTAATATTATCCTCTTGTTCAATCTGTATTTGTTTTGCTAGGCTGACTTCGCTTTGTTGTTGGAAGTTCGCTATGGTAGCAATATCCAAAGCATAGTCCTGATTGTGGCGACTATGTAGCTGACTCAAGCTCAAGAAAGCCTCATTAAAGCTTTTTTCTTGTGCTTGTAACATCTCAATGACTTTATGCGATGGGCATAGGGTGACATCCTTTAATTTAGCTTGTTGTACGGCTAGAGCTTCTGCGTAGTCCTTACCTTCATTTGAGGCATCCAACATATCCGCAAAGGGTCTAATCTGTTCAATCAGGGCTAATCCCCACTCTTTAAGCGCAATTGACTGGCCTTCATGGTGTAGCATTAATGCAGGATTGCGTCCTTCGTTGACCACTTTATTAAAGTTATCTTCACTCGTATGGCAAGAGCCAGTAGGGAAGCGGGGACTATTACTGAGTGCGCAAAATAGTAAGAAAGCATCTAAAAAGCGTGCTGTTTTAGGTGAAATTCCGAGCGGCTCAAAAGGGTCAATATCAATACAGCGCACTTCAATATATTGAATACCGTGCTTCATTAAAGCGGTAATAGGGCGCTCACCTCGTCCATGTGTGCGTTTAGGACGGATGGTTGCATAGAATTCATTTTCTATTTGTAGGATATTGGTATTGAGTTGAATCCATTTATCGCCTTGCTTTGTTCCGATTTTTTCATAGTCAGGCCATGATGTCGTCACCGCATCATAAATCTGTTTTGAGA
Source organism: Pelistega suis (assembly GCF_013133795.1). Lineage (GTDB taxonomy): Bacteria > Pseudomonadota > Gammaproteobacteria > Burkholderiales > Burkholderiaceae_B > Taylorella > Taylorella suis. The sequence goes on from NZ_JABGBN010000008.1 coordinate 48,479, forward strand.
AAGAAGTGAGCTCGTTAAAGCATGACTTAAGATTGGATTGAGCATCATTTTTATAGCCCAAATCACTCATACGTAGACTGGTGGCATAAGGAAGATAATAGCTATCTTGAGCGCTATTGAGAGGCTTTAATAAAGCTTTTTGTTTGTCATCTAAGAAAGTTGCATTCACCACAGGCGAGGCACCAAAGAGATACATGAGTAGCCATGAATAACGCTTAAAATTGCGAATTAATGCCATATAGCCATTATTCTGTTGTTCTTGTGGCGTGTTTCCCTCAAAGTTTAAAGCAGTCCATAACTCGTTGGGTAAGGAGAAGTTATAGTGTAGCCCTGCGATACATTGCATTTTCTTGCCATAACGGACGGCAAGACCTTCACGATAGACGTGGCGTAATTTACCTGAATTCGAGGTACCGTATTCTGCAATAGGAATATCTTGCTCTGCGGGTAAATGGCATGGCATAGATTGTCCCCATAGGCTTTGCTCGGGAACACTTTGTTGTACAAAAGCATGTACTTCTTGTAATTGTTTAAAAAGACTATCCACCGAGGTATGAGGGTCGGTGATGAGCTCTAATAAGGCTTCAGAATAGTCTGTTGTAATATGAGGGTGAGTTAAAGCAGAACCCAGTACCTGTGGATGTCTATCTTGTGAGAATTGTCCAGCTGCATTAAGGCGAATTGCTTCGCGTTCAACGCCTCGTTGAATGTTTTTTAGTAGAGATTGATTTTCTTTAAGTTTGGATAGATTCGGCATAGCAAGCATGGTCAAAGAGAATGTTGAATGCTCTCTATTGTAAAAGAGAATAGCGGTTTAGTGCTTGAAAACCTTACGATTTATAGCTTTATAGTGGTAAAATCCAAGCATTATTATTTCCTCTATCACTATGACTCAAGCTTCTATTGGTGCTGTTCAGCCAGTATTTTTGGACTTTGATGAACCTTTGCCATTGGCAAGTGGTCAGACTATCAATCACTACACCTTGGCAGTTGAAACGTATGGGACATTAAATGCCGATGCGAGTAATGCCGTATTAATTTGTCATGCTTTAAATGCCTCTCATCATGTAGCAGGTATCTATGACGATACGCAAGAAGAAGGCTGGTGGGACAATATGGTGGGTCCTGGGAAGCCATTGGATACGAATAAGTTTTTTGTCATCGGTATCAATAATCTAGGCTCTTGCTTTGGTTCGACAGGTCCTGCGAGCATTAATCCTACGACGGGTAAGCCATGGGGGGCGAGTTTCCCGGTAGTGACAGTAGAGGATTGGGTAAATGCACAAGCTCGAGTGGCTGACTATTACGGTATTAAGCGTTTTGCCGCGGTAATGGGTGGTTCGCTTGGCGGTATGCAAGCGTTGAGTTGGGCAATTCAATGGCCTGAGCGAGTAGCACATTGTATTGTGATTGCAAGTACCCCGGGTTTATCTGCACAGAATATTGCTTTTAATGAAGTGGCTCGTCGCGCCATTATTACCGATCCCGATTTCTTCCAAGGCAATTATTACGAACATAATACTGTGCCACAGAGAGGGCTTTCGGTCGCACGTATGATTGGTCATATTACGTATTTGTCGGATGATGATATGGCAGAGAAGTTTGGTCGTGATCGTCGTAATAAGGCAGAGGATGGTCGTTACCAGTATGGCTATGATGTAGAGTTTGAAGTAGAGTCTTACTTACGCTATCAGGGTGAGAAATTTTCAAAATATTTTGATGCGAACACGTATTTATTGATTACGCGCGCTTTAGATTATTTTGACCCTGCACGTCAATATGGTGCTGGTGATTTAAGTAAGGCCTTGGAAAAAGTGAAGGCCAAATTTTTAGCTGTTTCTTTTACGACGGATTGGCGTTTTCCTCCCGAACGTTCGCGTGAATTGGTGGAAGCATTACTTAAAAATAAACATCAAGTGACTTATGCTGAAATTAATGCGCCTCATGGGCATGATGCATTTTTGTTGGATGACCCGACCTATCATCGAGTGGTCAAAGCGTACTTTGATCGTATTGCTGAGCAAGGGGGGTTAGTATGAGTTTTAATCATTCTATTTTACGCCCTGACTTACAGCGTATTGCGGCTTGGATTGAACCCGGTTCTCGAGTTTTAGACTTGGGTTGTGGCACAGGGACATTACTTAAGCACCTCCAAGAGAGTAAACAAGTGGATGGTGTCGGAGTTGAGATTGATAATGAGCGCATGATTGCGTGTGTCGCCAATGGTGTCAATGTTATCCAACAGAACTTGGAAGATGGGTTGGCATTATTTGACGATAAACAGTTCGATGTGGTTGTGCTATCGCAGACTTTGCAGGCCATGCTAAATACAGAACATATCCTCAAAGAAATGGCTCGGGTAGCTAAAAGAGGTATTGTTTCTTTCCCCAACTTTGGGCATTGGACACATTGGTGGTCAATTTTTAATGGGCATATGCCTGTGACGGGTCAAATGCCATACGAATGGTACAACACACCCAATATCCATTTATGTACATTGAGTGATTTTGAAGCTTTAGCGAATAAGCTGGGCTTGTCTATCCTAACACGTTGTACTTTTAAAGAGGGTGAGGAAATTTCCTTTATGCCGAGTTGGCGTAGTACGCTAGCACTCTATCATTTCCAATCATAATTACGGGTTAATCCATGTCATTTAAACAATATCTCAGCCCTCGTGTTTATCCTTTATTGGTATTGGGGGTGGCGAGTGGTTTACCGCTTGCATTGACGGGTGGCACTTTTCAGGCATGGGCAACAGTTGCAGGTGTATCGTTAAAGCAAATTGGTTTTTTAACTTTAGTGGGTATTGCGTATACCTTTAAGTTTTTATGGGCTCCCTTGATTGATCGCTATGCGCCACCGATACTTGGACGTCGTCGAGGCTGGATGGTCATTGCCCAAGTATTATTAGGCGTGGCCTTAATAGCAATGGGTGTATTGAATCCTGTGCAAGATCTAATTTGGTTAGCTTTATTAGCCACTTTGGTGGCCTTTTTATCTGCGACTCAGGATATTGCTTTTGATGCATATAGTACGGAGGTGCTCGACAAAGATGAGCGTGCAGCTGGGGCGGCCATTCGTACCTTAGGCTATCGTATCGGTATGGTGTTGTCTGGTGGCTTTGGTATGGTGATGGCAGAGCGATGGCTAGGTTGGGGTGGCATGTATATGGTGATGGGGGCATTAATGTTCCTTTTTGCTTTTGTTAGTATGCTTTCACCAGAACCAAAAGAAAGCCAAGCTCCTCGTACTTTACAAGAGGCCTTTGTCGTTCCTTTTAAAGACTTCTTTTCTCGCCCAGAGGCATGGGCAATTTTATTGCTGATTATCCTCTATAAATTGGGAGATGCTTTTGCTGGTGCCTTATCCACTACTTTTTTAATTCGGGGGGCAGGTTTTTCTGCAGAAATCGTAGGGTGGATGAATAAAATCTTGGCGGTTATTGCGAGTATTCTTGGTGCTTTGTTCGGTGGTGCCTTGATGAATAAGCTAGGACTTTATCGCTCCTTAATGTTGTTTGGTATTTTGCAAGCTTTGTCTAACTTAGCGTATTGGTTGGTAGCGGTAGTGCCACAAAACCTACCTGTTATGGCATTAGCAGTTGGTTTTGAAAATATCTGTGGTGGTATGGGTACGGCAGCGTTTGTTGTGCTAGTGATGGGCTTATGTAATGTTAAATATACAGCGACACAGTTTGCGTTATTGACGGCATTATCATCTGTAGGGCGTGTCTTTTTAGCAGGTCCTTTAACCCCTCCTATTGTTGAGGCATTGGGTTGGCCAAGCTTTTTCCTATTGACGGTGGCGATTGCCTTGCCGGGATTGGTGTTATTGCGTTGGCATAAAGCACGGATTGAAGCCATTCAATAACGAGTAAGCTATGTAAATTCTGTTTGATAATGATGACTCTTGATATTGATTAAGGATTGCGATAGGAAAGTCTGCGACAATAGAAGGATGTCCTCATGATAAATATTGGTATTCATGACGATGTCATATTTTTGAGTAAAAATAATTGGGTATACATAAAGAGGCGATTATGTCAGAGAATTTTCAACCCCTTTCACGCATTAAATGTTCAGCACTACATGCAAAGGTGATGACGGCAGAAGAAGCGGCATCATTAATTCCTTCTGGTGCAACGGTTGGCATGAGTGGTTTTACGGGTTCAGGTTACCCTAAAAAAATACCGGGTGCTTTAGCTCAACGTATTCGTGCTGAGCATGATAAAGGTAAGCCATTTAAAATTAATGTCTGGACGGGGGCTTCGACGGCGCCAGAGTTAGATGGTGCTTTGGCAGAGGCTGATGGTATTAATATGCGTTTGCCTTACCAATCTGACCCGACGTGTCGCCAAAAGATTAATACCGGTCAAATGCACTATATGGATATTCACTTATCACATGTGGCGCAATATGCTTGGTTTGGTTTTTTGGGTAAATTAAATATTGCAGTGATTGAGGTAGCAGGTATCCGTGAAGACGGTACATTAATTCCAGCGGCTTCTGTGGGCAATAATAAGACATGGATTGATCAAGCGGACAAAGTAATCATTGAAGTGAATTATGCATTGAGTGAAAAACTCGAAGGTATGCATGATATTTATTACGGTACGGCATTACCTCCTCATCGCAAACCGGTCTTAATTAATGAGCCGGATGAGCGTATTGGCACACCTTACTATACCTGCCCTGCGGATAAAATCATCGGTATTGTTGAAACATATGATCATGATCGTGTTAATCGTTTTAGTGAGCCTGATGATGTGGCGAAAAAAATTGCCACGCATATTCTTAACTTCTTGAAAGAAGAAGTTCGCAAAGGAACATTACCACCAAATTTATTGCCTTTACAATCAGGTGTTGGTGATGTGTCCAATGCGGTGATTTCTGGTCTTCAATATGGTGAATTTGATAATTTGACAGCCTATACAGAAGTGATTCAAGACGGTATGTTGGGTTTGATTAAATCAGGCAAATTAAAAATGGTATCAGCGACCTCATTATCCTTAAGTCCTGAGGGTGTGGAAGAACTCAATGCGAATATTGATTTCTATCGCGAGCGCATTATTTTACGTACCCAAGAAATGAGTAATCACCCTGAAGTTATCCGTCGCTTAGGTATTATTGCGATTAATGGCATGATTGAGGCGGATATCTATGGTAATGTGAATTCAACCCATATTATGGGAAGTGGCATTATGAATGGTATCGGCGGTTCAGGAGATTTTGCTCGTAACTGTTTCTTGTCATTCTTTGTGCGTCCATCGCTTGCTAAAGATGGTGATATTTCTGCGATTGTGCCAATGGTTTCGCATGTGGATCATACTGAGCATGATGTACAAATCATCGTCACAGAGCAAGGTCTAGCTGATTTACGAGGTCTATCGCCACGTCAACGTGCTGAGAAAATCATTGAAAATTGTGCACATCCTGACTACAAAGATAAGTTGCGTGACTATTTTGAGCGTGCGCAACAACAAGGTGCTCAACATACCCCGCATATCTTATCTGAGGCGTTAAGTTGGCACGATAAGTACCTTAAAACAGGCTCTATGAAATAAGAATAGGACATTGAGAAGTCGATGTTGATTTCTTATGAAAGGCAGAGGGTGGTTCTATCTTCTGCCCTTTTTCATTGTGAGAGAGCTGAGGGAGCCTATCTTAGCTGTTTAACGCATAAGATAGGTAAGAGGATTTATAAACTTACATCATAATCAATAGTGAGTGGTGCGTGATCAGAAAATCGCTCATCCTTATAAATATAAGCCGCACGGGCTTTAGCAGCAACTCCCGGTGTAGCGATGTGATAGTCAATACGCCAACCTACGTTTTTTGCCCATGCTTGACCACGATTGCTCCACCATGTGTATTGGTCTGCTTCTTGATTGAGGACTCGGAAGACATCGACAAAACCTCTTTCTTCAAAGAGTTGTGTCATCCATGCACGCTCTTCAGGTGTAAAACCTGAATTTTTGAGATTGCCTTTCCAGTTTTTTAAGTCAATTTCTTTGTGTGCGATATTCCAGTCACCGCAGATGATGTATTCATGACCCGTTTCGCGGTGATGTTTCATCATAGCATCAATCCATGGTCCAAATTTATCTAAAAAGCGGAATTTGGCTTCTTGACGTTCAGGACTGCTTGATCCAGAGGGTAAGTAGGCGCTGATAACGGTTAATTTACCAAAGTTGGCCACAATTAAACGTCCTTCGGCATCAAATTCATCACAGCCCATGCCTATCGAATATTCGGCGGGGAGATTCGTATAAATACCTACGCCACTGTATCCTTTTTTGACGGCATGATTAAATTGTCCTTGGTAATGTAATGGATGGCGTAATTCATCCGTTAAATCCGCATCGCTGATTTTAATTTCTTGTAAGCAGACAATGTCCGCTTGATGTTTATCTAACCATTCAAAAAAACCTTTTTTAGCGGCTGAACGGATACCATTCACATTAACAGAAGTAATTCTTAACACGAGTTTATATTCCTAAGTTTAGTGGGAAGATTGTTTTTCTTGAGGATAGATGGCCGCACCAATAATCAATATTCCCCCAATAATCATTTTTAGCGTTGGCTCTTCATTAAATAATAACCAAGCCACTACGATAGCATAAACAGGCTCGAGAGAAATAATAAGACCGGTTGTGCGAGCACTAATATATTGGACACTACTAACGAATAAATAATGCGAGAATGCAGTACAGATAATCCCTAAAACCGCCAACCAGAGGAGGTCGTTCGTATGGATAGTCATGTCCATAAAAAAGATAAAGGGTAGAGTGACAATAGCGACAATCAAATTTTGCCAAAAAGCAATGCTAATCGGATGTAGTCGCTGACCAATAGTACGATTGACCACCGCAAGGCTACCAAAGCAAAATCCTGACAAAATTCCCCATAGCAAACCTTCAGTATTGGTATTTCTTAAATCAAATTCTGGTGAGACAAGAATCAAACCAACCATCACGATGGTAACGAGTATCCAAGAGGTAAGACTAATTTTATCCTTTAGAACAAAGCGTTCAATAAGAGTGATAAAGGCGGGAAAACTCGCAAAACCCAAGGTCGCCATGGCAACACCACCGACTTTAATGGAGAGGAAAAAGGTACCCCAATGTACGGCAAGTAATATGCCTGATAAGAGGAGAGCGCGAGTTAACGTAGGGGAAATATTCTCGCGTAATGATAGTTTGAGTAAAACAGCGCTTAATCCCAAACTGATAAAGGCAAAGCTAGCTCGACCAAAGGTGATAAAGCTAGCGTCTGCTTGAATAAGAGCGCCCAGAATACCTGTCATGCCAAATAGTATGGCAGCCAGATGTGCAAAGGTTAGCCCTTTTTGATGGTTCGTCATAGAGAGTAAACTAAGGTGAAAGAAACAATACTCCCTAGATTAGCATAAGTTGATGTATTAAGGTAAGGCGTTTAATGAATGGCTCAAAGACTTAACGGCTAAATTTAAATCCACTGACTGTTACCCCACCCATTGTATGGTCTTCATGGTAGTGAATGGTGACGGTGTCCTCACCAGCGGCACCAACCGCTACCATTAAGGGGATAAGATGGTCTTCATTGGTGTGTACAATACGTGCTGAAGGAGCTTGCTCCCAATGAACTAATGCGTCTATGCGTTGCGCTTGAGGTTTATGTAATTGCTGTTGTAACCATTGGTCAAATTCCATCGATGGACGGTGACCTTGCGGATTAAATAGACGCATATTATGAAAGCTCAAACCACTTGCGATGATGAGAATACCTTCATCGCGTAAAGGGGCAAGAGTTTCTCCCAAGCGGATATGGTAAAGTGGGTCAAATGAACGCTCAATAGAGAGCTGGATAATGGGAATATCTGCTTTTGGAAAGGCAAGAGCGAGAGGAACAAATGCCCCATGATCAAATCCACGCTCATTATCTTCTGTGATAATAAATCCGGCTTTTGTGAGACGATGGCTTATTTCCCGAGCAAGTTTAGGGTTGCCGGGAGCAGGATATTGGATATGATAAGTATGCTCTGGAAAACCATAATAGTCATAGAGCATACTGGGTTGAGGGCTGCTCATAATGGCAAGTTGCCCTTTCGTTATCCAGTGTGCTGAAATCATTAAAATGGCTTTGGGGCGCTCTGGGAGTTCCAAAGGAATTTGCTCAATAGCGTGTCGGAGCGTTTTATAGTCGCTATTCCATTCGGGTATCCACGGCCAAGGACCGCCTCCGTGAGAAATAAAGTAAATAGGTTGTTTCATAGAAATCCTTTCATGGGTCGTAAAAGACGAGAAGAGATGATCTATTGTAAGAGAGTGTTTTCTCTAGATAAAGGTTAGTTTAGGCGATGCTGTGTTTCCTAGTAGGAAAATATCTTGTACAAAGATAGCGAGGGTGGCATTGGTGTACGGAGGGAATTCGTATTAAAATGAGACTTTTAAATCACTTACTTACGGAAATTATTATGTCTCAAAATAATCGTCTTGATTTTGTTCGCTTTGCTTTAGCACAAGGGGTATTGAAGTTTGGTGAATTTAAAGTGAAATCAGGTCGATTAAGTCCTTATTTTTTTAATGCAGGGCTTTTTAATAGTGGTCGCTCCATTGGTGCGTTGGCTCAGTTTTATGCAAATGCATTGGTTGAGTCAGGTGTACAGTTTGATATGTTGTTCGGACCTGCTTATAAAGGTATTTCATTGGCAGCGACAACGGCAGTTGCTTTGGGTAGTCATGCTGGCTTGGGTAAAGATGTGCCTTTTGCATTTAATCGTAAAGAGGCCAAAGATCATGGTGAAGGTGGTGTTTTAGTGGGTGCGCCATTACAAGGAAAGGTGGTAATTATTGATGATGTGATTACGGCAGGGACTTCAGTACGTGAATCAGTAGAGATTATTCGACAAGCAGGTGCTGAGCCAGCAGCGGTATTGATTGCTTTGGATCGTATGGAGCGTGCAGGTGCAGATGATGCATTATCCGTACATTCGGCAGTTCAGGAGGTTGAACAAAAATACGGTATGCCTGTCGTGAGCATTGCTTCTTTGAATGATATTATGCAGCTCTTAGAGCAAGATAGTGCTTTTGCAGAACACCAACCGCGTGTAGCGGCTTATCGTGCCAAATACGGCGTTTAGTAAAAACCTGCCTCGCCTTCTGGGCGAGTTTTAAAGCGACGATGGACCCAGTAATATTGTGCTGGGTCTTTTCGTATCCACTCTTCTAATAAGCGATTAACACGAGCGGTTGCTTCTTCAATACTGTCTTCACCGGGGAAATTTTCGAGAGCTGGTAGTTGCTCAATATGATAAATGCCTGTATCAATATCTAGGTAAGTCACTATAGGAGTGACTTTAGCATTAAACATTTTGGCAATTTGTGCTGTACTCGGTAAGGTGGCCGCTTGGATATTAAAAAATGGAACAAAGATAGATTCATTGCGTCCAAAATCCATATCAGGTAGATAATAAAGCGGAATTCCTTTTTTGAGGAAACGCACTAGCCCTCGGAAGCCGTCCTTCCTGCTTAGCAGATGTATCTTATTGAATCGTCCACGCCCTTTACGAATAATATCATCCATACTTGGGTCACGTTGAGACTTGTACATCGTGCAAGCTTCTTTTAGTCGTATTGATAGTGCAGTTGCTGCGGTATCTAAACCAATGAAATGAGGTGCGAGGATGATAATCGATTCTTGCGTATCGAGTAATGTTTGAAGATTTTCAAATCCTTTTAATTGGGCAATTTCATGGATTTTTTGAGTAGAGCCATACCATAATACCCCACGATCAATAAAGGATTGAGTGGTAAGGCGGATATTGCGTTTTACCCATGTTTCAAGTTGTACATCATCTACTTCAGGAAAGCATAGGCGTAGGTTCGTCCGTACAATATGTGTACGACGCTTAGCTAGCTTTGGGAACAACCACGATAAACCTGCACCTAATCTTAGGCGGTTTTTATGTGATAGTTTGCCAATGCTTTTAAAAACAAACTCGATAAAACGGTATTTAAGGCTCTTTTCTATCATGAAGGTATTGTAAAGGAAGATAAGGTTCTTATGTGTAGAAAGTGAGTGTCTTGGTTTTAAAAGCAGATAAAGAATAATCTTATGAAAATAATGGTTTTTTACCTATTGATAGGTTTTTGAATTAAAATAGCAAACTAAATTCGCTGAGTTAAACCAGACAACTTGCGGGGCGAAACACAAAAGCCGCTAAAGCGTCGCACTTATTTTAAAGTTGCTACGCGTTCCTTTTTTATTTTTCAGGACGCACATTCTCATGTCACAAAACGAATTTTTATTTACTTCTGAGTCAGTTTCTGAGGGGCACCCAGATAAAGTTGCTGACCAAATTTCTGACTCCATTCTTGATGCTATTTTAGAACAAGACCCAAATGCTCGCGTTGCTGCAGAAACTTTATGTAATACAGGTTTGGTGGTGTTGGCGGGTGAAATCACGACAACAGCTAATGTGGATTATATTGATGTCGCACGTCAGACAATCAAACGTATTGGTTATGATAATACGGATTATGGTATTGATTACAAAGGTTGTGCCGTATTAGTGGCCTATGATAAGCAATCACCTGATATTGCTCAGGGCGTTGATCGCTCTCCAGAGGAAATCTTAAATCAAGGTGCGGGCGACCAAGGTCTTATGTTTGGTTATGCTTGTGATGAAACCCCAGATTTGATGCCTGCACCCATTTGGTATTCGCATCGATTAGTGCAACGTCAGAGTGAGTTACGTAAAAACGGTACATTGCCGTGGTTACGTCCAGATGCAAAATCACAAGTGACTTTCCGTTATGTTGACGGACGTCCTGTTGAAGTAGATACAGTTGTGTTATCGACTCAGCATCATCCAGATGTATCACAAGCACAAATTAAAGAAGCGGTTATTGAGGAAATTATTAAACCAAGTTTCCCAGAGGGATTGATTACGCCTAATACAAAGTTCTTTATTAATCCAACGGGGATTTTTGTGATTGGTGGTCCTCAGGGTGATTGTGGTCTTACGGGTCGTAAGATTATTGTAGATACTTATGGCGGTGCTTGCCCTCACGGTGGTGGAGCTTTCTCAGGTAAAGATCCTTCCAAAGTGGATCGTTCAGCCGCATACGCTGCTCGCTATGTTGCGAAAAATATTGTTGCAGCAGGTTTAGCTCGTCAATGTCAAATTCAAGTGAGTTACGCTATCGGTGTAGCAGAGCCAATTAATATCACCGTGTATACTGAGGGTACAGGTGTGATTCCTGATGCTGAGTTAGCAAAATTGGTGCGCGAGCATTTTGATTTACGTCCACGCGGTATCGTACAAATGCTTGATTTATTGCGTCCTATTTATAGTAAGTCTGCGGCATATGGACACTTTGGTCGTTCAGAACCTGAGTTTACTTGGGAAGCGACTGATAAAGCCGCTGCACTAAAAGCAGCTGCAAAATAAAGAGTAATTTTACGCTGAGGAGCGCTGCACCAGAGATTCTCTGCTAGGCTCAGGGTAAAAGGAATGAAATAACGGCGCTCATCTTATCTGCCTAATTGTGCATATAGAGATGAGCGTCTTTTTTATGCAGAATTTATCGATAAACATTGGGCAATAAGCCTTATTTTTAAGATGAAAAGGATGAAATAATATGAGTACAGTAGATTACAAAATTGCCGATATTGGTTTAGCAGATTGGGGTCGTAAAGAGCTTTCGATTGCTGAAACCGAAATGCCAGGGTTAATGGCGACACGTGAGGAGTTTGCCGCATCACAACCACTTAAAGGTGCGCGTATTGCTGGTAGCCTACATATGACGATTCAAACAGGTGTACTGATTGAAACGTTAGTCGCCTTAGGCGCAGAAGTACGTTGGGCATCATGCAATATTTTCTCAACACAAGATCATGCAGCAGCAGCAATTGCGGCACGTGGTATCCCTGTGTTTGCTGTTAAAGGTGAGACACTCGAAGAATACTGGCAATATACTCATAAGATTTTTGAATGGCCGGGTGAGCAAGCCAATATGATTCTAGATGACGGCGGTGATGCGACCACCTTATTACATTTAGGCTCAAAGGCAGAGAAAGATATTTCGGTGTTGGATAATCCACAGAGCGAAGAAGAGCGTATTTTGTTTGCAGCTATTCGTGCGAAATTAGCAGAAGATGCAACATGGTATTCAACACGTTTAGCACAGATTAAAGGTGTGACCGAGGAAACGACCACAGGTGTTCATCGCCTTTACCAAATGGCTCAAAAGGGTGAGTTGCGTATTCCAGCGATTAATGTCAATGATTCTGTGACGAAGTCAAAATTTGATAACTTGTACGGTTGTCGTGAATCATTAGTGGACGGTATTAAACGCGCGACCGATGTGATGGTGGCTGGTAAGGTGGCTGTGGTTGTCGGTTTTGGTGATGTGGGTAAAGGTTGTGCTCAAGCATTAGCCGCATTACGTGCTCAGGTGTGGGTATGTGAAATTGACCCAATTTGTGCGTTACAAGCCTCTATGGAAGGCTATAAAGTCGTCACAATGGAAGAGGCGGCGGATAAAGCCGATATTTTTGTCACAGCAACAGGCAACTACAACGTGATTACTCGTGCACATATGGAAAAAATGAAAAATGAAGCCATCGTGTGTAATATTGGTCACTTTGATAATGAAATCGAAGTTTCTGCTTTAGAGGATTTGCAGTGGGAAGAGATTAAACCACAAGTGGATCATGTCATTTTCCCTGATGGTAAGCGTATTATTCTCTTAGCTAAAGGTCGTTTAGTCAATCTTGGTTGTGCGACAGGACACCCATCTTTTGTGATGTCAGCATCATTTACTAATCAAACCATTGCTCAGATTGAGTTATTTACGCGTGGTGAACATTATGAATCAGGTAAAGTGTATGTTTTACCAAAACATTTAGATGAGAAAGTCGCGCGTTTACACTTGAAAAAACTTGGTGTGAATTTATCGAAACTTTCACAAAAACAAGCTGACTATATCGGCGTTTCTGTGGATGGTCCTTATAAACCAGATCACTACCGTTACTAAGATGAGTCGTCAGAATTTTTTTAGCCTAGAGTTCTTTCCGCCTCGTGATGAGGCGGCGAGAGAACGATTGCAACAAACTACACAGGAGCTTTTGGCTGTCGAGCCTGATTACTTTAGTGTAACGTTTGGTGCGGGTGGTTCAACACAGGACGGTACGATAGAAACCGTCCGTATGTTAAAAGCACAAGGGCTTGAGGCAGTTCCACATTTATCGTGTATTGGTAATAAACCCGAACAGATTCTAGCGATTGTAGAGCAGTTCAAGCAGATGGGTGTTAAAAAAATCGTCACGCTACGTGGTGATTTGCCTTCAGGTATGGGCTTGATGGACAATAGCTTGCGCTATGCGAGTGATTTAGTTGCACTGATTCGTCAGCATTATGACGATTACTTCCATCTTGAAGTCGCCGCTTATCCAGAAATGCATCCGCAAGCGCAGTCGCCAAGCGATGATTTGGCACATTTCATTACTAAGGTTAAGGCGGGTGCGAATAGTGCTATCACCCAGTATTTCTATAATGCTGATGCTTATTTTGATTTTGTAGAGCGGTTACAAGCTAAAGGTGTTGATATCCCTGTTGTTGCGGGTATTATGCCGATTACAAACTTCTCACAGTTAAGCCGTTTTTCACAAATGTGCGGCGCAGAAATCCCACGTTGGATTCGTTTGCGTTTAGCCGAGTTTGGTGATGATCGTGCTTCTATTAAAGCATTTGGTACGGAAGTGGTGACAGAGCTGTGTCAGAAATTAATAGATCATGGTGTTCCGGGTATTCATTTTTATACCTTGAATCAATCAGCAGCGACATTAGCGATTTGGCGTAATTTGACGATATAGCTTGAGCGTATGTTTCTCGCATAATAGTATTTAGTGAGTGCTGTCAATAAGGCAAGAATATCCTATGATATTTTTGTCTTATTGTTTTTTAACTTGTTGATTTGTTAGAGTATTGTCTAAAAAGAGAGGGCAGTAATATGCAAATAAAACAAGTGCTTTGTGATTTAACTCCTCGCGAAATACAAGTGATGTGGCTTATCTCCCGAGGATTCCCTAATAAGATTTGTGCCATGAAATTAGGTTGTTCGATTCGAACAATAGAAGCTCATCGTGCCAGTATCTTTAAAAAACTTCATGTTAAAAATGCGGTTGAGCTAGTGGCTATGCTGGCGCGCTACAGGTAATCGCATGATGATACAGATATTTATCGACGGCATATTAATTGTTGTTTTTACCTATCTTTTATGTTGGTATCGTTTCTTTATTTATCATTGCTATTGCCAGTTTCCTCGACACGTTTATTTTTATCAGCATAAGACCTACCAAAGAAGCTCTTCTTATCGCAGCCTATTGTTCTGGGCAATACTTTATATGCTTATTTGGAGCTATGCTTTGCCATTGACGATTACAGTGCCGTTGGGTGTGCTATTCGGGCTATATAGCTTTTTTGTATTGGTATCGAGTCTAGATTTTAAGTTGCGACTACTTCCCTTGCGCTTGTTATGTGGTCTAGCATTATTCATTGTGACTTATCGTTATGCGTTCAATCAGACGATATTCTGGGAGAGTCAAATACAAATGGGGTTGATGAGCGGTTTACTATGGTATATCACTCGCCAAGGTATAGGTCTTGCGGATATTTATTTACTGCTTATTTTGAGCTTCTTATTTCCCATGGATAGGTGGTTATGGCTAATGCTTCTTGCTACATTGATGGGATTGTCCTATGTGCTTATGTTAAGATTAACGCAGATGAGTAGCGTTCAGTCCATTGCTTTTGCGCCTTGGATTTGTTTGTCTGCTTGGTTAATATTATTGCTTACATAGGCATTAAATGGAATATCAACGCGTATTTATTGGGTTAACGGGTGGTATTGGCTCTGGAAAATCAACGGTTTCAAAAATGTTAGCCGATAAAGGCATTGCGATTGTGGATGCAGATAAAATTTCTAGAGAGCTAACACATGCGAATGGTTTAGCTATTCCTGCTATTCGAGAGGTTTTTGGCGATGAGGTGATTACCGAGGATAATGCTTTAAATCGTGCGGTGATGAGAGGGATTGTCTTTTCTCGTCCTGAAGCCAAAAAGACATTGGAGGGGATTATGCACCCCTTGATTCGTGAGCAGATGATTGAGCAGGCCTTGTCAGCTCAAGAAAGTCCTTATATTGTTTTTGATATTCCACTATTGATTGAGTCAGTTGATCGTTATCGTTCATGGTTAACGCGCATTTGTGTGGTGGACTGTGAGGAGGAGACGCAAATTGCACGTGTCCAAGCACGCAATGGCTTGAGTCGAGAAGAGGTGTTACATATTTTGCGAAATCAAGCGACAAGAGAAGAGCGAAAACGTTATGCTGATGATATGATTAACAATGGAAATATGATAAATTTAAGTATGTTAGCCGAACAAGTTAATCATTTACATCACCAATGGTTAGCATTACATACTGCCTAAGAGACGACATTGATTTTATACGAACATCCCTTTAATGAAAGGACGCGTTTTATGATTCGTTTGGAGTATATCTTCAAACAATTATTTGCGTTTGGTCAGAGCCTCTCTACTGATAATCAGCATGTGGCTTTTGCGACCTTATTTCAATTAATGGATGTCTGTGATCGAGGAGATTGTCGTAATTGGGTATTACAGGAAATTGAAAAGCAAAAGCAGAGTTTAGAGGCCTATCGTCATTTTCCTGAAGTGAATCTTAAGGCCTTAGATGAAACTACAGAACGATTAGATAAGGTTGCCAAAACGCTTGCCAATGCGAGTAAATTAGGTAGTCATATCCGTGAGAATGAGTGGTTATTGACTTTAAAAAACCGTTTTTTGACACCCGGTGCGACATCAGCCATGGATTTTCCTGCCTATGCGGCATGGATGAGTGGTCATGAATTAGAGCGTCAGCATGTGCTTCAAGAGCTGATTCAACCTTTTATGCCCTTATATGATGCTATTCATGAGAATTTACTTGTTCTTAGAGAGGCTGCTGTGCCAAATATGGAAAGTAGCAAACCTAATGGTGTTTTTGAAAAATCAATTGGGGGCAAGGTCTACCAAATGGCACGTGTTTGGGTGCCAGAGGGTAAACGAATCTATCCTGAAATTAGTGGCAATAAACATGTTGTGATGATTCGTTTTTTTCAAATCAATGAGCATTTTCGTCATCATTTAGTGAAGGAAGCGGTGGGTTTTAAAATGGCACTCTGCCAGTTATAACCCTAAGCGACGACAAAAGCTAAAAGCGTATTAAATTTTGTTTCAAAACATTGCCTATTAACCATTCTTAGCGTTAAATAAGCGACAATATTGAAAAATATACTCATTTTTCAATTATGCGCACATTGCTTAAATTATTACTACTGGCTCTTATCATTGGGGGAGCCAGTTATTATTATTTTTTCCCATCGTCAATATCAGGTTCTACTGAGTCCTCCTCCTCAAGTAATTCGTCTGGTGGTGCTGTCGCCACAGGCAGTAGAGAGCCAAGAGGAGGCATGGGAGCGATGAGTACTTTAGTAAAAGTCACACATGCTTATCCATCGGCTATTCAGGAAGTCGTGAGTAGTTTAGGGACGGTCATTCCATCACAGTCGGTGACGGTACGTAGTCAAGTTGATGGTATTTTGCAAGCTATTTTATTTGAAGAAGGTCAATTAGTTAAAAAGGGTGATGTCTTGGCAAAGATTGACCCGCGAACTTATCAAGCGGCATTAGATCAAGCAAAAGGCTCATTAGCACAGAATATGGCGAAGTTAAATAATGCTCGTCAGGATTTAAAACGTTATCAAACCTTATTCAAACAAGACTCTATTGCACGACAAGAGGTGGATACACAGCAAGCTTTGGTGCGTGAATATGAAGCCAATCAAAAGACATTACAAGCTGCAGTAGAGCAGGCAGAGCTTAATTTAGGTTATACATCTGTTGTGGCTCCTATCGATGGTCGACTAGGCTTGCGGACGGTTGATGTAGGCAATTTAATTACCGCCAATAGTACAGAGGGTTTGGTGGTTATTACACAGACACAACCTATTGATGTTAGTTTTGCGATTCCTGATAGTTATATTGATAAGGTGGCAAAGGCCTTTTATGCGGGAAAAAAATTGAGCGTAGGTATTTCGAGCAAAGATAATTCGAGAGAGCTAGCGCAGGGCGTATTAGTGTCTATGGATAACCAAGTAGATAGCACGACCGGTACGGTTAAACTAAAGGCGCGTTTTGATAATCAAGATTATCAGCTGTTCCCTAATCAATTTGTGAATGCAAAAATTGTATTACAAGACATTCAGGGAGCCTTGGTTTTGAGTAATGATGCGATTCAATACAATAACGAAGGGGCATTTGTGTACCTTGTCCAAGATGATAATACGGTAAAAACACAAGCGATTAGTCTTGGGGTGGTCAATAACGGTTTAACGCAGATTCTTTCAGGACTGAGTGAGACGGATAAAGTCGTGATAGAGGGATTAGATCGTTTACGTAATGGCAGCAAAGTAGAGATTGTGAAGTGAATATCTCCAGACAGTTTATTTTAAGACCGGTTGCCACGCTGTTATTAATGATTGCATTAGTGATGGGTGGTATTCTCGGCTATAAGCAGTTAGCGGTTTCTGCTTTGCCTCAGGTAGATTATCCGACTATTCAGGTCACTACGCAATATCCCGGGGCCAGTCCAGAGGTTATGGCCTCTTTGGTCACCAGTCCTTTGGAGCGTCAATTTGGTCAAATGCCGGGATT
Organism: Pelistega suis; assembly: GCF_013133795.1. Lineage (GTDB taxonomy): Bacteria > Pseudomonadota > Gammaproteobacteria > Burkholderiales > Burkholderiaceae_B > Taylorella > Taylorella suis. The sequence goes on from NZ_JABGBN010000008.1 coordinate 66,242, forward strand.
GACGGTTATGCGCTCATCAAGCTCAGCAGGCAATTCAGTGATTACGTTGCAGTTTTCACTGAATTTGTCTATGAGCGTCGCAGAACAACAAGTGCAAGCTGCTATTACGGCAGCGAGCAATTTATTGCCCGCTGATTTGCCCAGCTCCCCTATTTATAGCAAGGTCAATCCAGCAGATACGCCTGTGATGACCTTGGCCATTGTGTCGCATAATTTACCTTTGCATGAGGCACGTGACTTAGTTGAAACGCGTATTGCACAAAAAATTGCTCAATTGGACGGTGTAGGTCTATTAAGTATCTCTGGTGGGCAAAAACCGGCAATACGTGTACAGGTTAATCCTCAAAAATTAGCGAGTAATGGTTTAAGTTTGAATGATATTCGAACGGCTATTGATTCGAATAATATTAATTCACCCACAGGTAATTTTGACGGTCCACAACGTTCAACAACGGTTTATGCTGATGGACAGTTACGTACGCCAGAACAATATAAAGAGCTTATTCTTACTTACAACAATGGTGCAGCATTGCGCCTAAAAGATGTTGCAGACGTAGTCAGTGATGCAGAAGATATTCGTCAAGCGGCTTGGTTTGGTCAGCAGCCAGCTTTGCTGTTGAATATTCAGCGTCAACCTAATGCCAATGTGATTGAAGTTGCTCAAAAAGTACAACAACTCTTGCCTAGCTTGCGTCAGAGCTTACCCAATACGATTGAAATTGATGTGGTATCGGATAGAACCATTTCTGTAAAACAATCCATTACCCATGTTCAAAATGAAATGATGATGGCGATTGCATTGGTGGTATTGGTCACCTTTGTTTTTTTACGAAGCCTAACAGCAACATTTATTCCTTCGGTGGTGGTGCCGTTATCCATTGTGGGTACGTTCGCTATTATGTATTTTCTGGGCTATAGCCTAAACAATCTATCGCTAATGGCATTAACGATTGCGACGGGATTTGTCGTTGATGATGCTATTGTGATGATTGAAAATATTGCACGACACATAGAAGAAGGTGAAAGTCCTTTAAATGCGGCTTTAAAGGGGGCTCAAGAAATTGGATTTACGCTAGTGTCTTTAACTATTTCTCTGATTGCTGTCTTAATTCCATTACTGTTTATGGGAGATGTGATTGGGCGCTTATTCCAAGAGTTTGCGGTGACATTAGCCGTGGCGATTTTATTGTCGCTGCTTATTTCCTTAACGCTGACGCCTATGCTTTGTGCCTATTTACTAAAAAGCAATGTGTCACATAAAGAGAGTCGTTTGCAATCGGTATTACGAGAAACGATTGATGTGATATACCGATGGTATGAAAAAGCATTAAATGTGGTGTTGAGGCATCAAGCCCTTACCTTATTGATTGCGGTAGGAACCTTGGTATTGACGGCGGTTTTGTATCTTGCCATCCCGAAAGGTTTTTTTCCTATACAGGATACGGGAATGATCCAGATGGTCACGGAAGCACCACAATCATCTTCGTTTAAGCGTATTTCTGAAAGACAACTTTCAGTGGTTGCTTTAATTGAGCAAGACCCTGATGTCGCCTCTATTTCTTCTTTTGTCGGTGTGGATAGTTCAAATGCTACATTGAACACAGGGCGTATTTTGGTCCAATTGCATAATGATCGTGAGCGTAGTTCTGTGCAGGAGGTCATGCAGCGATTACAAGAGAAAGTCGGGCAATTATCCGATATTCAAGTCTATATGCAAGCTGTACAAGATTTAACGATTGATACACAAGTTTCTCGGACGCAGTATCAGTTAAGTATGAGTGCAGTAGATGGGGAATTACTTAAAGAATGGGTTCCTCTAGTGGTTGAACGATTGAAAACCTTACCTGGCTTATGGGGAGTGACGGATAATTTCCAGACCAATGGGTTACAAGTTAGTGTTGAGGTCAACCGCGAGCTTGCTTCGAGACTCGGTGTGACAATGGCGAGTGTTGATGAGGCTTTATATAACGCCTTTGGTCAGCGATTGGTGTCGACGATTTTTACACAGTCTGCTCAATATCGTGTGATTCTTGAGGTGGCAGAAGAGTTTAGACAATCGCCAGATAACCTTAACGATATTTATGTCGCCGGTAAAGACGGTATGGTACGTTTAGATAGTATTGCGACGATTAAGCATGGTGCCATGGAGTTAGAAAAACAGCGACTAGACCAGTTCCCTGCCGCATTAATTTCCTTTAACCTGAGTGAGGGTTATGCCTTGTCAGAAGTGGTAGATGATATTTATCAAACCGCAGATACACTTGGGTTACCAAGTAGTGTGAGTCTGCAGTTGCAAGGGTCAGCATTAGCCTTTGAAAGCTCCTTGACGAATACGCTGTGGTTATTATTGGCGGCAGTCTTTACGATGTATATTGTTTTAGGTGTGTTATACGAGAGTTATATTCATCCTGTCACGATTTTATCTACTTTACCGTCTGCAGCGATTGGGGCATTATTGGCATTAATGTTGACCGGACAATCCTTAGATATGATTGGTATTATCGGGATTATTTTACTCATTGGTATCGTCAAGAAAAATGCCATTATGATGATTGACTTTGCGCTACATGCTGAGCGTGAAGAAAGGTTACCTCCTAAAGACGCTATTCATAAGGCGGCCTTATTGCGGTTTAGACCGATTTTAATGACAACATTAGCCGCCTTGTTTGGCGCTATTCCTTTGATGCTATCGACAGGCTTAGGGGCTGAGTTAAGAGCGCCCTTGGGTTTAGTGTTGGTAGGTGGATTGTTATGTAGTCAGTTATTGACAGTCTTTACGACACCCGTGATTTATTTATTCTTTCACCGTTTTCAGCGCATGGGAACCCACCAAGCGGGGCAAGAATGAGTTTTACAGGCCTATTTATTCATCGTCCCATTGCGACAACATTGCTGGCCTTGGCAATGAGTGTGATGGGCGTGATTAGTTATTTTTTGTTGCCAGTAGCGCCGTTACCGCAAATGTCCATCCCCATGATTTTTGTGCAAGCTCAATTATCAGGAGCAAGTGCTGAGAATATGGCCAGCAGTATTGCCACACCGTTAGAGCGCTCATTGGGGAGTATTTCAGGATTGAGTTCAATGAGCTCTAATAGTTCTGAGGGAAGTACGCGTATCTTTTTAGAGTTTGATATTAATAAAGATATTGATGCTGCGGCGCAGGAAGTTCAGGGGGCAATTAATGCTGCTCGCCCTCTATTGCCTAGTAGTATGAAGACGCCCCCCAGTTATCGTAAATTGAACCCATCCTCTATGCCTATTATGGCGTTGGCACTGACCTCAACACGCTATGATCAGGGTAAGCTTTATGATTTGGCGAGTACGATTCTAAGTCAAAAACTATCGCAAATTGAGGGAGTGGGTGAAGTTTCTTTGGGAGGGAGCTCTCTACCTGCCGTGCGTGTAGATTTAAACCCTTATGCGGTCGCAGCGTATGGTGTGACTTTGGCTGAAGTTCGACAAGCGATTAGTCAAGCGAATACTTTATCCCCTGCGGGTTTAGTTGAAAATGAAGAATATCGTTGGCAAATCAAGACGAATGGCAAATTAAATAAAGCAGTTGACTTTCGAGATTTAGTTATTCGTTGGCAAGGTGAAAACGCTTTAAAACTTAAAGATGTCGCCAATGTTTATGATTATATCGAGAGTGAGTTTAATAGTGGTTTTTATAATAATGATAAAGCGGTCAATATTCTGATTCGTCGAGAAGAGCGAGCTAATATCATTAAAACCGTGGATAGCATTAAGGCAAATATAGAGGAGTTACGTGCTTTATTGCCTGATGAAGTGACGCTATCGATTGTACAAGACCGTAGTCCAAGTATTCGAGCCACTTTACATGAGGCGGAGTTAACGTTAATCATCGCTATTGGTTTGGTCATTTTTGTGGTTTGGTTCTTTTTGGGAAATTGGCGAGCAACGTTGATTCCTGCCATTAGTGTACCGGTTTCTTTACTAGGTACGTTTATCGCGATTTATTTACTCGGTTACTCCTTAAATACGATTTCGCTAATGGCATTGATCGTCGCGACAGGGTTTGTGGTGGACGATTCTATTGTGGTGCTAGAAAATATTATGCGCTACATTGAAAAAGGCATGAGTCCCTATAAGGCGGCATTACAGGGTGCCAAGGAAGTAGGGTTTACCGTATTAAGTATGAGCGTGTCCTTAATTGCTGTTTTTATTCCATTGCTATTAATGAATAATCTCATTGGCGTGTTGTTTAAAGAGTTTGCAATGACGCTATCCTTATCTATTTTGGTGTCTTTACTTGTTTCGTTAACATTGACGCCTAGTTTATGTTCTCGCTGGTTACGCCAAGAAAGTCATACGTCAAAGAAGTTTTTTGTATTTCGTTGGTTTGATAAGGGATTTGAGTTTTTACAAACAGCTTATCAACGTAGTTTACGATGGGCATTGAAATTTAAGTTCTTAACCTTATTGATGTTTTTAGCGACTATCGCTTTAAATGTTTATATGTTTATCACCATTCCTAAAGGGACTTTTCCTACACAAGATACGGGCGTAGTGATGGGTTTTTTTAGGGTAGACCAAGGAACTTCTTTCCAAGCCATGTTACCTAAATTGGATTATTACCGTAAGATTATCGTGGAGGATCCAAATGTTGAAACGGTGATGGGTTATGCGGGTGGTCGAGGAGGTTCTAATAGCAGCTTTTTGATGATTCAATTAAAGCCTATCGGTGAGCGAACGTTAGGCGGACAAGAAGTCATTAATAATCTACGCAGAAAGTTTGGTCAAGTACCGGGCACACAGTTATCTTTGGTTCTTCAGCAAGATATTCGAATGGGTGGTGGACCTCCTGGAGGCTCTACCGGCTCGCAAGATTTAATTCTCAAGGCAAGTGATTTAGAGGTGTTAAGAGAATGGACACCTAAGGTGAAAGTCGCTTTAGAACAATTGCCTGAACTTAAAGATGTCATGCAAGGAACGCAAGATAGTGGACGTCGTTTTGAGTTGCAGATTGATCGCGATGCCGTGAAGCGTCTTGGTGTCGATATGAGCTTAGTCACTGGGACCTTAGGCAATTTATTTGGTTCATCACAGGTCTCAGTGATCTATGAGGATTTAAATCAATACTATGTGGTGATGAGTGCTGCACGAGAGTTTTCTCAAGATCCCAATATTATCAAAGACATTGTTTTAATCGCGAGTGATGGTGCGAAAGTTCCTCTAAGTAGTGTCGCTACTTTTACCACAGGACCTGCGCCAGCGAGCGTACGTCACCAAGGCTTACAAGTGTCTGATTCGGTATCGTATAACTTAGCTGAGGGTATTACGATGCAACAAGCCAATCAAGCCGTTAATCGTGCGTTGGAACTGATTAATTTACCTACCAACTTAATTCAGGTTGAGGGTGGTGGCGATATGCAGTTATTGCAACAAAGTACTCAGCAACAACCGTTGTTAATTCTTGCGGCCATTGTAGTGATGTATATCGTATTGGGGATTTTGTATGAAAGTTTTGTCTTGCCGTTGACGATTTTGTCTACCTTACCATCGGCAGGGGTAGGTGCTTTAGCGGCACTTATGTTGATTGATATGGAGTTCACCCTGATTGCACTTATTGGTGTGTTTTTATTAATTGGTATTGTGAAGAAAAATGCCATTATGATGGTGGACTTTGCGGTGAGTCGTGAACGCGAATTAAATGAAACACCAGAACAGGCTATTTTTGAAGCCTGTGTTGTGCGTTTTCGTCCCATTATGATGACTACCGTAGCGGCGATTTTTGGTGCTGTTCCCTTGATTGTCGCCACAGGAGCGGGTGTGGAAATGCGTCAACCATTGGGCGTGACGATTGTAGGTGGTTTAATACTTAGTCAGATTTTAACGCTGTATTCTACCCCGGTCATTTATCTATTATTGGATAAGATGCGTCATCGTTTTATTAAGAAGCAAGTTGTTTAATGTGAAATAGTATGAGAAAACTTAGTGTCATTATCTTGTCGGTCATGCTCACTGCTTGTGCAGTAGGTCCAGATTATAAAGAGGCGCCTGCTATTGAGGTAGGGGAAAAATATAAGGCGAGCACTCAAGATTGGGTACAAATGAGTGAAGAAAGTCTAGAGAAAGAAGATTGGTGGTTACGATTTAAGGATGATACCTTAAATCGCTTAATGCAAGAGTTAAATCAATCAAACTTCCAAATTGCTGAGGCTTTGGCGACTTATGAGGCGGCAATGGCAAGTGTTCGTTCTTCTCGTGCAGGGTTATTTCCAAGTTTAGGGACAAGTGCGGATTACACACGTTCAGGAGGGGATAATCAAAGCGGTATTTCGAATACATATAAAGCAACGGGCTCTTTAAGTTGGGAAGTGGATTTATGGGGAAAGGTTCGCCGACAGCTTGAAGCAAGCAAAAATGCGGCTCAAGCGAGTGAAGCGGATGTGGCCAATATCCGTTTAAGTCTGCAAGCCCAGTTAGCGAAAGCCTATTTTAGTTTGCGAATGACAGATGAGCAGATTGCTTTACTCAATCGTATAGTGGCTAGCTATGAGAAAGCTGTGCAAGTAAATCAAAATCGCTATGATCAAGGTGTTGCCGCACGTGCTGATGTGGTAAGTGCGATGGCGCAATTGGAAAATGCACGAGCACAGGCGATTAATATTCAGTCGACACGTCAACAATATGAAAGTACGATTGCGGTGTTATTGGGCAAAGCGCCAAGTCAGGTGACTATCCCCCAAGAGGCTTTTGTCATGACGATTCCTAGCATTCCCACGGTGTTACCGGCTTCACTTTTATGGCATCGAGCCGATATTTACTCTGCAGAACGTGCTGTGGCTAAGGCAAACGAGGAAATCGGTATTGCAAAAGCGGTGTGGTTTCCGAGTTTAAATTTAGGTGTGAGTGGTGGGTTAAGTCAAAATACCTTGGCGAATTGGTTATCGGCACCATTGAATTTCTGGTCATTAGGACCAGCATTGGCGCTGACTATTTTTGATGGTGGAGCTCGCTCTGCAGCGGTCGCAAGTAGTACGGCTCAGTATCAAGGGAAAGTCGCTGCTTATCGTCAGACAGTATTAAATGCCTTAAAAGAGGTAGAAGATAATATGACTTTATTGAATACCTTAAATCGTCAACATAGTGTTCAGCAAAGGGCTTTAGCGGCAGCACGAGAGTCGCTCAAAATTACGCGAAATCAATATCAGGCAGGTTTGGTGAATTATCTTAGTGTGACGCAAGTAGAAAATACGGCTTATAATACCGAAATTAGTGCTTTGCAGCTGATGAACCAGCGATTAAATGCCGCCGTGGATTTAATCATGGCGTTTGGTGGTGGCTGGCAAGTACCAACAGCTCAAATACGATAGGTAGGAAATATGCCTTTTTTTAAATGTGATGGTCAACAGCCTTTTAAATTTGATCAAGAAGAAATTGTCAAAGGATTACGAGAGGTACGTCAAAAATGGCGTACTTCACAGCATCGTTTAAATGAGGTAGGGGGGCGTCATTTGCCTTCGCCTCACGCGATTGATCAGGCCGTCAAACAATTAACGGGCGCCTTATTTCCTATGCGTTTGGGGCCAGATGATTTGCTACAAGAGAATGAGGACTTTTATGTGGGTTATACCATTGGCTTAGCATTAAGTGCCTTATTAACGCAGATTAAGCTAGAAAAGAAACATCATCATCGCCATGATGAGATGGATGATTGTGCTATTGAAAAAGCCGCGGAGCGGGTGGTACGTGAATTTGCTAAAAAATTGCCAGAAATTCGTGCTTTATTAGATAGTGATGTGATGGCGGCGTATGCAGGAGACCCTGCTGCGCGTAGTGTTGACGAAGTTTTATTGTGTTATCCCGGTATTCAAGCGATGATTTATCATCGTATTGCCCATGAACTGTATAAATTAGATGTGCCCTTAATGGCACGTATTATTGCAGAAATTTCGCATAGTGCGACAGGTATTGATATTCATCCGGGAGCGCAAATTGGAGCGGGTTGTTTTATTGATCATGGCACAGGTGTGGTGATTGGTGAAACAGCCATTATTGGTAAGAATGTGCGTATTTATCAGGCGGTAACATTGGGAGCGAAAAGTTTCCCTGCGGATAAGGATGGCACCTTACATAAAGGACTGGCTCGTCATCCTATTGTAGAGGACGGTGTTGTCATTTATGCAGGTGCAACTATTCTTGGGCGTATTACTATCGGTAAAAATGCGATTATCGGGGGTAATACTTGGGTAACCGATGATGTTCCCGCAGGGGATTTTGTCCGTATTGTGAGCTCACATTCTAAGAATTGTGATTTTTAGAGAACCCACTTGATGTGAGTTATTCTGTCTTTAATCATTTTTAGTGTATTAAGTACATCTTTTTCATTTGGCAGTTCTCCATATACCAACGATTTAAAGTCGTTGGTATACGTATTTTTAAGCTCATTCCATATGTACTCTAAATCTTTGAACACGAGAGCTTCATTTGGATGATGATGTAACCATTGGTTATTATTTTTAAAACTAATGAAATCGTCTTGAGCTACTTTCTGTAGCATGATATCGAAAGCTTTTGACTGAAAGAATCTCTCAAACTCTGATTGGCTTAGTAGTTGGTGTAAGTCATAAGTATGTCTGATTTTTTGTTTTAAACTCGTTATTGGGGTATTGCTATAAGAGAAACGAACCAAGGACATGATTTTCTCGCAGAGGGTTCTATTTGGATCCAAGACAGATACATTGAATGAAAGTAAGTGATGTGTTTCTGCAAGTTGATGTTGCCCCATATTGAGCATCATCTGCCCAATAAAAGAAATAATGGGTTTAGTTGTAAATGGTTCATGATGTCCTAGCCAAGTTGATTCTAGTATGATAACGTCGCGTACCTGTCCATAATTGCCTTTGAATTCTTTGTTGTACGTGTGAGCTGTTTTCCTATTCATCCCCATTTTATGGGTGAGACCATCAATTTCTACACTAGGTAATATTTTGTCAACCAGAGAGCTAATTGTTTTTAGTTTTGTTTTTAGTTGATTGTCTGTTTCACCTTCTTTTCGTAATACGATTAAATCAATATCCTCAGAGAATCGCTCTATTAAGTTAAAACATTTAGACAGTGCAGTTCCTCCTTTAAAAACAACTTCTTGCCCTAGATTGCTATGGAAAATAGTAAATAGCGTATATGTAATCCAATAGTCTTTTTCGATGTATTCTGGTTTTAGATTGAGATGCTGCGATGTAAATCGAATGGCATCATTAAAAAGGGCTTTATCAGTGTGTAGTTTCATTTGATATACCAGTTGTTTTTTGTTGGTAATTCAGTTTTGGTTACACCCAGTTGGATGGTGGTTAAGGGGTTTAGGCTTTCTTTTAGTTTTATTAAAAGGGTGACTTCTTTATTCTCGTTTTCTAATATGGCACCTAATAATGCACGCACTCTTGGAGGGTAAAGGAGGGCATATTTAATTAAATCTTTTTGTTGTTGATGAGTTAATTCATTAATAATAGCACTGAGTCGATGAAGACCTTGAGTTATAGAGCAATCAGGAATATGTTTTATATCTTTAAATGCATCCAATAATCCAAGAATTTGATAATTTGAATTAGTGACTTTGGTGTAGCTTTTTACTGCTTGTGTTTTTAATATTTTGCCATCAATGTTGATGCGCTTATGTATACTAGCGATTTTTATACGAAAAGGTATTTGAGAAGTTAAACCTAGTCGATTGTAGAGAGAAGTTCCCGTTTCATAAGCAATGCGTTTCCCGTTTTTGAATAAATATGGTCGGAGCAACTCTTGGTAATCGGGCATTAATTCACCAAAAGATGTCTGCTCAGGTTTATAAAAAATGCCTTTTGAAATTTTTTTAATAAAATTTTTCTCAACTAAACGAGATAAGGCTTTAGCTGCTGCAGAATAGTCATTTTTGGCAATGTGTAAATCAGCATACCCAAAGGTTTTTCCGTTGGGGAGTTGATTGATTTTCTTGTATATATTACTAGTGATAGTCATGATAATAAATTTAATAAAAGTCAAGTTTTTGATGTTAAAAACTTGACTTTTATTATTTTAAATTATTGATATTATTTTTATTTAAAAATATTCTAATTTAAAAAAATAGATAATCACTTCTAACCTCTAATAAACGCCACGCCATGTGCACCGTATTCTTGTGCTTTGCTTAGGCTTGTTAAAGATTGTCCCCCAATCGCAAAAACTGGGCGTCCTGCTTCGTATGCAAATTGTTGGAATGTTTCCCAACCTAAGGGGGGAGTATCTGGATGAGAGGGAGTGGTTTCGACATGTCCAAGCACCATAAAATCGGCATTGAGGTGCTGAGCATAGAGAATATCAGCGAGATGATGACAAGATACTCCCATCAGCTTATTGTTATCAATTGGGCGCTCATCTAATTGTACGGCATCTTGTGCGCGTAGTTGAACACCATCAGCTAAAGCCCACCATGCACGAGGATGGATACTATTAATGATTAGTTTTGCGCCATGCTCATGGCATTTCGCCAGCATTTTTTCAAAGAGTGCTTTGAGCGTACCATGCCCTACACCTTCAGACCAATTCGGTTCTCGGAATTGAAAGAGTTTGATACCTTGATTGAGTAGTTGTTCAAACTTTTGCCAATACATCTCTTGTATATCAGCTTGTTGAAAGTGGCTAATAGCATAACTCTCGGGCAAGGTTAGCCATTTTAGAGGCTCAACGGATGCAGGTAAAATTTCACCGAGTTGATTTGCCTGAGTAGGCGTTGTCCATGCAAAGGCTTGTTGTTCTAGACCTCGTACTTCCCCTTTCCAATCGTAGACGCGACAGAAAGAAAGCTCTACGGTTGTTTTTGGATAATCATAGGTAAAGCTAACCCAAGGATAAGAGGTGGTAATCTCAATATCGAGCTCTTCTTTTAACTCTCGTGCCAAAGCTTGATGAACGTTTTCTCCTTCTTCTATTTTTCCTCCAGGGAACTCCCACCAACCAGACCATGGTTTACCGTCTGGGCGTTGAGCGAGTAGTACTTGTCCTTCGGGATTAATTATCACCCCTACAGCGACACGAATAAAAGGCTTTTGTTCCATAGTAATCCTTTGAGGAAAGTTTTATTTGCTTAAGTGACGTGCTGTCCAGTCTTTTGCAAAATGTCGGGCAATACGACCAGAACGAGAACCACGTTGAATAGCCCATTGTAGTGCTTCTGTACGACTGGCTTCAATATGTTCTTCTGGGCAGCCTAGTTCTCGTAACCAATAATTGACAATGGCAATGTAATCCTCCTGACGGAAAGGATAGAAAGAGAGCCATAAACCAAAGCGTTCAGAAAGAGAAATTTTTTCTTCAATTGCTTCGCCTGGGTGAACCTCACCGTCGTCTTGGTATTTGGTAGAAAGATTCTCACTCATATACTCAGGCATAAGATGGCGACGATTAGAGGTTGCATAAACCAGAACATTTTCTCCGCTAGAAGAGATTGAGCCATCTAGAATAGATTTTAATGCTTTATAGCTGACTTCACCTTCATCAAAAGAGAGGTCATCACAGAAGATAATAAAGCGTTCGGGGCGCTGATGAATTAAATCAACAATATCCCCTAAATCCCCTAAATCACTTTTATCAACCTCAATGAGACGTAATCCTTGGTCTGCATATTTGGCGAGCATGGCTTTGACTAAAGAGCTTTTTCCAGTACCTCGTGCCCCAGTCATTAAGACATTATTTGCTGGTTTGCCTTGTAAGAAAAAGCGTGTATTGGTATCGATGGCTTCTTTTTGTTTTTCGATATGAAGTAAATCGTCGGTTTCAATATGGTCCACGACTTTGACAGCTTCTAACCATGCAGTTTCCCCTTTTTTACGCCAACGAAAGGCTTTGGCAGACCAGTCTGTGCTTTCTGGTGTAGGAGGCAACCATGCTTCAAGTTGAGATAATACGCCTAGGGCTTTTTGAATGAGTTGCTGAACAGTATCATTAGACATCAGAAAAATCCTTGAGGTTTATAAGGTTTATGCGTTAGTAAGAATTGTTTGTATCAGATATAGTAGAATATACACATATTGTCACTTTTTAACATAGGTTTACTGTGAGCGTTCAAGAAATTATTAGTCCAATTGCAGCGGATATGCAAGAGGTAGATGCGGTTATTCGTTCTCGTTTAAATTCTGAAGTCGTTATGATTCGCACGATTGGTGAATACATCATTAGTGCGGGTGGTAAACGTATGCGTCCTGCGATGGTGCTGATGGTAGCAAATGCACTTGGCTATAAGGGCAATTTACACCATATTCTGGCAGCCGTGATAGAGTTTATTCATACCTCTACGCTTTTGCATGATGATGTGGTTGATGAATCAGATATGCGTCGTGGTCGAGAGACAGCCAATGCGGTTTTTGGTAATGCAGCAAGTGTGTTAGTGGGTGACTATTTATATTCACGTTCATTCGAAATGATGGTTGAAGTCGATTCAATGCGTGTGATGCAGATTCTTTCGCAGGCGACGACGGTGATTGCCGAGGGTGAGGTGCTTCAGTTGTTGAATGTACATGACCCTGATGTGACAGTAGAGCGTTATTTACAGGTTGTACGTTATAAAACCGCTAAATTATTTGAAGCGGCAACACAGGTGGCGGCTGTTATTGCTGGCGCTAGTCCAGAGGTAGAAGAAGCAGCAGCAGCGTATGGTCGTCATGTCGGTACAGCTTTCCAATTGATTGATGATGTCTTGGATTATTCGGGTTCTGCGGAGAGTTTGGGTAAAAATGTCGGCGATGATTTGCGTGAGGGCAAGCCAACATTACCCTTAATTCGTGTGATGGAAGTGGGTACGCCAGAGCAACAAGCCTTAATTCGTCAAGCGATTGAGACAGGTGAAGCAGACTTTGAGGCCGTTGCTGCGGCGATTAGAGCGACGGATGCACTAGAGTATACTCGTCAGATGGCGATTAAAGAGGCCGAAATTGCTCAAAAAGCCTTAGATTTAATTCCTGATTCTGACTATAAAAAATCACTTCGTTTATTCGCGCGTTTTTCAGTAGAGCGTGATCGTTAAGCGCAGTAGATGAGAGTGACAAGGGTATTTCCTAATAGTAGGTAATGCCCTTTTTTATTACATTTACTTATATTTAGAATAAATTTGGGTGTGATATTACGCCTTAAGGAGACTATGTCATGAAAAAACTCTCGGCTGTATTTTTAGGATTAGCAACGACTTTTGCATTTAATGCCTATGCGGCGGATAAAGAAATTATCGTTGCCACCGACACAGCATTCGTGCCATTCCAATTCAAAGATGGTGATAAATATACTGGTTTTGATATTGATTTATTTGATGCCATTGCACGTGAGGCGGGTATCAAGTATAAATTACAGCCGATGGATTTTAATGGTATTATCCCGAGCTTACAGACACGCAATGTGGATGCAGCAATTGCGGGTATTTCCATCAAAGAAGAGCGTAAGAAGATTCTCGACTTTTCTGATCCTTACTACAATAGTGGGATTGCCATTATGGTGCGCACAGCAGATGTTGATAAGATTAAGAGTTTAGATGATCTTAAGGAAAAAACAGTAGCAATTAAAACAGGCTCGGGTCCTGTCGATTTCGTGAAGAAAAATGTACCCAGTGCCAAAATTAAACTCTTCCCTAATAGCGATAACTCTTTCTTAGATTTGCAGTCAGGTAATTCAGATGCGGTGGTTTATGATACGCCTAATTTACAGTACTACGCTAAAACAGCAGGTCAGGGTAAAGTAGTGGTGAGTGCTATTTTAAATAGTGATGATCAATATGGTATCGCCTTTCCTAAAGGAAGCGATTTAGTGGCAAAAGTCAATGAAGGTCTTAAGAAAGTCCGTGCAAGCGGTGAATACGATAAGATTCATGCAAAATGGTTTGGTGATGCACCTGCCAAATAAGGTTTAATGCCAGTTATCGTGCTGTTGAGGTGATGAATCTTTGGGGTTTCATCACCTATTTTTATTTTTAAACTATTGAAAAAATTTTGTTATGGATGTTGATTTTCAAGTAATTGTTGATGCTTTACCTGATTTATGGAAAGGTGCTCAATTAACAATAAAAATTACGCTACTTGGCTTAATCGGTGGTGTTATTTTAGGGGCTTTGGTGGGGGTGATTCGTGCTTATGCACCGTCTTGGTCAGATAATGAGTTTAGATCTAAGCATCCTGTGGGAGGTGTCTTATTACCCTTAGTATCTTGGATAGCAAAAGCCTATGTGCTACTGATTCGTGGTACGCCCATGGTTGTACAAGTGATGTTTATTTACTTTGCCTTTCCTTTGATTTTTCAGGTGCGAGTGGATGGTATGACGGCGGCAATTGCTACCTTGATGATTAATTCAGGAGCTTATATCGCTGAAATTGTACGAGGCAGTCTATTGTCAGTTTCTAAAGGGCTCTATGAGGCTGGTTTAGCGATGGGTTTGCCCTTTTATAAAATCATTACGAAGATTATTGGGCCGATTGCTTTTCGCCGCATGATTCCTGCATTAGGTAATCAATGCATTATTAGTCTCAAAGACACGTCCATTTTTATCGTTATTGGGGTGGCAGAACTCACGCGTCAAGGACAAGAAATTATGGCAACCAATTATCGTGCTATTGAAATTTGGGGGGCTGTGGCCTTTTTCTATCTAGTGATGACAGGCATTATTGCTTTAGGGCTAAAGTTAATTGAGAAGAAAATGAGGATTCTATAATGTCGACACCCATTGTTCAATTTAAAAATGTGACTAAGAAATTCGGTGCTCATACGATTCTGGATGGCGTAGATTTAACTATCAATGAGGGTGAAGTGGTGGTGGTTATTGGTCCTTCAGGGTCAGGTAAATCAACTTTTTTACGGTGTATCAATGCATTAGAGACGATACAAGGAGGTGATTTAATTGTGGGTAGCCATAGTGTCAAATCCTCACCCGCTGAATTGAGAGCGTTGCGCCGTGAGGCAGGTATGGTGTTTCAGCAGTTTAATCTATTTCCTCAACTGACGGCATTGGAAAATGTTATGTTTGGGCCAAAACAGATTCGTGGCGTCACTCATGCTAAAGCCAAAGAAGAGGCGGAAGCTTTGCTGAGAAAAGTGGGACTGGGTGAGCGCATGAATCACTATCCTAGCGAGTTATCAGGTGGACAACAGCAACGAGTGGCTATTGCGCGTGCGTTGGCGATTAAGCCTAAGCTAATGCTATTTGATGAGCCAACATCAGCATTGGATCCCGAGTTACGACATGAGGTACTTAAAGTCATGCAAGACTTAGCACAAGACGGTATGACCATGGTCGTGGTGACGCATGAAATTAGTTTTGCAGAAAAAGTCGGTACACGACTCATTTTTATTGATAAGGGTAAAATTGCGCATGATGGATCGCCTAAGGAACTAATATCCCTACCACCAAGTCAGCGTTTAAAAGATTTCTTGCAACACGTGAAGTAAAATAAACACCTATCTGATAATTTAGCTTTTCATAGGAAGGATGTATGCCTGCTTATCGTTCAAAAACCTCAACCCATGGTCGTAATATGGCTGGTGCTCGTGCTTTATGGCGAGCAACTGGTATGAAAGATAGTGATTTTGGTAAACCCATTATTGCTGTCGTGAACTCATTCACGCAGTTTGTGCCGGGACACGTACATCTTAAAGACTTAGGTCAACTAGTCGCTCGCCAAATTGAACAAGCAGGTGGAGTGGCCAAAGAGTTTAATACTATTGCGATTGATGACGGTATTGCGATGGGGCATGGTGGCATGTTGTATTCTTTGCCTTCTCGTGATTTGATTGCGGATTCTGTCGAGTATATGGTTAATGCACATTGTGCTGATGCGATGGTCTGTATTTCTAATTGCGATAAGATTACTCCAGGCATGTTAATGGCTGCAATGCGCCTTAATATCCCAACTATTTTTGTTTCGGGTGGCCCTATGGAAGCAGGTAAAGTGGTTTTACCTGGTTCAGAAAAAGTTATTAAGCTAGATCTTGTGGATGCTATGATTAAAGCAGCAGATCCCGATGTTTCTGATGCAGAGACAGATAGTGTAGAGCGTAGTGCTTGTCCTACCTGTGGTTCTTGTTCAGGTATGTTTACGGCTAACTCAATGAACTGTCTAACAGAAGCGTTGGGTTTGTCTTTGCCAGGCAATGGTACGATTGTCGCGACACATGCGTTGCGTAAAGGTTTATTTGAGCAAGCGGGTACTTTGATTGTTGACCTTGCTCGTCGTTATTATGAACAAGATGATGAGAGTGTATTACCTCGTAGTATTGCGACAAAAGCTGCTTTTGAAAATGCCATGGTGCTTGATGTTGCGATGGGTGGTTCGACCAATACCGTACTGCATTTATTAGCTGCGGCGCAAGAAGCAGGTGTAGATTTCACGATGAAAGACATTGATGCCATCTCTCGTCGTGTGCCATGTCTATGTAAAGTAGCGCCAGCAACGAGCCAGTACCATATCGAAGATGTACATCGTGCCGGTGGCATCCTAGGTATTTTGGCTGAGTTAAATCGTGCAGGTTTGGTAGATACGACGGTAAACAATATTCATAGTGGTACCTTAGGTAAGGCGATTGAGGCTTGGGATGTAAAAGCCGCTAATGTTAAGGCAGAGACCGTAGAGTTTTTTAAAGCTTCACCCGGTGGCGTACCTACACAAGTGGCATTTAGCCAGAATCGTTATTTCAATGAGCTAGACTTAAATCGTGCCGATGGTTGTATTCGTGATAAAGCGCATGCTTATTCTCAAGACGGTGGTTTAGCGGTGCTCTACGGTAATTTAGCGACCAATGGTTGTATCGTCAAAACAGCGGGTGTGGATGAAAGTATTCTGACGTTTACGGGCAAAGCGATTGTATTTGAAAGTCAAGAAGATGCCACAGCAGGTATTTTGGGCGGTGATGTCCAAGAAGGTCATGTTGTCATTATTCGCTATGAGGGTCCTAAAGGCGGGCCGGGCATGCAAGAAATGTTGTATCCAACCTCTTACCTTAAATCAAAAGGCTTAGGTGCTAAAGCTGCCTTATTAACAGATGGACGTTTTTCAGGTGGTTCTTCTGGTCTAGTCATTGGTCATGCATCACCAGAGGCAGCCGAAGGTGGTAATATTGCATTAGTACAAAATGGTGATGAGATTCAAATCGATATCCCTAATCGTAAAATTCATTTGGCTATTTCGGATGAGGAATTAGCTACTCGCCGTCAAGCAATGGAAGCGAAAGGGGATAAGGCATGGAAACCTGAGAGTCGCGAACGCTATGTATCGCAAGCTTTACAGGCATATGCAGCGATGGCAACATCGGCTGACCGTGGTGCCGTCCGTGATTTGAGTCAATTAAAACGTAAATAAAATAGACGTTATTTGACGTGAGAACCCATCGTTGTATGCGATGGGTTTTTTGTTGATTGTTAGGTTTAAAGGTATGTATCAACCCTCCATAGTAATTGTGCCATTGTGGCTAATCTTTATTTATCAGTTTTTATTGTTGGCAGCACATCGTCGAGCGATGGTAAAAGCCTTTGTTGCTCAGGATATTTTAGAAAACCCGGAGCATCAATTATCGGTAAGAAGAATGTTCGCGTTAGGGCATCGATTTGATATGAAAGTGCTATCGATGGTTGTCGGTATTCCTATGATTATTGGGACAGTAGTGCTTTATTTCACCTCCCACATTGCGCTAGGTATTGCGATAGTGATGTTTGTGCTGTGTTTAGTGCTTAATGGCATTATTGTCGGTAACTTTTACTACTTTAAGACCTATAACAATTACTACGATATTTTTATGTTTGGTCTCGTGGAGGATGATACGCAAGCCGTTTTAAAAAATATTTATGAGGACTACCCGATTATTCGCCTTGTATTAGGTGTGTTATTGAGTGCTCTGTTGCCGGCGTATTTTTGCTATCAAGCGATACATTTAAACTGGTTTGCTTTTGACGCG
Organism: Pelistega suis; assembly: GCF_013133795.1. GTDB lineage: Bacteria > Pseudomonadota > Gammaproteobacteria > Burkholderiales > Burkholderiaceae_B > Taylorella > Taylorella suis. The sequence continues at coordinate 84,161 of NZ_JABGBN010000008.1, forward strand.
CTATGGCTCCAAATTATTTTGTCAGTAGTGAGTGTGCTGTGCATTGCTTTAGCCGCAAGAGGTGCGATACGTTCTAAGCCATTGGGACGAGGGCAGGCTCAAGTGAGCTCTTTAAGTATTTTGAATAAAATGGTTCCTGACGGCGTGACTGCTATGAGTTGGGCATTTACCGATCGTAAGGCACAAATTAGTTTTGACGTGGTGACAGCAGAGCAAGGAAAAGCCTTGTTACGTCGTATGGGTGAGATAGAGGATTTTCATGATACAACCCCTAAAAATAATTATCTTGCTCAAGAAAAACCTCATGTGGTTTTTGCCTTAATGGAGAGTTTTGGAAATAATATCTTAATTCACGACCATGCAGAGCATAATGATTTGCTAGGTCGTCTTCGTCCTTATTGGCAAAAGGGTTTTGTGTTTGAACGGTTTTGTTCGGACTATGATGGTACCGCCCCGAGTTTAGCGAATATCTTTTTTCATAGTGATATTCAAAATATCAGCCAAACCATTGCTCAGCATACTTCTTTAGGAGAAACCCCTTTTGAGGTATATAAAGCACAAGGCTATAAGACTGTTTTTATTACGGCTGGCAATATGATGTGGCGTAATTTAGCCAATTACTTCCCTCTACAAGGGGTAGATGAGTTGTATGACCAGAATAATATGATGGAAATATTTCCTGAAGCAAAGGCTTCTCTTTCTTATTGGGGGGTGGCGGATGAATATGCTTTTGCATTGGCTCAAAAACTTCTCGAAGAAAGTAAGGAACCATTATTTATCAGTATTTTGACAATGACAAATCATCCTCCTTATAAAGTACCAGCGCATTACCATCTTAAACCTCTACAGCCAGCGTGTTTACAGGGGAGATATGGTAATGAGGATACGGAGCGATTAGCGGTTTTAGGAACTTATCAATATGCTTGTGATACCTTGGGTGGTTTTCTGCAAGCGATAGATAAAAAAGATACTCAAGCTCGTCAAATTATCGTTGCGGCAACAGGAGATCATCATTTTAGAGGGGTTTATGTTAATCAACCCAAAGAGGTTTTTTTAGCAAAGTCTGTCCCATTTTTTGTCTATTTGTCTAGCGATTTACAGACACAAATGGATTTGTCTTTTGATAAAAACAGAGTCGCCTCGCATAAAGATATTATGCCGACACTCTATCATTTGAGTTTGTCCCAAGCTACTTATTGGCATGGCTGTGGTCGTTCATTGTTTTCGACAGAGCAACGGTTCGAGTTTGCTTATAATGAGAAGTCCTTATTTGCGACAGTAGAGGGGGTGATGGATTTAGGTGCTCAGCCTTGTATAGCTTATCCATGGTCTTCATCAGAGAGTGGCTGGAAGGTAGAGGTGAATAGTCGTCCTTTAACGGCCAGCGAGCAGGATAAAGCCCTCGCATTTCAGGACTTTATCCGGTGGCAGATCAATTATTTGGTTACGCAAGCACAATCCTAACCTGAGTTACGTAAGCCTGCAGCAATGCCGTTAATGGTGAGATGGACACTGCGCTCATCGCGTAGGCTCTCATAACGGTTTTGCTGTGTTTCTGCACGGTGCTGACGTAGGCGACCAATAACCTCCACTTGTAGATAATTGAGGGGGTCAATATAAGCAAAACGTTCTTGTAATATATTCGCCAATGCTTTGTTATTATCTAATAATTCCTCAATATCAAGAATCTCTTTTAGGCTTTTAACCGTTAGCGCATGTTCATGCTTAATCATAGAAAAAATTCGGTGACGTAGCGTCTCATCACTAACCAAGGTACTATATTGCTCAGCGATTTTTAAATCTGACTTGGCTAATACCATCTCCATATTTGAAAGCATTGTTTTAAAGAAACGCCAGCCTTTTGCCATATGACGTAAACGAGCTAATCTGTCTGAGCGACTATTGGGCTCACAGTCAAAACCTTGCTCTAAATAGGTATGTATTGCTGTACCAAAGCCATACCAACCTGGTAATAAGACTCGGCATTGAGCCCAAGAGAAGCCCCAAGGAATAGCGCGCAAATCCTCGATACGTTGCCCTTTTTTGCGAGAAGCAGGACGAGAGCCGATATTCAGTCCCGCAATTTCATTAATCGGAGTGGCAGCAAAGAAGTAATTGACAAAACCCTCAGTGCCATAGACCAATTGACGATAAGTGCGCTGTGAAAGTTGAGATAGCTGCTCCAGTAGGTTCTGATGTTCTTGCATAAAGAGGTCGGGTTCAGACGCTTGTTTGCCGACCGAGGTTTGTAAGGTCGCGCTGAGGAGATGTTCTAAATGCCATTTACCCAAGGCAGCAGAGCGATATTTGTTCTGAATCACTTCTCCTTGTTCGGTGAGACGAATTTGTCCAGCGACAGAGCCCGGTGATTGAGCCAAAATAGCGTCAAAGCTAGAGCCTCCGCCACGGCCGACGGCTCCTCCGCGTCCATGGAACATGCGTAAACGGACGGCATGTTTTTTAAATACCTCCACTAAAGCTTTTTCAGCTTTATATAAAGACCAGTTAGAGGTGAGATAGCCCCCGTCTTTATTACTATCAGAATAGCCTAGCATCACTTCTTGTAGACCATGTTGTGCCTTTATTACACGCTCTTTGACAAGTGGAATGCTAAGCCATTGATCCATAATATTGGGACCTGCTTCTAGGTCAGGAATGGTTTCAAATAAAGGCACGACAATCAGACCATCATCGGCTTGAATAGGGATTGGATTACCTTGCTCATCGGTTTCTAGGCTGATGAGACCAGTTTCTTGCTGAAGAACTAGAATTTCCAATAAATCGCTTAAGGTTTCTGTATGCGAAACAATATATTGTTTGATAGCACGTTTACCATAGCGTTGACGCAGTTGTGCAGCTGTTTGGAGGATAAGTAATTCTTTGCTGGTTTGTTCGCTATATTGTTGCCATGGAGAGACCAAGGGGCGAGGGTTATGAAGCTCAGCAATGAGAAGTTCAACTTTTTCTTGTTCACTTAACTCAGCGTAGACCAATGGTTTGCCTTGCAATGTTGTGCGATTGCGTCTATATAGTTCGGTTAATACTGCTTCGTGAACGTCAGAGCTTTGGCGCAAATCTACCGTAGCTAAGTGAAATCCAAAAATCTTAACAGATTGAATTAAGGTATCCAGACGTAAATCCGCAATGGATTCGGCTTGATGCTGACGTAAGGAGTCTGCGATTAACTGCAAGTCTGCTAAGAAGTCTTGTGGGCTCGTATAAGGAGTAGCTGCCTGTACATTGAGAATTTGTAATTTGCCATCAGAGAAATCTTTGGCAGTTGCGGCAAGACGAGCATAGGTATTGATGATGACGCGACGATAAGGTTCATCTAAACGATGTGGAGAGCGATCGATACTGAGCTTGGATTGTTCTGACAGTGCTTCAGAAACATCGGTTAATAAAGTGCTCATCGATAGCTCAGTACCGAGCGTTTTAAGCTCATCTAAATAGTGCTGAAAAAGGGTGACGGCTTGTTTACGAAATGCCGATTTTAGGGTATCCGCATTGACATTGGGGTTGCCGTCACGGTCACCACCAATCCACGAACCCATCGTGAGAAAAGAGGGCAGCTCATCAAATTGGGTTTTAAATTGATGACGTACTTCTCTATTGAGTTGCTTATAAAGGGCGGGGATGGCTTTTAAAAAAGTCGTGGCGAAGTAGTTGTTGACATTATCTAACTCATTATCAACCGTTAGCTTATTGGCTCGCAACATACGAGTGAGCCAGAGGATTTTGATATAGGCGGCTAATTCCTCAGCAAGCTCTTCTTGTTCTTCCTCATCATCAAGCTGATGATAGGTGATTAACTTCTGTGCAATAGCTTGATGTAGATCAAGCGTACTTTTGCGCTGTACCTCAGTTGGGTGTGCTGTGAGTACAGGAACGACATTGGTCTGTTGTAAAGCAGAATACAGCTCTGCTGCGCTAATACCCTCTTGGTTGAGCATAGCCAAGGTATGCTTGAGGCTAGACGGGGAAGTTTTGGATTTGAGTAAGCGTTGTTGGTCGTGATCCTCGGCGATATTAGCGAGATGTAAAAAATAGCTAAACGCACGCGCCATCGTATTGGCTTCATCGTCAGAAAGTTGGTCAATAGCCTGACTTAGGGCTTGGATATTTTCTGTGTTGGGCTCTCGACGTGTGCGTACACTCGCACGGCGTAGTTCTTCAATATCATTAAATGCTTTTTCGCCGTCACTAGAGCGGATGGCCTCACCAAGGAGTTTGCCTAGTAGATAAATATCATTGTGCAGGCTTTTATTGCTTGTTTTAATGGCGTTATTCGTCATATTAGAAGTCTCCTTTCTTATTGTTTAAGTATAAGGGTATTCAGACTCATAAGGTATAAAAACGTCAATAAGATACTATTTTTACATGCAAGTAATTTTTAAAATAATTACCGCATTGCAGAATATACGTTCCATTTTTAATTATGTAATTTATTTTAAAAGAATAATAAAAAACATGAAAGTAACCAAAAAATCATAAAAAAATAATTTATTTTCTTTTATTTTGTAAAAAAATTTATTTTTATAATCTTTTTGATAAAAAATTAATAAGACTAGGTATTTTCCCTTTATTTCTGCAATGCAGAATAAAAAAGAGAAAAATTGATTGACAATTTATGCCAATTTATCAAAAATAATTTCTAATTAACGATAAAAATACGGAGACAATGCATGGATATTTTTATGCAGCAGCTTCTGAATGGCTTAACGCTAGGAAGCGTCTATAGTTTGGTGGCATTGGGGCTGACACTTGTGTACGGTATCCTGCATGTCCCTAATTTTGCCCATGGTGCTTTTTATATGATGGGTGGCTTTGTGGCCTATTATCTGATGAGTGCGATGGGTTTGGGGTATTGGTCTGCTATGGTTGGGGCAGCGATTGCGGTTGCTTTGCTGTCTATGTTGGCTGAGTTATTGGTTTTTAAACCTTTGAGTAAAGCCCCTCCATTACACGATATGATTGCGGCAATTGGAATTATGCTCTTTCTAGAGTCTCTTGCTCAGTTATTGTGGGGAGCAGACTTTCAGCGAATCCCAACCCCTTATCAGCAGATGATTGATCTTTTGGGTATCACGGTATCTTTGCAACGCTTACTTATCATCGCTGGTGCTTTTGTTTTATTGATTGCCTTGCATTTATTTCTTCATCATACGCTTTTGGGTGCAAGTATTATCGCCATGGCACAAAGTAAAGAGGGGGCAAAACTGGTGGGTATTGATCCTGTACGGGTGACCTATTTGGTATTTGCCGTAGCGGGTGTGTTGGCTGCAGTGGCTGCCGTGTTATATGCCCCGATTAATTTAGTCTATCCAGCAATGGGACAGATTGTGATTACAAAAGCGTTTGTCATTATCGTCATGGGTGGAATGGGTAGTTTTGCGGGAGCAGTAATTGGTGGTCTTATTATTGGTTTTGCCGAAAGCTTTGGCGGGTATTATATTTCGCCTGATTATAAAGACATTATTGCTTTCTTGGTCTTAGTTCTTGTGCTATCTATTCGACCAGAAGGTTTATTTTCAAAGGGGATGCGATAAATGAAAAAGTTAACACTATCGTATGGATGGACGATTGCCTTGTTGGTGGCGATAGCATTTCCCTTCGTTTCGTCTAATGAGTATTACTTATCTGTGGTGACGTTGGCGATTATCTACGCGATTGCCGCCTTAGGATTAAATTTGCTGACAGGTTATACCGGGCAATTTAATTTAGCGCATGGTGGGTTTATGGCCATTGGTGCTTATGCGGTAGGTATTTTGACGGTGGATTATGAGTGGTCTTTTTGGTCAGCATTTGTGGTGGCGGTGCTGATTACGATGTTGATTGGCTTATTGGTCGGTTTGGTATCGTTACGTTTAAAAGGGCATTTCTTTTCGATTTTTACCTTATGCGTGGGTTATATCATTTTCTTGCTCATTGAAAAGTGGGAAAGCCTAACGCATGGTGTGATTGGTATTATGAATGTGCCCACACCTGAGCTAGGGGGTGTAGTAGATTTCTATGACGGTAAGGCTCAGTATTTCTTAGCATTAATTTGTTTAGTTGTTGGTATCTGGTTAATGAATCGTTTAGTGCGTTCTATTGTTGGGCGTAGTTTTATTGCCATTAAAAATGGTGATTCTTTAGCAGAGGCATTGGGCATTAATCTTATGCGTACCAAGATTCTTTCTTTTGTTATTTCGGTAGCGTACGCAGCCGTAGCGGGTGCTTTATATGCCGGCTATGTTCGCTTTTTAGGTCCAGATATGGCTTATGTCTCAACCACTTTTAATATTGTGATGTTTGTGTTAGTGGGTGGTTTAGGCACAATCGCAGGTCCGGTCATTGGTGCATTACTACTTTCTAGTCTCACGCAATCTTTACAGTTCTTGGCGGATTATAGGATGTTAGTATTTGGCCCCTTATTGATTATTGTCTTGATTTTTATTCCTTCAGGCATTGTTGGGCTTTGGCGTCGATTTTTGACCAAAAAGACTATGGCATAAAAAGTCAATAACGGAGAAAAAGATGCTAAAAATTCATAAGCTAACTAAAAATTTCGGTGGTTTAACGGCGGTCAATGATGTATCGGTTACCGTGGATGAGGGCAGCATTACCGCGATTATTGGTCCTAATGGTGCAGGTAAAACGACATTTTTTAACTTAATTAGTGGAGCTATTCAGCCTAGTTCAGGCAGTGTCATGTTAAATGGTGTCGAAATGGCAGGATTGCGCGCTGATCAAATTGCCAAACTCGGTGTGGCGAGGACATTTCAAACAACGAATCTATTTGAACAAGCGACGGTATTAGATAATCTCATCGTGGGGCACCGTTTACGGACGAGATCTGGGTTTTGGGATGTTGTATTCAATACGAGACGCTTGCAACAAGAGGAAAAAATATGTCGCGAAAAAGCGGAGCTGGCCTTAGATTTTGTGGGTTTATCTCATCGAGCAGATGCCTTGGCAGCAGATATTACGCAAGAAGAGAAAAAGCGAGTTGCCTTTGCATTAGCCCTAACAACTGACCCCAAGATTTTATTGCTTGATGAGCCAGCAGGGGGTGTCAATCCAGAGGAAACCATTGGACTGGCTAACTTAATCCGTAAATTAGTGCAGAGTGGGAAAACAGTCTGCTTAGTTGAACACAAGATGGATATGATTATGAGTTTAGCCGATAAGATTTTGGTGTTACATCATGGTCAGAAATTAGCCGAGGGAACGCCAGCAGAGATTCGTCAAAATGATGCAGTCATTGAAGCTTATTTGGGGGTAGAGCATGCTGAAAATTGATAATGTGTCTTTAAAGTATGGAGCATTTACCGCCTTGAATAGAGTTTCATTAAGGGCAGATCAGGGTGAGTTGATTGTCTTATTAGGTGCAAATGGTGCTGGTAAAAGTACCTTGTTTTTGGCGATTAGTGGTGTACATCCTATCGCCGAGGGAAAAATTCTCTACCAAGGAGAAGATATCGCTAAATGGAAGTCACCTCGTATTGTGAAAGAGGGCTTGGTGCATTGTCCAGAAGGAAGAAAGCTATTTCCCGGAATGAGTGTTTATAAGAACTTACAACTCGGTGGGTATGTTCATAAAAAAGATAAGAAAGGGGTAGAGGAACAAATTGAGGAGGTGTTTGAGCTTTTCCCTATTCTTAAAGAAAAACAGCATCAAATGGCAGGGTCTTTATCAGGAGGTCAGCAACAAATGGTGGCGATTGGTCGAGCATTGGTGAGTCGGCCTAAGGTATTGCTATTAGATGAGCCTTCACTAGGTTTGGCACCTTTAGTGGTTAAGCAGATGTTTGAGGTGATTCAAAGAATCAATGCCCAAGGGACGACCGTGTTATTGGCGGAGCAAAATGCTTATTCTGCCTTGAAAATTTGTCATCGTGCTTATGTCATGGAGCGAGGTAATGTCATCCTTGAAGGAGATAAAGAATCGCTTTTGCATAACGAAGATATTAAAAAAGCTTATCTAGGTGCTTAATCCTAGTAAAAATCGTATTTGGCTACTAACTATGTGGAGACAGTCATGAAAGCCTTAACAAAAATGATTCGGAAGTATGTGGGTGCAACGTACGTAGCGAGCGTGTTGATGGGAGTAGGCTCAACCGCTGCTATGGCTCAAGAGGTTATTAATATTGGTTTTAGTGGTCCTTTAAGTGGTGGAGCTGCACTATATGGCAAAAATGTTTTATTTGGTTTAGAGAGTGGTGTTAAAGATGTTAATAAAGAGGGCATCAAGATTGACGGTAAAACGTATACATTAAATTTGGTTGGGTTGGATGATAAATATGCTCCTTCTGAAACAGCCGTAAATGGTCGCCGTCTTGTTCAGGAAAATAAAGCGAACTTTATTTTTGTGCCACATTCAGGAGGGACTTTTGCGCTACAGACATTTAATACGCGTAGTAATTTTTTGATTTTGTCTTTTAGTAGCTTAAATGCCGTGTTGGAGAAAAAGAATCCTTTAACTGTTCGTATTCCTGAGGCTTATGAACGTTATTTCCCAACGTATATTAAATTCCAGATGGAGAAATATGGTAAGAAATTAGGAATAGCGACAACTAATAGTGATTATGGTCGTACTTTCTCCAAAGATTTTGAAGCGGCTTGGAAAAATGCAGGTGGTGAGGTAGTTGCCAATAATTTAATGGCCTATAACACGTCAGCAGATTTTTATAGCGGTATGGGACGCGTGTTAGCTGAGAAGCCGGATGTGCTTCTCATTGGAGGTCCTTCTGAGCCTACTGCCTTAGTCGCTAAGCAAGCGCGAGAGCTAGGCTTTAAAGGAGGGTTTATCTTAACTGATCAAGCAAAGTTCAATGAGATGGAACGGGTATTAGGCGATTATTCTATATTGAATGGTTCTGTGGGTGTTGTTCCGCTTATTCCAGAAGTTCGTCCAGAGTCTATCCCTTTTATGGAGGAATTTGCAAAAAACCATCCGTCTGTGCAAGGCAAGGCATTTAGTAGTGATATTACCCTTAATTATGCCATGGTGCGTATCTTGGCCATCGCCATGGAGTTGGCTAATAGTAAGGACGATTTAAAAGCGATTATGGATAAACTGGATGAGGCTGTGAAGAAACTTCCTCCACAATACAATCCTATTCAAATCACAGGGTTTAAAAATGGTAGTTTGATTTACAACTCTTCCGTAGTTTTAGTTGAAGATGGTAAATTGGTACGCCACGCATTAGTTGAGGAGAAAAAATGAAGGCGCTTGTTTGTCATAAGTTTGGTCCGATAGATGACTTAAATGTAGAGGAGTTACCGTCTTTAGAGCCTCAAGCTAATGAGGTAGTCGTGAGGGTTGCGGCGGCTTCTGTGAACTTTCCCGATGCTTTAATTGTGCAAGGTTTATATCAGATTAAGCCAGACTTTCCTTTTTCTCCGGGTGCAGAATTTGCTGGGGAGATTATTAAGGTAGGTGCTCAGGTTAAGGGCTGGAAAGTTGGAGATAGAGTAATCGCTTCTTGTGGATATGGTGCATTTGCACAAGAGTGTCGAGTGGATGCCTCACGTCTTATCCCCTTACCACCAGAGATGCCCCCTGAGCTAGGGGCTGCCTTTGTGATGACGTATGGGACGTCCTTGCATGCACTCAAAGACTGCGGTGAGCTAAGCTCAGAAGATACCTTACTGGTATTGGGGGCAGCGGGGGGCGTAGGATTAGCCGCTATCGAAATCGCTAAACAAATGGGTGCTAAAGTTATTGCGGCTGCCTCTACCTCTGATAAGAGGGACTTATGTTTACAGGTGGGGGCAGACTATGCGGTTGACTATACCCAAGAGGATTGGCGTAAACAAGTAGAGAAGATGACGGAAGGTAAAGGGGTAACGGTCGTCTATGATGCTGTTGGTGGTGCGTATAGTGAAATAGCTCTACGTACCTTGGCTTGGCGAGGACGATTCTTAGTGGTGGGTTTTGCGGCAGGGCAAATTCCTAAGATTCCTTTAAATCTTGCCTTGTTAAGTGAGCGTAAGATTTTAGGTGTATTTTGGGGGCAGGCCGTACGTCAGAACCCACAAAAGCATCAAGAAAATATGGCGTTATTAGTGGATTGGTTTAAGCAAGGAAAAATCAAACCCGTTGTCACGCAGACAGTAACGCTATCTCAAGCAAAACAAGCAATCCAAGATTTAGCTAATCGTCAAATCAAGGGAAAAGTCATTGTGTTGCCACAAGCCTAATTTCCCTTGGCTTATTGTAGGAAAAGGCCCCAACTAGGCGATGTTCATCAATGTGCCGTTAATCAGTTGGGGCACTACGGCATAAATATCTTTTTGGGCAATAAAGTCCACTTCATCTTGTGCGCCTTTTGCGATAAGACGTTTGCCAACACGAGAGTTGTATAAACAATCTTTAACGTCGGTGCCTTGGTAGTATTGTAAAGCGGCTGTGGCACTATCGGTCAGAGTAAAATTCTCTAGTGGAAGTAAAGAAATTAAATAGCCTGCCCCATAAAAGTCCTCCATATTAAAAGCATTACGAGATCCAGAGCAGATAATAATAAACGTTACGCCGGGATGATGGGTGAGTGCATGTTGGATAACAGCTTTTGCATTTAAGAGAGAAACGGCATAAACGGTTTTGGCCGTTTGACTGCCGAGTAGAGCAACGGTACCATTGGTGGTAGCATAGACAAGGGATGGCTTGTTGTGCTGGATAATACTGATAGGTGTGGCGGCACTAAATCCTTGAAGTGTTTCTGCATTGAGTTCACCAGCGAGTGTGTACTCATCAGGGTCTAAGGTATCGGCGATAGCTAGTGCTTGCTCACCATTGAGTGCAGGTATGACGCGTTGAGCATGATTGGCTAATGCTGCGGTAATACTGGATGTTGCACAAAGAATATCGAGTACAAATGCGATTTTACCTTGCAGTAGCTCGGGATTAATATCCTCCTTTTTCAAGACAACGTGCAGACTAGGCTTACTTGAATTATCGCTCATGGTGTTTTCTCCGTAAGAGCAAAAGTGCCAGAAGCATGAAAGACCTTTTTCTCGCCAGCAAAAATATCGCAGTCAATAAAAGCAATCCGCTTACCTATGCGATGAATGATTGGTTTGGCATAGATAAAATCTCCCGGCTTTGCGAGACTGATAAATTGACTATTGAGGGCAAGGGTAAGGTATTGTTTAGTCCAGTTGGATTGATGGGTTAGCGCACGTCCCATGGCATTATCGGCAAGTAGCAATAAAATTCCACCATGAGGGACATCGAGCTGATTTAAATGTTTTTCTTCTAATAATAGACCCAGCCCCATTGTGCCATCTTCAAATACTTTTTCATACATCGGGCCGCATAATTGAACAAATCGACTTCGGGTTTCGAAGGGGGTAAAGTCCGCAGGAACCGCTTGCAAAGGGGGGCTTCCCTCTGGAGATTGAGTTTGTGTGCTCATTAGATTTCCTCCTATGATAGATATTTATTTTCTGCATAGCAAAATTATATTTTGTTTATTTTATTTGAATATTAGAAAATTCCCCAATAAAAGTTACTTTACTTAATTTAAATATCTAGATATGATTAAAAAACGGAAATTATTTCCGCTTAATGGAAAAAATTGTATAAGAATGTAAATATTCATATTCACTAATGGAGATACTTATGACAGAAGCAGTTATCGTTTCAACCGCACGTACGGGTTTAGCAAAGTCTTGGAAAGGTGCGTTTAATATGACGCATGGTGCAACCTTAGGTGCACATGCTGTTAAGCACGCCGTTGAGCGAGCAGGCATTGATCCCGCGGAAGTAGAAGACGTTATCATGGGGGCGAGTCTTTTAGAGGGGACAACAGGTGGTAATATCGCTCGTGCTATTGCGATTCGTGCAGGTCTGCCCGTAACAACTGCAGGCGTCAGTATTAACCGTTTTTGTTCATCAGGGTTACAAGCGATTGCAATGGCTGCTAACCGTATTATTGCTGAACAGGTGCCTATTATGGTTGCGGGTGGTTTGGAGAGTATCTCGTGCGTACAAAATCAGAAAAATGCTCATATGAATCGTGATCCATGGATTGAGGAACATAAGCCTGAGCTGTACTGGAGCATGTTGCAGACGGCTGAGAATGTTGCAAAGCGTTATAACATCAGCAAAGAAGCGCAAGACGAGTATGGGGTACGTAGTCAGTTGCGAGCCGCAGCAGCACAAAAAGCAGGTCTTTTTGATAAAGAAATTGTCCCAATGACCACCACGATGGGAATTTTTGACAAAGAAAAAGGTTTAGTTGGTACAAAAGAAGTCACTATCTCTGCCGATGAAGGTATTCGCCCAGATACGAATATCGAGGGTGTGCGCAATATTCGTTCAGCCTTACCCGGAGGCGTGATTACCGCTGGTAACGCTAGTCAATTCTCTGACGGTTCTTCAGCGTGTGTATTAATGAATAGTAAATTAGCTGAGCAACGTGGTATCGAACCCTTAGGTATTTTCCGTGGTTTTGCCGTTGCGGGTTGTGAGCCTGATGAAATGGGTATTGGTCCTGTTTATGCTATCCCTCGTTTATTAGAAAGAACAGGCTTAAAAATGTCGGATATTGGGCTTTGGGAAATTAACGAAGCGTTTGCATGCCAAGTATTGTATTGTCGTGACAAATTAGGTATTCCTGATGAATTATTAAATGTAAATGGTGGAGCGATTGCCGTAGGACATCCTTATGGTGTTTCAGGTTCTCGTTTAACAGGTCATGCTTTGATTGAAGGTAAACGCCGTGGGGCTAAATACGTTGTTGTGAGTATGTGTATCGGTGGCGGTCAGGGTGCTGCAGGCTTATTTGAAGTAGTGTAAGTAGCCTTTTTTATAGGAGGAGACAAAATGAGTGTCAAAGCATTATTCAATATCGAAGGACAGGTTGCCCTGATTACTGGTGGCTCTCGAGGACTGGGTTTGCAAATTGCAGAAGCACTAGGCGAAATGGGGTGTAAGCTCGTGATTACAGCGCGTAAAGAAGGTGATTTACTAGAGGCAAAGCAACACCTTGAGTCTTTAGGTTATCCTGTTCTAGCTTTGATTAATAATCTTTCTGAGTTTGACAAAATCCCTGAGTTAGTAGATCAAGTGTTAGCACATTATGGAACGATTGATATTTTGGTTAATAATGCAGGAGCGACATGGGGTGCTCCTGCAGAAGAGTATCCTGATGAGGCATGGCATAAAGTGATGGACTTAAATGTGAACGCAATGTTCTTTTTAAGTCGAGAGGTAGGCCGCCGCTGTATGATTCCTGCGCAAAAAGGCAAAATCATTAATGTTGCTTCTATCGCAGGCTTACGAGGTACAAGTAAAGGGGTGAATACCATTGCCTATAACACTTCTAAAGCAGCTGCGGTGAACTTTACACGTACCTTAGCATCAGAGTGGGGTAAATACAATATCAATGTCAATGCGATTTGCCCGGGCTTTTTTCCCTCAAAACTGGCTAATGGTTTGATTGAAAAACTTGGTGATGCTATGGTCGCTCGGATTCCGCTAGGTCGTATTGGTGGTGAAGAAGATTTAAAAGGTTTAGCCGTATTATTGGCTTCTGAGGCAGGACGACATATTACAGGACAAGCCATTGCTGTTGATGGTGGTTCATCAATTTGTTAGGAGTAAGGTATGTCGTATCAGCATTTTACGGGTACTAAGCCTGTGGCAGAACAACATGCGTTTGACGAAAAGGCATTGGCACGTTATATCCGTGAGCATGTAGAAGACTTTGCAGGCGATTTGGTAGTTGAGCAGTTTAAAGGGGGGCAATCTAACCCCACCTTTTTGGTGAAAGCAGGTCAAAAACAATTTGTGCTGCGTCGTAAGCCGTTGGGGCAATTATTGCCTTCAGCACATGCGGTTGATCGTGAATTTAAAGTGATTAAAGCCTTAGCCAATACGGATGTCCCCGTTGCCAAAGCACATGTGCTTTGTATGGATGATGATGTGATTGGCTCGGCTTTTTATTTGATGGATTTTGTTCCCGGACGTATTCTTTGGGATCCGAGTTTACCAGAGATTCATAGCCAGCAAGAACGTCAAGCCATTTATGCAGAGATGAATCGTGTGATTGCTGCTTTGCACTCTGTTGATCCGACACAGATTGGTTTGGGTGGTTTTGGACGAACAGGAGGTTATTTTGCTCGACAAATCGAACGATGGACTAAACAGTATCGTGCTTCAGAGACAGAACATATTGAGGCAATGGAAAATCTCATCAAATGGTTACCAGAGCATATTCCTGACGGAGATGAAACACGCATTGTACATGGAGACTATCGTTTAGATAATGTGATTTTTCATCCGACAGAGCCTAAGATTTTGGCTGTACTTGATTGGGAGCTATCTACACTAGGTCATCCATTAGCCGATTTTGCTTATCACTGTATGGCTTGGCGTCGTCGCAATCAAGGTGAGCGAGGTTTAATGGATATTGATATTCAGTCTTTGGGTATTCCTAGTGAGAGCGAGTATGTCCGACAGTATTGCCAACATACAGGACGTGAGTCGATTGACCCTAAAATATGGGAATACTATATCGTATTTAATATGTTCCGTTTAGCAGGCATTTTACAAGGTGTGATGTCTAGAGCCTTAAAAGGTAATGCCTCTAACGCCTTGGCATTAGAAGCAGGTAAGCGAGCAAAGCCCTTGGCTATTCAAGCGTGGTCATTAGTTGAGAAGCTATCATAGTGGTTTAAATAAGAGAATAATTGGAGAAGACAAATGGAATTTTCACCAAAAGTAAAAGAACTTCAGGAACGCTTAAACAAATTTATGGATACGTATATCTATCCTAATGAGGCGTTATTCCACCATCAAATAGAAGAGAACCGTCTGGCAGGCAATCCTTGGCGTACACCGGCCATTATGAAAGAACTCAAAGAGAAAGCTAAAGCAGAGGGCTTATGGAATTTATTCTTACCTGAGTCATCATTAGGTGCGGGGTTGAGTAATTATGAGTATGCCCCTTTATGTGAAATCATGGGACGCTCTACGCATTTTGCACCAGAAGTATTTAATTGCTCGGCACCTGATACAGGCAATATGGAAACATTAGTGCGTTATGCCAATGAAGAGCAAAAAGAAAAATGGTTAATGCCGTTGTTAAGTGGTGAAATTCGTTCGGCATTTGCCATGACAGAACCTGCAGTTGCTTCATCTGATGCGACCAATATTGAGGCGGATATTAAAAAAGACGGTACTGACTATGTGATTAATGGCCGTAAGTGGTGGACCTCAGGTGCTTTGCACGAAGATTGTAAGGTGCTTATTTTTATGGGTAAAACAGACCCTGAGAATCCAGATAAATATCGCCAACAATCTATGATTTTAGTGCCGCTAGATACACCGGGAGTTAAAGTTGAGCGTGCATTGACTGTATTTGGCTATGATCATGCACCACATGGACATGCTGAAGTATCGTTTACAAATGTGCGTGTGCCGCAGAGTAATGTGCTATTAGGGGAGGGGCGAGGCTTTGAAATTGCGCAGGGACGCTTAGGGCCGGGGCGTATTCATCATTGTATGCGCGTCATCGGTGTGGCTGAGCGAGCGCTAGAGTTAATGTGTCGTCGAGCGTTAGAGCGTAAACCATTTGGTCGTCCTTTGGCAGATCAAGGAGTGACGCGTGAGCGGATTGCGTCAGCGCGAATCATGATTGATCAAGCACGATTACTTGTGTTAAATGCTGCACATATGATGGATACGGTGGGCAATAAGGTAGCGAAAAAAGAAATTGCGATGATTAAAGTGGCTGCACCCTCTATGGCTTGCCAAGTGATTGATTGGGCAATGCAAGCGCATGGTGGAGCCGGTGTTAGCCAAGATTTCTTCTTAGCGGCTGCTTATGCCTCTGCTCGGACCTTACGTTTTGCAGATGGTCCTGATGAAGTTCATCGCAATCAAATTGGTAAGCTTGAGTTAGCTAAATATAAAGTTTAACGAAGACGTTATTAAAGGAAGTTTTATGATGTCTGATTTACATTTACCTTTTTGGCCAAAAGGTTTGGCTAAGGAATTAACAGTACCTAAAACGACACTTCATTCTAACCTTGAAATTACAGCACGACGTTATCCAGATAAAGCGGCATTGGT
The DNA here is from genome assembly GCF_013133795.1 of Pelistega suis. Classification (GTDB taxonomy): domain Bacteria; phylum Pseudomonadota; class Gammaproteobacteria; order Burkholderiales; family Burkholderiaceae_B; genus Taylorella; species Taylorella suis. The sequence goes on from NZ_JABGBN010000008.1 coordinate 100,227, forward strand.
ATTTTATGATTATGTGATGACCTATCGTCAGCTCTTTGATGAGGTTGAGCGAATGGCGGGTTATCTCCAAAAGGTTTGCGGTGTTAAAAAGGGTGATCGAGTGTTATTGTATTTGCAAAATAGCCCACAGTTTTTTGTGGCTTACTATGCTATTTTGCGTGCAGATGCCGTGGTTGTTCCAATTAATCCGATGAATAAGGCAGAGGAGTTGGAGCATTATGTAGAAGATACGGGGGCGGATACGATTTTTGTTGCACAAGATTTATACAGTCATGTGGTCAAATTAAATCATCCTCAGATTAAAAATATCGTATTAATTTGTTATGCAGATTATTTACCTGAACAAACTGATTTAACGATACCGTCGTTTGTGAGTGCAGAGAAATTAGTGGTGAGCAATCCTAAGGTAATCCCTTGGACGAAGGCGTTGGAAGAGAATTTTCAAGCCAACCCATCAGAAACAGGGCCGGATGATTTGTGCGTCATGCCTTATACCTCGGGCACCACAGGTAATCCTAAAGGATGTATGCATACTCATGCGACAGTAATGTATAACACCTTAACCACCGCGTTTTGGTATTTGTGCAATACGCAAGATACGATTTATTTAGCGACCTTGCCGATTTTCCATGTGTCAGGTATGCAAGGAACCATGAATACACCCATCTATCTAGGTGCTACCGTTGTGCTAATGGTGCGCTGGGATAGAGAAGTGGCTCTCAAACTTATTGAGCGTTATCGTATTAGTCGCTTACCGATGATTGCGGCGATGGTGGTGGATTTTATGTCTTCGCCTAATTTTGATAAGTATGATTTATCATCGGTGACGCGTATTAGTGGGGGTGGTGCTGCGATGCCAGAGGCTGTGGCGGCTAGACTTTATGATTTGTTCAATATCAAATATATCGAAGGATATGGTATGTCGGAGCTAATGGCCGCTTCACATATGAATCCTGAAGCTAGACCAAAACGACAATGTTTAGGTATCCCTTTGTTTGGCGTTGATTCTCGGATAATTGATATTGATACATTAGAGGAGTTACCGCAAGGAAAAACAGGAGAGATTATTGTTCATGGTCCTCAAATGATGTTGGGATATTGGAATAATCCCAAAGCAACAGAAGAAACGTTTATTGAATTGGATGGTAAGAAATTCTTACGTACTGGGGATATCGGTTATATCGATGAAGAGGGATACTTCTTTATGGTAGACCGCTTAAAACGGATGATTAATGCTTCTGGTTATAAAGTATGGCCTGTCGAAGTCGAAAGTCTCATGTATAAAAATCCTGTCATCCAAGAAGCATGTGTTGTGGGTGTGCAGGATGAAAAACGAGGCGAAACAGTTAAGGCTGTTGTGGTGCTAAAACCAGACTATCAGGACAAGGTCAGCGAAGAGGACATTATAGCGTGGTGTAAAGAGCATATGGCGGCCTATAAAGTCCCCCAAATCGTAGAATTTATTGAGGAGTTGCCTAAAACTGCCTCTGGGAAAATTAGCTGGAAACAGTTATAAATAAAGGAGTTAAAACAAAAAGCGTGCTGTATTTCAAGCACGCTTTTTTGTATATCCTATTTTTAGGAAATAGAGGGTTTATTTTTTGTTGGCAAAGAATTTGCGAAACTTCTCTTGAGCCGCTTCGGATTGTAAGCATTCGGCAAACGCTTTTCTTTCAATATGAATAGTTTCTGCGACAACCGGTGAAATCTGACGTTTTAGTAGACGTTTGGTGTGTTTTAAAGAAGCTAGAGAATGCTGAGTAAGCTCTTCGGCAAGTTTTTGTGCATCATGGATAGCCTGACCTGATTCACTCACTTGATTAATTAAGCCTGCCTCAAATGCTTTTTCTGCACTAAATGGATTGCCACGAAATAACCATTCGTTTGCTTGACGTATACCGACATATTGCGCCAGTAAAACACTAGAGGCTCCTTCGGGGCAGAGTGCAAGGTGAATAAACGGAAGTTGGAAACGAGTGTCTTTGCCAGCATACACAAAGTCACAGTGAAGGAGCATGGTAACACCAATACCCACAGCACCACCTTCTACCGCAGCAATAATTGGGATGGTTGCTTTGTTAAGGCTTTCTAGGAAAACCATCGCAGGGCTCACAGCTTCAGGTGTTTTTTGGAAATCGTGTAAATCGTTGCCAGCCGTAAAATAGTTAGCCGCACCTGTAATGATAATGGTATGTAAATCATCGCGATCAACCGTAGCGTCGATCGTCTGAGCCAATAGTGCATACGTTTCTCTATCTAAAGCATTACGCACATCAGGGCGATTGATGGTGATTCGTAGGATTTTGTTTTCTTCGTGAATTAATACTTTATCGCTTGTCATTGTTAGAGCTCCTTTGATAGACGATTTTTGGCAAGTTCGTATTCTTGTTTTAAGTTTGAAATAATTTGGGCAGTGCTGTCGACTTTGTCGATAGAGCCTACACCTTGACCAGCTCCCCAAATATTTTTCCAAGGTTTTACTCGGTTTGTACCAAAATTAGTCGTTGCCATATCTTCTGGGTTGAGATTGTCTGGGTCAAGACCTGATGCAAGGATACTTGGTCTTAAGTAATTGCCTGGAACGCCAGTAAAGAAGGGGGTGTATAAGATGTCTTTAGCACTAGAGTCGATAATCATTTGCTTATAAGCCTCATCAGCATTGGCCTCGTGGCTAGCAATAAAACGTGTGCCCATATAGGCAAAATCAGCTCCCATGGCGCGTGCTGCCAGAATGCCGTCACCCGTACTGATAGAGCCAGACAAGGCAATCGGGCCGTCAAAAATTCGGCGTACTTCAGAGAGTAGTGCGAATGGGCTGAGAGTGCCAGCATGCCCACCAGCTCCAGCGGCGACAAGGATAAGACCGTCTACGCCAGCTTCGAGTGCTTTTTCAGCATGTCTTAGTGTGGTGACATCATGAAAGACAATACCTCCCCATTGGTGAACTTGTTGAGCAATATCATTTGGTGCTCGTAAACTGGTGATAATGAGAGGGACTTTGTATTTCTCGCATAGCGCCATGTCATGGTCTAGGCGATTATTTGATGAGTGAATAATCTGATTGATAGCGAAGGGGGCGATTTTTTGGGAGGGATTTTTTGCGCGTTCTTGGGTAAGCGTTTCGGTGATTTCTGCTAACCAATCATCAAGAAGTTCGGGGGGGCGAGCATTGAGAGCGGGCATTGAACCGATAACACCACCTTTACACTGCTCAATGACTAAGCGGGGGTTAGAGATGATAAACATGGGTGAGCAAATCACAGGTAAGCTCATTTGTGCATGTAAGTTTTGAACGATAGAGGTACTCATAATTACACATGTCTCCTATGTGAATAAATTAGTTCAAATTTAAAGTTTTAGTTATTTTTTATTTAAAGAAATATAGAATTTAATGTATCATACACCCCTCATTTTGTTAATAGGTATTTGCTTAAAAATAGCGATTTTTTTGTAAAAAATCACTGAAAAATTAAGGTGATTTTATAGATTGTTGGTAACACGCAAATTACGATTAAAAGGTATGTTTTTTATAAATTTTATTCAATAAAACATTGACTTATATGATAAAATTATAAGAACAATAACAATCTCTAAATACGTAAAAATATGGATCAAAAAGATAATAAAAACCTATCCAATCAACAGGTCGTCGCACAACCTAAAGACCGTTCGTTGATTGATAAATACAAAGAGGATCGTCAATTTGTCACTGCGTTGGCAAGGGGGTTGGAAGTATTGGCCTGCTTTCGTTCTGGCAATGGTGTGTTGGGTAATCAAGATATTGCCAAGCGTTGTCGATTATCGAATTCGACTGTCTCACGCCTCACTTCTACTTTAGTTAAGATGGGCTATCTCATGCATGATGAGCCTACAGGGAAGTATCGTCTAGGTATGGCGACATTAGCCTTGGGTGCTGGTATGCTAGCTAAATTAGATGTGCGTCAATTAGCCAGACCGTATATGCAAGAGTTAGCTGATTTTTGTCAGGGTGTTGTTAGCTTGGGTGTACGAGATCGGCTTTCTATGCTTTACATCGAAAGTTGTCGTAGCTCTTCTGTTTTAACCTTATCTGTTGACGTGGGCTCTCGTTTACCCATTACGACATCATCGATGGGGCGAGCTTATTTAGTTGAAGCGAGTGCGAACGAACGTCAAGAAATCTTCGATAGGGTTAATGAGCTCGACGAACGCTCTAGCGAAGCTATTCGTCTAGGATTCGAGCAGGCACTAAAAGACTATAAAGAGTTAGGTTGTACGTGTTCTTTTGGGGATTGGCAAAAAGATGTGAATGGTATATCCATTGGATTGAACTTAGGAATTAATTTTCCTCTTATGTCAATCAATTGCGGTGGACCTTCATCTAGCTTATCTCAAGAGTTCTTATTGGAAGAGGTGCGTCCTCGCTTACTAGAAATGAAACAACGTTTACGAGAAGCTGTTGGACTGAGGTAGTGGCGTACAATACTAAAAGAGCTAGTATATTGTCATACTAGCTCTTTTTATTTAGAGATACCTTATGGTATCTTTTTATCTTTGGGAATTAGCTTAATAAGCTATTGCTATAACGATCAAAGTGATAATCGACATCACCAAAAATCATATTAATCAATGCGACGCGTTTGTAGAAATGAGCCACATTAAGCTCATCCGTTACACCGATACCGCCATGCATTTGCACGGCTTCTTGTGCAACTTGACGAGCTAGTTTGCCTACATAGGCTTTCGCTCCAGAAGACTTAGTTTGACGATGTTTTAAATCGGTATTACTCATCTCTGTTGCCGCTAATAGAGCCATTGAGTTGGCTTGTTCGGCAGCAATAAGCATTTCCGCCATACGATGTTGAAGTGCTTGGAAAGAGCCAATAGGCACACCGAATTGTTTGCGAACTTTTAGATACTCTAGTGTGGCTTTATTTAATGCATCAATGAGTCCGCTTGCTTCAGCGGTTAAGGCTGCATTGGTGATAGCAAGAGCATGTCCAATCGCATTAGCGGCTTGACCTTCTTGGCCGATTAATGTCTCAGCAGCGACAGCAGTATTTGAGAAAATAATATCTGCAGCATTGTGACCGTCATGTGTGCGGTATTGTTTGATAGTCACTCCAGCTGTATCTTTGGGTAAGCGGAATAGGCTGATTCCTTCGCTATCTGTATGAGCGCCTGAGGTACGTGCGGATACAATGATATAGTCTGCATGCTGAACATCAAGAGCTGCTGCTTTATGTCCATTTAAAATCCATTGATTACCGTCTTTTTGAGCTGTGGTGCTAACAAAGGTTTCTTGGTAACGACCATTTGGCTCATAGTGAGCGAAACTATAACGAGCGCCCCCAGCGGCAATTTCCTCGATATAAGCGGATTTTTGTTCTGGGGTGCCTGCCTCTTGCAATAATGTACCTGCTAGAATGACGGTGCTGACATAAGGCTCAAGTAATAAGCCGGGAGCAAGTGCTTTCATCACAAGGTAGTTATCTAAGGCTGTACCATTTAAGCCACCTAACTCCTCGGGAAATGGTAGGGCAAGAATACCGAGTTCTGCTAGGGTATTCCATGTTTGTTCAGAGAACGTATCACCAGATGCAATGCGTTTACGGCGATCCTCAAAACTATAGTCTTTGGCAATGAATCGGTTTAAGGTATCCTGTAGAGAGATTTGCTCTTCTGTAAAATTAAAATCCATAATTTACTCCACCAATTAGTTATTATTCATGCTTTATAGACCAAGCATGGTGCGTGTGATAATGCCTTTTTGAACCTCACTTGAACCACCATAAATCGTTGTTTTTCTGACATTAAAGCTGTAACCTGTGAGGTGCTCAAAGTCTGTTGGGAACGCACTACTAATGTTGTCGTGTTCATCACTATCAAGTAGGTGTGCTACACCGTAAGGTCCTAGAGCTTGCGACGCTAATTCAGCAAGGGTCTGTTGAATTTCAGAGCCTTTGACTTTAAGGATAGAGGCCTCGGGTCCCGGATTGTGCTGCTTACCTTCGGTTGAAACGAGTTTTAGATTGGTAATCTCTAATGCTTGTAGTTCTAGTTCAACGGCAGCTACACGGTCACGGAAACGGACATCCTCAATTAGTGGCTTGCCGTCATTACCTGTACGATTGGCTAGCATTTCTTTTAAGCGAGCGAGGGCTGCTTTTGAACGACCTACACGAGCAATGCCTGTACGTTCATGGCCTAACAGGAATTTAGCGTATGTCCATCCTTTATTTTCTTCACCAACGAGATTTTTAGCTGGGACTCGAACATTTTCAAACCATACTTCATTAATTTCGTGACCGTCATCAAGCATGATAATTGGACGGACAGTAATGCCCGGGGTTTTCATATCAATCAATAAGAAAGAAATGCCTTCTTGCTTTTTGGCAGTTGGGTCAGTACGCACTAAGCAGAAAATCCAATCAGCAAATTGTGCTAAGGTTGTCCAAGTTTTTTGCCCATTCACAACATAATAATCACCGTCACGCACAGCACTTGTTTTTAAAGATGCGAGGTCTGAGCCAGCACCAGGTTCTGAATAACCTTGGCACCACCAATCTTGACCTGAAATAATTCGTGGTAGGAAAAAGTCTTTTTGTTCCTGTGAGGCATATTTTTGAATAACAGGGGCAACCATTTTAATACCAAAGGCTAACTGCTCAGGGGCTCCATAACGGGCACATTCTTCATCAAAAATGTGACGTTGTACGGCGTCCCAGCCTGTACCGCCATATTCTACTGGCCAAGATGGTGCTCCCCAGCCTTGGGCATAAAGTGCTTTTTGCCATTCGATACGGTCTTCTGGGCTGAGAGGCTCGTTCATGAAAATTTTACGGCGTACTTCATCAGATACGGTTTTTTCTAAGAAAGCACGAACTTCATCACGGAAGGCGAGTTGTTCTTGTGTGAGGTTTAAATCCATAGTTGTTTCCTTAGTTGTTATTAATAGATATTTCCGTTATGCGAAAATGTTTTTTGTTTTACGGAATTATAATAATAGATGAAATTTATTTGGTCAATCAGGTTTTCCATTATTTTTTATGATTGTTTTTGTTGTTTAATTAATGTATTATTGGATTTATTATTCCACAATGCAAAATATATTTTTGATATTTCGATTTATGACAAGGAGTATGAGTAATGGAGACTGTAAACTACGACGTACAGCAGGGTGTTGCTGTATTAACTTTTTGTAATCCGCCTGTTAATGGGATGAATCACGATGTTCGAGTGGGTATTGTTCAGGCAGTGGATAGAGCCAATGATGATGATTCAGTAAAAGCGATTGTGATTACAGGGGCGAATAAGATTTTCTCTGGTGGTGCAGATATTACTGAATTTGGTACCCCTAAAGTCACTAAACATCCTATCTTGCGTTCGGTTATTGAAACCTTAGAATTTAGTCAAAAAATCGTTATCGCCGCTATTCAAGGGACTTGCTTGGGAGGTGGTTTAGAGCTATCGATGGGGGCACATTATCGTGTTGCGCATGTAGACGCTAATATTGGTCTACCAGAGGTAAAATTGGGCATTTTACCGGGGGCAGGTGGTACACAACGCTTACCTCGCGCTATTGGCTTAGAGAAAGCTTTGCATATGATTGTGACAGGAGCTTTTGTTAAAGGCAAAGAGTTTGCTAATACTGGCTTGATTGATAAGGTTGTTGAAGGCGATGTTGTGCAAGAGGCAGTCGCATTTGCACAAGAGTTAGTTAAGAATAATGCAAAACCGAAGTTACTGCGCGATGAAAAAGTGGCGTTTGAGGGAGATGCACAAGCTTTCTTAAACGAACAACGTGAGAAATTAGCGGCAGCGAATAAGCATTATCCTGCGCCAGTAACATGTTTAGACGCAGTGGCAGGTAGTGTTTTCTTACCTTTTGAAGCAGGTCTTAAACAAGAACGACGTTTATTTATGGGCTTGATGAGTTCTGATGAATCCTTAGCTTTACGTCATATTTTTGCGGCTGAACGTGCAGCTTATAAGATTCCAGATATTCCCGCTGATACACCATTGCGTGAAATTAAGAAAGTCGCTGTTATTGGTGCGGGTACTATGGGCGGTGGAATTAGTATGAATTTCTTGAATGTGGGCATTCCTGTCACGATTCTTGAAATGAAACAAGAGGCTTTAGATCGAGGCCTATCTATTATTCGTCGTAATTATGAGAATACGATGAAAAAAGGCCGTCTAACCGCAGAGCAGGTCGAAGAGCGTATGGGCTTATTAAAAGGCACACTCTCTTATGATGATATCGCGGATGCGGATTTAATTATTGAAGCAGTTTTTGAAGAGATGAGCGTCAAAGAAACTGTCTTTAAAGAGTTAGACCGTGTGGCAAAACCGGGTGCTATTTTGGCATCTAATACCTCTACGCTTGATGTCGATAAAATTGCTAGTTTTACAAAACGTCCAGAAGATGTCATTGGTCTACACTTCTTTAGTCCTGCTAATGTAATGAAGTTACTTGAAATCGTACGTGGTGAGAAAACAGCCAAAGATGTATTGGCAACCTCATTACAATTAGCGCGTAAGATTGCGAAGAAACCGGTAGTATCAGGGGTTTGCGATGGCTTTATTGGGAATCGTATGCTATATCGCTATCGTGCTGTGGGTGATCAGTTGTTGCTTGAGGGTGCATCCCCATCACAAATTGACCGTGCTTTAGAAAACTTTGGTTTTGCCATGGGGCCTTATCGTGTAGGTGATTTGGCAGGTTTGGATATTGGTTGGGCTATCCGTAAACGTAAAGCTGCAGAGAATCCAGACGTTCCTTATGAGCCTGTTATTGGCGATAAACTATGCGAGGCAGGTCGCTTTGGTCAAAAAACAGGTAAAGGTTGGTATCGCTATGAAGAGGGTAATCGAGAGCCTTTAGTTGATCCAGAAGTGGAAAAGATTATCGATGAGTATCGTGCGTCTAAAGGGGTTGTGCCTCGTACATTTACTGATAGAGATATCGTTGAGCAATGTATTTATGCATTGGTCAATGAGGGCGCTAAAATTCTGGAAGAGGGTATTGCATTGCGTGCTTCAGATCTTGATGTTGTGTATCTCAATGGCTATGGTTTCCCTGCGCATCGTGGTGGTCCAATGCATTATGCACAACAGGTTGGGTTATTCAATGTCGTTCGTTCAATGAAGCGCTTTGCTAAGGCATCTCCTCAGGCAGCTGAGTTCTGGAAAGTGTCGCCTCTATTGGAGCAACACGCAGAGTCTGGTGAGCCATTGAAATAAATGATTTCCTAAGAGAGGAAAATACACTACGGTGTAATTTAAAAGGTCTAGTCCGTGGGACTAGACCTCTTTTTATTAAGGCATAAGTACCACGAGATTATCGCGATGAATAAGCTCTTCGTTATGAATGCTACCTAAAATCTCTGCAATTTTATGCGTAGGCTGGCGTAAGATACGACGTGTATCTGATGAGGCATAATTAATCAGTCCACGTGCATATTCAATACCGTTTTCATCCACACAAGCGACTAAATCTCCGCGTTTAAATGTGCCTGATACATCAATAGCCCCGATGGGTAATAAGCTTTTCCCTTGTTCTGTTAGGGCTTTAATAGCGCCAGCGTCCAATACAATTTTGCCTCGTACGCGTAAATGGTCTGCTAACCATTGTTTGCGAGCAGAGCGGACACTATGACTTGCTTGTAGCTCTGTACCGATGGTTTCTCCTGCAGCTAAACGGGCAAGTACATTTTCTTCGTGCCCTGACACAATAATCGTATGAGCACCTGTACTGGCAGCGCGTTTAGCAGCGAGAACTTTTGTAATCATGCCGCCTGTGCCGACCATAGAGCCACTACCACCAGCCATTTTTTCTAAGGCAGGGTCACCTGCGGTTGCATGATGAATAAATTGCGCTTGGGGGTTTTTACGAGGATCGCTATCGTACAAACCTGTCTGGTCTGTCAGAATAATCAAGGCGTCCGCATCAATAAGATTGGTCACTACAGCCCCTAGTGTATCATTGTCGCCAAGGCGAATCTCGTCGGTCACAATGGTATCGTTTTCATTGACGATAGGGATAACGCCTAAGTCCAATAGCGTCAAGAATGTTGAGCGAGCATTGATATAGCGAAGACGGTCTGCTAAATCTTCGTGAGTGAGAAGAATTTGCGAGGCAAGTAAATGATGCGTAGAGAATGCTTTTTCATAAGCTTGAATTAAACCCATCTGACCAATAGAGGCAGCAGCTTGTTGCTTATTGACCTCTTTGGGACGAGAAGTCCAGCCTAAACGCGCCATCCCCTCAGCAATTGCGCCACTAGAAACGAGCACGACCTCTTTACCTGCTTGGCGTAGAGCAGCAATTTGTGCAGCCCAAGCAGCGATAGCTGGGTAATCAATTCCTTTGCCGTAGTTTGTGATGAGAGAAGAGCCGATTTTAATGACAATACGTTTGGCATCTTTAATAACGGAAAAGGTATTCATAAAAGTTAAAATGCGAGTTAATCAATAATTAGACGATATTAATATGTGTCTTGGAAAAAGTAAATAATCCCAAGATGAAAAAAACCTCACACAAAATGGTGAGGTTTATATCTCATTGAATATCGCTATAGAAAGGGTTTATTCAGTGATATTAGACCTATTCGTATTAAAGCGAGGGTCTTCGGGTTCATAACCCACCACTTGCTCATCTGCCGCTTGATTATCTTTCGCTTTTTCCTTATCAAGATAGTCTTGTAAAGCCCAAATAAGCTCTTGAGTGCCTTCACCATTGAGGGCCGAAATAGCAAATACAGGACCAGTCCAGCCGAATTGTGCGCAGAAGTCTTTTTTCACTTGTTCTGGGTTTTCGAGCATATCTAATTTGTTTAGCACTAACCAGCGAGGTTTTTCATAAAGCTCTTGGCTATACTTCTGAAGCTCATTGACGATAGCTTTTGCATCCGCTACAGACTTTTCGATAGTATCTACCTCTGGGTCTAGACTAGACACATCCACCAAGTGTAAAAGTACGCGTGTACGGGTGAGATGGCGCAAGAATAGATGTCCTAGACCTGCTCCCTCTGAAGCACCTTCAATCAGACCGGGAATATCGGCCACTACAAAGCTACGAGAGGCTGATGTCCGTACCACGCCGAGATTAGGGTGTAGGGTTGTAAATGGATAGTCAGCCACTTTAGGGCGCGCATTGGAAATCTTAGTAATCAGTGTTGATTTACCAGCATTCGGTAGGCCGAGTAAGCCTACATCGGCTAGCACTTTAAGCTCTAGACGGAGTTTGCGGTGCTCACCTTCCTTGCCGTAGGTAAATTGGCGAGGAGCACGATTGACGCTGGATTTAAAATGAATGTTACCCAAGCCGCCTTGACCACCAGCCGCCAGAGTGACTTGTTCGCCATGACGGTCTAAGTCAAATAATTGTTCACCAGTTTCGTCATCATAGATAACTGTACCAACAGGAACGCGTAGCGTAATATCGTCAGCAGCAGCACCGTATTGGTCTGAACCACGACCATTTTCACCATTTTTAGCACGATGTAGGCGTGCATAGCGGAAATCAATAAGGGTATTAATATTGCGATCTGCTACGGCAAAAATGCTACCGCCACGACCGCCATCACCACCGTCAGGACCGCCCTTGGGAATGAATTTCTCGCGACGGAAACTGGCGGAACCATTTCCCCCTTTACCGGCGATGACCTCAATTCTAGCTTCATCAACAAATTTCATAATATTTTTCCGAGCTTTTTTCTTTTAGACTAGAGAAATAGATTGCTTATTGCTATTTTACTCTAGACAAAAGCAATAATAAAAACGCCGCTCAAAACAGAGGTTTGAACGGCGTTTGTCGTAATCAGTAAATTACTTATTCTGCAGCGATAACAGAAACTGTTTGCTTGTTAAGCGCGCCACGTACTGAGAATTTTACTTGACCATCAACTAAGGCGTATAAAGTATGATCTTTACCAATACCTACGTTCGTGCCTGGGTGGAAACGAGTACCACGTTGGCGAACGATGATTGAACCTGCAGGGATTGACTGACCGCCGTAAACTTTAACACCTAAGCGTTTCGCTTCTGAATCACGACCGTTGCGGGTTGAACCGCCACCTTTTTTCTGTGCCATGTTTTAACTCCTGCTATTAAGCTGTGATAGATTCGATAACGATTTGAGTGTAATTTTGGCGATGGCCTTGACGCTTTTGATAGTGCTTACGGCGACGCATTTTGAAAATTTTCACTTTATCGTGACGACCATGTGCAAGAACCTTTGCTTTTACCACAGCACCAGCAACTAAAGGAGTACCTACTTTTAAAGATTCACCTTCGCCTACTGATAAAACTTGATCTAGCGAGATTTCTTGCCCGATGTCTGCTGGTATCTGTTCTACCTTAAGTTTTTGACCTTGGGCAACGCGATATTGCTTGCCGCCGGTTTTTATGACCGCGTACATATGGGTAACCTCAAATTAAATAAATAACAATACTTGCCTAAAAACAAGGCAAGACAATCATTTTAACCATAAATTCCTTTTAAAGTCAAATAATTAAGTGTTAGATAACAACAAAAAGGCATTTTTAAAAACTGTGAGGCACCACAAACCCTCTATGCACTTCTTCCCATGCGCCATATTGATTTGCTTGTAAAGCACACAATAGCAGTGGTTGTGCTTCTTCATTATGGTTTTCGAATAGTTGCCATTGAGAATAGAGGGTGGAGAGGATTTCTTTTGATTCAACGGTTTCTTGTAAAGGACATTGATGTCGACTAAGCCATTGCAAACGGGGTAAGATTTTCCAGCGCCAATGTTGAGGAGATTGTTTTAATCGCTCGATAAAGTTATCTATCTTTAACCACCAACCGCGTAGGTGATGTGAGTGAATCCATGGCAACTCAGAGGGCTCTAGATAATCTGACCAAGTATCTGCATCTATGGTAGCATCAGATTTTAGAGGATAAAACAGCCAGCCTTTCATAAAATAAGCGGATTGCGTAATAGGTAAGGCAAGTTGTTGAGCGACTTGTTGTGCGAGCGGTAATTGCTTTTTCTGCAAATGCAGTAGTTTGCGCAGTAGTGTATCTTTTTTCTGTGTACCGATAAAACGATCGAGATGGTTTAAAAGTGCGTAAGCTTGTTCGTCCGTGATGTCGTTATTTTGTTGTAGTAATTGTATATCTTCTTTGGTCAAGGTTAACGGAGTCAGGGCAATGTCACTTTCTTTTGGAATATAGAGGTAAAGCTTAACGGCAAGTTCCCAATGGTGAATGCGTTGAGTGGTTTTGTCTTGCCAAATGTAATCAAGCTCTCCAATAGTTTTTGTACCTTTGAATAACTTCTCTTGGATAGGGAAGTGTTGATAAAGCAAAGTGATAGAAGGGCAATGCGATAGGGCTAGTCCTAATAAATCCTCAGCATATAAGCCTAGACGAGAACGTTTGCCGATCGTTTGTATGTCTTTTGTACTATCGGAGGAGAGGAGGTATTGTTGGAGAGCCCGTTGCTGCTCAGGGTTAAATTGAGCAGCAGGGTAATGGGCAAGACCTTGGACAAGAAAAGGTGAGTGAATCAACCAATCTACGTCTTGCCATATCTGTGTATCCGTATTACGAACGATAGTCGGCATTAATGCTGACGTAGTCATGAGAAAAGTCACAAGTATAGACTGTTTCGCAAATATCACCACGTCCGAGAACAACGCGGACGAGAATCTCTGCTTCATTCATCACGGCTTGACCTTGTTCTTCTCGATATTCAGGATTGCGGCCGCCATTGAGAGCAACAAGAACATCACCGAGATAGAGTTTTAACGCGCTCGTATCCAAATCATTGACACCAGCATAACCGATAGCCGCTAGGATACGACCAAGATTAGGATCAGAGGCAAAGAATGCCGTCTTAACAAGTGGTGAGTGCGCAATTGCGTAGGCAATTTTTAAAGCCTCTTCGCTATTTTTTGCCTCTTCGACTTGAACAGTAATAAATTTTGTTGCGCCTTCAGCATCTCGAACGATTTTTTGTGCTAATTCACGAGAAATCTCTGTGAGTGCTTGGGCGATAATATCAAAACTAGCGGTGCCTTCGATAGCCTCAACGCCACTTTGACCTGTTGCTGCAATGATGAATGAGTCATTGGTTGATGTGTCGCCATCTACGGTAATGCGATTGAATGATTGGTTGGCGATAGCTACGGTGAGTTTTTCGAGTGTTTGTTGTGCAATTTTGGCATCTGTCGCTACATACCCTAACATGGTTGCCATATTAGGGCGAATCATACCAGCTCCTTTACTAATACCTGTGACGGTGACTGTTTTACCGTCTACTTTTACTTGTTTAGAAGAAACTTTAGGTACAGTATCGGTAGTCATAATGCTATGTGCGGCATTAAACCATTCATTGTCAGCAAGGTTGGCGACAGCTGTTGGTATAGCCGCATTAATTTTATCAATGGGTAGTGGTTCGAGAATAACACCTGTTGAAAAAGGCAATACTTGCTCTTCTTTTAAATTTAAAGCATTTGCTAGCGTGGCAGAGGTGGCTAATGCATTTTGATAGCCTGTTTCGCCGGTACCTGCATTGGCATTGCCTGTATTAATCAATAGGGCACGGATATCATTGCCACTAGTGAGGCGTTGTTTGCAGATTTGGACTGGAGCTGCGCAAAAGCGGTTAGTGGTAAATACGCCCGCTACTGTTGTGCCAGGAGCAAATTGGAAAACAGTAATGTCTTTTTTGCCAGGTTTTTTAATGCCTGCTGAAGCAATGCCAATTTGGACACCAGCAACGAGATGGATATCTTTTACATCAGGAATATGAAAATTTACAGGCATTATGTGCCTCCTAGAACTATCGTTAAAATTACCTAAAAACCTCGTTCCTATCTAAGGTTACGAGGTGCTAATGACTACATAGCGGCTACTTTGGCAAATGCTTTATCGGCTGCATCAAAGGTTTTTGTGAGAATCTCTTCATTGTGGCAAGCAGACACAAAGCCTGCCTCAAATGCAGAAGGTGCTAAGTGTACGCCTTCGTCTAACATAGCATGGAAGAAGACGTTAAATGCCTTGGTATCGCTTTCCTGTACCTCTGCAAATGTGGTGGGAACTTCAGACCGGAAGTAAATCCCAAACATCCCACCAACAGAGTCAGCACTAAATGTGACGCCATGCTTAGCGGCTTTTTCTTTTAAGCCCTTAACGAGTGTGGCGGTTGTGGCGGATAATTGTTCATAGAAGCCAGGACGATTCAAAATCTCTAATGTTTTAAGACCTGCTGCAACAGATACGGGATTGCCAGATAGGGTGCCAGCTTGGTATACCGCACCCATGGGAGCAATATGTTGCATGATATCTTTACGTCCACCAAAAGCCCCTACAGGCATACCGCCTCCGATAACTTTAGCGAGTGTTGTTAGGTCTGGTTTGATACCGGTTAATCCCTGAACGCCTTTAGGTCCTGCGCGGAAACCCGTCATGACTTCATCAAAAATAAGTAAGGCACCATGTTGTGTACATAGCTCACGTAAGCCTTCGAGGAAGCCAGCTTTAGGTTTAATTAGATTCATATTGCCAGCAATAGGTTCTACAATGACACAGGCAATGTCGTTACCTACTTCATTAAAGGCTTGCTGAACAGCGTCAAGATTATTGTATTCAAGCACAATGGTGTGGCTGACAAACTCTTGAGGTACGCCAGAAGAGGAAGGATTGCCAAAAGTGAGAAGCCCAGATCCCGCTTTGACAAGTAAACTGTCAGAGTGTCCGTGATAGCAGCCTTCAAACTTGATGATTTTACGGCGATTGGTCGCACCACGGGCTAAGCGGATAGCGCTCATGGTAGCTTCTGTACCAGAGCTAACGAGACGAACTTGTTCAATAGATGGCAGTAGCGCACAGATTTTTTCTGCAAGAATCACTTCTCCTTCAGTTGGTGCGCCGAATGATAAACCATTGACAGCAGCATCTTGTACCGCTTTTACGACTTCAGGATGAGAATGTCCGACAATCGCTGGCCCCCAAGAGCCAAGATAATCAATATATTGTGTTCCCTCAACATCCCAAATATAAGCACCATTGGCTTTAGCGATAAAACGAGGAGTGCCGCCTACTGACTTAAATGCGCGAACAGGTGAGTTTACACCGCCTGGAATGCTTTCTTGTGCACGTTGGAAAATATCTTGGTTTTTCATATGCTATGCCTTAAATAATTGGTTAAATGCTTTGCATGTATTATATACATCCGCTTGTTCAAAAAGACCCGAAATCACCGCAATGCTATCAGCACCAGCCGCAATAACAGAGGGTGCATTGTCTAGTGTGATGCCACCAATGGCAACCATTGTCTGTCGGGGTGTTTGGGTAAATAGTGTTTGTGCATCGCTAAATAGACTGAGTGGTGCATGCACGGCGTCTGGTTTAACGCTGGAAGGAAAAACGGCGCCAAAAGCAAAGTAATCGATATCAAGCTCAATCGCTTGTTTGGCAAGAGGTAGCTGATTATAGCAACTCATACCAATCAGCAAAGAATGTTGTTTCTCTGCTAATGTATTTTTAATGGATTGAATATCACCATCGTCACGACCAAGATGAACGGCATCCGCCTGAACTTCTAGTGCTAATCGCCAATCATCGTTAATGACAAATAAAGTGCCATATTCTTTGCAGTATTGTGCGACTTGTGCCGCTTGCATGCAAGCTAACTCAAAAGGGGTGTTTTTGCGACGCCATTGTAAAACGGGCAAGCCTGCTTTGCAGGCTTGTTGTACGGCATCTAATAAACGGTCAAAGTCAGACCATTCGGGAGTAATACCGTAGAGTCCTTTGGGAAAACGCAAAGAGGAATTCATTGTTTATGTCTCGTAGTAGGCAAGGCGATCAGGTTGTGATTTGCCCATACCAAGTTGGATTTGGTGTTCGATTTGCTTGAGCGCCACCGTCAGCGATAGATTAACAGCATCTATTGTGTTCTCGCCATTGGCTAGAAGACAAGCTAATGCGCTAGCCACCATATCGGCAAATTCTGCGGGTGTTTGAATGTGTGGATCATGAGCAAAATAGTCTTCGCGATCGGTACATTGAATAAGGCGATGGCGCATAGAGCTCCCATAGCGTTCATTAAGTACTAAGCAGTATTCAGCACCTAAATCAAGTACGTGTCTAATGAGGTCGTCTGTGGTGTGAATATCAAAATCATCTGATGTCCATTGTTGTGCGTAATGGGAGTCAACGACGGCAATATAAGAGAGTGGAGCCAGAATATCAAGATAGGCATCTGTTAGCATCTCTGTATATAAGCGTCCACCGCTTGGTTCTTCTACTTCGACGTGATTGTAGAAATGCTTACCAAAAGTAGAGATTAATGGGAGGTCGTGATAGTCTGCTGCAATCCCAGCAATAGCATCGAGGGTTTCAATACCAAATACCGCCCCAATTTTAAAGGCTCGAATTTTGATATCTTCGAGGATAAAACGAGCTTGTGCATCAATGGTGTCAGATGAAATAGGGATAACATCAATCACGCTATTACTATCCTGTACGGATAGTGCGGTGACGACGGATGTTGAGTAGCACCCTAGTTGCGTTGCTGTAATAGTTTCCGCGGGGAGGTGAGCACGATGTGTTGGATCGTACATATTAAAAAATAAAACACCGCTAGGTATGGCTGAGGACATAGTAAAAGACTGAGTTGCTGTAAAATAGTAAGAGTTATTTTAGCGTAAAGTTTTTATAAAGGACATTTTCAATGCAAACATGGATGTGTTTAATTTGTGGTTGGGTATATGATGAAGAAGCAGGCGCTCCTGAAGAAGGAATTCCTCCTGGCACAAAATGGGAAGATGTTCCTCCTAATTGGGTATGCCCAGAGTGTGGTGCACGTAAAGAAGATTTCGAAATGATGGCGATTTAATGGCATCATGAGTGATAGTCCTCTCAATCTTAGTGGTCATTTTTTGATTGCTATGCCTACGATTGAATCCGATATATTTGACGGTACACTAATTTATCTTTTTGATCATAATCAAGATGGGGCGGTTGGTTTGATTGTCAATCAGCCCTCTACTATCCCTTTTATTGAATTATTAGGTGATTTAAGCACGATTGGTGAGTCAGAGGAGGATATCGAAAAGAATGTCGCTGATACTTGGGTATATTTTGGTGGGCCTCTAAATAGCGACAAAGGCTTTGTCTTGCATAGTGCGGATAAGACCTATCGATCAACTATTGGCAATGGACGGATTTTGATGACCTCATCAAAAGATGTGTTGCTTGATTATGCGAGAGGACAGGGCCCCAAGCATTTTATGTTGGCATTGGGCTACGCAGGTTGGGGGCCGGGTCAGTTAGAAGATGAGTTGGCTAGAAATGCATGGCTAACGGTCAAAGCGACAGAAGAAGTGCTTTTTACTTGTCCTGTGGTTGAACGTTATCATCGAGCGATGAGCTTATTAGGCTTTAATCCTGATGTGCTTTTAGGGGATATAGGTCATGCCTGAGTTGATCGTTCTGGCATTTGATTTTGGTTTAAAGAAAATAGGCGTGGCTTTAGGGAATACATTTCTTAAAGAGGCTCAACCGCTAGAGATTATTCGTACCGAAACAAAACAAGCTCGATTTGAGGCGATAGCAAATTTAATACAAAAATGGGAACCTGATGTATTAGTAGTGGGTTTGCCCTTAACCGAGACGGGCGAGGAGCAATTTGCTTCTGGGCATGCACGGAGGTTTGCCAATCAATTGCATGGGCGATTTAATTTGCCAGTTGAGTTGGTGGATGAACGAGGGAGTAGCATGGAAGCTCAACAACGATTATCTAAAAATATCGATGAGGATGCTGTTGCAGCAGCAATTATCTTAGAGCGGTATTTTAGTCAGCCTTTGAGTTAAAATAAGCCGATTATTTGAAAAAGGAAAGAAATATGCAAATACCTACAGCAGAACAACTGTATAGTCAATTAAAGGCAGGATTAGAAACACTACTGAAAACAAAGCCGGCTGACAAAGTTCATTTAGTAGGTATTTATTCAGGTGGGGCATGGATTGCAGAGAGACTACAACAAGATTTACAGCTCCCCAATGAGCTAGGTTTGCTTAGTACGAGCTTTTATCGAGATGATTTTAATAAAATCGGCTTGCACACACAAAAACAAGCGACACAAATTAATTTTGATGTGGACGGTAAACACATTATTGTAGTGGATGACATTCTATATACGGGGCGTAGCATTCGAGCAACGATGAACGAGTTGTTTGACTACGGTCGTCCTGCCTCTATTTCATTAGCGGTATTGATTGATCGAGGTGGTCGCCAATTGCCTATTGCGGCTGATGTGGTGGGCGGAGTGATTCCACTAGAGAAAGGCACTAATTTCGTGCTTTCTCATAACGAACAGTATTTATTTGACATCGCAATTGAAAAGGAAGATGCACGTGTATAATCCGCAACTTAATCGACATGGCGAGCTTACGCATTTATTAAGTACAGAGGGTCTTTCTAGGGATATTCTGACGCATATCTTGGATACGGCACAGAGCTTTGTTCCGCTGGCTGAGCGAGATATTAAGAAAGTGCCTTTATTGCGTGGTAAGAGCGTTTTTAACTTATTTTTTGAAAACTCTACTCGTACGCGTACAACCTTTGAAATTGCTGCCAAACGCTTATCGGCAGATGTTTATAATTTAAATATTAATGCTTCCTCAACCTCTAAAGGCGAGACTTTATTAGACACCATTAGTAACTTAACGGCGATGCAAGCCGATATTTTTGTGGTGCGACATGAGGCAAGTGGAGCCCCCTATCTTATTGCGCAACATGTTGAGCCGCATATTCATGTAGTGAATGCCGGTGATGGTCGTCATGCACATCCAACGCAAGCCTTACTGGATATGTATACGATTCGCCACTTTAAGAAAGATTTTTCTAATTTAACGGTGGCTATTGTGGGCGATATTCTTCACTCTCGAGTGGCTCGTTCAGATATTCATGCTTTAACTACATTGGGTGTGGCAGAGATTAGAGCAATTGGTCCATTGACCTTATTACCCGGTGGTTTAGAGCAGATGGGTGTGAGAGTTTTCACTGATATGCGTGAAGGCTTAAAAGATGTTGATGTTGTTATTATGTTGCGTCTCCAAAATGAGCGCATGAAAGGCGCTTTATTACCATCATCACAAGAGTATTTTAAACATTATGGTCTAACAGAGGAGAAGTTAGCCTTGGCTAAATCGGATGCGATTGTGATGCATCCGGGGCCAATGAATCGTGGTGTAGAAATTGATTCTGTTGTGGCAGACGGTGCTCAATCGGTTATTCTGAATCAGGTAACATTTGGGATTGCTGTGCGCATGGCAGTGATGAGTATTGTGGCAGGAGCAAGTGTATGAAATTACGCATTATCAATGGTAGATTATTGAATCCTGCCACAAAGCAGGATGAGGTGGCAGTGATTGATATTGCTGCGGGTCGTATTGTAGGTATTAATTCAACAGAAGATTTTTCAGCGGATCAGGTGATTGATGCGGCGGGTAAAGCTATCATTCCCGGGTTGGTTGATTTATCTGTTCGTTTACGTGAACCGGGTAATGAACATCGTGCGACCTTAGAGACTGAGATGCGAGCAGCTTTGGCTGGTGGTGTGACAAGCTTAGTGTTGCCTCCAGATACGGATCCTAGTTTAGATGAGCCCGGCTTGGTCGAAATGCTTAAACATCGTGCGCGTCAGTTAAATCAAGCTAATCTTTATCCTCTTGGTGCAATGACGGTAGGATTAAAAGGTGAGGTTCTGACCGAAATGGCAGAATTAACAGAGGCAGGATGTGTAGCGTTTTCTCAAGCCAACAAGGGTTTGCTAAATTTAGCAACGCTTAACCGTGCCATGCTTTACGCTAAAACGTTTGACTATACCTTATGGATTCAACCTTCAGAAACCGACTTAGCTAGCTCAGGCGTAGCAGCTAGCGGTGCTTTTGCCTCACGCTTAGGCTTATCAGGTATTCCTGTGCAAGCGGAAACGATTGCGTTACATGCGCTTTTCGAATTGCAGCGTAGTAACAAAGTGCGTTTGCATTTATGCCGAGTGACGAGTGCCGAAGGTATTGAATTGGTGCGTCAAGCAAAAGCGCGTGGTTTGCCTGTAACGTGTGATGTCTCTATTAATCACTTACATCTCACAGATACTGATATTGGCTTTTTCGATAGCAACTATCGACTTTATCCACCTTTACGCTCTCAACGTGATAGAGAGGCGATTACTCAAGGGTTATTAGATGGTACGATTGATGCCATTTGTTCAGATCATACACCGATGGATGATGAGGAAAAATTATTACCGTTTGCCCAAGCAGAGGCGGGGGCTGTTGGTGTAGAGATTCTTTTAAGTCTTGTATATAAGTGGGCGCAGGAACATAAAGTACCTCTTTTAGACGCTTTAGCTAAAATTACGTTTAATCCATACCAAATTCTGAAAGCAGGTGCACCAGCATTGCCTCCTTGCGGACAGATTGCGGTTGGAGCACCTGCTGATTTAGCGATTGTTGATTTGGGTGAATATTGGCAAGTTAATCGTCAAACTTTAGTTAGCCAGAGTGCGCATACGCCTTTTAGTGGTTATGAGGTTCCAGCAAAAGTCAAAATGACGATTGTGGGCGGTCGCATCGCTTGGGAATAGAGGTGTCACTTGTCCATCATTCGATTTTTAGTTCGTGTTACCGCTTTATTGTTTGTTGTGCTTACGGGTTTATTTATTGCCTTTGCTTTTTATGGATGGATAAGTAAACCTAAAAGAGAGTGGGTGTTGCAAACATGGTCGCGTTGCCTTATGAAAACGACAGGTGTAAAGGTGATTAGCGAAGGCTATCCAATTATGGAGGGCCCAGTGATGTTGACGGCAAATCATGTATCGTGGATTGATATTTTTATTATCAATAGCCAACGTGCGACAGCATTTATTGCTAAATCTGAGATTCGACAGTGGCCGGTGATTGGCTGGTTGGTCGCTGCAGCAGGCACTATTTTTATTCAGAGAGGATCTCGTCAAGCCGTAGTGGAGATTAATCAAACTCTGTCTCATCATTTTAATGAAGGGACTTGTATTGGTTTATTTCCTGAAGGCACCACGAGTGATGGTTTGACCGTGTTGCATATGTTTAGCGGTTTACTAGAGGGAGCAATGAAGGCTCAAGTCCCTATTCAGCCAGTCGCTTTGTTATTTAGTTATCAAGGTCAAAGAAGTGGTCGAGTGGCTTTTGTCGGAGAGCAAACCTTAGTGACTAATATTTGGGTTTTATTGAGTAGCAAAGATGTTAGCGTAACGGTGAGATTTTTGCCGCCAGTCACTCAAGCAGGAGAGACGGTTGTTATGTCTAGACAAGAGTTGGCTGATAAAATCCGTGAGGTTTTGTTAAAAGAGATTGTGCCTGTTTAGTTGATGGTTCAAAAGTTATCAAAATACTTATCCCCGTATTGAACGCTGTATTTGACGTATAGTGTTCAATACGGGGATAGTCTTTTTTAGGGCTAAAATACCTAAGAGGCTTTTTATAGTTATTGATTACTTGTGAGACTTATCCATGCATCTCTAAGGTATTTTTTTGTTGGCGGTATCTTTCGAGTGCCTTTAAACCATAATGTGTACAAACAATAATCGAGAATACTGGCATCACAAGTCCCATAAAAGGAATAAGTGATAGTGCTGCACATACAAAACCAATAAACCAGAATCCTTTTTTGTGAGTGCTTAAAATGTACTTTCTTTCTTCTGCTGTGGCATGCTCAACAATCGCATCGACTTGTGACATATGAGAGAAAGCATAGGCTCCCCAAAATAGCGAAAGAATAATGGACATAAAAGGGATAAACCATAAAGGTAAGGTGAGTAACCATCCTACAATAAAGATGCATGAGACTTTGATCGCATTAAAGGTGCTGACAGAGTTAACATGTTGGCCTTTCTTTTCAAGATTGGGGAAATAGCGCTCGCTAATAAACTTAACTGCGAGTGGAGTCACCATAATGGCAGCAGCAGCTAGACCGATAATTACACCGATGGCTGATAGGCTAATAAAAGATAATAAACCCGCTAACCAATCACTCATCGTGGAGAATCCCCAGCCAAATGATTGTGCTTTTTGGAACCATCCCCAATCCGCTGCACTAGAGAAGAACCATTCATCTAATGGATTCCACGCAAAGATTAACAGAAAAAGAATGCTGACAATCGCAATGACTAATGGCAATACGATAGCAAAAAGCATGCGAGGTTGTAATTGAGTAATGATTCCTTTGCTAAAGGAATCTGCAGTACTTAAGTAAGACATAAATAAACGAAACGTAAAAAATATTGCTTATAAGAGAGTAAAACGGTGCTTACGTGTTGTATTTAACAAGCAAGCTGTAATCTAACTAGATAGTATCAGAATGCGCAAACAATCTGTGGATTTTGTTTGGATTGAGAATTCTGAGCGTTGCAAATAAGAGCGGAGTATTAAAGAATAGGGGCGGCTTATTAAAAAGCAAGTCCTTTTTAGAGCAAGCGTTGTAAGCCTTTCCTTATATAAGCAGAGAGTGGTAGTGGAGGGATTAGAAATAAATGCGAGGGGGCTGTGAACAATGTGTACCATATACGACACATCTGTGTTGCATTTTTAATACAATATGCGATAAGAATGAAAATTCATTGTAAATCAATTAGTTGCGTTTGGTTTTTGGCGTTTGTTGGTTTTTTGGTGGGATGTTTTTTTGTGTTTTTGTTAAAAAAGCTTGCCAAGGTTTTGGGATTGGTTCATAATTCAAATCTTTCCTGCTAACGCAATGCTTTTTAGGCAAGGCAGCGGGAAGACAAGCAAAGCCAGTTGATGTTGTAAATAAGATATTGATTGGTTGGTTTTAAAAATAAATTAAAAATATTTTTAAAAAATGCTTGACAGAATGTAGTGAGTTAGTTCATAATTACATTCTTTGCTGCTGACGGCAACGACGATTGAGTTAAGTAATTAATTCTCGTTAAATAGTCAGACGAATTTAAAATGTTAAATTCGATTTTGTTCTTTAACAACTAACAGCCGATAAGTGTGGGCGCTTGGAATGAGAGGCGTCATCCTATCACGGGATGAGCTAAAAATATTATTTTAAGTGCTTACACTACATACAGAAATAAGGTTTTTTTCAAAACGTTATTTCTTTGAGTATAAGCAGCGATAGTATCTTCGGATACTACAATTAAACAGGAATTGAACTGAAGAGTTTGATCCTGGCTCAGATTGAACGCTAGCGGGATGCCTTACAC
>NZ_JABGBN010000009.1 GCF_013133795.1 Pelistega suis
GTGGCGAGCGAGGGAACAAAAGAAGCTGAAAAATAGAATTCTAAGGTTTTTGGGACGTGGAGGCATAGATTTACAACCTCGCTCACCAATAGATGAAGGGTGAGACTAATTATTGTTTTATGCAGAAAGAGTATGCAGAGTTGCAGTTAGAAGAAGCACTTGGAAACGTTATAGAAGAAATTTGGGAAAAAAGTAAATCTACACATTCGGATAACGATGGTGAATGGAAAGTAGGGTTGGATGGGGAGAACCCAAAAAAGAGTGTACGTTTATATATGCCACTTTCTAAACTTATTAGGCATTTGAATAAATTAGGTAGTGAACTGATTAAATTAAAAGGACTGCCTCCTCAATACAGGTTACAGTCCTTTGATGGGTTATGTAAGGAATTAAACAGCGCCTTGATCAATCATCGCATCGGCAACTTTACGGAAGCCAGCAATGTTGGCACCTAGTACAAGATTATGTGCTTGACCAAATTCTTCTGCTGTACGAGAAGCATTGAGGTAAATATTTCGCATAATGCCTTTTAGGCGTTGATCGACTTCCTCGAACGTCCATTGAATCATACCCGCATTTTGTGCCATTTCTAATTGGGATGTTGCAACACCTCCCGCATTGGCTGCTTTGCCAGGACCATAAAGAATTTTAGCTTCTAAGAAGGCGTGAACAGCTTCTGGTGTCGATGGCATATTAGCACCCTCAGCGACAAGAATACAACCATTAGCGAGTAGAGCTTTGGCATCTTCTAGATTTAATTCATTTTGTGTTGCTGATGGAAAAGCCAGTTGGCAAGGGACTGACCATACAGGATTACGACCAGCAGGGTAACTGCTAGCAGGGGTGTATTTTGCATCTTTATGAATCTCGGCATATTTGGCTAGTGATTCATTGGTGCCTTGCTCTTTTAACTGTTGTAGTGTGGCTAAGTTAATACCTGCTTCATGATAAATGAAACCACGAGAGTCGCTACACGTAACAGGTTTAGCGCCTAATTCGTAAAGTTTTTTGATGGTATAGATAGCAACATTACCTGAACCAGAGACGGTAGCAATCTTACCTTCTAGATTATCATTACGGCTAGCAAGGAGGTTTTCTGCAAAGTAAACAGCACCATAACCTGTCGCTTCGGTACGCGCAAGAGAACCACCCCATAGGAGTTTCTTACCCGTTAATACACCGTCATAGTGACCCGTTAGGCGTTTGTATTGACCATATAAATAACCAATTTCACGACCACCTACACCGATATCACCAGCAGGTACATCCACGGTATCACCAATATGGCGATATAACTCAGTCATAAATGATTGGCAAAAACGCATGATTTCATTGTTGGATTTGCCTTTAGGGTCAAAGTCTGATCCACCTTTACCACCGCCAATCGCTAAGCCCGTGAGTGAGTTCTTGAAGATTTGTTCAAAGCCTAGGAATTTAATCGTACCGCTGGTGACGCTAGGGTGAAAGCGCAAACCGCCTTTATAGGGACCAATAGCGGAACTGAATTGAACACGATACCCTTTATTGACTTGTACGCGACCTTGGTCATCAATCCACGTCACACGGAAGGTAATCATGCGTTCAGGTTCTACGATGCGTTCAAGGATATTATGCTCAAGATATTTTTTTTCTTTCGCAAAAAGAGGTTCTAATGACTCAACTACTTCTTCTACGGCTTGGTAGAATTCTGGTTCACCGGGGCTAGATTTTTTGATTTTTTCAAGAGTAGTAGCAATTAATGACATAGTCGTCTGTATCCAATGTAATATAAAAAATAGCTTTCACAATCATACACATGATTAAGAAAATATGCACCTAAATAGTGCTAATCAACATAAAAAATCCTTGGAAAATCGGAGAGATATTCCAAGGATGTATATGATTATGCTAAATAATAATAAGAATATTAAGTTTGCATGAATTGCTGGAGTAATGCTGATTTTTTCTCGTGATATTGATGCATATTTTTTTCTTTAACATGACCATATCCGCGGATATCATCAGGTAAAGCAGCCAGAGCGAGTGCTTGCTCAACATTTTGCTCAGTGAGCTTAGCTTTGATGGTATCCAGTAGTTCAATATACTCAGTAATCAATGCACGTTCAGCCTTGCGTTCTTCGGTACGTCCAAATGGGTCAAGTGCTGTACCACGTAGTTTTTTAAATTTGCTGAGCAATTTAAATGCTTTAAAGACCCAAGGACCATACGCTTTTTTCACGAGCTCTCCATTGGCTTTCTTTTTGGCAAAAGCAGGCGGTGCCATATGAACATATAGCTCATAATCTTTGCCTGGCTCACCAGCAAAGGTCTGACGTAGTTTATCTAAATATTCTGGACGGGTA
The DNA here is from genome assembly GCF_013133795.1 of Pelistega suis. Classification (GTDB taxonomy): domain Bacteria; phylum Pseudomonadota; class Gammaproteobacteria; order Burkholderiales; family Burkholderiaceae_B; genus Taylorella; species Taylorella suis. The sequence goes on from NZ_JABGBN010000009.1 coordinate 2,343, forward strand.
TATAGGCGAGCAACCTCATACTCATCTTTGTACGCCATGAGTTTTGCTAAGTTTTTAGCGGCAGTTTGTGTGAGCTGATTTGCCCCGATACCCAATACTTTTTCTTCGACCGCTTTAACCGATAAAATGGCTTTCATAAATTTATCGGCATAAGCTGCATCTTGGTAGTCTGTTAAGAAAGCATTTAGACGTTTTAATTGACTGTCTGTGTTTTCGACAATCGTAATTAAATGGTCGCGATTTTTCTTAGCAAGATTGAGCGAATCTCCACCAAAATGAGCAAGATAGCGTCCCCAGTAAAATGCTTCGAGGTTTTTCTCAATAGCAACTCCATTAAGCTCAATGGCACGTTGAATAAAGGCAAGATGAAGCGGGATTTGACCTTTTTGCCATACATAGCCTAATAAGAGGGGGTTGGCATAAATAGCATCACCTAAAAGCGTAAAGGCATAGAATGAGGCATCTAAGAAATCACAACCTTCCTCGCCGAGTAAGCTGGTGATATCCCGTTGAGTAATTGCACTAGGGAATTGCCATTTTGGATTGCCAAATAATTCTGCTGTCGGTGTTTGGGCACTATTGACAACAGCATAGGTTTGACCCTTTTGTAGTTTAGAGGTGATTTCTTTAGAAGAGGCAACAATCGCATCACAGGCAATCACAACATGGGCTTCACCTGTACCAATACGTGTGGCAAATAAATCCTCTGGACGTTTGCCAATTTGGATATGGCTAACGACGGCACCACCTTTTTGAGCCAGACCCGTAATATCAAGGATATTGACACCTTTGCCTTCTAAGTGAGCGGCCATACCGAGTAGGGCGCCAATGGTAACCACCCCTGTTCCACCTACCCCGGGTACTAAGATATTGTAAGAGCGTTGAATCGTAGGTAGTGTTGGCTCAGGAATATCTTTTTTCTCAAAAGATGCACTTTGTGATTGCGGTTTAAGTAACTGCGCACCTTTAGCCGTCACAAAGCTTGGGCAGAAACCACGTTGGCAAGAGAAGTCTTTGTTACAGCTAGACTGGTTAATCTTGCGTTTAGTCCCCATCGGTGTATCGACGGGCTCAATAGAAAGACAGTTAGACTGAATGCCGCAATCTCCACAACCCTCACAGACATCCTCGTTGATATAGGTACGAATAGCTGGGTCAGGATAGGTACCACGTTTACGACGACGACGTTTTTCAGTAGCACAAGTTTGGACATAGATGATAGCAGTTGTCCCTTCGGTATCACGCAACATCCGTTGTACATCATCTAAGTCATTGCGGTGATAGATTTCTGTTTCACTACGGATACCGAGTTGTCGAATATTATCAGGCTCATCGCTGACGATAACAACTTTCGTAATGCCTTCGGCAACTAATTGGTCATGAATTTGAGGGACGGTAAGTGTACCATCAATAGGTTGACCACCAGTCATTGCGACGGCATCGTTATAAAGGATTTTGTAGGTGATATTGGCTTTGGCAGCAATAGAAGCACGTACGGCAAGAATACCTGAATGGAAATATGTACCGTCACCTAGGTTGGCAAAGATATGTTTTTCATCTGTGAAGTCTTTTTGACCAATCCATGGCACGCCTTCACCACCCATCTGGGTAAAGGTGTCGGTTTTGCGATCCATCCAAGTGGTCATATAGTGACAGCCAATACCTGCAACAGCACGAGAACCTTCTGGCACACGGGTAGAGGTATTGTGAGGGCAACCAGAACAGAACCAAGGTTTACGCTCAGCGACCACAGAAATATGCTGACTTTCTTTTTCTTTGCGAGTAATGATGTCAATGCGTGAACGGATACGCTCACGGACATCATCAGGTAAGACATGCTTTTCTAAACGTTTAGCAATGGCTTTGGCAATAATAGCAGGTGATAAATCAAGATTTGGGGGGAGTAACCATGGTCCTCGAGGAACAGACCATTCACCGCCACCGTCATCACGAGCATCATATTTACCATAGACTTCTGGTCGTACATCATCACGCCAGTTATAGAGCTCCTCTTTGAGGGCATATTCCATGATTTGGCGTTTTTCTTCAACGACAAGAATTTCATCTAAACCCTCTGCAAACTCCCGAGCACCTTGTGCTTCGAGAGGCCATACACAGCCAACTTTATACAGACGAATACCAATATCGGCACAGGTTTTTTCATCTAAGCCTAAGTCAGAAAGCGCTTGGCGGACATCTAAGTAAGCTTTGCCCGCTGTCATAATACCAAAGCGAGCTTTAGGGGAGTCGATAATGATTTTATCAAGTTTATTGGCACGGACATAGGCAAGCGCAGCATACCATTTGTAATTATTCATGCGCTCTTCTTGGGCGGCTGGTGTATCGGGCCAACGGATATTTAAGCCATCTTTAGGAAGTGCAAAATCTTCAGGAATAACCGTTTGAATACGGTCTGGATTAATCTCAACAGAGGATGAAGACTCGACAACATCGGTGACGCATTTTAAGCTCACCCACAAGCCTGAGTAACGACTCATTGCCCAACCATGGAGACCAAAATCAAGATACTCTTGGACATTGGCAGGATAAAGAACAGGAATGCCAGCCGCTTGTAAGTCATGTTCAGATTGGTAGGCAACCGTAGAGGATTTGGCGGCATGATCGTCGCCTGCAATTAATAGCACCCCACCAAATTTTGATGTGCCGGCATTGTTGGCATGTTTAAAGACGTCCATAGAACGATCAAGACCAGGACCTTTACCGTACCACATCCCGAATACGCCGTCACGATTGGCTCCTTTGAAGAGATTGACTTGTTGAGACCCCCATACGGCCGTGGCAGCGAGCTCTTCGTTAAGCCCTGGTTGAAATACTACATCGTGTTCTTTTAGGTGTTTTTTGGCTTTCCAGAGTGTTAAGTCGACATTGCCTAAAGGAGAACCACGGTAGCCAGAAATAAAGCCAGCCGTATTTAAACCAGCTGCTAAGTCACGCTCTTTTTGTAACAGAGGTAAACGAACAAGTGCTTGCGTACCATTCATAAATACACGTTTGTTTTTGGCGGTGTATTTATCATCTAAAGTTGTGCTATTGGCAAGGTCAAGTTGTTCTTTGCTAATGGGTGCGTTCATTGTGTCTCCTAGAAATTGATGTTATGAACAAATGATGCTGAGCACTTATCTTCTTGAGTTTATATTTTTTTTCAGTTATCGTAAAATAAATAAAATTTCTATCAGGTATTAAAAAAACAGATGTCTAAGAAAGTTACACTCAAACAAATTCGGTATTTTGTTAGTGCAGCCCAGACAGGACGCTTTTCTCAGGCGGCTTTACAAGAACATGTATCTCAGTCAGCAATTACTAGCGCCGTATTGGATTTGGAGCAGCAGTTAGGGGTTTCCCTATTTGACCGTTTACAACATGGGGTAGCATTAACAGAGGCGGGGCGACTTTTTTATCGTCATGCGGTGTTTATTTTAGACTCCGTTGCTGAGGCAATGTCTATGCCATTGAGTGAGGCAATCTTAGGTTCTGAAGGAAAAATTGTTGTCGCCGCTTCTTATACGATGTTGGGGTATTTTTTACCAGAATTAATTGCCCGCTTTAAACGAGCGAATCCTAATGTCACGATTGATTTATTAGATTTAAGCTTAGTTGAAATGGAGGAAGCACTAGCCAAAGGTACTATCGATATGGCGATTGGTTCTATTTCTAATCTGCCTAGCAGAAAGCCTTATCATACACAGGTTTTAATGCGTTCTCCTCGTCGTTTGTGGGTATCGCCAACACATCCTCTAGGTAATAGGGATAGTGTGAGTTTAGAAGAGGTTGCTAATTGTCCTTATTTAATCCTCACGATTGATGGGGCGGTAGAATTTACCAATAAATTTTGGGAAAATATTCCGACCAAGCCTGATTATGTGCTACAAACGAGCTCTTTAGAATCAGTACGGGGTTTTGTGGGGCAAGGTTTGGGCGTCACAATTTTATCAGATATGGTGTATCGTCCTTGGTCTTTGGACGGTAAAAAAATTAATGCCGTTAGGATTGAGGATGGAGTGCCAGACTTAGAGGGTGGTATATTTTGGTTAAAGACGCGTCCTTTGACTAAGGTGGCGGATACTTTTCAGCGGTTTCTAATCTATGCTAGTACGTCTTAGGGGGATTCTCTCCCTGAAATAGGCTAAGGAATGTTTATGTGGTTATTGACGGTTATTTTGACAATAATACTTTGGTGGGTTATTGATAATATTTTGATTGCAGCGATATTAGCGATCTTTGCTGTTTATAGCTATACCTTGGTGCGTGCCTTATATCTGGTTAAGCAAGCGGATAGAATAGCCGAAGCGGTTCATCCAGATAAGGCGACTGAGACAGTTCATGTAGAGCGTATTACTGAGGTCGTTAATACAACAAGAAAAGAGGTAAACACCGAAGAAGTGGATACCTCATATATCGATTTTATGGAAGATAATTATAAACGTTAGCAGCAGGAAGGCGACCCTCTATAATCGCTTTATTAGAAGTGGATAAATCTTGCGCATTGAATAGAAGAGGATATTATCCTTTGGATTCTAACAGCTCCCAGCGTTCAAACAGAGTCAGTAGAGCTTCTTCTATTTGGGCGAGTTCATCATTAATGGTCTGTGCTTTATCATTACCATGGGTATAGAGTTCTGGGTCAGATAGTTGTGCTGTAAGAACTTGCTGACGTGTTTCTAAATCCGCTATTTTTTGGGGAATTTCAGCGAGTTCTTTTGCTTCCCATGAACTGAGTTTGGATTTGTTTTGTTTTTTTGTTGGTTCTGTCGTATCGGTAGCGGCAGGCACATTGTCTTGAGTTGTCACTTTGGATGTGACAGACTTTGGGCTCTCTTGTTCAGCTGGACGGCGCTGTGCTAACCAATCATCGTAACCGCCTACATAATCATGCCATTGTGCATTACCCTCATAAGCAATCGTTTGCGTGATGACATTATCTAAAAAACTACGGTCGTGACTCACGAGTAAGACAGTGCCATCAAACTCTTGTAAGAGTTGCTCTAAAAGCTCTAGTGTTTCAATATCTAAATCATTGGTCGGCTCGTCCATCACAAGGACATTAGCAGGGCGAGCAAATAGACGTGCTAATAATAAGCGAGCACGTTCACCTCCGGATAAACTGCTGACGGGGGATTGTGCACGAGCTGGGGAAAAGAGAAAATCGCCTAGATAGCTCATTACATGCTTGCGAGTATCACCGATTTCAATCCACTCGCTCCCTGGGTTAATCACATCGGTAAGCGGAGCATTCTCATCAAGTTGCTCGCGCATTTGGTCAAAGTAAGCGATATTGAGATTAGTGCCCAGTTTTACTTCACCTTGGGTGGGTGTGAGCTCGCCCAAGATGATTTTTAAAAGCGTTGTTTTACCTGCACCATTAGGACCAATCAGACCAATACGATCGCCTCGCATAATGGTAGTGGAGTAGTTTTTGATAACAGTTTTATCGCCAAATTGGTGAGAGATATTTTTGAGTTCGGCGACAAGTTTACCTGAGCGTTCACCCGAAGCGATAGCAAAATTGACGTTACCGACGCGTTCACGACGGGCAGCACGTTCACGACGTAGGCCTTCAAGGCGTTTAACACGACCTTCGTTACGAGTACGACGAGCCTCAACTCCTTTGCGAATCCATACTTCTTCTTGGGCGAGAAATTTATCAAAACGTTCGTTCTGTAATTGTTCTGCCGCTAACCACGCCGCTTTTTGTGTTTGCCATTGTGAAAAATTACCAGGGAAACTATGCAAAATACCGCGGTCAAGTTCGACGATACGTGTGGTGACAGCATCGAGGAAGCGTCGGTCATGCGTAATAATGACATAGGCGCACTTGCTTTGTTTAATCAGGTTTTCTAGCCAAAGAATACCGTCAAAGTCAAGGTGGTTGGTTGGTTCGTCTAAGAGCAGCAAATCAGGCTCTTCTAAAATAGCACGTGCCAGAGCAATACGCTTACGAGTACCGCCTGATAGACCTTGGGCAAGTTGCTCTGCGTTTAGATTTAGCTTTTCAATCATCGCTTGTGCACGAGCAGGTCTTGCCCAGTCTTCTTGAGCCATAAAGTCGCCGACGAGGTTATCATAGACGGAGTTTGTCTCATCTAATTTTGGCTCTTGTTCAACTGTAATCGCTTTTAGGGAGCTTAGGCGGGCGACTTCACCGTCATCCGCCTGAATACGGCCATCTAAAATACGTAGTAGAGAGGATTTACCGGCACCATTACGACCAATTAAGCCGATACGCTCACCGGCTTGAATACTAAAGTTTGCCTTATCAAGGAGAGCATGATGCCCGAAGGCAAGTTGAGCATCGGTTAAGGTAATAAGCGTTTGTTCTGCCATAATTTATTGTTGTAAAGCTTTTAAGATTTTTTGACCCGCACGCCCATCGATTTTCATCCCTAGGCGAGCTTGTTCTGCTTTAATAGCGTCGCGTGACTTGCTACCAATCACACCATCGGCTTCACCGATATCGTAACCACGTGAGAGTAGTAGTTCTTGTAATTGGCGTCTTTCCGCACGTGATAAACCTAAATCATCTGTTGGCCAAGGTGTGACAAAAGGACCCGCTCCGCGTAATCGATCGGATAAATGGGCAATGGCTAAGGCATAGCTTTCAGCAGCATTGTAGCTGTAAATAACATCAAAGTTCTTAAAGACTAAGAATGCGGGACCTGTAGGACCTGCAGGTAGCAACAGACCTGCTTGTTGTGTATTGCTAGCCAGATTGCTTAAGGCTTGACCGTCGATAGTTGTCACGCCTTTGCTCATCCAATGGCTAATACTTTTCTTTTGGCGGCGACCTTCACCTGCGGTAGACATGCCAGCAGGGATTTTTACTTCAAAGCCCCAAGGTTGACCTGTTTGCCAACCATTACGTTTGAGATAATTGGCGGTAGAGCCGATAGCATCGACAGAACTATCCATTAAGTCACGGCGACCATCTTTGTCAAAGTCAATAGCAAGGCGTTCGAAAGTAGTCGGCATAAACTGTGTATGACCAAAAGCACCTGCCCATGAACCGACTAAACGGTCAGCACTAATATCACCTGATTGAATAATGCGTAATGTGGCAAAAAACTCTTTGCGAAAGAATTCTTGGCGACGTCCCATACAGCTTAATGTACCTAGCGCTTCTACTAGAGAGTATTTGCCTTGGTTTTTGCCATAGTTACTTTCTACCCCCCAAACTGCAGCAACTGTGGCAGGGTCAATACCAAATTGCTGATTCATTCGTTGAAAGTCTTGCTGGTATTCACGAAGTTTTGCTTGACCATCAATGATGCGCTCGTCGTCTACTAATGAGGATAAGTAATCCCAGATAGGTGTGCGAAACTCAGGTTGATAATTGAGTTTTTCAAGTAGAGATGTGTCGGGTACAAGATTGGCTGTGTAGTGTTGAAAGGTGTGACGTGATACACCCGCTTGTGAGGCAGCATTGCCTAAATTTGCAATACATTGCGTAAATTGCGCATCTTGTGCGAATGCTGTCTGGGTTGCCAGAGTGACCACCGCGATGTATAACGTTTTTAAAAACTTCATGACGATAACCTAAGAAATAAGGTGAAATAATAATAATCTTTATTTTAAAGCTTTTCATGCATAATAAGTGCTGAAATCAGCATAGAATACGCTTTATTATCAAGTAGTCGCAAAACAAAGGTTAAAATGAGCATTTACCTTTGAATTATTCTCTAGGCCGCAATTTACGATCGTCTTTTAATCGAATGAAAAAATCACATATGAAGTTAAAAAGTTTATTTTTAGTCACCTCTTTTACGTTGTTGGCGGGTTGTGTTTATGCTGATAAAGTACAACCCACGACAGAAGCCCCCATTGTGGCTAAAGTGGAGAAAGCACGTACGGGTGTACAGGCAGTCAAGACAGAGGATTTTCCTGAGATTAAACCTGAGTTAAGCTTTGCTCGAGCATCGGTCTTGGTATCTAATATCTTGACCCGATTCGAATACGATAAAAAACCACTTGACCTCAAAATGGGGCAAGATGTTTATGATGCGTATTTCAAAATGCTAGATAATCAGCGCATGTTCTTTACAGCAGGTGATCTTGTCTATTTTGACTCGGCACGAGATCTTGTTAGCAATATGCTAAAGAACGGTGATTTACGTTTTGCTTTTGATGTCTTTTCAACATATCGTGAACGTGTTGCTCAGCGTTATGACTATGCGGTGAGTTTGTTAGATAAACCTTTTGATTTCACCTTGAACGAAGAGTTTAATGCAGACCGTAAGAAAGCGGCTTGGCCAAAGAATGAGGCGGAAGCTAATGATTTATGGCGTAAACGCGTTAAAAACGATTATTTGCGCTTAAAACTGACTAAGACAAGTGATGAGAAAATTCGAGAGACGCTACGTAAGCGTTATATCAATAACCGTAATCAAATGGTACGGATGAAGAGTGAAGATGTGGCGGAAATGTTTTTAAATGCTTATGCAGATAGCACCGATCCACATACAACATATTACAGTCCTACATCAGCTAAAAATTTTGATGTCCAAATGAGTTTATCTGTTGAGGGCATTGGGGCTGTATTACAAAAACGGGATGAATACGGTCAGATTCGTGAGGTTGTCGCAGGTGGTCCAGCGGCAAAGGATGGTCGTTTACAACCGGGGGATCGTATTGTGGCAGTAGGACAGGGTGAAGATGGTCCTATGGAAGAGGTCATTGATTGGCGTTTAGATGATATTGTTAAGAAAATCCGTGGTAAACGAGGCAGTGTAGTTCGTATTGAGGTTATTCCTGCTGAGGGCGGTTTAGACGGTGAGCATCGCACCATCCGTATTGTACGTGAAAAAGTACTCATGGAGGACCAAGCTGCGCGTTCTAAGGTCTTAGAAACCAATGTAGACGGTGTCAAACGCAAAGTAGGTGTTATTACTGTACCTTCTTTCTACGAAGATTTTGATGGTCGCATTAAAGGCACTCCAAACTATAAGAGTGTGACTAGTGATGTTAAGAAAATTCTAGAGGGCTACGAGAAAGAAGGTGTTGAAGCGGTTGTACTTGATTTACGAGGCAATGGTGGAGGCTCCCTAAACGAAGCAGCCAATCTCACGGGTTTATTTATTGGTAATCACCAAACCATCGTACAAGTGCGTTCTGCAGAAGGTTCTGTGAATAATGTTCGTAGTCGTGGTGTCGATAAAGTATGGGAAAAGCCAGTGGTCGTGATTGTTAACCGTATTTCCGCATCGGCATCTGAAATTTTTGCTGCCGCTATTCAAGACTATAACCGTGGTGTTGTGGTTGGTGATGATACTTGGGGTAAAGGTACGGTGCAAACTTTCCGCTCTTTAGGTGAATTCGTTCGTAATCCTGAGGATAGAGAAAGTGTAGGTGCCTTGAAATGGACGATTCAAAAGTTCTTCCGTGTCAATGGGGGTTCAACGCAAGTGAAAGGTGTGACACCAGATATTATTTTCCCAACAGCATTTGATACCAAAGAGTTGGGGGAATCAAGCTATGAAAATGCTATGCCGTGGACATCTATTGAAGCTGCAGATTATACAGCGGGTATTAGCATTGTTGACGATATTAAACAGCTAAAGAAAAATCACGAAAAACGTATTGCAGACTCTGGTAGTTGGCAGTTGATGAAAGATGAAACCGCTTATGCGCTCAAGCTTTCTCAACAAAAGTCATACTCCTTGAATTTAGCTACACGTGAGGAAGAGCGTGAAAAAATGAGTGCGACCTATAAAGACTTTGAACAACGCCGTAAAGCATTAGGTGAAAGTGATGTTGCCACCTTTAAATTAGATGACGGTTTGGCAGCTGGAGAGGGCAATCTTAAGCAAGAGTTGGAAGACGAGAAAAAACGTAAAGAAAATATCGATACGATTGCTCGAGAGTCTGCCAATATTGCTGCGGATTTAATTGCTTACTGGTAATTAGTCTAAACGCAGAGTCATAAAGTAAAAATGCCAAGTGAGTTTATCACTTGGCATTTTGCATAGTGTGTTTTGAAAGCTATGAGATTCTTGCCGTTAAGTCTTTTAAGAAAAATAATTGGCTAGAGTGGATATATTTGAACAAGGTATGTGATAGGTCTGCGACGCCATCTTGGCAAAGGCGCTCATAAGAGTAATGTACGGATTTATCAAGAATCGTAACTAAGTCACTTAATAAATCACTAGAAAAAGCCCATAGATGGGTATTGAGTTGTAATACAATTCCTCCCGTTTGCTCGCTGGATAAAGAGGCTTTTGAAGGAGGAGCAAAAATAAATTTATCTTGTGGACTTTTTTGCAGTTGTTCAAAAGTGCTTGTATCAATCGTCATTCCTGACTCAATCACGATAATTTGCGTAGGTTCAGGAAAAACATTTTGTGTTGCACAGACACTAAAAAACCATGTTAAGGCGGCAATGTGGTTCAAAGCAAGAATTTGTGCCGGATTGAGATTGGCCGCTAACGCTTGCGTCTTAGTATCTTGTTGATAGGCTGCAATAAAGCTGATATGGTCCAACAAGACTTCTTGTGCTTGAGCGGGCATGGTCTGATTAGCATACTCAACAATGCCAATACCCGCCTGTTTTGAGGTGGTTTGGATACTTTTTATGGTATGTAAGCACTGTTGTAATGCTTGATCAGTGTCCTGCGCTTGACTGATAGCTGTTGGAATAATAAATGCGGTTCTCATATCATTGAACATAGTAAAATAGACGTATATTGTAACCTGAAATGCTATGTAAATTTCGGGTAAGGTACGTAAATTTAAGGAGCTTGACGATTGTTAAATAATCATTCATTCCCCAGTACTTCTGATGTTGAAAATAGCGTGAGAAAGTGGTTGGAAAATATGGTAATTGGTCTTAATCTTTGCCCGTTTGCCAAAAGTGTCTATATTAAAAATCAAGTGCGTATTGTTGTGTATGAGGGAGAGGAGGATGAGCTATTAGGCTGTATAGAGTCTGAATTACTTTATCTACAAAAAACACCAGATACAGAGATTGATACAACACTTGTTGTCGTTCCGCATTTACTGAAAGATTATTATGATTTTAATGATTTTTTGATTTATACCGATGCATTAATTGAGGAAATGGGGTTAGAAGGAGAAATTCAAATAGCCGATTTTCATCCAGATTATCAGTTTGCAGGTACACAAAAAGAGGATATTGAGAACTATACCAACCGCTCACCATACCCTATTTTTCATTTGCTGAGAGAAAGCAGTATTGATAGAGCAGTAGAGCAATTTCCTGATGCTGCAGAAATTTTTGAGCGTAATATCAGCAAAATGCAGACATTAGGGAGAGAGAAATTAAAATCACTGCTTAGTGCAGGGTCATAGCATTTTGTTTTTAGTAAACTTTATCCATACATGATGGTTAGAGGGTTTATTTATATGCAATAGTGTGTTAGACTTAAAACTAAGCTGTATATCTAGTCGACTGACGGATTTCTGGACGCGGGTTCAACTCCCGCCGTCTCCACCAATAGGGTATTAGCCCTAGTACTTTATTGAGGGGGACGTATTGGTTTCGACAGGGGTAGATAGGAAGATTGGCAGCCGGTAGGCGATGACCGTAAATCAAGCAAAACTTATAAATGCAAACGATGAAAGTTACGCATTAGCCGCTTAATAACAAGCCGCTAGGAGAGTGATTCACTTGGCAACAGAACGAATCAAGGCAGCCTCGGCTGCCTTTTTATTTAGAGCGCAGAAGATTTAACGTAGTTGATAAAGATAAAGCTCAACGCGACGATTAATATCTTTACTTCTGGGTGATTCTAAAGAGACAAGAGGGTCAATACTACCTCGCCCCTCCACTTCGATACGACTACTAAATACGCCTTGCTTAATTAAACGTTCTGCCGTGTGGTAGGCAAAATGTAGAGAATCTGTTTGATTAAGCGTATCTTGTTTATGATTGGTCATATGGCCAACAATCTTAGCACGAAGAGCGGGATTTTCGGTCATTTTTTCTGCAATGGTTTTGAGTAGCGGTGTTGCCTTATTACTAATGCTGTGATTTTTTTGAATCAGTCGACTGGGTAATACGATGCGTAGGCTACCATCATGAACATGAGATGCTTCAATACCTAGGCGTTTATGATTATCAGTTAAAATCTTATCGCTGAAATCTTGCCAATTGACATCAACGAAATTTTTTGGATTAGTGGCTGCTGCCCCATTTTGATGAATACGCAAATGACCGCTACCTTGCCAGTCTTTTTGTGTTGATGCACATGCTGTCAGCACTATTGTCATTGAGGTCAGGAGAAAAAGTTTTTTATTCATTTTATGTACTCCTTGGATAAGTTTAAAATGGCAGAAAAAAGAGTCTTAGGGCTATCAGCGATAGCATCTGCTTGCCAATTAGGGATAGAGGCAATATCAGGCCAATAGCCATAACTGATTGCAATGGTTTTCATGCCCGCTGCTTTACCCGCAATAATATCGCGTTCATCATCTCCCACATAGATACAATCTTCGGGAGCAACCTTTGCATGTTCTGCTGCAAGAAAAAGTGGGTCAGGAAAGGGTTTAGGTCTAGCTGCTGTATCACCACAAATATTTGCGATACTACGATCATGGAGCTTTAAATATTTAAAAATCGGGAAAGACAGATTTTCTGCTTTATTAGTGACGATTCCCCATTGAAATCCGAGTTGTTCCAATTGATTGAGAAGCTCAGGAATCCCATCAAAAAGTACAGTTTCGTCTGTCATTCGAGCATAGTAATCCTTAAGAAATTGCTCACGAGTACTCGCATAAGCATCGTCCTCGGGTGTTAGGTCGAGAGCTGCTTTAAGTAATCCCGGTGCTCCTTGAGAGGAAAAGGTACGTAAACTTTCAAAAGGAAGTGGTTCAAGTCCAGCCCTGATACGTTGTTGATTTGCAGCACCAACAAGATCACGAGCAGTATCCGCTAAGGTGCCATCAAAATCAAAAAAAACCGTCTTTATCATTTGCGTGTAGATAGCATGTAGTTAACAGAGGTATCGTTGGAAAGGAAGAAAACCTTGCGAATTGGATTGTATTCTAGACCTTTAAGTTCTTGTAGGTATAAGCCTGATTGTCGAGCTGCACGCATTAGTTCGCTTGGTTTGATAAAGTTTTCGTAATGGTGAGTGCCTTTGGGTACCATTTTCATCACATATTCGGCCGCAACAATGGCTAGCGCATACGCTTTTGGATTGCGATTAATGGTAGAAAAAAGGACATATCCTCCTGGCTTTACCAGTTGTTGGCAAGCTTGGATAATAGATGATGGGCTAGGAACGTGTTCTAGCATTTCCATGCAGGTAACTACATCGAATTGTTCAGGATGTGCAGCCGCAAATTCTTCGGCAGCAATACAGTGGTAATCAACTTTAATACCACTTTCTAAACCGTGTAATTTAGCGACCTGTAGTGATTTGGGTGCAAGATCAATGCCTGTTACTTGAGCTCCTTTTTTGGCCATACTTTCAGCAAGAATACCGCCGCCACAACCAACATCTAGTACACGGAGTCCCTGTAGGCTACCACCAATTTGCTCTTCAATCCATTGAAGACGAAGAGGGTTGATATCGTGAAGTGGTTTGAACTCACTATCAGGATCCCACCATTTGGAGGCTAGAGCGCTGAATTTATCAATTTCTGCTGGATTGACATTGCTACTAGATTGTTGCACAAAATCACCTTTTGCTATTTTAGGAATATACAGAATTTTAACATACTTGTGACGGAGAATTTAAGTCTAGCATCAGCGAATTTGTTTTAGACATAAATCAATTAAGTGCTTGATGAAAGATACTTATGGAGTAATAAAACTGATGAGGAGAAGGGGTAATAAGGCAAGGAGAGAGGGGAATGTAAAAGCGATGAAGAAGAGGTGAATATTGTGTGTTAAGAAAAGATAAAAGAGGATAAAGTGAAAAGACCCCTTCGAGAGGGGTCTTTGGGAAATCGAATTAATTAGCTAGCACTAATTATTGACGTGGAGTACCAACGATTTCGATTTCTACGCGACGGTTTTTAGCGCGACCATCACGAGTAGCGTTAGAAGCTACAGGTTGAGATTCGCCACGACCAGAAGCGATGATTTGGTCAGCTGGAACACCTTTAGAAACTAGGTAGTTCTTAACAGCGGCAGCACGACGCTCAGATAAGCGTTGGTTGTATGCGTCAGAACCAACAGAGTCAGTGTGACCAACAGCGATTAAAGACTCTAAGTTAAGTTGTTGAACTTGAGCAGCAACTTGATCAAGAATGTTACGACCTTCTGGTTTTAAAGTAGCACGGTCAAAGTCGAAGAATGTATCGGCATTGAATGTTACTTTGTTAGCAGTAACTTCTGGTGCAGCAGCTGGAGCACCGCAACCTTGAGCTGCAGTAGCTGGAGTCCAGAAGTTGTCTCGCCAGCAGTGTTCGTTTGTACCGTTCATCCAAGTTAAACCGTAAGGGTTAACCCAGTTGTCTACTGTTTGAGCTGAAGCAGCGCCTGCTGCAGAAAATGCAACGGCGATTGCTAACGCGAATTTAGAGGGCTTGTTCATATTTCTCCTCGATGAGCTAAATAAGCTAAAAAATTGACTCGCAGCGTTAACGCCGCAGAATGGAAATCAGGGTTAGTATAACAATCCTTTCGGTTTGTTTCAAAATTTTTTGACAGTTCTCCCTGTGTTCTCTGAAACATATTAAGTGATTTCTAGCCTTTTTGTGAAAAAAAACCACTATATTTCTTCAGCTATTCCTCTAGTTTGTCGTTTTTTTACACCTCGTGTGGTTAAATTGCAACACAATAAGAAAAGTTAGGCTTTCTTCGAAAAAAATGACGTTTTGAAAAGTGTTCAATCACGAAGTTAAAGTGTTTTCTTAAGTTTGATTTATTAGAGGGAGTCTCATTTTTTAGCAAAAAGTCGTTAAACGCGAAAATCCTCAGCTAAATTGTCAGGAAATGCGGAGTAAAGTCATTCTGTTCGGGAAGAATGGTAAAATCGAATACTTATTCAATTTACAAAAATGGGAATTAAAGACAAGTGAGTAATATGGATTCCTTTGCTAAAGAAACGTTGCCTATTTCCTTAGAAGAGGAGATGCGTCGCAGCTATTTAAGTTATTCAATGAGTGTGATTGTTGGGCGTGCTTTGCCTGATGTGCGAGATGGATTAAAGCCTGTGCATCGTCGCGTATTATTTGCGATGGATAAACTCAACAATAGCTGGAATAGTGCTTATAAGAAGTCGGCACGTATTGTGGGTGACGTTATCGGTAAATATCATCCACATGGTGACCAGGCCGTTTACGATACGATTGTACGTATGGCTCAGGATTTCTCCTTACGTTATATGCTTGTCGATGGTCAAGGTAACTTTGGTTCGATTGACGGTGATAGTGCTGCGGCGATGCGTTATACGGAAATTCGCTTATCAAAAATCGCCCATCAAATGTTGGCCGATATTGACGAGGAAACTGTCGATTTTGGTCCTAACTATGATGGTAGCGAAGAGGAGCCTAAGTTACTACCAACTAAATTGCCTAATCTATTGGTGAATGGTAGTTCGGGAATCGCTGTTGGTATGGCGACTAATATCCCTCCGCATAATTTGGCAGAAGTTATTGACGGCTGCTTATATTGCTTACGTAATCCTGCGTGTACTGTAGATGAACTTATCGAATTAATTCCTGCGCCAGACTTCCCGACAGGGGGCATCATTTACGGTATGAGTGGTGTTCGTGAGGGTTATCGTACGGGTCGTGGTCGTGTCGTCATGCGTGCACGTACACACTTTGAGGACATCGAAGGTAGTAACCGTCAGGTAATTATTGTTGATGAGATTCCATATCAAGTCAATAAGAAAAACCTCCAAGAAAAAATCGCTGAGTTGGTGAATGACAAACGTATTGAGGGTATTTCAGATATTCGTGATGAGTCAGATAAAGACGGTATGCGTCTAGTTATTGAGCTTAAGCGTGGCGAAGTACCTGAAGTGGTGTTGAATAATCTTTTCAAGCATACACAGCTACAAGATACTTTTGGTATGAACTTGGTGGCACTTGTTGATGGTCAGCCTCGTTTATTGAACTTGAAGCAGTTAGTGGATTATTTCTTACAACATCGCCGTGAAGTGGTGACGCGTCGCACGATTTATCGTTTACGCGAAGCACGTAAGAAAGGACACTTATTAGAGGGTCTGGCTGTTGCATTAGCCAATATTGATGAGTTTATTCAAATTATTCGCTCGTCTCCAAATCCAGAGATTGCTCGTGATCGTTTGATGGAGCGTTCTTGGGATTCATCGTTAGTACGAGGTCTTTTGCAAGGGGTGGCAGCGGATAATATTCTTGGCGGTATTAATGCTTACCGTCCAGAGGGGATGAGTGCAGCGTTTGGTTTGCAATCTGATGGTTTATATCGTTTGAGTAAAGAGCAGACAGAAGGCATCTTGGCGATGAGCTTACGTCGCTTAACCGGTCTTGAACAAGATAAAATCATTCAAGAATACGAAGAAGCCATGAAAGTGATTGCTGATTTATTAGATATCTTGGCTAAACCAGAACGTATTACACAGATTATTTCTGATGAACTTACAGAGATTAAAAACGAATTTGCGACCAAAGTGGGTGATGTACGCCGTTCGCAAATTGAGTTTAATGGTGGTGAGTTAGATACAGAAGATTTAATTACACCAACAGATATGGTGGTGACCATGTCTAACAGTGGCTACATTAAGAGCCAACCATTATCGGAGTATCGTTCACAAAAACGTGGTGGTCGTGGTAAACAGGCGACGGCTATGAAAGAAGATGATTGGATTGACCAATTATTTATTGCGAATACCCATGATTATTTATTATGTTTCTCTAATCATGGCCGCGTGTATTGGTTAAAAGTATGGGAAGTACCTCAAGGTACGCGCACTTCTCGTGGTAAGCCGATTGTGAATCTTTTTAGCCTACAAGAGGGCGAACGTATCACGGTGGTATTGCCAGTCAAAGAGTTTACAGATGATCGTTATGTCTTTATGGCTACATCACAAGGTACGGTGAAGAAAACGCCATTATCTGACTTCTCTAATCCTCGTAAAGCGGGTATTATTGCCGTGACTTTAGATGAGGGAGATTACTTAATTGGCGCTGAGCTTACTGACGGTCAGCATGATGTGATGCTATTTTCGGACGCAGGCAAAGCCGTACGTTTTGATGAGAATGATGTTCGCTCGATGGGACGTACAGCGCGTGGTGTCCGTGGTATGAATCTCGAAGAAGGGCAGTCAGTTATCTCTATGCTGGTTGCAGGTGATGAGCAGCAAAGCGTCTTAACTGCCACAGAAAATGGTTTTGGTAAACGTACTTCTATTACTGAATATACACGTCATAGCCGTGGTACTAAGGGTATGATTGCTATCCAAACATCTGAGCGTAATGGCAAAGTGGTGGCTGCTGTATTAGTTAATCCAACAGATGAAATTATGTTGATTACAACAGGCGGTGTTCTTGTTCGTACTAAGGTTGAGCAAATTCGCGAAATGGGGCGTGCGACACAAGGTGTTACTCTTATCAAGGTAGATGAGGGGACAGTATTGTCAGGTATTCGTCGTGTTGCAGAATCTGATGCTGATGAAGAAGATGATCCTGAAACTGAAGGCTCCGAAGGAGCTACCTCTCAAGAGAATACAGCGGATACTCAAGAGTAATAAAGTATGAGAATAAATGGGTGAACCGGTTGTGTTTGCCCATTTTTATTTATTGAATTGAAAACAGAGGAATAAAAATGGCAGTGTGGAATTTTTCTGCAGGACCGTCAAAACTACCTACTGAGGTATTGGAACAAGCAGCTGCTGAAATGCTAGATTGGCATGGTAGTGGTATGTCTGTGATGGAAATGAGTCATCGTGGTGCTGAATTTACTCAGATTTGTGATGAGGCAGAAGATGATTTACGTACCTTGATGGCCATTCCGGATGATTATGCCGTCATGTTTATGCAGGGTGGTGCTACGGCTGAAAATGCGATTATTCCAATGAATTTATTGGAAACTCGTCCCGCAAAAACAGCAGACTATGTGCTTACAGGATCATGGTCGGTAAAGTCTTATAAAGAGGCGCAACGGTTTGGTCAAATTAACGTAGCAGCCACAAGCAAATCTGTGCGTGAGTTTGAGGGTAAAACGTATGGTGAGTTTTGTTGGGTTCCTGATGTTAATGAGTGGAAAGTCAATCCAGAAGCCTCTTATTTACACATTTGTACCAATGAAACGATTGGTGGTGTAGAGATGTTTGAGATGCCTAATATGGCAAATTTGGGTGTTGCAGATGTTCCTTTAGCATTGGATATGTCATCCCATATTTTGGCGCGTCCATTTGATGTGACACAGGCTGGGCTTATCTATGCCGGTGCGCAAAAGAATGCTGGTCCTGCCGGCGTGACGATTGTGATTGTTAAACGTGACTTATTAGGTAAAGCGATGCCGTATTGTCCATCTGCTTTTGATTTTGCTAATGTGGCGGCGGAGCGTTCACGTTTTAATACACCACCTACGTATAGTATTTATATTTGCGGTCTAGTGTTTAAATGGTTGCTCAAAAATGGTGGCTTAACAGCAATGGCAGCTCGTAATCAAGCCAAGGCCGATTGTTTATATAATGCATTAGATGCGAGTGATTTTTATCACAATATGGTTCATCCAGCATATCGTTCACAAATGAATGTTCCGTTTATTCTTCGCGATGAGAGTTTAAATAGTGCCTTCTTGGAAGGAGCAAAACAACGTGGTTTATTGGCACTAAAAGGTCATAAATCCGTGGGTGGTATGCGAGCGTCTATTTATAATGCAATGCCTTTAGAAGGTGTTCAAGCTTTAGTGGATTACTTGAAAGAATTTGAGCGTTCTCATGGATAAAAAAGATTTACAAGCAGCTCTTTTACCTTTGCGTAAACGTATTGATGCTATTGATGAGCAGTTATTAGCCTTATTAAATGAGCGTGCCCAAGTAGCGATTGAGGTGGGTGAAGTAAAGCATGCTTTTGGCGAAACAGATGTGATTTTAAAGCCAGAACGTGAAGCACAAATTATTCGTCGCTTGCAGCAATTAAATCATCGTCAAACCTTCCCAGAAGAGGCTGTGCAAGCTGTTTGGTCTGAAGTTATTTCCGCTTGTCGGGGTCTAGAGAGAGGCTTGGTCGTGGCCTATTTAGGGCCAGAAGGTTCTTTTTCTGAGCAAGCGGCTTTGTCCTATTATGGACATGCTATCCAAAAAATGCCTTGCGTCTCTTTTGATGAAGTCTTTCGTGCTGTAGAAACTGGCCGTGCGAATGTGGGCATGGTTCCAGTAGAGAACTCGACAGAGGGAGCCGTAAACCGTACACAAGACTTGTTATTAACGAGTATGCTAAAGGTGCATGGTGAGCGTACATTGCCAATTCGTCATTGTCTATTACATAAAACAGGCGATTTAAAAGAGGTGACACGCTTATTGGGACACCCTCAAGCATTAGCCCAATGCCATCAATGGTTGAGTATGAATTATCCTCAATTGGAGCGTGTACCTGCCGCTAGTAATTCAGAAGCGGCTAAGCAAGCAGCCGAAGACCCCACTTGTTTGGCAATTGCGGGGATACAAGCTGCCATGATTTATGGCTTGAATGTCGTGCAAGAAGGCATTCAAGATGATGCGAATAATAAAACACGGTTCTTAGCCTTAGGTAAGATTGATGCTTTGCCAAGTGGTAAAGATCAGACGAGTTTAATTTTTGCTGTACCGAATAGAGCGGGTGCGGTATACGATATGATTTCTCCTTTTGCTAAACATAAAGTTTCTATGACACGCTTTGAGTCTCGTCCAGCACGTACCGGGCAGTGGGAATATTATTTCTATGTAGACATCCTTGGACACCAACAAGACAGTAATGTCGCACAAGCCTTAGCAGAGCTCAAAGAGCAGTCTTCTTTCTTTAAGATTTTGGGTTCTTATCCAATGCAATAATGGGCGACAGATGTAATGGCAATGGTAGAAAAAATAGATGTATTGGGTGTTATCGGTGTTGGTCTTATTGGAGGGTCATTTGCTTTAGGTTTAAAACATGCAGGTAAAGTACAGCAGGTTTTAGGCTATGGTCGAGATGAGAAAAGTATTGCACAAGCAAGAGCATTGGGACTGATTGATAAAAGCGTTAGCATTGCAGAAATTGCTCAGCAGGCGGATGTGATAGTGATTGCAACACCTGTAAAGGCCTTTCCAAATGTATTGCGAGAGTTGGCACCGCATTTGCGTGCGGAAACTATTGTGAGTGATGTGGGTAGTACTAAAGCAGAGGTTATTCGTCAAGCACGAGAAATACTTGGAGATAAAATAGGACAGTTTGTTCCTGCTCATCCTATCGCTGGCTCACATACCTCAGGACCGACAGCTGCAATTCCGGATTTATTTCAAGATCGAAACGTGATTATTACTCCACTAGCAGAAAATAGTGCGGCTTCTGTGGAGTTAATGACGGAGTTATGGCAATGTTGTGGAGCGAAAGTACAACTATTAGCGCAAAGCAAAGATCATGATGATATTTTTGCCGCAGTGAGCCATTTCCCTCATTTTTTGGCAGCGAGCTATATGTCGTTTATGGAGTCTGATCCAGTACGCCAACAAGCATTGAAGATGGGTGGGACCGGATTTAGAGATTTTACACGTATTGCAGCAGGCTCACCCGAAATGTGGCGTGATATTTTTCTCAGTAACCAAGAAGCGATGTTAGAGCAGATGACCGCTTTTGAAAAAGAATTTGCTTATATACGAGGACTCTTAGAGAATAAAGATGCAGAAGGGCTTTATGATTGGTTAGATAAAGCTGCCAAAACCAGAAAGGAATGGAAACTTCTGGACAGCGAATAAGCGATTGACGCTTATTCGCTGCCTGAAGTTTCTGAGCGCCATGTAAGGCGCGAAGTGGGCAACTTCTGTAAGGAAGTTTCTGAGCGCCATGTAAGGTGTGAGTGGATAAGTTAAGACCAGAAATAGCACGAGTGTGCTATTTCGCGCTTAACGCATCGGAGTGATATGCAAATCACGACGTGGATAAAAGTTAAGACCAGAAATAGTGCGAGTGCACTATTTCGCGCTTAACGCATCGGAGTGATATGCAAATCACGACGTGGATAAAAGTTAAGACCAGAAATAGTGCGAGTGCACTATTTCGCGCTTAACGTATCGGAGTGATATGCAAATCACGACGTGGACCAGCTTCTGAGAGGAAGTGGACCAACTTCTGAGAGGAAGTTTCTGAGCCCCTAAAAAAATTATCAAGAGTAAGGATTAGATATGACAGAAAAATTAGAATATATAGATTTGCCTGTGGCTAGACAAGCAAAAGGCGAAATGACATTACCCGGCTCAAAGAGTATTTCTAACCGTGTATTATTGATTGCAGCTTTAGCCAAAGGGCAAACAAAAATTTCTGGCTTATTGGATTCTGATGATACAAGAGTAATGTTGGCTGCTTTGCAAACACTGGGTGTACGGTTAGATAAACAAGATGAACAAAGTTATATCGTACATGGTATTGATGCCGTTCAAAGTGATGGTTTTCCTAATAAAAAAGCAGATATTTTTTTAGGCAATGCAGGGACCGCTTTCCGCCCATTGACGGCGGCTTTAGCCGTATTGGGTGGTGATTACTATCTACATGGTGTACCACGTATGCATGAGCGCCCCATTAAAGATTTAGTGGAATCTTTAGTCTCATTTGGTTGCGATGTGGAGTATAAGCAAAACTTAGGCTATCCACCTTTACAAATCAATAAAGCGACATTGACGGTAAATGCACCTATTGAAGTAGATGGATCTGTTTCAAGCCAGTTTTTAACAGCTTTATTGATGGTATCGCCTCTAATCGCTCATCGAATTCAACAAGATGTCGTATTGCAAGTGAAAGGTGAGCTGATTTCTAAACCTTATATTGCCATTACACTAAATTTAATGGAACGTTTTGGTGTTAAAGTGCAGCATGAAAATTGGTCGCGTTTTGTTGTGCCTGCTGGGGTGAGTTATCAAGGTGTAGAGAATATGCATGTAGAAGGAGATGCTTCATCAGCGTCATACTTTATGGCATTGGGCTTGCTTGGTAAAGGTCCTGTGCGTTTGAATGGTGTAGGTAAACAGAGTATCCAAGGTGATATTGAATTTGCCAAAGTTCTCGAACATATGGGTGCTCGTATTCGTATGAGCGATAACTATATCGATGTTGAGGGCGGAGATAAGCCTTTACGTGCTTTTGACATGGATTTTAACCTGATTCCTGATGCAGCGATGACAGCAGCCGTATTAGCGCTCTATGCGGATGGTCCTTGTATGTTGCGTAATATTGCGAGTTGGCGAGTCAAGGAAACCGATCGTATCGATGCGATGCACAAAGAATTAGAAAAGTTGGGTGCCATCGTATCATCTGGTTCAGATTGGTTACGTGTAGAGGCTCCGAAAGAGTGGCGTACAGCGAGTATTGATACTTATGATGACCATCGTATGGCCATGTGTTTTTCATTAGCAGCGTTTGGTCCTGTGAGTGTGCGAATTATGGATCCAAATTGTGTGGCAAAAACCTTTCCGACATATTTTGATATTTATCAGGAGTTGGTGAAATGAATTTAATTACGATTGATGGACCCAGTGCTTCGGGTAAAGGTACTGTAAGTAATCTTGTGGCAAAGGCTTTAGGATGGGATGTTTTAGATTCAGGTGCACTATATCGAATTAGTGCCTATGCTGTACAGACAAAGGACATCAATCCGGAAGATGCACAAACCATTGCCGAGGTCGTTGGAAAATTGGATATTAAATTCCAAGAAGGTGAAGTATGGGTGGATGGCGTAGAAGTGAGTGATATTTTACGTCAAGAAAGCACAGGCAAAATGGCTTCAAAAATAGCGGCTTACCCAGAGCTGCGAGCGGCTTTATTGGATAGACAACGCAACTTTATTCATGGCGTGCCTGGTTTAGTAGGGGATGGACGTGATATGGGGACAGTTATTTTCCCTAATGCACCTTTAAAAATTTTCTTAGTAGCGGATGTGAATGAGCGAGCGAATCGCCGTTATAAACAATTAGTCGATAAAGGTGTCGTAGCTAATTACGATGAAATCCTTGCTGACCTCCAACGACGTGATGACCAAGATATGAATAGAGCCGTCGCACCACTTAAACCCGCAGATGACGCGGTGGTAATTGATTCAAGTCATATGGGGATTCAAGACGTGGTGGATAGTATATTAAAAGAGTGGGCAAAGAAAAGTACATAGCTAGAGTATTATCTCAATATGAAATTTGTCAGAATATCCATAACCACTTGAACCACAACGCTTTTTTATATAAAATCATTTATTCCCTCTAAAAGGGATCGGTTCCCCTATGCTCTAAACCTAGTAGGTAAGGCGTAGGGTATTGTTTAACTCCGCTGATGATTACATTGTACTGTCCTTAGTTAATGTAGTGATTGGTGTGTTTTTACAGCGCAAGCTGTTGGATATTTTAATGTCAACTATCAATTTACAAGACGCCTTAGGTGGCGAAAGCTTTGCAGATTTATTCTCTGAAAGTGTTAAAAACCAAGATATGAAATCAGGTGAGGTGATTTCAGCCGAAGTAGTTCGTGTAGAGCACAACTTCGTTGTTGTAAACGCTGGTTTAAAATCAGAGTCTTACATTCCTCGTGAAGAATTCTTAAACGATCAAGGCGAAATCGAAGTACAAGCAGGTGACTTCGTTTCTGTAGCGATCGACTCTTTAGAAAACGGTTATGGCGATACTATTCTTTCTCGCGACCGTGCTAAGCGTTTATCTGCTTGGTTATCATTAGAAAAAGCGCTTGAATCAGGCGAAATGATTACAGGTACAATCACTGGTAAAGTTAAAGGTGGTTTAACTGTAATGACTAACGGTATCCGTGCTTTCTTACCAGGTTCTTTAGTTGACGTACGTCCAGTAAAAGACACAACACCATACGAAGGCAAGACAATGGAATTCAAAGTTATTAAGCTTGATCGCAAGCGTAATAACGTAGTTCTATCTCGTCGTTCAGTTCTTGAAGAGAACATGGGTGAAGAGCGTCAAAAACTACTTGAAAACCTACAAGAAGGTTCTGTGGTTACTGGTGTTGTTAAAAACATCACTGACTACGGTGCATTCGTTGATTTAGGTGGTATCGACGGTCTATTACACATCACTGATATGGCATGGCGCCGTGTTCGTCACCCATCTGAAGTATTGACTGTAGGTCAAGAAGTTGAAGCGAAAGTTCTTAAGTTTGATCAAGACAAGAACCGTGTATCTCTAGGTGTTAAACAATTAGGCGAAGATCCATGGGTCGGTTTAGCTCGTCGTTACCCACAAGGTACTCGTTTATTCGGTAAAGTAACGAACTTAACTGACTACGGTGCATTCGTAGAAGTTGAAACAGGTATCGAAGGTTTAGTACACGTTTCTGAAATGGACTGGACTAACAAAAACGTGGATCCACGTAAAGTTGTTAGCCTAGGTGAAGAAGTTGAAGTTTCTGTATTAGAAATCGATGAAGATCGTCGTCGTATTTCTTTAGGTATGAAACAAACTCGTGCTAACCCATGGGAAGAGTTTGCTAATAACTTCAAAAAAGGCGACAAGATTAAAGGCGCTATCAAGTCAATCACTGACTTCGGCGTGTTTATCGGTTTAGCTGGTGGTATCGACGGTTTAGTTCACTTATCTGACCTATCTTGGAATGAGTCTGGTGAAGAAGTTGTTCGTAACTACAAAAAAGGCGATGAAATTGAAGCAGTTGTTCTTGCTATCGACACAGAAAAAGAGCGTATCTCTTTAGGTGTTAAGCAATTAGAAGGTGACCCATTCAATAACTACGCTTCTGCAAACGACAAAGGTGCAATCGTATCTGGCGTTGTTAAATCTGTAGAGCCAAAAGGTGCGGTAGTTTCTTTAGACGTTGACGTTGATGGTTACTTACGTGCTTCTGAATTATCTACTGGTCGTGTAGAAGATGCGACAACAGTACTAAAAGAAGGCGACAAAGTTGAAGCGATGATTCTAAATATCGATCGCAAAGCTCGTTCTATCCAGTTATCAGTTAAAGCACGTGATAATGCTGAAACAGCTGACAAATTAGAAAGCTTAAACGATGCAGCGGCTTCTTCTGGTACAACAAATCTAGGTGCTTTATTAAAAGCTAAACTAGACCAGGCTAAAGACGAGTAATCGTGACAAAATCAGAGTTAATCGAGGCCTTAGCGGCGAGCTATCCACAGCTCGCTGTGCGCGATATGGATTTAGCGGTTAAAACGATGTTGGATGCAATGACAGATGCGTTATCGCAAGGTCAACGTATTGAAATACGTGGTTTTGGTAGCTTTTCTTTATCGCAACGAGCCCCCCGTGTTGGGCGCAATCCCAAAACTGGTGAGCAAGTTGAGGTGCCTGGAAAACGTGTGCCTCACTTTAAAGCTGGTAAAGAACTGCGCGAAAGAGTGGATTTTGTTTTTAAGAAGTCGATAGCACAATAATTTGTCATTGTTGTTCTAAGACTTTAGTAAGCCAAAGCCCGAGAGTAATCTCGGGCTTTTTCTATGTTTCTGCTATAATGAACTAATCTTGAAAATGGGGATTTTATATGCGTTATATTATCTGGGCTTTACGTTTAATAGTATTTGTATTGGTTGTCCTATTTGCGATTAAAAATACAGCCGGTGTCGATATTAACTTTTTCGGTAGCGCTACGCTGACAGGTATTCCTTTAATCATCGTTATTCTGGCATCGTTTATGCTTGGTGCTTTTTACATGTACTTATTGAATCTACCCACACGTTTTGCGCGTGGTCGAGAGATTACGCGTCTTAAAGGTGAAGTTCAGCATTTACAGACAGACTTGCAACATCTGCAAGAGGTAAAACCAGGCACACAAGTGGTCACTACTGTTACACCACCAGATGGTTTTGTGGCAAATAAATAGGAGCGTTTCTCTTGGACTTTGAAAGTTGGTGGTTGATTGTTATTCCCATTGTCTTTGGTTTGGGTTGGTTTGCGTCTCGTTATGATTT
This sequence comes from Pelistega suis, assembly GCF_013133795.1. Taxonomy (GTDB): domain Bacteria; phylum Pseudomonadota; class Gammaproteobacteria; order Burkholderiales; family Burkholderiaceae_B; genus Taylorella; species Taylorella suis. Next base: position 28,369 of record NZ_JABGBN010000009.1, read on the forward strand.
GCGTCAGATGTTGTCTGAGTCGCGTTATCTGCCGGAGTCTTATTTTAAAGGCTTAAATTTTTTATTAAATGAGGATCATGACAAAGCAATTGATGCTTTTGTGGAAGTGGCTAAGCTAGATACTGAAACGACAGAACTGCATTTTGCCTTAGGAAGTCTTTTCCGTCGTCGAGGAGAGATTGAGCGTGCTATTCGTGTTCATCAAAGTCTATTAAATCGTGCCGATTTACCAGCCAAAGATCAAGAGCAAGCAAGGTTTGAGTTAGCACAAGACTATCTTAAAGCGGGTATGTTTGATCGTGCAGAAGAGGCCTTTCAGCAAACACTTCAAGGGACTTATGCTTTAGCGTCTACACGTGCTTTAATTCGTATTTATGAAGCGGCACATGATTGGCCACGTGCGATTGAAACGGTTAAACATTTACAAGGCCTGCTCTCAGAGCCGGTGCCGCAGCTTGTCCACTATTATTGTGAATTAGTAGATTTATCGCTTGCTGCCAAACCACCTAAGATTGAGCAAGCGCATAGTGATTTAGAACAAGCGGAATTTGCTTTGTCACAATTGCCAGAAGCCACAAAACAAGGGGCAGCCAATGCACGAATTACCATGCTTCATGCCAAGATTTCTGCTTTAGAAGGTGATGCGTTGAAAGCACGTCATTACTTAGAAACTATGTTTATGGTTGCTCCTGAATACGTAGGTCTGATTGCACAGAATTTATTAGATGGCTATGTACAGACTGGAGAGGGTGAGAAAGGCCTGTCTTTATTGCGACAACATTATCGCCAATATCCATCGCTGGATTTATTTAATGTTATTTTTAAATATTTACGTACTCAAGTTGGCATGAATCCTGCATGGGAGTTTGCGAGAGAGTCTTTAGTCGTATCGCCATCTTTATTGGGACTAGATAAGTTACTTGAAGTTGAATTAAAAGCAGAAGGTGATAATAAACCGCAAATTTTACCTGAGTTAGAGCTTGATTTATTGCGTAAGATGATACATAAGCATACACAGCGTTTAGATCGCTATGCTTGCCAACATTGTGGTTTCCAAGCCCGTGCTTTTTATTGGCAATGCCCGGGATGTAATCTTTGGGAAACCTATGCGCCTAAACGTCTTGAGGAACTTTCATGAGTCGTTTTCCCCTCGAAGAAATTCAATCAAAAAAAATTCTAGTTATCGGCGATTTGATGTTGGATCGCTATTGGTTTGGTGAAGTCGATCGTATTTCGCCAGAAGCTCCCGTTCCTGTGGTTCATGTTGCTCGCCGAGAAGATCGTTTAGGGGGGGCGGCGAATGTGGCGCGTAATATTCGCGCACTAGGTGCACAAGCGTCCTTATTGGGTATTGTGGGCGATGATGAAGTGGGCAAAAAGATTCACTCACTTTGTACAGAAGCGGGTATTCAGGCGCATTTAGTGGTGGATTTCACGATTGACACAACACTAAAAATGCGCGTATTAGGGCGACAACAGCAGCTATTACGTATTGACTTTGAATATCCTCCAAGTGCTACTGCATTAGGTCAATTAGATCAGCAAGTGAAATCATTGGTGGAGTCGCATGATGCTTTAGTCTTGTCTGATTATAATAAAGGTGTGCTAACACATGTACAAGCCATGATTGCGTATGCGCGTACTAAAGGTATTCCCGTTTTAGTGGATCCTAAAGGCACAGATTATCAGCGTTATGAGGGGGCGAGTTTAGTTACGCCTAATCGCTCTGAAATGACGCAAGCGGTCGGTACATGGCATTCAGAAGATGAGTTAACCCAAAAGGCCAACGCATTACGTCAGCGATTGTCATTAGATGCTTTATTGGTGACGCGCTCAGAACAGGGAATGACGTTATTTGCCGCAGAGGGGCGCTCTCATGTCAATGCTCAAGCACATGAGGTTTATGATGTCTCAGGTGCGGGTGACACGGTATTAGCCACATTGGCAGTAACACGAGCTACTGGTATGCCGTGGAGCCAAGCAATCTTGTGGGCAAATAAGGCAGGTGGTATCGTGGTAGGTAAGTTAGGAACATCTATTGTAACGGCAGAGGAATTATTATGATCGTAGTCACAGGTGCGGCGGGTTTTATCGGCAGTAATATTGTTAAAGGGCTGAATGCACGCGGTATTACGGATATTATTTGTGTCGATGATTTAAGTGATGGTCCCAAATATGTGAATTTAGTGGATTGTCAGATTGCGGATTATCTTGATAAGGATGATTTTCGTGCTTTAGTGCGTAACAATCAATTACCTCCTGTGCGCGCTATTATTCATCAAGGGGCTTGCTCTGATACGACAGAGCAAGACGGTCGCTATATGATGGATAATAATTATCGTGTCACCTTAGAGTTGTTTGAGTATTGCCAAGCGCATAAGATTCCTTTTATTTATGCCTCAAGTGCGGCAGTTTATGGTGCGTCTGAGCATTATGCAGAGGATATTGCTAATGAAGCGCCTCTTAACGTTTATGGTTACTCTAAGTTTTTATTTGATCAGGTAGTACGTCGTCGTTTTAATACACTGACAGCACAAGTAGTGGGGCTACGTTATTTTAATGTTTATGGTCCTCGCGAACAGCATAAAGGTCGTATGGCCTCAGTAGCTTTTCATAATATGGGTCAATTCCAACGTGATGGTTATTTAAAACTCTTTGGTGGTTATGACGGTTGGGGTAATGGTGAACAAAGCCGTGATTTTATCTCTGTGGAAGATGTAGTTAAGGTGAATTTATTCTTCCTCGACAACCCAGATAAATCGGGTATCTTTAATTGCGGTACAGGTCGTGCACAGCCGTTTAATGATGTGGCACGTGCTGTCATTACACATTTAGATAATGAGAATTTAAGTCTTGAAGAGATGGTAGCAGCGGGTAAATTGCGCTATATCGAATTCCCTGAGGACTTAAAAGGTCGCTATCAAAGTTTTACCCAAGCAGACTTAACGAATCTGCGTGCTGCTGGGTATACTGAGGAGTTTCTTGATGTACATACAGGAATTGGTCGTTATATTGCCGAGTTAAAACGGATAAATAAACTACCTAAGTAAGTAGTTTTACGCATGGATAAACACTTGTTTGTCCTATTTTCAAAAAATCTTCCCATGAGTAAGCTGACTATTTTGGAGGCTAAAAATGAGGAAGATTTTTTTATTTTTATGGATATATTGTTGTGCTTTGAGTAGTAGTTTTGCTTTGGATGGCTTGGTGGTGGAAGTCAATGAAGCAACTGAAAAACAATTAGTACAGTTAAAGGGGATAGGGAGCAAAACGGCGCAGTTGATTATCCAAGAGCGTCAACGGGCAGGGGCTTATCGTTCTGTACAGGAGTTTAGTGCCAGAATAAAAGGTATGGGCAAGAAAAAAATTGAAAAGCTTCTGCAGCAGGGAATGAGGGTAAATGGTCAAGCAACATTTACTGTGCCATCAGTTGAGAAAAGTTTGCGCAGTGCTACCGTAGACTCTTATGTTTCTTCGTCGAAAAAGGAGGAGACCGCAGAGGGAAAAATGATGTATGTTAGACCAAAACAATTGAGTCCTTAGGGGTATATGACGGCTTGCGGGCTTTGATGAAAACCGTTATAGTGCGGAGAGTGAGTTACTCTATAACGCCTAGATGATGAAAAAATACCCAACGATTGAAGATACCATTGGTGCAACGCCTTTAGTGCGGTTGCAACGCATAGCAGCTGATATTTGCTCAGAAAATAATAATGTCATTCTGGCCAAACTAGAAGGCAATAATCCAGCAGGTTCGGTAAAAGATCGTGCGGCGATGTCGATGATTCGTCAGGCAGAATTGGAGGGCATTATTAAGCCCGGTGATACTTTAATTGAGGCGACGAGTGGCAATACAGGTATTGCGTTGGCGATGGCGGCTGCTATTCGAGGTTATAAAATGATTCTTATCATGCCAGATAATCTGTCGGTAGAACGTCGTCAAGCAATGAAGGTGTATGGGGCGGAGTTTATTCTAACGCCCGCAGAAGCAGGAGGGATGGAGTACGCTCGAGATTTGGCATTGCAGATGCAAGCAGAGGGCAAGGGGATTGTACTTAATCAATTTGCTAATCCAGCCAATCCCTTAGCCCACATTGAAGGTACAGGGCCGGAGTTATGGCAACAAACCTCAGGGGAAATTACGCATTTTGTTTCTGCAATGGGAACGACAGGGACAATTACGGGGGTAGCGACCTATCTTAAGTCGCAAAAACCAACGGTTCATATCATTGGGGCGCAGCCTGCACCGGGTGCATCTATTCCGGGGATTCGTAAATGGTCAGAAGCGTATCAACCGGAGATTTATCGACCAGAGCTGGTGGATGACTTTGAATTGATTGAGCAGTTGGAAGCTGAGGAAATGGCAAGACGACTAGCACGAGAAGAGGGTATTTTTGCTGGTATTTCTTCTGCAGGTGCTTTGGTGGCGGCTATTCGGACGGCAAAACGTGTTAAAAATGCGACGATTGCCTTTATTGTGTGTGATAGAGGGGATCGCTACTTATCATTAAATATCTTTTAATGCATTTAATTGATAACTAAAATCTATCTTTTTGTCTATAAAATATTTTATTCCGAGTATTTTCATCAGGTAATGTAAAATATTAGACAAAAATCAAATAATTATTTGAAACATTTATCTTGATTTTTAAATGAGTGTTTTATAATAGAGCATCCCGCGTTTGATGTGGGTATAAGTAACGTTATGAAACCAGTTTCGATATTTGCTATTCCATCCGATTTGCCCCATGAGGAGCGCCATAAGCGTCGCCAGATGTTGGCTCGCTTGGGTTTGGCATGGCTGGTGATGATGCAGGTGATGATGTTTGCATTCCCCGGTTATGTGCGCAATGATTATTTGCACAGTGATAGTTTAGCGACTTTGGATGCAGCTATTGTTGTCTTAAATTGGATTAGTTTTGCGATGACTATCCCAGTCTTGCTTTATTGTGCGAGTCCAGTCTGGTCGGGTCTTTTCCAGAAGTCTAGTTATGGTTCATGGATTAATATGAACTGGCCAGTTGCGTTGGGGATTTTAGTGGCGTTTGTTCCAAGTGCGATAGCAACATGGACTAATCAAGGCGAAGTGTATTTTGAATCTATTGCGATGTTTATCGCCTTTTTATTGACCGCACGTTATTTAGAGTTTGCAGCGAATCAGTCAGCACAATTTGCCAAAGGACATAGTGAGCCACTTTTAGAAAATGTACGTATTGAATTAACAAAGCGCGCTGACCGTATTGCATTTTTATTTATTACCATCCAAATTATTCTTGCTGTAGTGACAGCATTGGTATGGTATGTCTATATTGATCAACAACACGCTATCCCCGTGTTGGTATCATTGTTTGTTATGAGCTGTCCTTGTGCAATGGCGATGGCTGTGCCAACAGCTTCCTCGGCGGCACAAGCGGTATTTTTATATCAACCTTCTTTTACGACTGAACAAAAAGAACAAATTATCCAAAAAACTGTTCAGTGTGCAAACCAGAATTTATATGGGTCTTTAGTGTGGCATCTTTTGATGACTCCTTTAGCTATGTTGGGCATTGTTGCGCCATGGTTGGCAGCGATTACGATGTTGGTCTCGTCACTGGCTGTGGCATGGAATGCTTATCGTATGTATAAAAAATTAATTAAAAGTACAGTGGAAGGTGCATTACGTACCTCGATGGTGAGTTAAGTGGATGCATTTTTTTTACTTATCGCACTAGCGGTGCTTTTTGTGATTTTTATTGGCGTGGCTCTCTATTGGGCAGTGATTTCTGGTCAGTTTGATGATGTTCAGAAAAATGCGAGTTCAATTTTAGAGGATGACGACTCAGTAAATCCTGATAAATGATTATGGTGTAGCGCCGTTTATTTATTGATTGTGATACGCTGTAACACATTTTTCAGGTTAAATTTTGTACAATCTTGTCAGACTTGATTTATTCCGAATAAGGGATGACAAGACAATACAAATAAGGGAAATAGTTGTTTTTTTAATAAGAGGAAGGTCCTATGCGTACTTTAAACGCTAACGAAACCGAAACCTTTAACTACAAGGTGGTTCGGCAATTCGCGATCATGGCTGTGGTCTGGGGAATTGTAGGCATGTTTGTAGGGGTGTTTATTGCAGCCCAACTTGTTTGGCCTCAATTAAACTTCGTAGATTTTTTAGGCTATGGTCGTCTACGTCCATTACATACTAATGCGGTGATTTTCGCTTTTGGTGGTAGTGCTTTATTTGCGACTTCTTACTATGTGGTACAACGTACCTGTCATACGCGTTTATTCGCAAGTGGCTTGGCGTCATTCACATTCTGGGGTTGGCAATTAATTATCGTATTGGCAGCAATCACTTTACCAGCAGGTTTTACAAGTTCAAAAGAATATGCTGAATTAGAGTGGCCAATCGATATTCTTCTCACATTGGTGTGGGTGGCTTATGCGATTGTGTTCTTTGGTACGATTATCAAACGTCGTGTTAAACACATCTATGTAGCTAACTGGTTCTACGGTTCATTTATTTTAACTGTGGCAATCCTACACATTTTCAATAACATTGAAATGCCAGTTGCTGGTGAGCTATTTAAATCTTACTCTGCTTATGCAGGTGTACAAGATGCGATGGTTCAATGGTGGTATGGTCATAATGCAGTAGGTTTCTTCTTGACGACCAGTTTCTTGGGTATGATGTATTACTATGTACCTAAACAAGCAGGTCGTCCAGTATTCTCATATCGTTTATCTATCGTTCACTTCTGGGCGTTAGCATTTACATATATGTGGGCAGGACCTCACCACTTGTTATACACAGCGTTACCTGACTGGACACAAAGCTTAGGTATGGCGTTCTCGTTAATCCTTTTAGCTCCGTCTTGGGGTGGTATGGTTAACGGTATCATGACGCTATCTGGCGCGTGGCATAAACTACGTACAGATCCAATCTTAAAATTCATGGTAACTGCATTATCTTTCTACGGTATGTCAACATTTGAAGGTTCAATGATGTCTATCCGTACGGTGAATGCATTATCTCACTACACAGAATGGACTGTTGCTCACGTACACTCTGGTGCCTTAGGTTGGGTAGCGATGATTACTTTTGGTAGCTTGTACTACACAATCCCACGTCTATGGGGTCGTACAGAAATGGCGAGCAAAGGTTTAGTTGAATTACACTTCTGGATTGCGACAATTGGTGTGGTGCTATACATCGCTTCAATGTGGGTAGCTGGTGTAATGGAAGGTTTAATGTGGCGTGCGGTGGAAGCTGACGGTACATTGACTTACTCTTTTGTACAAGCACTTGAAGCTAAAAAGCCATTATTAATGATTCGTTTCTTAGGTGGTGCATTATTCCTAACAGGTATCGTATTGATGTTTGTAAACATCATTATGACTATCAAAGGTCAAAAAGTTGTAAATCCTGCTGTTCCAGCACCAGCTGAGCATGATGCAGATCATAAAGCAGCAGCAGCGGTTTAAGGAGAATAAGAATGGCTAGTAATAATAAATTTTTCTCTCATGCAACCATTGAGAAAAACATCAGTATTTTGATTATCCTATCAATTTTGGTAGTGTCATTTGCTGGTTTAGTGCAAATTGTTCCTTTATTCTTCCAACACTCAACAACAACGCCAGCTCCTGGTGTAAAACCACTAAATGCATTGCAATTAGTGGGACGTGATGTGTTCATCAAAGAGGGCTGCTTCGGCTGCCACAGCCAACAAGTTCGTGTGTTGGCGTCAGATGTTCAACGTTATGGTCCTTACTCAGTAGCAGGTGAGAGCGTGTATGAGTATCCATTCTTGTGGGGTTCTCGCCGTATGGGTCCAGATCTTGCGCGTGTGGGTGGTCGTTATTCTGACGATTGGCACCGCATTCACTTACGTGACCCGCGTGTCTTCGTAAAACAATCGAATATGCCTGCATACCCATGGTTACAACATAAAGACGTGTCTAACGAAAATGTTCAAAACCGTATGCGTGCTCTAAACAAAGTACATTCTTTCCATCATGGTCAAGGTATGTACTCTGAAGAAGAGATTGCTAAAGCACCTGAATTACTGAAAGGTAAGACAGAAGAAGATGCGGTGATTGCTTACTTACAAAACCTTGGCGTAGGTTATGTGGCTGAGCTTCGTAAGCAAGAACAAGGCAAATAATAGGAGTACCAAAAATGGCTTTCTTGAATGGTCTAATGACCATTGTCTCGATGGCGGTATTTTTTGGAATTGTCTGGTGGGCTTGGTCAAAAGGCCGAGTAAAAGATAATCAGGAGGCGGCTGCATTGCCGTTCTCCCTACCAGATGAAGAAGATTCAGATCTTAAAAATTGAGAGGTTAAATCATGAGTGATTTCATTAGTAGCGGTTGGAGTTACTGGGTCACCATTATTGCATTAGGCGGTGTTGCCTTTTGTTTATGGCTATTATTTACTCAACGTTCTTTCCTTAAGAAAGATGTAGAGGCTGATAATACAGGTCATGAATGGGACGGTATTACGGAGTATAACTACCCAGTGCCAACGTGGTGGACAGTAATGTACGTGGGTCTATGTGCTGTAGGCTTAGGTATTATGTTCTTATATCCAGCTTTAGGTTCTAATCCAGGTCAAGTTGGCTATACTTCTGCCAAACAAGCAGAGGAAGAAAAAGCAGCTTACTTAGAAAGCTTAAAGCCAGTATATGCAAAATTCGATGGTCAAACGATTGAACAATTGGCGGCTAACGAAGATGCACGTAAACTTGGTGAGCGTTTATTCTTAAATAACTGTGCACAATGTCACGGTTCTGACGCAAAAGGTTCTCCTAACTTCCCTAACTTAACTGATTCTGATTGGTTATGGGGTGGTAAACCAGAGCAAATTCATCAGACAATTACTGAAGGTCGTCATGGTATGATGGCGCCATTAGCAGCAGTAGTATCTAATGAAGAAGCTAACCAAATTGCGCACTATGTACGTTCATTATCTGGTTTGAGCAGTGACCCAACATTAGCACCATTAGGACAAGTGAAGTTCCAAGCTGTTTGTGCGGCTTGTCATGGTATGGATGGTAAGGGTAACCAATTATTAGGTGCACCTAATCTAACAGACGATGTTTGGTTAAATAGCTCATCTCGTGAAGTGATTGTTAAAACGATTCTTGAAGGCCGTTCTGGTATCATGCCAGCCCAAAAGAATACGTTAACACCCGAGCAAATCAAGATGTTAGCAGCTTATGTGTGGGGTTTATCTAACAATAAATAATTTACATTTATTGTTACAATAAATCCAACTGCGACGCGTGGCTTTTCGTTAAGAGGACCACGCGTCGTTGTACAATGAGAAACTGGAAGTAGATTACTTATGGACTTTAGTTATATAAAGTCTATAAGTAATGATGGAAAGTCACACACAAAAGGAAAGATTTAATGAGTAATGAAAATCAAAAGCCTACTCAGGAAGATGATATCCCAGATTGGCAACCAGTCACGTTGAAAATTTCTGATGAAGAAAATGAGCGTTTGGTGCGAGAGGCGACGGCTAAGATTTATGCACGCTCAGTAAAGGGGCGATTTGCGAATTGGCGTATTTTTATGGTGCTTTTTACGCAAATCATTTATTACGGCTTACCGTGGTTACAGTGGAATGACCGTCAAGCATTTTTGTTAGATTTAAGTGCACGTAAATTCTATTTCTTTGGTCTAGTGTTATGGCCACAAGACATTTTTTATCTAGCGATTATTCTCATTGTATCGGCTTATGGCCTATTCTTATTTACTGCCTTAGCGGGACGACTTTTCTGTGGATATGCCTGTCCGCAAACGGTGTATACCGAGATTTTTATGTGGGTAGAGCGTTGGGTTGAAGGCGATCGTGTTCAGCGTATGCGTTTGGATACTTCTCCTTGGAGTTTCACTAAATTTCGCCTTAAAGCCACCAAACAAATCTTATGGATTTTAATTGCTATCTGGACAGGCTTTACCTTTATTGGTTACTTTTCCCCTGTCCGAGAGTTAGTCGGACAAGTGCTAGATTTTGATTTAAGTGCGGCACAGTGGTTCTGGTTCATCTTCTATGGTTTTATGACCTATTTGATGGCAGGAGTATTACGTGAGTCAGTATGTAAGTTTATGTGTCCCTATGCACGTTTCCAAAGTGTGATGGTGGACAAAGATACTTATATCGTTACCTATGATAAAAAGCGTGGTGATCCACGCGGTAAACGTTCTAAGAAAGTTGATCCTAAAGAGCAGGGCTTAGGGGATTGTATTGATTGTACAATCTGTGTACAGGTATGCCCGACGGGTATTGATATTCGCAATGGTCTTCAATATATGTGTATTGGCTGTGGTGCCTGTATTGACGCCTGTGATGATGTGATGGACAAGATGAATTACCCACGTGGTTTGATTCGTTACACATCAGAATATGGTATGGAGAATGGTTTAGATAAGAAACAAGTACGTAATCGTTTATTCCGTCCTCGAGTATTTGTTTATGTAGGGTTATTGGCCTTGTTTATTATTGGCTTGGTGACGTCTATTAGTTTACGTACACCACTTAAGGTGGATGTGGTACGTGACCGTGGTGCTCTGGGACGCGAGATTCCGGGTGATTTAATTGAAAATGTGTATAGCATTCAAGTAATTAATATGACAGATAAAGCAGAGCCTGTAGCAATTGAGGTCACTGGTGATGCAATGGCGAATGCCAAAGTTTTACTTGAAAATACGCCAGGTAATACGATTACAGTTGAACCATTTACAAATCAATGGATTCCATTAGTTATCCAAGCACCATTGAGTGATTTAAAACGTGGTGAAATTTATAAGATTAATATTTGGGCTAAAACAACGAGCGAAGAGAGTGGTAAGCTAGAGGCTGATGAAGAAAGTAGCTTCTATGTCCCTAATTAGTCGATAAGGTAAGGAAATATGGCAGAACGTGATTTAGATAAACATCCTAATCCTTGGTATAAAGAGCCATGGCCGTGGATATTGATGGCAGGTCCTTTTCTGGCGATTATTGGTTGTGTTATCACTATTTATTTGGCATTTACAAATAATAATGATGCTAAAGTACATATCGAAGGGTACCGTCAAGGCAAATTCGTAAGCCGTGACGGTAAGGATATTCCTAATGTATTTGGTGAGAAACCAACCTTACCAACAGAAGAGCAAAAGAGCTCGAATTAATCCAGATAAGACGAAAAGGGGTGTTGTTTTCAATACCCCTTTAGTATAAGTTGAAAACCTTTGTTTTATGAACTGAGCCAGACTTGGGCAGTTGAGTTAAACAAAGGTTTTTGTGTTTAAATGCTTTTGAGCGTTTTAATGAGCGCTGTACTCTCTATGCAATAATTGTTTTTATGCGTGCTCTGTTTTAAGTAGATTGAATAAGGCAGAGCGGTCGAGGATTTTAATTGTTCGTTGTTGAGTTTGAATCAAGCCTTCTTTTTGAAAGCGTGAAAAAAGTCGACTGGTCGTTTCGAGCGTTAAGCCTAGATAGTTACCTATTTCCTCTCGACTCATGCGCAGACGGAATTCTTGGGATGAGTAGCCTAGACGTGTAAAGCGTTCTGACATATCTAGAAGAAATGAGGCGAGTCGTTGCTCAGAGCGTAAAGCTCCGAGAGAGAGGAGTTGTTGGTGTGAGCGAGAAATCTCGCCTGTTAATAAACGATTAACTTGGTGTTGCAGTGGCGGTAGTTGTTGAGAGAGTGTAGCAAGGTCATCCGTATGCATCACACAGACTTCCGTATCTTCTAAGGCAACGGCATGGGATAAATGCTGACCCGTTGCCATGCTGTCTAAACCAAATACTTCACCAGGTAAAAAGAACCCCGTAATTTGTGAGTGCCCATTATGATTTTCAATGTGCGTTTTGATAGTACCTGTGCGGATACTATAAATAGCATTCGCCTTATGACCAATGCGATAGAGAAACTCTCCCTTAGGGATACGAATTCGTTCCTTTACTAGTTCGGCGAGACGTTCAATATCTTCTGAACCCATTCCATGAGGCATACAAATATGCCCTAACATACAGTTAGCGCAATGAATAGATTCCTCATTTAATAATAGGCGTTTAATCATATAGACGAAGGGGCTATGGGAGTCAGAATAAAGTCTATATTTTAAAGCTTTTATCTATGAAAATAAAATTTTTAATAGGTTTTTTAAAAATATCTGACGGTATTTATCATGCAGGGCTACATTGTTTGCTTAGTAGAAGGGGTGCGCCTTATCGAGTGTATGATTTAGCACTTAGGCGCAACAAAGACTAATCCCACATAGTGGATGATTGTGGTCAGGCACAGTTGTGGCATTTTCTACAGTAGACGGTGTTTCTTCTGTTGGTGGAGTATATCCCTGCGCTGGTGTTGATGAGGGATAGGTGTTTGAGGGTGAACTAGGTGAAGATGGCGTGGGTAAAGATGTGCGATTGGCTGATACGGTTGATTGCGTATGAGGATCGCACCAGATGCCATGGCAAACCTCTGTGGTTGGTATATGGCTTGGGTGGTTAGTGGTGATTGCCTTTGTACTAGGGTGACTAGTGATTACTTTTGTCGTACTTTGCCATTGCACAGGATGTGACTGCATACTGATAGACAAATCGTGTTGTATGGGTAGAAAACCATGAGAAAGCAGGGTGGCGGTATGCGCTTCTGTATAAAAATGTCGGAGCTGCTTAAAGAGAAATTTCATCCCGGGTACAATAGGTTCGTAAGCATAGCTTAAAGACATAGAGAGCGTGTTTGCTTCATAAATGCTTTCTTGTGATAGAGAGCCTAAACCTTTACGATGATGTTGCTCTTTTTGGTAATTATTATCAATGGCGTAAAGTCCGGTTTGTTGGGCAATATCGAGGTCTTTACGGTGGAAATCGAGAAAATGTTCGTGTGTCGGTGATTGTAAAATGATTCGCCAAGCAGGTAATTGAGTGATGTTTTCGACTTTTTGTAGATAACGTTGTTTCTGCTTACTAGGGTCAGGCGCTGAAGCAAAAAGAGGGTCGAGTGCTTGTTCAAAGTGATGGGCTATTTGCTCTGGCATAGCATGATGTACGCTACCTGCTCTTGCGGCTTCTACTAAGGCAAGATTAAGTAAATGGCGAGTATGATGCCAACGCGTTAGCTCGTATCCTCCCATGCCTAAGAGTAGGGTAGGTATGGCCGTTAATAAAAACTCTGTGCTTGAAAAAGCTTGGCGATAAAAAAAAGAAGTTAGCACACTGATTCCCCTGATGAATAAGAGTAATTAGTGTGCTAGTGTTTAGTCCAAAAAACTATTGTGGAAACTACAGATGGATAAAAATAGCCTAGTTGTCAGACCTGTGTTTATTAATGTGTGTGCTGGCTTTCTTGAGAACTTGCACCGGCTATAAAAAGTTTGGCACTATCAATGGCATCAAAGGTATAAGGTTTGCCACAGAAGTCACAATGAACCTTGATTTCGTTTTGTTCGGCAAGAATACTTTCTACTTCGGCAATGCCGAGCATTTTGAGCATATCAGCGACTCTTTCACGCGAGCAGTTACAATACCAAGATACCGCTTGAGGTTCGTAAGGGATAAGATTTTCTTCCCAGAAGAGACGATGAATAAGCGTATCTTCATCAATCGCTAATTGCTCATCCGCTTTGATGGTATTGGTCAAATGTACTGCACGTTCCCAAGAGCTTTCTGCGATAGCACTATCGACCTCTTTACCACCGCCGTGAGGTAAGCGCTGTAATAATAATCCCGTTGCTTTATGCTCATTGGCAGCTAAATAGAGGCGAGTATCCAATTGCTCAGAACTACGCATATAGAGCGAAAGTACATCAGCGACGGTTTCTCCAGTAAGAGGAACAATTCCTTGGTAAGCTTGCTGACCTTCTTGGCGATTATTGGGGTCAAGTACAACAATAAAGCGACCATTATGATTAGCATTGAGCAGGCTTTGGAGATTATCTGTGTCTTTAATCACAAACTCTTGGCGTGTTTTAATGGTTGCACGGACTTGAAGTGCTTGATTGCATTCTACGACGATGAGAGCAATAGGGCCGTCTCCTTGCAATTGCAGGACGAGTGAGCCATCAAATTTAATATTTGAGGCAAGCAATACGGCTGCAGCGCTAAGCTCACCAAGTAAGTTACGAAGAACAGGGTGATATTGCTGATGTTCTAAGGTATCTTGCCATGTTTGGCTGAGGTTAACGGTTTGGACACGTAAGCTACGATCCTCGAATAAATATTTTTTAAGTGAGTCTTTCATGCAAAACTATATGGGGTTGTTTAAATATAAAACAAGACCTATCCTATGCGTTTCAGATTGTCGCGATAGTTAGCACCTTGATGAACATAATGTGCTGTTCCTTCATGGGCTCTTTTGAGGTCTTCGTCCGTTAGGGTACGTGCTATTTTATTAATGCCAATGACGAGTGAGTTATCAGGAATAACTTTGCCTTCGGTGACAATGGCACCAGCACCAATGATGCAATTCTTGCCAATAACAGCATTGTTGAGTACGATAGCCTGCATACCAATTAAACTGCCTTCGCCAATCGTACAGCCATGTAACATGGCTTGGTGACCAATGGTGACATTTTTACCGATATACATCGGTGTGCCGGTATCAATATGTAGAATACTGCCTTCTTGGATATTGCTATTTTCATCAATGATAATACTATCATTGTCAGCACGGATAGAGACATTGGGCCAAATGCTGACATTGGCTTTGAGGGTAACATTGCCGATAATGACAGCATTGTCAAAGATATAGGCACTAGGGTCGATGTTAGGGGTAAGGTTACCGAGTTGATAAATAGCCATAAGGGTGTCTCCGATGTTGCTCCAAAGGCTATTTATACTGTTATAGATAGCCTTTTTAAATAGTAGGGTTGCTTGTATCTCGCCAGAAGTAACCTTCTTTGTCTAGGCGAGCACGTATCCCTGTGTTATACCAATTTTGGCTTAAGGGTGCAAGTTCTTGTAAACGACCTTGTTGCCAAAAATGGAGTGAAAGACCTGGATCTGGGTCATCTTCTTTGTTGTCTTTGTGGACGCATAAGAAACCCACTTTATCGGCTTCGAGTTTGTCACCTTTTTCATTGAGGATGGCGACACGATGGCCGGGAATAGCCCGTCCCATAGAGCCTGTTTTACTTGGCCATTTCTCCGCAGATTCACCTACAATATAGGAAAAACCCAGTGGCATACAAATATGATTGAGCGTAAAACCAAAACGCTCTTTGACCCAATGATTTAACTCTGGTGAGCTATCTTGTTCTGGGCAAGAGATACAACGCAGAGCCAAGTCAAAATGATTTAAGGGATCTTTGTAGCTGGCAATACGACGAAGCTCGTCTGCAGAAGCCAACATATTGCTAATAGGGTAATGCTCTAATAGTGTAAATAAACGCGGAATAGTACGCCCACTAGGGCAACCAACGATGGTACGACCAAAATAAAGTGTCGGAAGTAAGGCACCTAGCAAACCGATAGGTGTACTCCAGTCATACGTGGTATAAAAAATATCTGATTTTTTGGGGAACCAGTTTTGTGATGAAACAAAACCGGGTAAAGCACCTATTAATGCCTCGTGTGTGACGACTGTAGCTTGTAGAGGTTCCGTATTATCAGGATAAAATAATAAAGCAGGTGTATCAGGCGTTGCTACCACAGTCGTAAATTGACTTGGCTGGCGAGCTAATAAAGTACGCCAAGGAATAACACGCTCGTCATCGGTATTAATACCGATAATTTGTTTGAGACTTTGTCGTAAAACAGGATTGTGATCAATGGCATTGGTGACTGGACCAATCGTATGCTTATCAACAATAACGATTTTAGCGACGATATCGACGAGACGCTTGTCATAATCAATATTGCTTAAACCTGCTTTAAGAGGGACAGCAATAGCACCTACGCTAATAGCGGCTAGAATAGTAATGGCGGTTTCGGCAGAGTGTTGTAAGGCAATAGCAATGCGATCCTGAGGATGCACACCCATACGGATAAATCCGTTGGCGAGCTTATTGACTCGCTCGGATAATTGTCCGTAAGAGAGGCTGGTGAGTTGTCCTACTTGATCCTCAAAATAAATCGCTGCTTGACGTGCTTCGTGTGGGCTACTGGCCCACCGATGGCAACATGCATTGGCGATATTGAAATTACTAGGGACAAACCATTCGTAGTTGTCGTAAAGTGAATCGTATTGGTTTGAGTTTTTTGCCGACATAATTGCTAAAAAGCTAAATTTTTCCTGATGTTATTATAGTTTTTATGGGTAAAGATTACTAGTCTTTTAATGTATCAAAAAACGTAAAGTGTTTTGTGTCCGTGCAGTCGCTTGCCATCATAAGTGCTAACTAACCATCAGGTTCGCTGCACGTTCCGCGCAGTCGCTCGGACAGAGCCTCACTTCGTTCGCCTAACTCGCTTTGTGCATCGAAACGTCTCCGCAAACCTTTAAGTGCTTGAGTAAACATTCTACCGCTAACAAGCAATTATATTCTCTGGCAAACTGGCTTGGATGATCGTGCTCGTTATGGGAAGACCACACGGAGAGACATTCACTCGTAGCGACATTGGAAACGGCGAAGCACTTTCCGGAGCAAGAGTGAACTGTCTGCAGTGTGGTCGGATAAGCAATACTAATAGCAACAAGGCTTGCTACTCGTTTCGTGCAGTTGTTCGTGTTACTCCATCACCATCACCTATTACAGAACTTGTGTATTCGCTCGGACAGCAAAGTGCGTAGCTTAACGCTTGCCGTTTGCAAACTCGCTCGGTACATCAAGTTCTCTCCATAGGTTTTTGTGAGAGTGCTAATGAGCAGACCATGCGGAGAGTTTAATTAGAGCTACGTGCCTTTAAATCAACCAGTTGCGTGCCAGCTAATCGATCGTGTAAGAAAAGCCCATCTTTATCAAACCATGAGTACACAAAATTTAGAAAGGGGGCAAAAACGATGAGAATAGTGACAGAGTTCCAACCCAGATATTGAGAGAGGAGATGTACACCATAAGCTCCAATCAATGGCAGTATCCACGAAGTGATATAGCGGATGATATATTGCTTCAAGGATGGTTGCTGATTATCTCGGGTACGTAAGCCAATGCTCCATGTTTTCATAGGGAGGGTTTGACCTTTGCGTTTCCATGAGAGGATGAAATACAAACCTATCACAGTAAAAAGCACAGTTTGACTGGCATAAAAAAGATAATGTGCATCTGTGCGTTGGGTTAGGCTGTCAAAGATATACGCCGTACCAAAGATAAGGGCAAGTAATAGCATTCCCTCATACATTTGGCTAGCAAAAATTTTAAAACGTGATGGGCGAGCTAACATATTATTTATTGCGATAACTATCGGATACCATTTCAAAACCAAATAAGCGGCATTCGATATCACCATTGAAAACAGGGGTGCGACGGTTAGGTTTTAAACGTAATTTTTTGGGAAAATCCATATCATTGGTAATTACATGAACATGCCAATTGGCAAAGGAGTTCTTCAGTACACTAGACCAGTCACGCCAGAATGTTTCATCTTCGGCGCCTAAACGCTCACCATAAGGAGGATTGGTAATCAGAAAACCTGGGGTGTTGGTAGGCGCTGTTGCTTTTAAAGCATTACCTACACTAAAACGCACGCTATGCTCAGATAATTTTGCGCGTCCTAAGTTAGCTTGGGCAGCTTGGATAACGGAACTATCTAAGTCTGAACCAAACAGTGGGATTTCGACATCACGAAGAATATTATCGAAAGCTTGCTCTTTAAGTTCTGCCCATGTTTTACGATTCATGCCACGTAAGCGCTCAAAGGCAAATGGACGATTAATGCCCGGTGGAATGCCACGAGCAATCCATGCCGCCTCAATCAAGATAGTACCGCTACCGCAAAATGGATCAAATAAGGGTTGGCTAGGATCCCAGCCAGCGAGTGCCAAAATACCTGCAGCAAGATTTTCACGCAAAGGAGCTTGTCCTTTGTCATAACGCCAACCACGTTTAAAAAGCGATTCGCCAGAAGTATCGAGATAGAGGGTAGCCGATTCACTATCAAGGAATAGGTGAACTTTGGCATCAGGACGAACAGTATCGATATTAGGGCGTTGTCCTTCTAAGTCGCGGAGATGGTCGACAATACCGTCTTTAGCGCGTAGGTTACAAAACTGTAAGCTCTGCATAGGGCTACGAATGGCGGATGTATCGACCCGCAATGTCTGCTCTGCACCAAACCAACGCTCCCATGGGACTTGTCGTGCTAATTCGTAAATCTCATCTTCATCGCTAACTTTAGCGTAAGCAACTTGTACGAGGATGCGTGTGGCTAAACGTGAGTAGAGATTGGCTTTCATGACACCCGTCCAATCGGTGCTAAATGAACACCCTGAACGTCCTGTTTTGATCTTGTCAAAACCCAGAGCCTCTAGCTCAGCAGCTAATGCTTGCTCTAAACCAATAGGGCATGGGGCAAAAACAGGAAACGTATCCCCTTGGTAGCTAGGGTAAGTGGTAGGTGCCACAAAATCTGATTTAGGTTTAAAACGACTACCCGGACGTCCGCCACCGGCAAGACGATCCTCTAAACTTTGGCGATGGCGTGAGTAGCCTGCTGTACGTGGACGTTTATAGCCTTCTTCTTCATAGCGGTCATAGCGCTCATTACGTTCTAGACGGTCGAAACTGCGTGCTTTACGCTCTGTACGAGGTGGTTTTGCAACGGCAGCGGCAGCACTTTCAGCTACTTGCTTTGTGATTTCATTGATAGCCACATTACGCGCTCGAGCACCTGTGCGTAGACGAGGTTTTTCTGTACCTGTAGCGTTATTGCGTTTAAGGCTAATGCTAAGCTTTTTACGAGGGGTTTCTTCTGACATAGTTTTTAAAAGGGTTTAATCATCACTAGCGCAACAACAGCAAGCAATAAAGGTAAGGGAATTTCGTTATACCAACGAAAGAAAATATGTGATCGTGTATTTTGCTTTTGTTCAAATTGGCGATGGATTCTAAAACAAGAATAGTGGAATAGCATGAGAAATGCCACAAAGAGCAATTTAGCGTGTAGCCACCCCATCCCACTACCTATTTTAAACTGAATCATTAACCAAAGACCAAAAATAATCGCAGGAACAGCAATAATGGTCATAAAACGCAGTAGACGTTTAGACATGCCGAGAAGGTAATCGTAAATCACAGGATTATGTTGGTTTTGTGCAAGATTGACGAAAATACGAGGTAAATAAAATAACCCTGCAAACCACGAAATAACAAAAATGAGATGTAATACTTTTAACCATAAATAAAGCATCATGTTTCCTTAAGAACGCATTTGTCCATCACCTGTGAGTACCCATTTGTACGTTGTTAAACCTTCTACGGCAACAGGTCCTCGAGCATGTAAACGATTGGTTGAGATACCAATTTCTGCTCCTAGTCCATACTCAAAACCATCTGCAAAAACTGTAGGAAGGTTCACATAGACTCCAGCAGAGTCAACGAGTAATTGAAATTGTCGAGCTGCATGCATATCTTCTGTGATGATGGACTCGGTATGTCCTGAACTATATTGTTCGATATGGTTAATAGCTTGTTCTATCGTATCAACAATTTTGATAGCGATAATAGGGGCAAGATATTCCGTTTGCCAATCAAACTCTGAAGCAGGTGTAGCACTAGGGATAATTTCTAGTGTACGAGGACAGCCACGCATTTCGACAGATTTTTCTGTGAATTTTTGAGCTAACGTAGGTAAGACTTGAGAGGCAATATCTTGGTGGACTAATAGGGTTTCTAATGAGCCACAAATACCATAACGATAGGTTTTTGCATGGAAAGCTAACTCAATCGCCATATCAAGGTTGGCACTACGATCCAAATACATATGGCAATTGCCATCTAAGTGCATAATTAACGGTACTTTGGCCTCATTGGCTAAACGCTGTAACAGACCTTTGCCACCACGAGGAATAATAACATCAATATAGTCAGTCATGGTGACTAAATGCCCAACAGCAGCACGGTCTGTTGTAGGAATAATTTGAACAGCAGCATCAGGTAAGCCGGCATAGGCTAGGGCTTCTTTAATCAAAGAGGCGAGGGCTGTATTGGAATAAAAAGCTTCACTACCACCACGGAGAATAGCGACATTACCGGCTTTTAAACAGAGTGCTGCTGCGTCAATCGTCACATTAGGACGAGACTCATAAATAATACCGATGACACCAAGAGGAATGGTCATTTTGGCAATTTGCATACCATTGGGGAGAATACGAGTCGAGCTCAAACTACCGATAGGGTCATCTAAATGTGCAATTTGTCGTACACCCGCGACCATTGTTTGAATAGACTTATCAGAGAGGGTGAGTCGGTCTAATAAAGCCGGCGTAAGTCCATTTTCTTTTGCTGCAGCAAGGTCTTTGGCATTTTCTGCTTTTAGATAATCTGCATTTTCTTGAATTTTATCGGCTAGATAGAGTAGCGCTTTGATTTTTTGTTGTTGTGAAACAGCGCGCATTGCTTTTGCGGCAGCTTTGGCTTGTTGGCCAATAGTTTGCATAGTATCGTGTAGTGAAGAAGTTGTCATACGAGTTACCTTTTGTGGTATGCATCGAAAAAATTTAAAGAGTACCGTTTTCTGCTGTTTTAACGATTAAGCGTTGAAGCTCTTGCCATGCATCTTTTTGACGACCCTCAACGGGATAGCCCTTAAATAAGCGATCAATATCGCTGGCATGTTGGACTAAGCCCATAATTTTAGGCAAACTAAGTCGATTTAATGCTCCGTTAAATAAACCTTGGCGTGAGCTAAAAATACGCAGTGAACTCATTGCTTGAGTGATATTACCGCCACTACGTTTAGTTTGTGCTAATGTATAGAGAGTACGAATCTCTCGAGCAATCATGGCTAAAATCATCGGTAATGCTTCACCTTCATCTTTAAGACTTTGGAGAATGCGTGTACTACGTTTGGCATCACCAGCCAGCATAGCATCGGTGAGTTGAAACACATCAAACTTCGCTGAGTCCGCTACTGCTTGTTGAATACTTTGTATATCAATATGTCCTTGGGGATGAATAAGACCGAGTTTTAGGATTTCCTGATGTGCAGCAAATAAATTGCCTTCAACTTTTTCAACAATAAAATTCAGAGCGTCAGCGTCAATTTGTTGAGATTGTAGTGCTAATTTTTGTTTAATCCAATTAGGTAATTGTGCACGACTAATCTGTGGAATATCGATGAGGATGGCAGCACTTTCAATCGCTTTAAACCATTTACTGTCCAACGTTTTTTTATCCAGTTTAGGAAGGCTCAAAATGATAGTAATATCTTGCATAGCACCTTGCTGAACTTGTTCAGACAATAGGGTGAGTGCTGGTCCACCTAGACGCCCCGGTTTGCCGCTAGGCATGGTAATTTCTAGGATTTTTTGTTCAGCAAAAAGAGACGTACTTTGTACGTTTTCTTGGATTTTATGCCAAGGACCGTTAGCCTCTAGGACAAGACTGATACGCTCACTAAAGCCTAGCTGTCGACAGTGTTGGCGGATAAGGTCGATTACCTCGTTGCGTAATAGAAGTTCCTCTCCCATGACACAGTAGAAATTATCGACCTTATTACCTAACTTTTGCAGATATTGTGCAAAAGCATCGTAGCGTATTTTAGTTGCCATCTCTTATTTTGAAGGATTTAATTGACGATAACGATGTATTAAATCCTCAGATGTAATACGACGATAAAGTCGTTCGGCAATACTCTTTTCCATATTGTTATAAATAAGCACCATTTCCGCCGATTTTGCTGACGATTCTTGCTCATCATAAGGAAGTAATTGTGAGGCAGTTAGTATGGTAGGTTCTATAAGCACATTTCCAGCTATATCAGAAACGCTAAATTGGAAAGTTAGACCAAGTTCGTATTCTTCGACAGCACCGTCAGCATCAAGAGAAACCTCTGTACGAGTGCGATTAAGTGCTAACTGAGTAATAATCAGCTCAGCCTGTTGTGGACTGTCCACCATTACGGTTTTAGGAGAGCTTGCTTTAAGCAGACGGTAGATATAAATACCGAAACTCGAGTTACGCGAAATATTGCTATAAATCGAGGTAAAAGGTAAGTCTGTCTGACCGCGCATCTTAAACCCACAGCCTGTTAATAGCAGACTTAGCATAAGAAAGCCGACTAAATAACGGCGGGTAGTTAGAAAATGTTTAAGCATAAAGCAACTCCTTATTTAGTTATTCAGGGGTTAGCCTACGACGTTAACGAGTTTGCCGGGAACAACGATAACGCGTTTTGGTGCACGCCCCTCAAGATGCTTGGTAATTTGGTGGTGTGCTAATGCTAAATGCTCGATATCTTCTTTAGAAGCACCATTCGGGACCATAATAGAGCCACGTAATTTACCGTTAATTTGTAGCATCATTTCAATTTCATCAGCGACAAGAGCTGATTCATCGACTTCTGGCCAAGGCGCATCTAATAAATCACCATAGATTTTATCGTAGCCTAAATCCTGCCATAATTGATAAGTAATGTGAGGCACGGCAGGGTATAGCATACGTAATAAGATACCGATGATTTCTTTGAGAGCGGCATCACTATATTCAGACTGCTCTAGTTTGGCGTCCTCAATAGCGTTTAGGAGTTTCATATTGGCAGAAACCACCGTATTGTACTGCATGCGCTCATAGTCATAATTGGCTTGACGTAATAACTGATGTGCTGTTAAGCGAAGTTGTTTAACTTCTTTCGGTGCATGGCTAAAGTCGGGTAAAGTAACTGGCGCACGAGCAACGATATCTTTGTGGTTATACGCCATTACCCATAGGCGGCGCAAGAAACGGTTTGAGCCATCAACGCCTGTAGTAGACCATTCGAGCGTTTGCTCTGGAGGGCTTGCAAACATGACAAATAGGCGCGCCGTATCTGCACCCATCGTATCGATAATAGATTGAGGGTCTACACCGTTATTTTTTGATTTAGACATGGTGCCGATACCTGCATAGGTCACCTCTAGACCATCTTCAAGAGACTTAGCGCCGATAATTTGACCACGATCACCATAGATGTTTTCGACTTTATCTGGCCAGAAATACTCAATCCCACCTTTTTCGTTACGGCGAGTATAGATATGGTTTAATACCATGCCTTGAGTAAGTAGGTTAGTAAAAGGTTCGTCATATTTGACTAAGCCTAGGTCACGAGAGACTTTTGACCAGAAACGTGCATAAAGCAAGTGCATCACAGCGTGTTCGATACCACCAATATATTGATCCATTGGCATCCAGTAATCATTGCGAGCATCAAACATAGCTTCAGAATTACCGGGAGAGGTATAGCGCATAAAATACCATGAAGAGTCTACAAAAGTATCCATGGTATCTGTCTCACGACGAGCATCTTGACCGCATTTAGGACATTGGCATTTTAAGAAAGATTCAGATTTGTTGAGTGGATTACCTGTGCCGTCAGGAATGAGGTCTTCGGGTAATACGACGGGTAAATCTTTTTCTGGAACAGGTACTGGTCCGCAGTCTGGACAATGGATAATAGGGATTGGTGTACCCCAATAACGTTGGCGAGAGATACCCCAGTCACGTAAACGCCATGTGGTTTGTTTTTCGCCAAGACCTTTGTCGCTTAATGTGTTTGCAACAACATCGACGGCTTGCTTGTAATTAAGACCATCTAGTGAGCCTGAATTAACACAAACGCCTTGTTGTTTATCACCATACCATTCTTGCCATTGGTCGGCTGAATAGTCTTTGCCTTCAATGGCAACGACCTGTTTGATAGCGAGATGATACTTTTTAGCAAAGGCAAAGTCGCGTTCATCATGTGCAGGAACACCCATCACAGCGCCATCACCATAGCTCATCAGAACATAGTTACCGACCCAGACTTCGATTTGTTCACCAGTAAGGGGATGTGTAACGAATAGTCCTGTTGGTACGCCTTCTTTTTCTTTGGTGGCCATTTCTGCTTCTGTGGTGCCACCTAATTTGGCCTGCTCGATAAAGGCTGTGAGGGTAGGGTTGCGACGTGCCGCTTCGGTAGCGAGTGGGTGCTCAGGAGCAACAGCGCAGAATGTCACACCCATAATCGTATCGGGACGTGTGGTAAAGACATATAAGCGACCGTCTTGGATAAGATTACCAGCCTCATCTTTAATGTCGTGAGGGAAGGCAAAACGCACGCCTTCACTCTTGCCTAGCCAGTTTTCTTGCATCACGCGAACACGCTCTGGCCAACCATCCATTTTGTGTTTGACGCAGTCAAGAAGCTCTTCAGCGTAATCTGTAATACGGAGGTAATAGCCCGGGATTTCACGTTTTTCAACCAAAGCACCAGAACGCCAACCACGACCATCAACGACTTGTTCATTGGCTAATACCGTTTGATCAACAGGGTCCCAGTTTACGACTTGTGTTTTACGGTAAGCAATGCCTTTTTCTAGCATTTTGAGGAACATCCATTGGTTCCAACGATAGTATTCTGGGTCACAAGCGGTCATCTCGCGTGACCAGTCAATTGCCAAGCCCATTGATTTTAATTGTTTTTTCATATAATCAATGTTGGCATATGTCCATTGTGCCGGCGGTACTTTAGATTTAATGGCAGCATTTTCCGCAGGCATACCGAAAGCATCCCACCCCATAGGCATAAGGACATTGTAGCCTTTCATGCGTAGTTGGCGAGCGAGCATATCATTGATAGTGTAGTTACGTACGTGCCCCATATGCAGTTTGCCACTTGGATACGGTAACATCGAACAAGCGTAGTACTTAGGCTTGTCATTACCGTTTTTGTCTTTGGCATATTCAGTTACACGGTATACATCACCGTCTGCCCATTGTTTTTGTGCATTTTTTTCAACAACTTGGGGTTGGTATTGTTCTAACATAGTTATAAAACTCAATGAAAGCGAATAATCAATAAAATAGCGGCATTTTTGCCTATAACGTTCTATTATAGACTGAAAGCTTATCATTTCGGCGATTTTAATGTGGTTTTTTGCTTTCTATAAAATCTGTTACAATGGGTTTGGCTTATATGGTGTTCTACAGAGTAAAGAATACCTTGGTGCGATTTGAGCCTGTCGTATATTAGGAGTTATTTCTTTTTGCCTTTGGGCTATTTCAATCATTGCTTTCGTATAAGCATTTCTTGCGTGGCGTGAACGGATGCACGCGCATTTTTTAACCATAGTGCTACTTTATGGTGTCTCGCTATTATTCTTATTTCTATGAGACCCAGTAAAGTAGAACTCATTAGGGAGTAAAAATGAAGACGACTTTTAATCTTAAGGTCTTTATCCCGAGTTTTATCTTTATGATAATCATCGGTGCATTGGGGATGTGGGTTCCCGAAAAAATGAAAGCCACTTTAGATGTGGCACAACAATTTACTTTTAGCCATTTTAGTTGGTTTTATATTCTGGCTGTTTCGCTGTTTCTTGCGTTTCTTATTGTGCTTATCTTTAGTAGTTTAGGCGATATTCGTTTAGGTGCGGATGATGAGGATCCAGAATATCCTTTCTTTTCATGGGTAGCCATGCTTTTTGCTGCCGGTATGGGCGTTGGTCTTATGTATTTTGGTGTTGCTGAGCCGATGATGCATTATGCCTCTCCTATTACAGAGGACAATATTGCTAAGAATGCCATGCTCTATACTTTTTTCCATTGGGGTGTACATCCTTGGGCAATTTATGGCACGATGGCATTAGCGTTGGCGTTCTTTGGTTACCGCTATCGCTTACCTTTGTCATTGCGTTCGACTTTTTACCCTTTGTTGAAAGACAAAATTCATGGTGCAGCAGGGCACGTGATTGATGGATTTGGTCTCTTAGCAACGGTTTTTGGTATTGTGACTACCTTAGGCTTTAGTGCAATTCAATTAAACTCAGGCTTACAAAATATTGGCTTAGTGAGTGAGATTGGTTTTTCACAACAAGCGATTATTATCGTGATTGTGACATCCGTAGCGATTTTATCGGCCGTGTCGGGTGTAGGCAAAGGAGTTCGTCGTTTAAGTGAGATGAATTTGCTATTGGCTTTAGCCTTGATGTTATTTGTCTTATTTGCAGGGCCAACGGTTAAATTGCTTGCCACATTCGCAGAAAATGCGGGCTACTATATTAGTCATTTAACAGAAATCAGTTTTAGAACATTTGCGTATGACGATGCTCATCAAGGTTGGTTTACAGGTTGGACGATTCTTTATTGGGCATGGTGGGCATCATGGGCACCTTTTGTAGGCTTATTTATTGCACGTATTTCTCGTGGACGTACCGTGCGTGAGTTTGTGATGGGTGTACTCATTGTGCCGACAGCTTTTAGTTTGTTATGGTTTACGATTTTCGGTAATTCAGGTATTTATTTAAATGAGTTAAGTGGCGGTGTTTTAGCAGAACTGACATCAAAGCCCGAGATTTTATTATTTAAATTCTTAGAGTTTTTCCCATTGTCTAGCGTGAGTAGTTTTGTCGCTATGGTGATTTTGGCCTTGTTTTTTATTACCTCAGCAGACTCGGGTATTATTGTTTTAAATAATATTGCCTCAGGGGGAAGTAGTAAGCCAACACCGAAATGGCAAAGTGTTTTATGGGGTGTTATTCTCATTACGATGGCTATTGCTTTATTGCGTACAGATGGTTTAGGTGCAGTACAGGCAGTAACGCTATTGGTGGCGCTGCCCTTCGTGGTCATTATGGTGGGAATGTGTGTAAGCTTAATGCGAGGCTTGCGTTCAGATGCACGTTATTTTAGTCAAAAACTTAATGCGGGTAGTGTTTTCTGGAGCGGAGACCGTTGGAAACAACGACTTAATCAGATTCTGCACCAGACACAAGAGGATGATATGGAGAATTTCTTTAAAGATGTTGTCCGTCCCGCTTTTGAAACCTTACGTGCAGAATTGGTGAGTAAACATCAGTTGCAAGTGACGGTAAATCGTATTGATGAGCCCGAAATGGCGATGGAATTAATCATTGAAAAAGGTCAGTGGCGTAATTTCCTCTACGGTGTCAAAGTACAAACCTCTAAGGCACATGAGGCATTAAAAGAGGAGAGCGCATTGCCTGGTTTAACTAAGACTGTCGTTCATGAGCCATTTACGTATTTTGGTGATGGTCGCGTCGGTTATGATGTACAGTACATGTCAAAAGATGAGTTGATTGCCGATATACTAAAACAATATCAGCGCTATTTAAATTTAATGCATAGTGAAGATTTAGCCTTAATCATGAAAGCGCCTATTGATGGAGAAAATATCTAATTTAGGCGTGGATTTTTTAAGGGATAAATGATAAAAATTCTATATCGATAGTTTTTTAGTCTCTCTCTACTTCTCTACTAAAGCATGGATAAAGCCCTTCGTTTTGTGACGAAGGGCTTTGTATTTGTGGTGATTAAAAATGCTCGTAGTACTCTAGTGATTACTACTAATTTTCAAGGGCATTAATCCTTTATATAGTAGAAGTATTACATCAAAATATAGTCAGAGGAGCTGATATGACAACATCTATCCAATATTCTCGTCGTTTTACCTTGGCGGAAGCTTTTCAAAGAGCCGTAGCACAATTCCCCAATAAGGAAGCTTTGGTATTTGAACGCCGACGCTGGACGTATAGACAGGTAGATAAAGCCGTTCAGCAAATCGCTTTATATTTAAAATCAAAAGGTTTAAAGGCAGGCGATCATGTTGCAGCGTACGGGGCTAACTCAGATGCTTATGTATTGTATTGGTTAGCGTGTAATCGTTTAGGGTTGGTGCATGTACCAGTCAATTATGCGCTCCTAGGTGATGAATTGCATTATATTTTGACGCAGTCAAAAGCGAAAGCGGTATTTTGTGACCCTCATTTAAAAGAAAGTCTGGCGAATATTCAACCTCGTTTGAATCTTGATTTATATGGGACTTTCTTTGGTGGAGAGCAAGACGATATTCTTAGTGTGGCTGCTGTGCCACCACATGAGCCTGCAACACCGGGTAGTGTGGTGCTGGAAGATATTCGTCAGTTTATTGAGAATACGCTTCCTATGGGTGATACGGATGATGTTTTACTGACGGCATTTGATGAAAAATCTCCTGCACAAATTCTTTATACGTCTGGGACAACCTCTCTACCTAAAGGAGCGATGTTAAGTCATGAGGCACTTTATGCAGAATATATGAGTGCGATTGAAGCGCTTGATATTAAGCCATCAGATAAGGCATTGACCTCTTTGCCGCTTTATCACTCAGCACAAATGCAAGTGTTTTTAATGCCAGGACTATTGCAAGGTGTCACGCAGGTTATTATCCCAGCTCCTAAACCTGATGTATGCTTCTTATGGTTTGAGAAAGAGAATATTACAACGTTCTTTGCTCCGCCAACAGTATGGATTTCACTTTTACGTCATCCTGAATTCAGCGTGGATAAGATGAAAATGCTGAAAAAGGCTTACTATGGTGCATCGATTATGCCTCTGCCTGTATTAGAGGAAATTCGTCAGTTATTCCCAGAAATGGGCGTATATAACTGCTATGGACAGAGTGAAATCGGCCCCTTGGCAACCGTACTCAATCCTGCAGAGCATCTGATTTCGCCAGCTTCAGCAGGTCGTCCTGTGATGAATGTAATGACCCGTGTGGTCGATGATAAGATGAATACAGTACCCGTAGGTCAAGTGGGTGAGATTGTTCATCAGTCTAAGCAGCTGATGAGTGGTTACTGGGACAAACCAGAGCAAACTGAAGAGAGTTTTGAGGGTGGTTGGTTCCATTCAGGGGATATGGGTTACTTTGATGAGCATGGTTTCCTTTATATCGTTGATCGCATTAAAGACGTGATTAATACTGGTGGTGTATTAGTATCAAGTCGAGATGTCGAGGAGTGTTTATATAAGCATCCGAGCGTAGCGGAAGTAGCGGTGATTGCCATCCCTGATGAGAAATGGGTAGAGGCGGTATGTGCCGTGGTAACGCTAAAAGCAGGCACCACAGCAACAGAACAAGAGTTAATTAACTTTGCAAAAGAACGTATTGCGCCATTTAAAGTACCTAAGAAAGTTCATTTTAAAGATGAGCTTCCTCGTAATACGGCAGGTAAGCTATTAAAACGTACTTTACGTGAAGAGTTTGCTAGCTAAGGTTGATAATAGTAGACACTATGTATAAGCTATTTGTTTAGGTTTAGCTTATACGCACTTATACGGTACAATGAGGGTATTGTACCGTTTTTCTTTAGGGTAATCGTTATGACAGTAGAAGTTTCTTCGCTCGCACCCCAAGCGGTGTGGCAATGGTTTAGTGATTTTTGTCGTATTCCTCATCCAACGTTTCATGAGCAAGCATTGGGTGATTTTATTGTGCAACAGGCACAGCAAAAGGGTCTCAATGTTCAACGTGATTCGATTGGTAATATTTTAATTAAAAAAGCCGGTACGCAAGGACTTGAAAATCGTGCGCGAGTAGCGATTCAAGCACATATCGACATGGTGGCACAAAAGGGCACGACAAGTATCCATAATTTTGAAACTGACCCTATTCAGATGAGCATTCAGGATGGATGGGTTTTTGCCAATGATACAACGCTTGGTGCGGATAATGGTATTGGTGCGGCGATGGGCTTGGCATTAGCTTTTTCTGATGATATTCCTCATCCACCGATTGACTTAGTCCTGACAGTCGAAGAAGAAACGGGTATGGGGGGAGCGAGAGCGATTTCTGCAGAATGGTTAAGTGCGCCTTATCTGGTTAATTTGGATTCAGAAGATGAGGGAATTTTATTTATCGGTTGTGCAGGTGGTCGTGATGCGACTTTTTCATTACCGTTCCAACCAGTAGCGGGTACAGGTTATGCTTATACCGTGCAAGTATCTGGTCTAAAAGGGGGGCACTCAGGCATTGATATTGATTCGGGACGTGCCAATGCAAATTTATTATTAGCACGAGTGTTGCATGAAATTGCAAAATTGGGTAGCTGGCAATTAGCAGATATTAAGGGTGGCTCACTACGTAATGTGATTCCTCGTGAGGCAAGTGCAACGATTGTATGTGCTTCGCCACTTGCTACGGATGTTTTGACAACTATCACAGCAACGATTAAACAAGAATTAGCGGCAGTAGAACCAAATATTGAAGTCTCGCTAGAAGCTTTAACTGAAGTTCCTCCAGCATGTTCAGCAACGGATAGTCAAAAGATGTTAAACCTCATTCGTAGCATTCCTAATGGTGTATTGCGTATGAGTGATGACTTTAAAGGAGTCGTTGAGACATCTATTAGCATGGGTGTACTCTTGATTAAAGAGGGTGAGTTAGTTATTCGCTGTCTGATGCGTTCGCTATTAGAAACTCCCAAAGATGATGTATCTGCACGCTTGCAGGCTTTGGCAGATTTAGCAGGTGCTAAATTGGTGTTAGCAGCGGATTATCCTGGTTGGAAACCAGAACCTAATTCTCCATTATTAGCACTTTGTCAGGACTTATTTACACGTTTCTATGGACAAGCACCGGCGATTGAAGTGATGCATGCGGGTCTTGAATGTGGTATCTTAAAAGGACATGCCCCACAGATGGAGATGATTTCTTTTGGACCTAATATTCGTGCCGCTCATTCACCACGGGAGTGTGTGGAAATTGCTTCAGTAGAAAAATGCTGGAATGTTTTTTTAGAGTTGATGGCGACGTCACCAGAGAAGTAAGTCTGGTACAAATTATTTGAGTGCCGCTCATACAAAAACTCGGGTTAATTAGATAGCCCGAGTTTTTTTATGAGGCATATGGGAGGGTATGCCTCGGTGATAGGGTGGAGCTTATTTTTGGTAAGCTTGTTCACCGTGAGAAGAGAGGTCAAGACCTTGACGTTCATCATCCACTGTCACACGGATACCACCAGTAATTAGACCAGCAATTTTAAGTGCTACTATTGCAACGACACCACTAATCACGGCTGCAATCAACATACCTTCGACTTGTAACCATAATTGACCTGGGATATCTGCTAATGTTTCTAGGCCGGGACCACCTAGTGGTTTTGCATTAAAGATACCCGTTAAGATACCACCAACAATACCACCAACGCCGTGGATACCGAATACGTCAAGAGTATCATCCGCTTTGAGCAGACGTTTTAGTGTATGAACACCCCATACGCAAGCAGCACCTGTGATGGCGCCGATAATTAAAGCGCCTACTGGACCCACTAGAGCAGCAGCTGGTGTGATGCCTACTAAACCTGCTACAGCACCTGATGCACCACCCAATAATGATCCTTTACCACGTAGTAATGCTTCGCAAGCTAACCATGCTAATACACCTGCTGCGGTTGCAATAATCGTGTTAAAGAAAGCTAATGCCATATCGTTGCTTGCACCTAGTGCAGAACCTGCATTGAAGCCGAACCAACCTACCCATAATAGGCATGCACCGATAAAAGTCATTGGCAGATTATGTGGTTGCATGGCCTCTTTACCATAACCTAGGCGAGGGCCGACATAGTAAGCGGCAACAAGTGCAGCAACACCCGCATTGATATGTACTACAGTACCGCCAGCAAAATCTAATGCATCACCAGCAAGATAGCCATCACCAGCCCAAATCATATGAGCGACAGGGATATAAGCAAACGTCATCCAGATACCAATAAAGATGAGTACAGCACTAAACTTCATGCGTTCTGCAAAACCACCGACAATCAGTGCGCAAGTAATACCAGCAAACGTTGCTTGGAATGAGGCAAAACTTAACTCAGGAATGGCACCAGATAATTCAAAAGTACCGTTAGGAATATCGTACATACCAGAGAAGAATGCACGAGAAAGGTTACCAAAGAATGGAGTGCCTTCTGTAAAAGCAAGTGAGTAACCATAAGCGAACCATAAAACGAGCACTAATGAAAAAACAGCTAAAACTTGTGCTAATACAGAAAGAATATTTTTGGCGCGGACGAGACCACCATAAAAGAGAGCAAGTCCGGGAACGACCATCATTAAAACTAGGACAGTTGAAATACTGACCCATACTAAATCTGCACTGTTCATTTTTACTTCCTTTTAAATAAGTCATTAATCTTGAGGGTTATAGTGCTGAGTCGCCAGACTCTGCTGTACGGATACGAATAGCTTGTTCTAAATGGCTAACAAAAATTTTGCCGTCGCCAATTTTTCCCGTGGTAGCGGATTGGCAGATAGCCTCGATAGCGGAATCGACTTGATCATCACGGATAGCGATTTCTAATTTCACTTTAGGTAAAAAATCGACCACATACTCTGCACCACGGTAGAGCTCTGTATGACCTTTTTGACGACCAAAGCCTTTTACTTCAGTAATGGTTAGGCCTTGGATGCCAACATCAGCGAGTGCCGTACGTACATCGTCTAATTTGAACGGTTTAATAATGGCCGTAACTAATTTCATATAAAACTCCTTAGTAAAAATTGAAGATTGATTTGCTTTACCTTTAGCAAATACCGTGCCAACTTTTAAATGGCCGAAATGAGTAGGAGAGATGTGCATTTATTGGTATCAAATGATTAAAAAGAGTGCGTAAATGCACGGTTTTGGTGCGTTGCGGTGCAAAGTGGTTCAAATTGGTGATAAAACAACAGCTTAGATTTACATTGACTTTCATTCAAATAGCGTGCATAGTGGATACTTGATTTTCAAGTAGTAGCTATACCGCATCTTTGTCGTTGGACCTAATGCTTTTGTTCTCTTGGGGGTCCTTTTTATTATTTATTTTCTCAAGAGGAAAAATTATGTCTGCACAATTAGGCAAAGTGAAATGGTTTAATAACGAAAAAGGTTTTGGTTTTATCACACCACAAAACGGTGGTAAAGATTTATTCGTTCACCATTCTGATATCGTTGTAAACGGTTTCCGTACACTAAAAGAAGAACAAGTGGTTTCTTACATTGTTGCTGATGGTCCAAAAGGTCCACAAGCAAAAGAAGTAACACCACAATAATAATGGAGTAGTGGATTTATCTATGTAGGATATATCCTTTACTGTATTGAAAAAAACCAGTCTTTCTTAGACTGGTTTTTTTATATAAATTTCTAAAATAATAATATCAATAATAATTATTCTCATTTAGTAAAAATTTTGTTATAATCTTTAGCTTTATTTGTTAAGTATTTTATAAATATGTCTGTGGTTCCCCATTCCGGTACGCAAACGCCCCTTATACATCGCTTAATAGCGGCTTTTGGATCTGTTGGTTTAGTGACTGGTATGGGGGCTCTTATAGCGCTAAAGTCAGAGCCGCCGATGGTAGAGGTAAAGCAAGAGTCGGCAGTTTTTGTCTCTTTGATTGAAGAACCCGTGCCAGAATTACCAAAAGGTGAACAGACAGAAAGTTTACCTCCGCCATCAGAAGAGCCTGTATCTGAGCCGGAGCCTATTTCTGAGCCGGAGCCTATTTCTGAGCCGGAGCCTATTTCTGAGCCTGAACCAGAGCCTGAACCAGAACCAGAGCCTATTCCAGAGCCTCCTCCAGAACCAGCTCCTGTAGTGGAGCCTCCACCAAAGCCAAAGCCCAAACCGAAGGTACAAGCTAAAAAGGTTGAAAAAAGGGTAGAAAAACCTAAACCAACAAAAACGCCAGTCAAATCTGTTCCAGTGGCAACGACGAAAACAGATGCGAATGCACAGAATATAAAACCATTTGGAGTGCCTACAGGTAAGCCAAATATTACTCCTATAGGTGGTGCTATTAAGCAAGCTCCTGTTCGGGTGACCACGGTAAATTATGTTGTGAAACCTAAACCTGTTATGCCTCGTTCTTCACAAATGAGGGGAGAAAAAGGTTTAGTCATTATTCGTGTATTGATTGCGACGAATGGTTCGGTGAAAAGTGCGTCTATTCAACAAGGAACACCCTATGATGCCTTAAATAAAGAGGCATTGCGAGCAGTACAGCGAGCACGTTTTAGACCTTATGCGGAAAACGGTGTGCCACGCGAGTCAATGGCAGATATTCCAATTAATTTTAAATAAGAGGAAAATAAAAGATGTTGTCGGAAATTATAAATATTGCGGAACATATTGTTCATGGACTGACTCTACAAATTGCAGAGTCAAGCGCCCCGCAACACGATATGTTGAGCTTTATTAAACAGACAGATATGGTTGGTAAGGGCTTGTTTTGTATTTTAGTGTTAATGTCCGTGATTACATGGTATATCATTATTGTCAAAACTTTAACCAATATACGTCAGTCAAATCGTACAGAAAAGTTTTTACACCGTTTTTGGAATGCTTCGTCTTTACAGCAAGTGGATAAAGACTTACATCAATATGGAGCAGGGGATCCTTTTTCTCGTTTAGCTAATGAAGCCTTGCACGCTCATAATCATTTTAAACGTTATGGTGCGAGCAAATTGGCAGAGGCGGGTGCAGATGGCGAGTTTGTTATTCGTACAATGCGAAAAGTCATTGATGAGGAAACGGCACGCTTAGAAAATGGCTTGACGATGTTGGGCTCTATTGGTTCAACAGCACCATTTGTGGGTTTGTTTGGTACAGTATGGGGGGTTTACCATGCCCTAATAGGTATTGGTTTAACTGACGGAGTATCCATTAATAAAATTGCTGGTCCTGTGGGTGAGGCATTAATCATGACAGGTTTAGGTTTGGCGGTAGCGATTCCAGCGGTCTTGGCGTTTAATACGTTTGTGCGTCGTAACCGCGTTGTGTTGAGTCGTTTAGATGGTTTTGCCCATGATTTATTAGCCTTTTTAACCACAGGACAACAAGTGGATTCAAAAGCACAATTATCAATGAATGAGGATAAATAAATGGCTTTTGGTAGTTTTGATTCGAGTGGGTCAAAAAGTACATCAGGTACGGTATCAGAAATTAATATGGTGCCACTTATCGACGTGATGTTGGTACTCTTGGTCATTTTTATTATTACCGCACCGCTATTAGCACATTCCATCAAGATTGATGTGCCTCAGGTGAGTGCAGAAGCTGTCGCAGAAAACCCAAAATCGGTGGATATCGCCGTTGATGATAAAGGTATTATCCACGTCAATGGCTCTATAATGGAAATCGAAAACTTGAAGGAGTTTTTTGTCAATACAGCAAAAGCAGAGCCAGAAACAGATTTTCGTATACGAGCGGATATAGATGCGCGTTATGAAGTGATTGCACAAATTATGGCAGCGGCTAAAGGGTCTGGCGTGAAAAAATTAGGTTTTATTACTTCACCGAGTACGCAAGAGTCTGCAAAACCCGTGATGTCACCGTGATAAGGTCGTTGATAAAAAAGAATCACCCATTGAACGGATGATATAAAGCGTATATGTCCATACAGACATATACGCTTTTTTAGTTGGAAGCATCAGCGCGGATTTGATGCAGAAATGCTTTGGTGCGCTCATGTTGAGGGTGTTTAAATAGTTGCTCTGGAGAGCCTTGTTCGACAATTTGACCATGGTCCATCACAACCACTTTATCTGCAACATCAAGGGCAAATTTAATCTCGTGCGTAACAACCACCATAGTCCATCCCTCATTGGCAAGCGTTTTCATCGTATTGAGGACATCTTGTACTAACTCAGGGTCAAGTGCTGAGGTGGGTTCGTCAAAAAGCATGAGTTCTGGTTGAATAGCGAGCGCACGTGCAATTCCCACGCGTTGTTGCTGTCCACCAGAAAGTTGGTAAGGATAAAGATTAATTTTATCGGCTAGTCCCACCTTGCTGAGTAAGGCAATAGCTTCCTCTTGAACCACTTTAGGGTCACGTTTTTGCACTTGAATAGGACCTTCCATCACATTTTCCAGTGCTGTTTTATGAGGAAAGAGATTGTATTGTTGGAAAACCATGCCTGATTTTCGACGTAATGCTAGAATCTCTTTTTTGACGGATTTGCTAGCAAAATCAATAAAGAGAGGGTCGCTATTTTGAAATTCAATGGTTCCTTGCTCTGGAAGTTCGAGTGCATTAAGACAACGTAAGAAAGTTGTTTTGCCTGAACCAGAAGGACCGAGAATGACCACCACTTGCCCCTTTTCAATGTCGAGGTCAATCCCTCGTAAAACAGGATTGTCGCCAAATGTTTTATGAATATTGCGAACTTTAATCATGTTCTTTCCTTTTAGCGTGCTACGTAACGATCCATGCGTTTTTCAACACGAGATTGAATAATAAATAGAACAAAGCAGAAGCACCAATAGATTAAACCTGCCTCAATATAGACTGGCAAGAAATCATAAGAAGAGTTGGCTATCTGCTGGGCGACGCGGAACATTTCTGTGACTGTCACGACCGAGGCGAGTGAAGTATCCTTAAATAAACCAATAAAGCTATTACTTAGTGGAGGGACAGCCACACGAAACGCCTGTGGTGCAATGATGCGACGGAATGTTTGGAAATAAGTCATCCCAATCGTAAATCCAGCTTCCCATTGTCCTTTAGGAACGGAGGAAATGGCAGCACGTACTGTTTCAGAGCCATAAGCCCCCACATTGAGTGAGAAACCAATAATAGCAGCAGGTACAGGGTCAATAAAAATATTGAGCGCCGGCAGACCATAGAAAACGACGGAAATCTGTACTAGCATAGGCGTGCCGCGAATTAACGACACATAGCTTTTGACAAAGAAAACTAAAAAACGATGAAAGATACTATTGCTTTGATTAATACGAATTAAGGCAACAGTCACCGCAATAATCATTCCAAAAAAGAATGACACAATGGCAAGCGGTACTGAGACCAGTACCGCTGCTTTAACCATTGGGAGGAACCCGTTGATGACCAATTCCGCACGGGTTTCGGTCATAAAGGGTAGGGAGGCTAAGAAATTATTTAACACTGATATCTTTACCGAAGAATTGTTCACCAAGTTTTTTCAATGTGCCATCTGCACGTAAGTCGTCAATGGCTTGGCTAATTTTAGCAAGTGCTTCATCATTGCCTTTATTTGCAATGAGACCTGCACCTACTTTATCGCTAGCTTCCCAGAATGATTTTAAACCAGACTCAGGGTTTTTCTTTAGGTAGTCTAATAATGCTAGTGAGTCGTTGAAGGTTACATCAGCTTGTTTATTTTGAATAAGTTTTAACGCTTGAGCCATTCCGTCAACAGGAACGATTTTGGCTTCGTATTTTTGTGCTAATTCACCGTAGTTTGAGCTGAGGGTTTGACCAGCACGTAAACCTTTTACATCCTCTACTTTACTGATGCGCGTTTCATCAGCACGAGCAAGTAACATAGCACCACTCCAGCTATAAACAGAAGATTTATCAAATGTTGCTTGACGCTCAGGTGTTGTTAAGGCAACTTGGTTTGCCACTAAATCAAAGCGACCCGCTTTTAAACCAGCGAGCATTGAGTCCCAAGCGGTTTCTTTGAACTCTACTTTAACGCCTAGTTTCTCTGCTACAGCACGAGTAACTTCAACATCATAACCTGTGAGTTTGCCACTACCGTCATGGTAAGTAAAAGGAGCATAAGTGCCTTCTGTGCCAACAGTAATCGTGCCTTTGTTATTAATACGGTCAAGTAAGCTATCTGCAGCGATGGCAGGTGTTGCTACGCTAAAGGCTAAAACAGAAGTCGCTAAAAGGGCGATTTTTTTAAACATGGGATGTACCTCAAAAGCTTTAAAATAATAAAATCTTATAATAAAAAATGTCGTTATGACTATCTCGCATAACGACATCTTAATGACTTCTTCTTAAAAACAAAAGAAATAAAATATTATATTTTTATTACTTTTAATAATAAAAAATTATTCTTCAGCTTTATTAGAGTAGTATTTGACACCAATCTCAATACGTTCACGACCTTGGCTTTGACGATGACGGTTAGTATCACGTAAAGAATAAACACAACCACAGTATTCTTGTTGGTAGAATTCCTCGCGTTTACTAATTTCAATCATGCGTGCAGAGCCACCGCCTTTACGCCAGTTATATGTCCAATAAGCGAGGTCTGGGTAATGGCTAGCAGCTGTGACACCACAACCATTAATTTGATTCATATCTTTCCAGCGAGAAATCCCCAGAGAGCTACTAATACAGTCAAAACCATTCTCGTGGGCATATAAGGCAGTACGTTCAAAACGCATATCAAAGCACATGGTGCAACGCTCACCACGTTCAGGCGCATTTTCTAAGCCTTTAGCACGAGCAAACCAATTATCGACGTCATAGTCGGCATCAATAAATTCAATCCCATGCTTTTCGGCAAATCGAATATTTTCTTGTTTGCGAATCTCATATTCCTTAACGGGATGAATATTTGGGTTGTAAAAGAAAATAGAGTAGTCAATACCAGAAGCTAATAAGGCCTCCATGACTTCACCAGAGCAGGGGGCACAGCAAGAGTGTAAAAGTAATTTTTTACGGCCATCAGGAAGCTCTAATTTAGGGCGTGCTACATCACAAACTTGAACCATAGTCATTAGTGGGATATAAATAAATTAAAACGGTTATTTTAACGTAGATTCATCGCTTTTGATATTGACTGATATCCTTAATAGGCACGATTCGCAAAAACATAACGCCAAAGTGCTTTGACGGCTTCAATTTCATGGAGCATAGTATCAGGAGCCACACGCGCTTTCTCTTGACCTTGCAAGCGGATTTCATGCTGCGTTTTACGATATACGCGATAGGCATCAGCGCATTGTTTAGCTAGGTCATCTGGAATCAACGCTGCTTGTGCCGCAATTTGTAATAGGGCAATATTCCCTAAATTACCGAGTAATTGGTGATGATCTTTACTATGTCCGAGGACAAGATATTGTGTAATAAACTCAATATCTACCATACCGCCAGCGTCGTGTTTAAGATCAAATAACTCTGTAGGATTTGGATGACCGTCACGCATTTTGATACGCATTTCAACAATATCATCTTTTAGTTTTTCTAAATCACGAGTTTGGAGCAAGATGTCCTGACGAATCTTTTCGAACTTATCTCCAACAACTTTGCTACCAGCACTAAAACGACCGCGTGTTAAGGCTTGATGTTCCCATACCCATGCCATTTCATGTTGATATTTGGCAAAACCATCAATGGAAACGGCCAGTAATCCTGCGTCACCGTCTGGACGTAAGCGTAAATCAATCTCATACATACGACCAGAAGAGGTCATTGTGGATAGCCAAGTGCTGAGGCGGCGACCCAGCTTAATATAGGTTTCTGCAGCATAATCACTATCATCATCAAAAATGAGTACTAAGTCTAAGTCAGAGGAGTAACCGAGCTCTTTACCGCCTAATTTACCGTAAGCAATGATTGCAAAGTTAGGTTGTGCTGGCAGAGGGTGTTTGCTGCTTTTACGTAATTGTTCCCAAGTACGGTAGAGGCTTTCTTCTAGTAAAGTATCCGCGAGTGCAGAGAGATAATCCGCTAGATGTTCTACACTGAGTTCACCTTCTAAATCTTGGGCAAGTAATTGGAACTCAATAATTTTTTGTGTATCGCGCATTAAGTTCATTTGTCGTTCGATATCAACTTCGCCCTCGTGAATTAAGCAAGCACTTAAGTCCTGATGCAGCTGTGCAGAGATAGCTTCTAAATCAATGGGCTGTAAGAGGGTACGCCAATCAATTAAGCTATCGAGTAGTAGAGGGTTTTTGATAAGTAGTTGAGCAGCAAAAGGACTGGCCGTCATAATGCGTGCGACACGTTGTAGAATTTCTGGATACTCAACTAATAAGGCAATATAGGCACTACGTTGAGCAATCGTCTCGATGAGTTCGCAGAGGTGATTGCAGGCAAGTAGAGGATTTTTTGTTTTTGATGCTGCCTCCAAAAGAGAGGGAACTAAATTCTCTAAACGCTGACGATTACTACTAGTAAGCTGTTGTACACGATGGTTTTTAAAGAGTAACTCTAAACGATGTTGGATTTGTATTTGAATATCTGTTTCAAATAAACGAGTGGTTAGGGCTTGGCTATCTTGTGTCTCCTCTTCGCTATTTTCTTCTTCGTCTTGCATACCGAGTAAACGGAAAACATTGCGGAACGTTTGCGCTACAAATTGGCGATGCTCTGCTAAGGTCTTATCAAACATGGTGCGACTTAGTCCGACCGCTTGGGCGATAGCATTGAGTCCATCTTCATCGGCAGGAAGAAGATGGGTTTGTGCATCATCTTGATACTGGATAATATGTTCTAGGCGTCGTAAGAAGCGGTAAGCACTTTCGAGGTTTTGTTCGATTTCTGCAGAAATTAAGCCAGCTTTTTGTTCGGCATGCAGAGCCGCAAGTAAAGGGCGCAGTTGTAAGCTTGGCATACGTCCTCCACGAATAAGTTGAATGAGCTGTACAATAAACTCAATCTCTCGAATGCCGCCTTCGCCGAGTTTAATATTTTGTGATGAGTCTAAGCCTTCTTTTGCGTTGACTTTACGGTGCCATTCTTGGCTGATTTGTTCGCGTAGTTTACGTAAAGAGGAGAGTGCATCAAAGTCAAAATATTTACGATACACAAAGGGTTTGCGTAAGCTTTCTAGTACACGAAGGTCATTTTCAGGTTTGCTATCTTCAAAATATTTTACGGGGATAACTCGAGCTTTTAACCATGCATAGCGTTCCCATTCACGTCCTTGCGTAACAAGATAGTTTTCTAATGCTGCAAGACTCCATGCTAAAGGGCTACCGTCACCGTCGGGACGCAAGCGTAAGTCTGTACGAAAAACAAAACCATCGGCATCAGGATCTGAAATAATCGGCATCATACGTTGGGTAAGACGACCATAAAACTCATGGTAGCTGAGTGATCGACGCGCACCTGAGGTTTCGCCTTCGTCGCCATAAAGCATGATTAAATCAATATCTGAAGATACATTAAGCTCTTGTCCTCCCAGTTTGCCCATACCGAGAATAATCATTTCCATCGGTAAACCTGTGCTTGGATCAATAGGAGCACCGAAACTTTCGACTAAATCATGCATGACCGTGCGATAAGCCATTTGTACGGATAAGTCCGCCAAGAAGCTCATGCAGGAGGTCACTTCTTCTAGAGAAGCGAGTTGATTAATGTCGCGCACAATAAGAGAGTAGAGAATACGAGCACGTAGTTTACGTAATTGGCTACGACAAGTGGCCGTATCTGCGGGTGGAAATTGAGTGGGTGAGCCACCGAGTTCAGCTAACCATTCAAGGATTCTGTTAGGGTTTAAAGGCGTTTTTATATCGTCGAGAAGTTGGGGGATTAACTCCGGTCGAGCATCAAGACGACGCTTGAGAAAGTTGGACCAATGTAAAGGTTTTGTTAAGCTTTCCGACATTTTCTGTAAACACCAAAATGAATGATATATCAAACTATATAATACTACTGGAAGAGAAATTATTTGACGAAGTAAGAGTGTTCTGTGCCAATTTTTAGAAAAATAAGTAAGTGGGTTGCTTGGGTCTGTATTAGCATATTGTGTTTGACGGTCGTGATGATTCTAATGGGACGTTATTATTTTTCGCCTCGCATCGATCAATGGCGTCCACAGGTGATTGAATGGTTGCAGAAAAATGCACATCCCCAGTTTAGTTTGGGTGAACTATCGCTAGATTGGCAGTATTGGACGCCTAGCTTACATTTGCAGCAACTAGCTTTAGGGCCAGACGGTACATTTGCGCAAGTAGAGCATTTAACACTTGAGTTAGATATATTTTCTTCTTTATTAAATTTGCAGCCTCACGTACAAAAGGTGAATGTTAAAGGGGCAAATGTCGTGATTGAACGTAATGCCTTAGGTGAGGTACAGGTAGGGGGGAAGGTATTATCCTCGCAGAATGACACCTTAAAGGCAAAACCTATTCAAGCAGAAAGTATCGCTGAACTTCTACTGCCGTGGTTGGACTGGGGATTTGAGCGAGTACCCCGTGATATTCAAGTGCAAGAAGGGCATATCATTTGGCGTGACCAATATCAAGATAATCGCCCAGATTTGTCTTTTGCACCGGTTAATCTTCATGCTAAGCATGATCAGCAACAGTTAGATTTACAGTTAAAGGTGAGCATTGCGGAAGTGGCAAGTAGCGCGATGGCTTTAAATGCACACTTTAATCGTTCAGGAAGTGGGGAATTAAAAGTTGATTGGCAAAATTGGCACCCACAGCATTTAAAAAAGTGGTTACATTTCCCCTTGTTTATGAAAAAAGGGACTATTGAAGAAGCCAATATATCAGTATCTTTTGAAGAGCTTGCACTTAAAAAATTTTCAACTCGCTGGGTATTAAAGGATTTTCAGTTTTTAGAGAAAAGTGATGAGGATAATGGTTTAGTCTTGCAAGGTGACAAGATAACGATTGCAATTAATTCAAACAAAGGTCTTGAGTACCCTTATCATTTTGATATTAATACCCATCAATTGTATGTGCAAGCGAAAGATTTTTTCCGTCACCCGATGGATTTTAATCAAGTGCACATGCAAGGTCTATATCGTCTGAATGAACATCAAAAAACGCATTTAACATTTGATGTATTTAAGGCGCAATTGCCATATGGATCTTTGGATGTAGTAGGTACTTGGGATGCACACCCAGAGAGTGATAATGGCTTTATTCAATTGCAAGGGATGATACATCGGATGGAATTGAATAAATTGCCACATTACTTGCCTAAGGCGATAGCTACTGAATCCTTGGATTGGTTAGAAAAGGCGTTTCTTAAAGGGTATATTGAAAATGCGCAGGTTCGTGTACAGGGTAATGTAGACCATATTCCTTTTGGCTTGCGACCAGAGTCAGGGGATTTTCAAATACAAGGCCCCGTTAAAGATGTAGGTTTGCATTATCATCAATTTCCCGCTAAAGGTAATACATACTGGCCTGATATTTTTGTACCCAGTGCTGAGGTAGATTTTAATCGAGGTACGATAGGGATTAAGGGGGGTAGCTTACAGTTAGATGAGAAATATGGTTTATCGTCTATCCAAGCGAAAAATGCGCAGGTTTCTGTTCAGCATATTGAGAAGAATGCCTTGGTAGATATTCGTGCTGATATTCAAGCAACAGGTGAGAGTTTTTTACAGTTTTATCGTCAATCTCCTTTAAGGACTATCTTGTCAAATGTACTGGATAAAAGCCAGATGGCGGGTAAGGTTGAGGGTAAGTTGCAGATTGCCATTCCTGTGACTAATCCAGACGCAACTACGGTTAAAAGTTTGTTTAATCTAGAACAAGTCAGTTTTCAATTTACGCCAGATCATCCTCAATTAACGCAGGCGTCGGGTACATTAAAGATTACTGAAAAAAACGTTCAGTTAGATAATATTCAAGCGAGATTATTAGGTGGGCAGGCGAAACTGAGTGGTGGCATTGGTGCGAAAGGAGATCGTTTAAGCATAGAGGGTAATGTGACAGCACAGGGGCTTTATGAGTTTTTACCTTTGCCAGGAATCAAAAAACGGGTGAAAGGAAGTGCTTACTATACAGCTGGTTTTGATTTCCTAGGAGGGGATTATATTGATGTCACCATTAAGAGCTCGTTAAAGGGCTTGAGCGTCGATTTGCCACAAGGGTTGAGTAAGGTAAGTGAACAAACGGTACCGTTGGTCGTGCGCTTAAAAGCACCACAACAGGGTAAAGCAGAACAGTTACATGTTGATTATAACAATGCATGGTTGCAGGTGGTGTTAGAGCGTGCTAATCGTCGCTTACGACAATTTAATCGAGGCGTTGTGTCAGTAAATGCAATACCGGTTTTGCCTTCAGAGGATATGAAATTGATCGTTCGTTCTGGTGATTGGGATGTGATGACGTGGTTGGACTTTGTGGATGAGTTTAGTTCATCAAACCCATCATCAGGCAATATTTCTTTATTTCCAATGATGCGTTATTTAGATATGGATGTGGATCGTCTTTCTTTATTTGGTGCTTATATTAATAAAGCTAGTTTAGCTGCTCAACGAGAGAAAGATAATTGGATATTTGATGTAAGTTCTCCTGATGCGAAGGGGAGTGTCGTACTCAGTTTAGGCAAGCGCCTAGTTGATAGAATTCAGCTAAACTTGTCTCAGTTTACACTTCAATTTAGCGAAAAAGAAGATAAGAGTGAGCATGTCCCAACGCGCATCGATTTACCGACGATTGTTGGTGATATCGGTAGGCTTTCTTGGTCGGGCAGCGTATTGGGCAAACTGACAATGAATAGCCAAAAGACTAAAACTGACCGCTGGAATTTAAAGCAGTTAAGTCTTAGTAATGAGGTAGGAACACTTTATGCAACGGGTCATTTGCAAAGCAGCAATCAAATGACGGAGGCTGATATTCGACTGAATGCGAATGCTTTGGATTTTGGTGAGTTTCTCAAATATTTTGGGTATGAAGGTTTTTTAAAGGCAGGTAAAGGTCAGGCTAATATCAATCTACATACAGATGATGTGAGTGATATTTCGCTGAATCGTTTAAGCTTAAAAGGGGATATGCAGCTAGATAATGGTACCTTATTAAAAGTAAATTCTAGTGCGATGAAAGCGTTGGCGTTAATTTCCTTGCAATCCTTATCAAACTTGGGTAATCTGGGCAATGATACGCCAAGTGCTTTTGGTAAAGGTCTAGCATTTGATTATTTACGGAGTAATTTTGAGTTAAAAAATCAATCTGTTTATATCGAAGACTTTCGCTTAAATGGTCCTTTGGTCGCGATTGTAGCCACAGGTAACACGCATATTCCATCGCAAAATTTAAATTTCCATGCGGCCGCCATTCCTAAGATTGAAATGAGTGGGGCTACTGTGTTGACAGGTATTATCGTCAATCCTGTGGTCGGTTTAGGTGCGTTTTTATCACAATGGTTATTGTCTGAGCCACTTAATCGAGCCTTAACAGCGTATTTTAGCGTGAAGGGCACATGGGATAATCCTTTAATTAATAACAAGCCTTTGCCAAGCGAAGAAGATCTTAAAGAAAAGCGTAAGCAACAAGAACTTGATAAATTCTATAGAAATTAATATGACGTTAAGTGTTTTTGATATTTTTAAAGTAGGCGTCGGTCCCTCT
The DNA here is from genome assembly GCF_013133795.1 of Pelistega suis. GTDB lineage: Bacteria > Pseudomonadota > Gammaproteobacteria > Burkholderiales > Burkholderiaceae_B > Taylorella > Taylorella suis. Next base: position 73,284 of record NZ_JABGBN010000009.1, read on the forward strand.
AGTTCGCATACAGTAGGGCCTATGATTGCTGCTGTACGATTTGTGCGTCGCTTAGAAGAAGCGAATTTATTGGATTATGTGCATCGTTTACATATTGAATTGTTTGGCTCATTAGGGGCAACAGGTTATGGGCATGCGAGTGATACGGCTGTGATTGTGGGGCTTTTTGGATATTTACCTGATGAAGTAGACCCTGATTTAATTCCTGTGTTAGTAGAGCAAGTGCGTAGCACACAGCAGTTAGATTTATTAAATCGTGTAAAGGTGACGTTTGATTCAGAGAAAGATTTAATCTTTAACTTAAAAGATAGCTTGCCACAACATCCTAATGGTATGCGTTTCAAAGCGTTTAATGCTCAGGGCGAGCAGTTAATGAAAAAAGAATACTATTCGATTGGTGGTGGTTTTGTGATGAACTGTGATGGTTTGAAGGTCAATTTAAGTCCTGATGAACCAGTCCCTTATCCATTTAAATCAGGCAATGATTTATTAGCATTGACGAAGCAGCATAATTTAAGTATTGCACAATTAATGATGGCTAATGAGTTAGTTTACCAAACAGAACAAGAAGTAAGGGCAAAACTCTTGCATATTTGGTCTGTCATGCAAGCCTGTGTGAAGCGAGGTTGTGCTAAAGAAGGGGTGTTGCCTGGTGGTTTTAAGGTCAAACGACGTGCCCCTGCTTTATATCAGCGATTACGTGAACGCCCAGAAGAGTCACTACGAGACCCGTTATCTATGCTGGATTGGGTGAATTTGTATGCGATGGCGGTCAATGAAGAAAATGCTTCGGGAGGTCGAGTGGTGACGGCACCGACCAATGGTGCTGCAGGGATTATTCCTGCTGTATTGCATTATTATGAGCGTTTTATTCCGCATGCGAATGAACAAGGTATTATTGATTTCTTGCTGACGGCAGCTGCTATTGGCATTTTATATAAAGAAAATGCTTCTATTTCAGGTGCGGAAGTGGGTTGTCAGGGGGAAGTTGGTGTTGCTTGCTCTATGGCGGCAGGTGCTTTGGCGGCTGTTCTAGGGGGTACACCAGAGCAAGTAGAAAATGCGGCTGAAATTGGTATGGAGCATAATTTAGGGATGACCTGCGATCCTGTGGGTGGACTGGTGCAAGTGCCTTGTATTGAACGTAATGCCATGGGCGCAGTAAAAGCAATTAATGCTGCACGGTTAGCATTGAGAGGAGATGGTCAGCACCTTGTGTCTTTGGATAAAGTTATTATCACGATGAAACAGACGGGTGCTGATATGATGTCTACGTATAAAGAGACATCTCGAGCTGGTTTGGCTGTCAATGTCCCTGAGTGTTAGAGCCGAACGTTAGTCTTTTGAGCAAGAACGCTTAAATAATAAAGTATCCAAAACGTAAGCACCAAAAATAGCGAGTACAGCGATCGTTGCCCAGTGAGTGTGAGCAAAGTCACTCACAGCTAATAGGGCTGTCGCTGTACCGAATACTGCGCCTGCTACTGCACGAATAGCAAAATAAGCCCAGTTTTCATCATTAAAAGATACCTCACGTTTTATTTGGAAGCGGAGATTTTTGTGGTCTAAGCTGCAAGAAGCAACAGAAAGCATTGTACCTACCGCACCAAAAAATAAGGCAGCAAAGCTAACAGACCAAGTGATGAGCGTCACAAAAAGACCAATCACGATAAGACCAATCACAAAAGTACCGCTACTAAAAAGGGTTTCTTTAGGGGATTCATAAGTTGTATTTTCTGTGTGTTGTTCTGGTGTATTTTCCATAGTAACTCCTTTTGAATGTTCGCTTTCTGGATGGTGAGAGACAGCTATCGCCATCGAAAGTAGCTTGGCAAAACAATATCAAATTATGTCAATATTATAAACAAGGAATATCTTTCTGTGTTTTTTAAGTGTTTAATTAGGCTTAGTCTTTATTTTTAGGAAAAATAATGAAACAAGTAAAAAGAAGTGTAGTTGTGTTATTCATGGCCACTTTATTGAGTGCCTGCACATACGGTGTTGCTGCTGGTGGCGGTACAGGCGGTTTTGGAATGTCTATTGGTACAGGTATGCGCTTTTAAGAGGTTTTTGTTGAAAAAAGGCTTGTCCACTATATTTCTTTTTAAAAATGGGTAAAATAGCGGATTAAGTTCGTATTTTATATTTTGACAACAAGTAGGTTATTAAATGCAACCAACAGTACAAACATTAGAAGGCCTAGAGCGCCAAGTTGATTTAGTTGTGTCTTTAGAAGACATCGAAAAAGAAGTAAAAACGCAATTACAACGCGTAGCACGCACGGCTAAAGTTCAAGGTTTCCGTCCGGGTAAAGCACCATTAGCGGTAATTGAGCGTAGCCACGGCCCTAGCGTTCGTTATGATGTATTAAACCAAAAAGTAGCACAAGCTTTTGACGAAACTGTTAAAGCGGCAGACTTACGTGTTGCTGGTGCGCCTGCTATTGAGCCTAAAGAAGGTGCTGCAGAGGGTACAGTTGCTTTTACAGCAAAATTTGAAGTATTCCCAGAGATTACATTACCTGACTTTGCTGCCTTAGAAGTCACTCGTGTGACAACAGAGGTAGGTCAAGCTGAAGTTGATGGTACGTTAGATATTTTACGTAAACAACGTGCAACATACGATAAAGTAGAGCGCGCTGCGCAAGACGATGATCGCGTGACTGTTGATTTCGTTGGTAAGATTGACGGTGTTGAGTTTGCTGGCGGTAAAGCAGATAACTTCCCATTCGTTTTAGGTCAAGGTCGTATGCTAGCTGAGTTTGAAGCCGCAGCAAAAGGTTTAAAAGCTGGCGAAGAGAAAACTTTCCCACTAACTTTCCCTGAAGATTACCAAGGTAAAGAAGTCGCTGGTAAAACAGCTGAGTTCACTATCACAATGAAAGAAGTGGCGGCTCCAGTATTACCAGAAGTAGATGCAGAATTCGCAAAATCTTTAGGTCAAGCAGACGGTGACGTTGCTAAACTTAAAGAAGAAATCCTTAAAAATATCGAGCGCGAAGCAAAAGCACGTGCATTAGCGCGCACAAAATCTAATGTATTTGATGCCTTGGCTAAAGCTTCTACATTTGATGTGCCAAAAGCATTGGTTAATGATGATGTCAATACCCGTGTTGCACAAGCTCGTGAAGAGTTAAAAATGCGTGGTATGCCAAATGCAGATCAATTCCCTATCCCTGCAGAGACATTTGCACCAGAGTCTGAGCGTCGCGTACGTCTAGGTCTATTAGTAGGTGATATCGTTGAACAACAAAAACTACGTCCAACGATGGAACAAGTGCGTGCTCGTATCGAAGAAATCGCTCAAAACTACGAAAAACCAGAAGAAGTTGTGGCTTACTACTTAAGCAATGCGCAAAGCCGTGCAGATATGGAAAATGTAGTGTTAGAAGACAATGTGATTGAATTCGTTTTATCTAAAGCGAAAGTAACGGAGTCTAAAGTTGATTTCAAAGAAATCATGGGACAAGTATAATGATGCACCGTTTTACCGATTTTTATGCTTCCTTACACGGTGGTGAGTCGGTGACACCGACTGGATTGGGCTACATTCCTATGGTAGTAGAACAATCTGGTCGTGGTGAGCGTTCATACGATATCTATTCGCGCTTATTAAAAGAGCGTATTGTGTTTTTAGTGGGTCCTGTTAATGATCAAACGGCTAACTTAGTAGTGGCACAATTACTCTTTTTAGAGTCAGAAAACCCAGAAAAAGATATTTCGCTATACATTAACTCACCAGGTGGTGGCGTGTATGCGGGTTTAGCCATTTACGATACGATGCAGTTTATTCAGCCAGAAGTATCGACCTTATGTACAGGTATGGCAGCAAGTATGGGGGCTTTTTTATTAAATGCGGGTCAAGCAGGTAAACGTTTTAGTCTACCTAACTCTCGTATTATGATTCATCAGCCTTTAGGGGGCGCACAAGGTCAGGCGACGGATATCGAAATTCAAGCTCGTGAGATTTTGGATTTACGTGAGCGTTTGAACCAAATTATGGCAAAACATTGTGGTCAGCCTATCGAAGAAATCCGCAAGCATACCGAGCGTGATAATTATATGGCTCCCGATGAAGCATTAAAATTTGGCCTAATTGATAAGGTATTAGAAAAGCGTTCTGCGCTGTAATACAGAATACATTTGGGTTTGCAGGGTCGGTGTAATAGCCGACCTCTTTTGTTTATTGAAAATTTATGACGACTAACAAAACATCATCAAAGAATGAGCGTTGCTCTTTTTGTCACAAAACTCGTGCAGAAGTCAAAGAGTTAGTGGCAGGTCCTGCAGGTATTTATATTTGTAATGAGTGTGTAGACGCTTGTTCAGATATGATTAAGAAAGGTCAGGCAGCCAAAGCACAAAAGGCCTCCGCAAGTGAAGCTTTACCAACACCAGCAGAAATAAAGGCTTTCCTGGATCAATATGTGATTGGACAGGATATTCCTAAACGTAATTTAGCGGTTGCTGTATATAATCACTACAAGCGTTTGCGTCATATGGACGCATTGGGTGATGAGAAATCAGATGATGTTGAGTTAAGTAAAAGTAATATTTTACTCATTGGACCTACTGGTTCTGGTAAGACACTATTAGCACAGACTTTGGCTCGTCAGCTGAATGTCCCTTTTGTGATGGCAGATGCGACGACATTAACTGAGGCAGGTTACGTGGGTGAGGATGTCGAAAATATCGTTTCTAAGCTTTTACAAAACTGTGAATACGATGTCGCAAAAGCAGAGCGTGCCATTGTCTACATCGATGAAATCGATAAAATTTCTCGTAAATCGGATAATCCATCTATTACGCGTGATGTATCTGGTGAAGGTGTGCAACAAGCATTACTAAAGCTTATTGAGGGTACAGTTGCTTCTGTTCCTCCTCAGGGTGGCCGCAAACATCCAAATCAAGACTTTATTCAAGTTAATACAACTAATATTCTCTTTATTGTTGGTGGTGCATTTGATGGCTTGGAAAAGGTGATTCAAAATCGAACAGAGAAGTCTGGTATAGGTTTTGGTGCTAGTGTCCAGAGTAAGACAGATAAAGGTGTAGGCGAGCTCTTTAATCAAGTTGAGCCCGAGGATATTATTAAATTTGGTCTTATTCCTGAATTAGTCGGTCGTTTGCCTGTGGTGGCAACCTTGCAGGAACTTGATGAAGCTGCTTTGATTCAAATTTTGACAGAACCTAAAAATGCTTTAGTCAAACAGTATCAAAAACTCCTAGGTATGGAAGGTGTTGAGCTAGAAGTCACCAAAGACGCATTAAGTGCTATTGCGAAAAAAGCGATTAAACGTAAGACAGGGGCACGTGGTTTGCGTTCTATCCTAGAGTTTGCCTTGATGGGGACGATGTATGACTTACCTTCTCAAAAGAATGTGAAGAAGGTGATTTTGGATGAAGCCGCTGTAGAGACTGGACAGCCTAAAATCGACTATAAGTAATCAGACAAATAGCCTTATGATTGACGATAAACGAAAAATTACCTTGATGTTATCGTCAATTATATGAGGGCAATATTTAATGTGAGGGAGGTTAGGTGCCTCCCTCGTATTGTCTATAAAATCTGCATTTTTAGACCTTGAAAATGCTAACTCTGCCACCATATAGCTCCTACTTAGAATAGAATACAAAGGATTTACATGACGACACTAAAAAAAACACCGTCTTCGGAAGTCGTTGAATTACCGTTATTGCCTTTAAGAGATGTAGTGGTGTTTCCTCACATGGTTATCCCACTCTTTGTGGCTCGTCCTCGCTCTGTTGCTGCTTTAAATAAGGCAATGTCAGATAGTTCTAATCATATTATCTTGGTTTCTCAAAAAGCGGCTTCTATTTATGAACCGGGTCCTAATGATATTTACGAAACTGGCGTTTTAGCAAAAGTATTGCAACTTTTAAAACTCCCTGACGGTACGCTTAAAGTACTTGTTGAGGGTTTAGACCGCGTAGAAATCCAAGAGGTCAAAGAAACAGCAGATTACTATAGTGTTAAAGCCACTAAAATAGCGGTTAAAGATAGTCGTAGCGCTAAGGTTCAAGCGTTGATGAGGGCGGTGATTGCTGAGTTTGAGGCTTATGCCAAAGAAAGCAAAAAAATCATGCCAGAGGTATTAAATTCACTGAATACCATGACGAGTGCTAATCGTCTTGCCGATACCATTAGTGCCAATTTACCTGTGCAACAAGATGCCAAACAGAAACTGCTATCAACGCTTGATGTAGCAGAGCGTTTAGAAGGTTTGCTTGGTATGATTGAAGGCGAAATGGATATTATGGAAGTTGAGAGTAAGATTCAAAGTCGCGTTAAAAAGCAGATGGAAAAAAGTCAGCGCGATTATTACCTCAATGAGAAAGTCAAAGCTATTCAAAAAGAATTAGGTGAAGGTGAAGACGGCGCAGATTTAGAGGAGCTTGAGAAAAAAATTCAAGCCGCAGGTATGCCTAAAGAAGCCCATGATAAGGCGATGGCTGAGTTGAAGAAACTTAAGCTAATGTCGCCGATGTCGGCAGAGGCTTCTGTAGTGCGTAATTATATTGAGACACTAGTGGGTGTGCCTTGGAAGAAAAAAACTAAGGTGAATAATTCATTAGTTGATGCAGAAAGTACGCTAGATAGCGATCATTATGGCTTAGAAAAAGTTAAGGAACGTATTCTTGAGTATTTAGCGGTGCAACAACGCGTATCTAAAGTTAAAGCACCAATTCTGTGTTTGGTAGGTCCTCCGGGCGTTGGTAAAACCTCATTAGGTCAATCTATCGCTAAAGCGACTAACCGTCAGTATGTGCGTATGGCTCTGGGCGGTGTGCGTGATGAGTCGGAGATTCGTGGTCATCGTCGTACTTATATCGGTGCGATGCCCGGTAAGATTATTCAAAATATGAGTAAGGTTGGTGTACGTAACCCATTATTCCTTTTGGATGAGATTGATAAAATGGGGATGGATTTCCGTGGGGATCCTGCGGCTGCCTTATTAGAAGTCTTAGATCCAGAGCAAAATCATACTTTCCAAGACCATTATTTAGAAGTGGATTATGATTTATCGGATGTTATGTTTGTGGCAACGAGTAATACTTTGAATATCCCACCAGCATTATTGGATCGTATGGAAATTATTCGTCTATCTGGATATACAGAGGATGAGAAATTGCATATCGCCAAAGATCATTTGATTCCTAAATTGATGAAGAATAATGGTCTTAATGAGGGTGAGCTAGCGATTGATGATGAAGTCATTCGTGATATCGTGCGTTACTATACTCGAGAAGCGGGTGTTCGTTCGTTAGAGCGTGAGATTGGAAAAATTTGTCGCAAAGTGGTCAAAGAGGTGGTTACTCAATCCGCTAAAGCTAAACCTAAGAAAACAGCTGCTCGTACGGTAGCTAAACCTAAAGCGATTCGTATCACTAGTAAAAATCTTGATCAGTATTTGGGCGTACGTAAGTATAGTTTCGGTCTCGCTGAAAAAGAGAATCAAGTAGGACAGGTGACGGGCTTAGCATGGACTGAAGTCGGTGGTGATTTACTCACTATTGAGGCTGCTGTTATTCCGGGTAAGGGCGTTATTCAGCACACGGGCTCTTTGGGTGATGTGATGAAAGAATCAATGTCAGCAGCGCGTACGGTTATTCGTTCACGTGCTCACCGGTTGGGTTTGGCTGATAATGTCTTTGAGAAAAAAGATGTTCATATTCACGTACCAGACGGAGCGACACCGAAAGATGGTCCATCAGCAGGTATTGCAGTGACAACTGCCTTAGTGTCAGCCTTTACGAATATTCCTGTGCGTGCTGATGTGGCGATGACGGGTGAAATTACTTTACGCGGTGAAGTATTAGCTATTGGAGGACTTAAGGAAAAGTTATTAGCAGCTCATCGTGGTGGAATTAAAACGGTGTTAATCCCTCATGAGAATGTTAAAGACTTAGCTGAAATACCCGATAACGTCAAAGCGGATTTGGAAATTATCCCCGTACGTTGGATTGATCAGGTACTTGAAGTAGCGTTGGAAAAATTACCTACCCCGCTAACAGATAAGGAAATTGCGGCATTAGCACGAGAAGCGATGAAACTATCACCAGCGAGCAGTGTGAAGCGCTCATCTTCAAAACTACAGTGATTAGGCAAATAGCCTAAGTAAAAAGACGTTCATTGAATACCTTTGGGTATTTTTTGAACGTCTTTTTTATAGAACAATGAAAATTTAATGCATTATTTAAATATTAAAATTTAAAGAGTTTAATAGCGTTCTCACCTAGAATCATTTTACGTTCTTGTTCATCATTGATAATCGCTGTGAGTAAATCCCAGTTTTTCTCATAAGAGGTATCCTGTTCGTGTTGGGTATGTGGCCAATCGCTTCCCCAAACAATATTCTCTTGCATTTGACGAGCTTTAAGTTCTTGAAGAATTTTTTGTGCTCTGATAATTGCATTACTATCAGAATGAGCAATACGGTATAAGCCAGATAACTTAATCCAGTGTTGAGTTGGATTGAGTAAAGATAAGAATTGTTGGTATTCACTCTCATCTAGATTCTGATTAGCACTAGGGCGGCCTAGATGATCAATCACTACCTTAATGGAGTAGTTTCTTAAGGCGGGTAATAATTGCAAAAGATAACTTGGCGGACAATGTAGTTCAAGCTGCCAGTCTAAATCTGTCAATGTTTTAATAAGTGATGACCATTCTGAGGATAGAAGATTTGGGGGTTCTAAACCAAATAAATTAAGACGAATGCCACATACCCCTAGTTGATGATATTGTAGTAGCGTTTCTTTGCTAATATCTGTATCTACAACAATAACAGCCTTTAATCTCCCCTTAGCCTCTTTAACAGCATTGAGCATATAGCTATTGTCTGTGCCATAAAAGCTCGGTTGAATTAAGACACCATATTGAATATTGTGTTTGTCAAGATTATTTAAGAAGCCTTCCAAAGAGGCATGATAAGACGGAGTATATCGTGCATTCTTGCTGAAAGGACCTTCGGGGCTAAAAACATGTGCGTGAGTATCAACAAAATACATAATATTCTTTTCCAATTAGAGAATAAGTTGGGTGGCAATAATTGCAATGAGAGCAGCAATTACTCCGATAGGAATTGCTTGGAACAACAATTTATTGAGTAAGACATTTTTATCAACATCGGCAGGTGCTGAACTTAGAATGAGGCTTCCCCCAGACGAAAAAGGTGAAATAGATGTTGCTTGAGCACCGACAACAATAGCGATAAAGAGGATGAGGGGATTTATATCTGCTTGTGCAGCAATACTTGGCACAATAGGGAATAAAGTAGGTGCTACTACGCCAAGTGTGCTAGAGAAAATGGACATGATGGCACTAATGACACAAAAGGCAATAGGAATAAGCCATACAGGGACATTTCCAGAAATCCAAGTAGCTAATGTATTGATTACACCAGCTTGTACACCAACTCCGATTAGCATGCCCATACCACAAATCATGATTAATGTATTCCATGGTACAAGAGCAATTACTTTTTTCTCATCAGCTAGTTTCATCCAAAAACTGATGGCTGCAAAAATAATAGCTAAGAAACCAATATCTAATTTTTTATTAATCCATGAGATGGTTAGATTGTCAGGAAATATAATTTTTAAAATAGGAATAATGAGAACAATACCCATTAAAAGAAGTATGAGGTAGATGGATTGCTTTTGTTGTTGTGTAAAGGGTTCAGGCTTTTCGGCTTGAATTTCAATGGAAGATGATTGAAAGCTCCATAATGAGTAAATACTCAATAGAACAATAGGGAGCAATAAAGTAGCGATAAAGATTCCAGAGCTGTAACTAAAAGCAGTTGTTTGCGGAATATGATTGGTTTCTAATAACCCGCGAAAAATAATGCCACTTTGAGAGGTCATAAAGTTAGCACCTGCTAAGGCACCATAATTCAAAGCCATGCTACCAATGACTAAATTCATTTTTGTTTTAGTGCAGAGTAGTAGAGTTAGGGGAGCCATAAAAGCGAGAACAGTGTAAAAACCAGCGCCTAAACCAGCAATAATGGTTGCTGCAGCAAAAAGAGCTAAAGGAAGTGCATTTGGGATATTGCGGCAATGATAAAGAAGATGGTTTGCTAGCTTTTCTAATGCGCCGTTGGCTAGCGCAATATTGTAGAAAAGACTTAGAGAAAAAATAACAAAAAATATTTTAACTGGCCATTGTTTAATTAAATCATTGATGGATAAATCCATCATAAAAGCGCCGATTAGATAAGCAGCTGCAATAGCGAAAAAGCCAATGTTGATTTTTGTTATATAGCCTACTGCAATAACTAGCAGAATACTCAATAAAATAATACTAATCATTGATAAAGAGCTCCTTTAATTTTAATTGACATAATAATCTAGTCATTTAAACATATATATGATTATATGACAATACTTATCAATGATATGCTATCCTATGCTTTTGTTAATATCCTAGAAAAGAGTATTGAGCAAATGCAGAATAGTATTGTTGAGAAATTACCACGCTATGAGCAAGTACGTTATGATCTTCAGCAAAAACTCATCGCTCAGATTTGGGGGAGTGACGAGTCTATACCTAATGAGCAAGAATTAGCGGATGAATATCAAGTATCGGTGGGTACTATTCGCAAAGCAATTGATTTGTTAGTTGCCGATGGTCTATTGGTGAAACAACAAGGAAAGGGAACGTTTGTTCGATATCCTGATTTTTCATCGTCTTTAATACGTTTTTTTCGTTATCGAAACTCAACAGGAAAGCAAATAATTCCAGAGGGAGTTGTTCATAAAGTTACATACTTAGAGAATGGTGATGAAAGAATTAATGGTGTAATGCATAGGCTCATACAAGCCCCTTTGATTTATATTGAAAGAACGAGAGAGATTGGCCAAAAAGTTTTAGTCAGTGAAAAAATTTGGTTGCCTAAAGAGCATTTTTTTCAGTTATTGAATATTCCATTAAGTAACTTTGATAATTTGCTATACCCCATGTATAGAAGGGAGTGCGGTCAGCTTGTTGTCAGTGCCAAAGAGCAGTTGTCTTTTTTAACCAATTATTTTGATACGTATCTACCGCTACAACAGACAGAGTCTGCTGTGAAAATTTGTCGTTTCGCTTATGGGATCAATGGGGAGTTGCTAGAGTATCGCGAGTCTTACGGAAGAGCGTCTGAGTTTTTTTATGAAACGTTTATCCATTAGACTCGCAGAGAGTAGTCTCTCTTTTTAATTAATCGGGGCAGGAAAGCTATTATTGCTCCCTTGGCTTGGTGTAGGGAAATTGCTATTGCCGCTGTTGGATGGGGTAGGAAAGCGACTATTGCCACTACTTGGTGTCGGGAAGTTGCTATTAGCTCCATCGTTATTACGTACATTTCCGTTATTAAGAGGAATGGCCTCGTCATTGCTGTTAATTGGACGGAATCTTCTTGTGCTAGAGGATGATGTTGTGCTTTCGGTTGCCGCTGGTGCTTCTGGTACAGGCGGGAGTGCTTCACGAAGTGTAGGATTTTCTTCTAGTACTTTGCCTGCCTCTTCGTTAGTGCTTTCTGTAGTTTGCGTATCTGGAATATTTTCGGTGGGAATGGTACTAGGCGTGCTTTCAGTTGTGCTTGGTGGGGGCACTGGTGTTGTACCTGTGATTTCGCCACTAACTGTCGAGCTTGGGGTAGGCTCATTGCTGGGTACGCGATGTTCTCGCGTAAATGCACTATAAAAAGCGTTGACGATAAAAAGAATAATACTAATTGATACCAACAAGAGTACGATGTTGGTCGCACGTTTAGACATAACGAAAATCCTTTAAAGGGTATTTATTATTATAGGCAATATACCACTAAAGTAAAAAAGAGAATAAATTAGAACTTTACATTGTAAGGGTTTGTGATAAAAAACGCTTATCTATGTTAATCCAATACCACAGAACTTTACAAAAATTAGTGGTTTTTATTGCTTTAAAAAGGCTAAGTCGTGAATATCCCAAGGAAAACTGTTAAAATTCTAATATTAATTTTTAGACTTGAGACCGATATATATGAGTTATTCAACGACACGAACGATGCCTAGATTATTTTAATTCTTGTGGCCGCTCGTGCATTTGTTTTTACTCAGCATTGGTCTAATGGTAACGCGGCTACCTTGATGGTGTCGCGTTTTTTATTTTTTAAGGTTTATTCATGATTCAAATTACTTTACCCGATGGTTCAAAACGAGAGTTTGAACAGTCTCTTACTGTTGGTGAGGTGGCAAATGCAATTGCACCTAGCCTTGGCAAAGCTGCTTTAGCAGGGAAGATTAGTTTAGCGACGGGTGAGACAAAGTTAGTGGATACGAGCTTTGTTATTGGAGAAGATACGGCATTATCAATTATCACCGCTAAGGATCCAGAGGGTTTAGATTTGATTCGTCACTCAACAGCGCATTTACTGGCATATGCGGTGAAATCTTTATTTCCCGACGCGCAAGTTACTATTGGCCCTGTGATTGATAATGGCTTTTATTATGACTTCTCTTATAAACGCCCATTTACGCCAGAAGATTTAGAAAAAATCGAAAAGAAAATGGCTGAGTTGGCTAAAAAGGATGAGGTGGTTGTTCGTGAAGAATGGTTGCGTGATGATGCCGTTGCTTTCTTTAAAGAACAAGGCGAGCATTATAAAGCAGAAATTATTGCTTCAATTCCAAGCAATGAAACCATCAGTCTATACCGTGAAGGTGACTTTATCGACTTATGCCGTGGTCCTCACGTACCGTCAACAGGTAAATTAAAAGTATTTAAGTTGATGAAAGTCGCGGGTGCGTATTGGCGTGGTGATTCTAATAATGAGATGTTGCAACGTATCTACGGTACAGCGTGGGCAACCAAAGAAGACCAACAAGCGTATTTAACGATGCTTGAAGAAGCAGAGCGTCGTGATCACCGTAAATTAGGTAAAGAACTTGATTTATTCCATTTCCAAGACGAAGCGCCGGGTTTAATCTTTTGGCATCCAAAAGGTTGGAAAATTTGGCAACAAGTTGAGCAATATATGCGTAAAGTCTATGTGGATAATGGTTACCAAGAAGTTAAAGCCCCACAAATTCTTGATTTGAGCTTGTGGAAGAAAACAGGTCATTGGGATAACTATAAAGAAAATATGTTTACGACAGATTCGGAAAACCGTGAATATGGTTTAAAACCGATGAACTGTCCGGGACATGTTCAGATTTATAATGCGGGCTTACATTCTTATCGTGAGTTACCAATTCGCTATGGTGAGTTTGGGCAATGTCACCGTAATGAACCGTCAGGTTCTTTGCATGGTATGATGCGTGTTCGTGGCTTTACACAAGATGACGGTCATATTTTCTGTACTGAAAATCAATTACTAGAAGAGTGTGCAAATTTCACGGCATTATTGCAAAAAGTGTATAAAGACTTTGGGTTTACTGAAGTGCTTTATAAAGTGGCGACTCGTCCAGAAAAACGTATTGGTTCGGATGAGATTTGGGATAAAGCAGAAGAAGCCTTGATGTCTAGCTTACGCCAATCAGGTTGTGAGTTTGAAATCTCGCCAGGAGAAGGTGCATTCTATGGACCTAAGATTGAGTACACCTTAAAAGATGCCATTGGTCGTCATTGGCAATGCGGTACAATCCAGGTGGACTTCTCAATGCCAGCTCGTCTAGGTGCTGAGTACGTAGATGCGGATGATCAGCGTAAGACCCCCGTGATGTTACATCGTGCGATTTTAGGTTCTTTAGAGCGCTTTATCGGTATGCTGATTGAGAACTTTGCTGGTGCAATGCCTCCATGGTTAGCACCTGAGCAAGTGGTCATTTGCCCAATTTCAGAGCAATTTAATGAATACGCTCAAAGTATTTGTGACCAACTAAAAGCCAAGGGCTTTAGAGTAAATGCGGATTTACGTAATGAGAAGATTACCCGTAAAATCCGTGAGAATAGTATGCAGAAAATCCCATACATTCTTGTTGTTGGCGAGAAAGAGCGAGAAGCAAATGCCGTCGCTGTTCGAGCAAGAGGCAATTTAGACCTAGGCGTACTTCCAGTAGAAGATTTTATCGCTCGATTAACTAACGACGTTGAACAGCGCATTGATGTAAAAGCGTAAGCTTTTCGGCGAACAGGTCTTCTTTGAAGACCTGTTCGTCAAAATATAAAAAGAAAGCGGAGGCTTTTTAGGAGAAAGCGGAGGCTTTTTAGGAGAAAGCGGAGGCTTTTTAGGAGAAAGCGGAGGCTTTTTTAGGAGAAAGCGGAGGCTTTTTTAGGAGAAAGCGGAGGCTTTTTTAGGAGAAAGCGGAGGCTTTTTTAAGCGTAAGCTTGATTGAATTGATAGGAGTTCTTTACGAGAAAGTGAAGAACATTCTTTGCAAAGGCAAAGAGATTTTTTTAACTTTTTAAGGAGTGCTAACATCGCAGCCGAAAAGACACACCAAATTAATGGTGAAATTCGTAGCCCTGAAGTTCGTTTAATTGGTTTAGAGGGCGAACAATTAGGTGTTGTTTCTATTAAAGAAGCATTAAGTAAAGCAGAAGAGGCAGATACTGATTTAGTTGAAATTGCCCCGAATGCCTCACCGCCAGTATGTCGTTTGATGGATTATGGTAAGTTCCGTTACCAAGAGCAAAAACGCTTACAGGAAGCCAAAGCTAAACAAAAAGTTGTACAAGTGAAGGAATTAAAATTCCGTCCGGGTACAGACGAGGGTGATTACCAAGTTAAGTTACGTAATCTAAAACGTTTTATTGAGGATGGTGATAAGGTCAAAGTCACACTACGCTTCCGTGGTCGTGAAATGGCTCACCAAGAACTCGGCATGAAAGTGTTAGAACGAATTCGTGACGATTTAGGCGATTTAGTTGCTGTTGAAGCTATGCCAAAACTCGAAGGTCGTCAGATGGTGATGGTGGTTGCTCCGAAGAAGAAATAACTTCGGTGAGCGAAGCGAGCCAAAGTTCTTTTTCGAGAGAGTAGTCGGTTGTCATGGTATAGCAGGTTGCTCCGAAGAAGAAATAACTTCGGTGAGCGAAGCGAGCCAAAGTTCTTCTTCGGATTGAGGGGGGACTTCGGTGAGCGAGAACATGAGGAGTGCTGGTTGCTCCTTACTTAATCAAGGGTAGCGTTTAACGGTTACCCTGTTTGTGTTGGTGGGAAAGTACGATGCAAGTATTGTTTGTGATTGATCCAATTGCCTCTTTAAAAGCGTATAAAGATAGCTCTGTTGCGATGATGTACGCCTTTGCAGCGAAAGGACACGAAATTTTTATTACTGAGCAACAAGACTTGTATATTAAAGGACAAGTATGGGCTCGTACTCAAGCTATTCAAGTTATTGAGCAAGCTAATTTAGAGGAGCATGCTTGGTGGCAAGAGGTAGGGAGTGTACAAGAGCGTAATTTGGCTGACTTTGATGCTGTGATTATGCGCAAAGATCCTCCTTTTGATATGGAGTATGCGTATAGTTGTCATTTGCTTGCTTACGCTGAGAAGTTTGGTGCAAAAGTCTTTAACTCTGGTGTCGCCATGTTAAACCATCCTGAGAAATTAACGATTACCGAATTTTCTCAGTTTACGTCCCCCACATTGGTCACACGTGATATGGCACGTGTTAAAGCATTCCATCAAGAGCATGAGGATATTGTGGTTAAGCCTCTTGACGGTATGGGGGGAATGGGTATTTTCCGTTTGCAGAAAAAAGAACCCAATTTGAGTTCTATCTTGGAAATGCTTTCTCGCAATGGTCAAGAGACAATTATGGCACAACGTTATATCCCTGATATTGTGAAGGGAGATAAGCGTATTCTTATTATCAATGGAAAACCTGTTCCGTATTGTTTGGCACGCATTCCGCTTGCAGGCGAAACACGAGGAAATTTAGCTGCAGGTGGGCGAGGTGTGGCTCAACCATTGAGTGAGCGTGACTGGGAAATTGCTAATACATTAGCACCTATTTTGAAGGAACGAGGTTTATTCTTGGTAGGGCTAGATGTGATTGGTGATTACCTAACTGAAGTTAACGTGACAAGTCCAACGTGCTTTGTAGAGATTACGCAGCAAACTGATTTTCATGTGGCGAACTTTTTTGTTGAGCAATTAGAAAGCGTGTTAGGTGCTTAAATGAATACCTTGATTGTTGTTGTTATGCATACGCCATTAGCCTCAGCTTTAAAGGACGTAGCGTTACATGTTTTTCCAGCAGCCAAAGATGTATTGGTTTATGATATTTTGCCAGAAGATGATCCAGATGTTATGCAAGAAAAGATTGTGAATGACATCAGAATGCAATACGCTTCTGTGCAAAATATACTATTGTTTAGTGATTTAATTGGTGCGACACCAGCAAATATTAGCATGCGTATTGCTAAAACATTACATCAACAGGGGAAGCAAGCTGCCTTTTTTGGTGGTACAAATGTTTGTATGTTGTTAAATGCTGTACGTTATGAGAATTTATCCATCGAAGAATTAAGGACTAAAATTCTTGAGGGTGGGCAAAAGGGAATGCAATCCTTGGATTGCTCCTGTTATTAAAAAAAGAATAAGGTTTTGGAGTTTATTATGCCTTCCGTAAATATTGAGATTATTAATCGTTTGGGCTTACATGCACGTGCGGCCTCAAAATTAACCCAATTAGCCTCTACGTTTAAAAGTGAAATCTTTATTTCTAAAGCACAACAACGCGTGAATGCTAAGAGCATCATGGGGGTGATGTTGCTAGCTGCAGGTAAAGGAATGACGGTTACTGTGGATGCTGAGGGCGAAGATGCTGAGCAGGCTTTAGAAGCAATTGCGGCACTATTTAATGACCGTTTTGGTGAGCCAGATTAATTTGTAGATACATAGGTGCATTATATGGAGCAAACAGTAGCAAAAATACCAGATATGGTAATGGCGTTACACGGTAAAGGCGTTGCCAAGGGAATTGCTATTGGTCATGCTGTGATTATGGGTGCTGCGTTACTTGAAGTAAAGCATCATCTTGTTTCTGTTGATGATATTGAGAGTGAATGTACTCGTCTTGATCAGGCTTTGCAAGCAGTAGCTGCGGATCTTGACTATATCAAGAATAATTTGCCTGAAGATGCACCGATTGAATTAGCCCCTGTTTTAACAGTACATAGCCTATTGCTTGCTGACCCTATGCTAGCAAGCGAAACCAAACAAATTATTCGGACACATCGTTACAACGCAGAGTGGGCCTTATCGACACAAGGGCAAATGCTAGCGAGTCAGTTTGGGCAAATGGAAGATGAGTATTTGCGTGAACGTGCTAGTGATGTGAATCAAGTGATTGAGCGCGTATTATCTTTTATGTCTGGTGTTAAAAGTTTTGATTTAAAAAACTTACCGGCGACGTGTGAAGATGATTTTCCTTTTATCGTTGTAGCGCATGATATTTCACCAGCGGATATGTTGAATTTGCGTGAGAAGCATTTTGCTGCGTTTATCACAGATGCTGGTGGCCCAACCTCTCATACCGCTATTGTGGCACGTAGTATGCATGTACCTGCGGTAGTCGGGATGAAAAATGTCCGTTCTTTAGTACGCGATCGAGAAATATTGATTGTAGATGGCGATGAAGGTTTAGTGATTGTCAACCCATCACCACTCATTCTGGAACAATATCGTCAGAAACAGCGTCAATACCAAACAGAGCGAGAGTTTTTACTCCTACAGAAAGATGAGCCAGCGGTAACAGTAGACGGTGTACATATTGAATTAGAAGCGAATATTGAATTACCAGAGGAAGCCGATGCGGCCTTGGAAATGGGTGCCACAGGGATTGGACTTTATCGTAGTGAGTTCTTGTTTATGAATCGCGAGACACTGCCTAGTGAACAAGAACAATATGAGGCGTATTCGCATGTATTAAAAACGATGGGTATGGATAAACCAGTCACCATCCGTACATTGGATATTGGTTCAGATAAAACCTTGCATAATGAGGCGACAGTTGCGGTCAATCCCGCATTAGGTTTACGAGCAGTACGCTATTGTCTCGCCCATCCAGAAATGTTTCTCACACAATTAAGAGCCTTATTGAGAGCCTCGGTGCATGGACGTTTGCGAATTCTGATTCCTATGATTTCACATTTGCATGAGGTCTATGAAGTCAAACGTTATCTGACTCAAGCACAAAATGAATTAATGTCAGAGGGATATGCGATTGGTGAGAAAGTTGAGTTAGGTGCGATGGTGGAAATTCCAGCTATTGCGATTGCTATTGAGCCCTTTCTCAAAGAGCTAGACTTTGTTTCTATCGGTACGAATGACTTGATTCAATATACCTTGGCAGTTGACCGTGTAGACGATGAAGTAGTGAGCCTTTATGATTCTGTACATCCAGCGGTATTACGTTTGATTCACAATACTATCCAAGCAGGTGATCGAGCGGGTAAGCCTGTATGTGTCTGTGGTGAAATGGCTGGTGATACCAATTACACAAAATTATTATTAGGTTTGGGATTAAAAAGTTTTTCTATGCATCCTGCACATATTCCAGAGGTTAAGCAGATTGTTCGTCATGCGCATACGAATGTTTTACGCACGCGAGTGGCTCGGACATTGAACCATGGTGAAATCATTGACTTGGATGCGGTGAATGCCTAGAAATAGTGGTATATGATGATGAAAAAGACTATTCGCTATCTATTGCCATTGAGCCTATTGCTGTTATGTAGTGCTTGCTCCCGTATCCTTTATGAAGAAACGGATATACATTACGTAGAGCGTTGTGACACACAGTCTTGTGATAATGCTTTAGCGCGTTTGAAATCGCAATGTCATGGTGAGGTGGTAGATGCCTACTTTAAACGGAAATCTGCAATTGTCCAATGCCGTCCTGCTAAACCTGTCGATCCTAAGGCACAAGGGACACCTGAAGTCAAACCTCAGGATGCTCATGTTACGCCCAAAGTGGAAGAGGCGGTAAAGAAAGAGATTCAGAAATAGTGCTAGTCTTTTTCATAGAGTTTGAGGATTTTATATAAATAAGAGCGAGAAATGCCTAAACTCTTGGCCGCTTTGCTTTTATGCCCTTGAAAGCGTTGAATAGCCTCAACGATGGCATGATACTCTATTTGTTTAATAGGTTTAGGTTGAGAATATTCTGCGTCTATTTTATGGTCTAAAGAGGTGGTAGATGCCGAGGGTACCATCTCAAATGGTGCGCCTCTTTCAAAGTTTTCTATGAGCAGTTCTTTACTATCACAAAAGACTAAAGCCTCTTCGATTTTTTGTTTGAGTTGACGAATATTCCCAGGCCATTCTTTTTGAGCTAAATAACGATAAATGCTGGGTGAACAGCAAGGAGTGGGGAGGTTATTACGACGGCAAAAGTTCTGAATAAAATGAGGGACGAGTAAAGGAATATCTTCTAAGCGTTGTTGTAGCGCCGGTAAGCGGAGAGTGACACCGCTAATACGATAAAATAAATCCAGACGGAATTTGCCTGCCTCGATAAGTTCTTGAATATTTCGATGCGTGGCGGTTATAAGTCTGAAATTTACTTTTTTCGTTTTATTTGAGCCAATTTTCTGTATGGTTCTGTCTTCCAAGACGCGGAGTAGCTTTAGTTGAATTTCTAGAGGAATATCGCCAACCTCGTCTAAGAAAAGTGTGCCACCTTCAGCTTCTTCGAATTTGCCTTTTTGACCTTCTTTTTTACCCCCTGTAAATGCCCCGGGTTCATAACCAAATAGTTCTGCCTCAATAAGTGTGGTGGGAATAGCCGCTAAATTTAAGCTAATCATAGGTTTGTCTTGATGGCCGTGAGTTGCTTCATGAATGGCTTTAGCAACCAATTCTTTTCCTGTGCCACTATTACCTAAAATCAGTACCGAAACGTCTAAATTAGAAATCGTTAAAATTTCTCTTTTGATGCGTTGAATAGGAGGGCTTTCACCAATAATGAGCGATAGAGCGGGTTGTATTTGCTTTTTTAAATTCGCGACGGTTTTTTCATAGGTTTTTAATTGTTCTCGCATATTCGCAAATTCTTTTGGCTCGGTAAACACAAGCTGTCCAATCGCCCCGACGACTTTACCCTCTTGACGAATAGGAATGCGATTGACAATTCTAGATTCTCCGTCCAGTACTTGTAGCTGTGCGAGTTCAGCTACACCGGATTTTGCTACTTCATGTAAGCGAGAATTTGGGATAACTGTCTTAGCAGATTGATTAATTGCTTCGCCTCTGGAGAGTTGCCAATAGGCTTCATTAGACGTGCTTAAATAAGAAATTTCTCCTTTGTGATTGGCAACACTCAGGGCGATATGGGGGCTACTGACAAAATAATTCAAGATGGGTAAAGCAAAAGGTACTGCAGCAATAAAGTCAACTAACTCATGTTCTGTTTTTGCCTCTCTAATAAAGATAATTTGCATATCTTCACTGCTTAATGATATGCATACGTAGGGAATAGTTACCTCATTGACAGTAATATGAATAGTGTTGAGTGAGGCTTTTTCCGGTGTAAAAGAGGAAGGTCGCTTCAACGTTAGCACTTCTTGTTGAATATGGCTATCCGTGCCAAGCCCAAGCGCAAAGCAAATATGTTGTTCAGCATTCAAAACAATCAGTCCAAGAGAATTTGTCTTTATTGAGGACATTTTTGTCTCCTTTTTTGTCTTTATTAAATACATTACTGTAGAAAAATAGCGTTGTCATTAAGGGATTACCTTATAAAAAGAGTTTGGCACGCTATTTGCTTGAGGTTGTATCGTAGACAATAAGGAGGAAGACAGATATGTCATGGCAACCAGAAATCGACGAGCTTGAATATAGAAAAAAGTTGGCACTGGCTTTAGGAGGACCAGAAAAGGTTAAACGTCATAAAGACGCAGGGAAGCTGACTGTTCGCGAGAGAGTGGATTTATACGTTGATAAGGAGTCTTTTCGTGAAATAGGTAGCCTAACAGGGCGAGGACAATATGATGCACAAGGCAAGTTAGTCGGATTTACCCCTTCTAATTTAGTCATGGGACGCGCGATGGTAAATGGCTCCCCAGTAGTCGTTGTTGGCGATGATTTTACGGTGCGTGGAGGTGCAAATGACGGTGTCGTAGGGGACAAATTAATTTATGCCGAACGGATGGCTCATGATTTGCAAATACCGATGGTGCGATTAGTAGATGGTACAGGAGGTGGTGGTTCTGTTAAAAATATTGAACTCAAAGGGCATACATTAATTCCAACGATGAAAGTTTGGGAACATGTGGTTGAGAACTTGATGACCGTACCCGTTGTTGCGATGGCTTTGGGGTCTGTAGCGGGTATGGGGGCAGCCAGAGTAGCAGCTAGTCATTATTCCGTTATGGTGAAAGGGACGTCACAATTATTTAATGCCGGTCCACCTGTCGTCGCCAAAATCGGTGAAGTAATTGATAAAAATGATTTAGGTGGCAGTCAAATTCATACACGAAATGGCGTAGTGGATGATGAAGTCAATAGCGAGCAAGAAGCTTTTGAACGGACAAGAAAGTTTTTGTCCTATTTGCCGAAGTCGGTATTCGATTTAGCACCAAGAGCCGAGGTACAGGATGATCCCTATCGTCAAGAAGAGTGGTTGATTGAAGCCATTCCTAGAGATCCACGTAAAGTTTATAAAATTAGACCTATTGTAGAAGCGATTGTGGATAAGGGAAGCTTTTTTGAGATAGGTAAACATTGGGGAAAAGCTATCGTAACGGGCTTAGCGCGCGTAGATGGTTGGAGTGTGGCTATCGTGGCTAGTGACCCGTATTTTTATGGGGGTGGCTGGGATAAAGATACGACTGAAAAATTTACACGCTTTATTGATTTAGCCCAAACCTTTCATATACCAGTCATTAATTTTGTAGATATTGCAGGTTTTCAGATTGGGTCTGCAGCAGAAAAAGCAGGCATTATGCGTTATGGGGTCAGAGCCTTATCAGCGGTGTATCAAGCGACAATACCTTGGTGTTCATTTATTATCCGAAGAGCCTATGGCGTAGCTGCTGCTGGACATCAACATATGGGACGACATAATTTCCGCTATGCATGGCCTTCGGGGAATTGGGGATCTTTGCCGATTGAGGGAGGGCTTGATGTCGCTTATAAAGCAGAAATTGAGGGAGCAGATGATCCTGTTCAAAAAAGACAAGAAATTGAGCAAAGAGTGCGTCGCTTAACATCCCCATTTTTAAGTGCAGAAGCGTTTGTTATTGAGGATATTATTGATCCTCGAGAAACTCGACGCTTGGCGTGTGAATTTGTGAATACGGTGATTCCTTTATTAAAACCGGGAAGAAATCAGTTTGGATATAGACCTTAATGTTGTAGGAGATTTAAATGAAAAAAATAGAAAGTATTGTTAGTGGTATCGTGGTCAAAATTATGGTGCAAGAAGGTAGCGTCTTAAGTGCGGGTGATGAAGCATTGATTGTAGAATCAATGAAAATGGAAATCCCTTTGGAGGTTGAGGTATCTGGTGAAGTAGCAGAAATCTTAGTCCAAGAGGGGGATATGGTAGAAGAAGGGCAGGAGCTCATACGGCTTAAGTAGTTTGTTTCGTAAGCCGTTTAAGCAAAGTCATAAAGGATTTTTCCCAGATGCTTGCTGAGGGAAAAATCCTTGTTCCATCAACATAATCCCAAGCAATGTGGCCCCTTGGCGTTTTCTTCAACCGCTTTTTTCACAATATTGACGACTTCCTGTGGGCAATCGGTAACATGATAAAGGTCTAAATCATGAGGAGAAATATAACCATTGCCGAGTAAACCTTTTTCAAAGAAGTTTAATAAATCCTGCCAGAATTCTTTGCCGACAAAAATAATAGGGGCTTTATTTGCTTTACCCGTTTGAATTAAAGTAAGGGCTTCAAATAATTCATCTAATGTCCCAAATCCTCCGGGCATAATAATATATGCCCAGCTATTCATAAAGAAGGTTGTCTTACGAGAAACGAAGTATTTAAAGTCAATGCTATGGGATAGGTAAGGATTGTTATGTGTTTCAAAAGGAAGTTTGATATTTAAGCCGATACTCGTACCATCAGCCTCATAACATCCTTTATTGGCTGCTTCCATAATACCGGGACCGCCGCCTGATATAATAGCAAAACCAGCGTGTACAAGTTGCTTACTAATTTCAACAGTTTTATTGTAGTAAGGGTTGTCTGGTTTTGTACGTGCACTTCCGAAAATACTGACAGCATTTGAGACATCTTTAAGGTGCTCTGCTGCGGTGTAAAGCTCTTCGGAAATTTCTTTAATTTGTCCTTGAATAGTCGATGCTCTTAAATCAATCATGAAAAATAAAACCTTATTACTTGTTGATGGTTCTAGTTACTTATACCGTGCTTATTATGCGATGCCAAATTTGCGTAATAAAGCAGGGGAGCCAACAGGAGCAATCTACGGAATAATTAATATGATGCGTAAAATTAGTCAGGATTTTAATCCTGATTATATGGTATGTGTCTTTGACGCACCGGGTAAAACTTTCCGTGATGACCTCTATCCTGATTATAAGGGGCAACGTCCACCAATGCCAGATGATTTGCGTGTACAAATCGAACCGATTTATGAAACGATTGCCGCCTTAGGTTGGCACATTATCGCCCAGCCTGGAGTAGAGGCAGACGATATCATTGCTACTTTAGCAGAAATTGCAAGACAAAATGATGTCAAAACTGTTATTTCGACGGGGGATAAAGATATTGCGCAATTAGTTAATGAGCATATTAGTTTGATTAATACGATGACGGGTGAGCGACTTGACCGAGAGGGGGTTAAGGATAAATTCGGCGTATTTCCAGAGCAGATTATCGATTTTCTTATGCTTGTTGGGGATAAAGTGGATAATGTTCCCGGTGTAGAAAAAGTGGGTGAAAAGACGGCAGCGAAGTGGCTAAATGAATATGGTACATTGGATAATCTCATTGCTCATGCGGATAAATTGAGTGGAAAAATTGGCGAAAATTTCCGTCAAGCAATGGCTCAGTTTGATTTAACGCGTCAACTTATCACGATTAAAAAAGACTGTGATATGCATGAGTTTTATCAAGGTCTAGAGAGTTTACAGCCCAAAGAAGTAGACAACACTAAGTTAATTGAGTTATTTAATCGTTTTGGATTTAAAACTTTTTTACGTGAAGTTAGTGGGGATACAGAGGCAGTGCCTACACAAGATAGTCGAGTGGATGATGCTTTACCTGCGATACCAACGGACATCAACTATCAAATGGTGAATACGCCAGCGCAATTACAAAATTTGTTAGAGACCATTCAGTCGGCAGAACTCGTTGCTTTTGATACAGAGACTAATAGCATTGACCCTATGCAAGCAAAATTGGTGGGTATGTCTTTTTCGGTGAAAGTGGGTCAGGCATGGTATGTGCCATTAGCTCATATGGGTCTTTTAGATGAACAATTAGATAAAGCACAGACATTGACCTTATTAAAGCCTTGGTTAGAAGATACAACGGCTCGTAAGGTTTTACAAAATGCGAAATTTGACACACATGTTTTGGCCAATGAAGGTATTCAATTAAAAGGTGTTAAGCACGATACGATGTTGATGGCTTACGTCTTGGCTTCCAATAAAAAGGTCGCTTTAGAAGAGTTGGCTAGTCGTTATTTGGGTCGTCAAGGTTTAAGTTTTGAAGAGATTTGTGGCAAGGGTGCCAGTGCGATTACGTTTGATTATGTACCTTTGGATAAAGCAACCCAATATGCGTGTGAAGATGCTGATTTTACCTTTCAACTCGCACAAGTACTTGCTCCTAAAATTGAGGCTGTAGCAGGATTTGCAGCAACGTATGATTTGGAAATGCAAGTCTGGCCTGTGCTTTATGCGATGGAGCGGGTGGGTGTAAAACTGGATGAGCGAGAATTACATCAACAATCTGGGGAGTTAGGTGATACCTTAGCAAAACTGGAAAAACAGGCCTATGAATTGGCAGAGCAAGAGTTTAATCTTAATTCCCCTAAGCAGTTAGGTGAGATTTTATTCGATAAGTTGCAATTACCTGTTGTTAGCAAAACAAGCAAAGGAGCACCCTCTACGGATGAGGAAACATTAAGTAAGCTTGCTGAGGATTATCCATTACCTAAACTGATTTTAGAATACCGTAGTTTAGCGAAGTTAAAGTCGACCTATACGGACAAATTACCGAAAATGGTATTTACTGGAACGGGTAGAGTGCATACGAATTATGCACAAGCTGCGGTGGTAACAGGACGTTTATCGTCTTCAGACCCAAACTTACAAAATATTCCAGTACGCACAGAAGAGGGACGACGAGTGCGTAAGGCCTTTATTGCAGAGCCCGGTTATCACCTAATGTCAGCGGACTACTCACAAATTGAGTTACGTGTGATGGCGCATATCTCTGGGGATGAAAATTTACAAAAAGCGTTTGCTGAAGGTAAGGATATTCACCGAGCAACAGCGGCGGAGGTCTTTGGTGTTGAATTGGAAGCCGTAAGTAGCGAACAACGACGCGCAGCGAAAGCGATTAACTTCGGTTTAATCTATGGTATGGGAGCGTTTGGTCTGGCGGCTAATTTGGGCATCTCACGTGATGCCGCCCAAAACTATATCGCACGCTATTTTACGCGCTATCCGGGGGTAGCTTCCTATATGGAAACGACACGAGCTAAGGCGAATGATGATGGTTATGTTGAGACTGTCTTTGGTCGTCGTCTGTGGTTGCCAGAAATTCAGGGCGCAAAAGGACCTCGTAGGGCAGCCGCAGAGCGAGCGGCGATTAATGCACCTATGCAAGGGACGGCTGCGGATTTAATTAAAAAAGCAATGGTAGCTGTTCAGCAGTGGTTGGTAGAGCAAAAAATGCAGTCTCGTATGATTATGCAAGTGCATGATGAATTGGTGTTAGAAGTGAAGGATGAAGAGGCAGCATTGGTCAAAGAGCAATTACCCAAACTGATGGCAAGCGTGGCTGAGTTAGCTGTACCTTTATTGGCGGAAGTTGGTGAGGGAGAGAATTGGGAGCAGGCGCATTAGATTTATGCTTTAATGTGCGAAGTGATAAAAAAGGAGAGCTTTTAGACGGCTCTCCTTTTAATTGCTATCATGAGTTTAAACCGTGATTAACCTGCATTTAAACTTTGCAGTGCGCGGATGCGCTGTTCCATCGGTGGGTGTGTTGAGAATAAGGCAGCCACGCCCATTTTGTCACTAATCCCCATCGCTTGCATACCTTTGGCTAATTCACCTGGCTCTAAATTACCTAGGCGTGCTAAGGCATTAATCATAGGTTTTGTAGAGCCTAATAATTGTGCTGATCCTGCATCTGCACGGTACTCACGTTGACGAGAGAACCAAGCGACAATGATAGAGGCAAGAATACCGAATGCGATTTCACAGACAATGCTGGTGATGTAATAGCCAATACCTACACCGTCACGGTTTTCATTTTTAAGTAGAACGCGATCGACAAAGAAGGCGGCAATACGAGCGAAGAAAACAACGAAGGTATTCACAACGCCTTGGATAAGCGTGAGGGTTACCATATCGCCATTGGCAACATGGGCAACTTCGTGACCAAGTACCGCGGCTACTTCTTCTTCATTCATATTTTGGAGTAGGCCGGTAGAAACGGCAACGAGTGCTTCATTTTTAAAAGCACCTGTGGCAAAGGCATTAGGAGCTCCTTCATAGATACCTACGTCAGGACGGCCAATACCTGCACGATCGGCTAATTGATGCACAGTATCAACTAACCATGCCTCCGTATTGTTACGAGGTTGGCTTGGGTCGATGAGCTGAACATTCATACTCATCATCGCCATTTTTTTGCTCATTAGTAGTGAAATGATGGAGCCTGTAAAACCAACAATGGCAGAGAAGATAAGGAGTTGTTGGTAGTCAATGCCATTGGCTGTTAGATAGCGATTCGCCCCCGTAATGGATAGTGTCACGCTTAGGACAACCATAACAGCAAGGTTAGTAAGTAAAAATAAAAATACACGTTTCATTAATAATGATTCCTATGAATAATGAATTTGTGATGGATTAAATGAGGATAAGTCTGAAAATTTCTAGTGCCATTATAAAAGTAGAAAGTTTATCATTGACGAAAAAAGTAGAAAGACTACAATATTTAAATTTTTCAATATACTTCAAATTTATGCAGTCTTTTTGGAATCTCGTGGCCTCAATTATGTTCGCATGCATGGGGGCAGGGGTGAAATACTCATTAGAAAATGGTGCAT
The DNA here is from genome assembly GCF_013133795.1 of Pelistega suis. Classification (GTDB taxonomy): domain Bacteria; phylum Pseudomonadota; class Gammaproteobacteria; order Burkholderiales; family Burkholderiaceae_B; genus Taylorella; species Taylorella suis. Next base: position 100,482 of record NZ_JABGBN010000009.1, read on the forward strand.
CACTACCAGCAGTGATTATTTTTCGTTCATTTCCTTCAGTTGCGTGTATCTTGGTATGGGCGTTATTGACTCAGCATAGTCTTAAGACACAGCATCCAGTGGCACATTTGAAACGTAATTTCTTTGGTGTTTCGGGGATGTGGTTATCTTTTTTTACTTTAGGGGTATTACCACTAGCTACGAGCACTAGTATTAATTATACCTCCTCATTGTTCATTGGCTTGTATGTGGTGTGGAGTGCTAAGCATATCACAACGGACTTGGTGCGTTTATGTGCGGTATTGCTGGGTTTTGCGGGAGTGACCTTGGTGTTAAAGCCGAGTATTAGTGCTGATTTATGGTTAGGGGTCGTGACAGGGTTAGGCGCTGGCTTTGTATCGGCTTGTGCCATGTTCCAAGTTAAAGCATTGGGTAAGCTAGGTGAGCCAGTTTGGCGGACAGTATTCTATTTTTCGACTTTGGCAACCTTGACGGGCGTATTAATGCTCGAAAAAGGGGATTTGGATAATGTCCCTATCCAAACATGGATTGTTCTTGTGTTAACGGGACTTTTTGGTATGTTTGGGCAGTTGGCGATGACACAAGCTTATGGTACGGGGTCTCCTATTATTGCTGCGGTTTTGCAATATTCGACGATTATTTTCTCTGCTTTACTCGGTATCTTGTTCTGGGATAACATACCAGATATGCTAGCATGGTTAGGAATGCTAATGATTATTACAGCGGGTGCTGGGATTGTTTTAGCGGATCAACAAGAAGCATTGAAACGTAAGTTCAACACGATTGTGCATAAAAAGCACGAATAATCGGTATTTTTTATAGAGCGGCTAGAGGAGACGTTGATGTCTAAGTATTTAGTAAGTGCAACAGAATTAGTAAGCAATCCTTCTGCGACACGACAATTTATTGATGCACGACATGATTTAATTAATCATCAGTTAGGTGCTCAACAATATGTTGAAGGGCATATTCCTAGTGCGGTATTTTTAGACCATGAAACGGATCTCTGTGCAGAAAAAACAGGTAAAAATGGTCGTCATCCTCTACCTAAACGAGAGGTTTTTGCTGAGCTATTAGCCAAAAGAGGCATTGATATTAACCGTGAAATCATTGTGTATGATGCGGATAATATGATGTTTGCTGCTCATGTATGGTGGATGTTGCGCTGGTTGGGATTTGATAATGTACGTGTATTAAATGGTGGTTTTAAAGCATGGAAAGCCGCTGGTGGTGCTGTGGAGACTGGTGTAGCAACACCGTTACCGCCAGTGGAGTGGTCGGCTAAACCAAGTTTAGTGACGATTTATACCGCGGATGATGTATTAGCGAATCTAAAGGAGCCTCGTTTTACCGTGTTAGATGCTCGTGCTCCTGAGCGCTATCGTGGTGATGTAGAACCGATGGATCCTGTGGCAGGTCATATTCCCGGTGCGATTAATCGACCTTTTGCAATGAATTTAAACGCGGATGGTTTGATGAAATCAGCCGATGAATTAAAAGCAGCTTTTGCACAATATAATCAGCATGATTTGATTGTGCATCAATGTGGTTCAGGTGTGACTGCCTGCCATAATGCTTTAGCGATGGAAGAGGCCGGTCTGACAAATTATGCTATTTATTCTGGCTCTTGGAGTGAGTGGGTGGCAGACCCGTCTCGTCCTGTTGCCACCGGAGAATAACGCTTATTTCTAGTATATCAAAAAGGGGAGTTTCATAAAATTGCTTTAAACTAAAAAGAAATACCCCTTTTGAAATATTTGGGCTATAATCTAAAATTCCTTTTAACTCCACGACTTATGACCCTTGGTAAGTCGTTTTTTCTTTTTTAAAGCGGGGGGCTCTAAAATGTCAGACATCGGCAAAAAATTGCATGTCACTCCAGGTAAATCGCAATTAGCGGTGAATGCCTATTTCGATGAAGAAATTTTTGCTCTAGAAAAAGAGCATATTTTTAAAAACTCATCTATCTATATTGGTAATGAAAAAGCGGTTCCTGAATTGGGTGATTGGCGTACGCTAGCTCAAGAAAATGCAGGTCGTGTTCTCGTGCGTAACGAGCATGGTGTAGAACTTATTTCAAATGTTTGTTGTCATCGCCAAGCCATTATGTTGGGTGGACAAGCAGGTAATGTAACAGACCCTAATAATAATCGCGGTAATTTGCGTGATACGGGTGGTAATATTGTTTGCCCACTACATCGCTGGACGTATGACAATACGGGTGATTTAATTGGTGCACCACATTTTGAAGCAAAGCCAGCAAGACGTCTTACTCAGTTTCCATTAAAGAATTGTCATGGTCTTTTGTTTGAAGGTCCTCGTGATCCTGCGCAGGATATGGCCTCTTTGTTCAAGTTACCGAATTTTGATTTTTCAGATTATGTGCTTGATCATGTTGAGGTTCATGAGTGCAACTATAACTGGAAAACATTTATTGAGGTTTATTTAGAAGATTACCATGTAGAGCCTTTCCATCCAGGTCTTGGTAAATTTGTGACCTGTTCTGATTTGACATGGGAGTTTGATAAATGGTTTAGTGCACAACGAGTAGGTGTACATCAGGCCTTGGCTAATCCAGGTTCTAAAGTTTACCAACGTTGGCATGATGAGCTTTTAAAATTCCGTGGTGGTGAAAGCCCAGATTTCGGAGCGGTGTGGGTCACATACTATCCAACGCATATGATTGAGTTATATCCTCATGTGTTGGTGTTGTCGACTTTATACCCAGTGAGTCCTCAAAAAACCATGAATATTGTTGAGTTCTACTATCCAGAAGAAATTGCGGCGTTTGAGCGTGATTTTGTCGAAGCACAACGAGCAGCTTATATGGAAACAGCCATCGAAGACGATGAAATTGCTGAGCGTATGGATGCTGGGCGTTTAGCTTTGATGAGCCGAGGTACTAATGAAGTTGGTCCTTATCAATCGCCGATGGAAGATGGTATGCAGCATTTCCATGAATGGTATCATCGTGTGATGAAGAGTGAAGGATAAGTCCCTCTTTTAACGAAGAGCAAAACTGCTAAGTGAAAATAGCCCTGTAGATTTTTTCTGCAGGGCTATTATTTTGTGGATAGCTATTAAGCTATCTGACCAGATTGGGTGGAGGGGGTGTTATGAGGCTTTTTTCAAAATGAGTACGGTAATTTCGCTAGGCACACCAATGCGGATAGGGAAACCATTCCACAAACCCGTACCATTGCCTTGATATAACCAACCATTGCCTACTTTATAAAGTCCTGAAACAAAGCCTTGGTTAAAGGCACGGACGATTTCGGTAAAGCCGATAATCATACCTCCATGCGTGTGTCCTGAGAGTTGCAAGTCTACACCTGCTTGGATATTGGTGCGTGTATTTTTAGGACGATGATCCATCAAGATAATCGGGGCAGAAGTAGGGGCATTGTTAAGTGCTTTGGTTAAGTTAGGGCCCTCTAGATGAAAGCGCTCGGCCACTTCATCATTGACACCTGCTATCACAATCGACTGTCCTTGATGTTCGATAAGCTGATGCGCATTTTCTAAAACATGCATCCCCATATTTTGAAAGGTTTTTGCCCATGCTGGGCCGTCATAATAGTACTCGTGATTACCCAAACTCATAAAAACACCATAACGTGCTTTTAGCTCTTTGTATGCATCAATGTCAGGTAAACGATTTTCTACAAAACCATCAATTAAATCACCAGAGATGGCAATCACATCGGGCTGTGTATCGTTAGTACGCTTAACCACTTCATTTAACCAATCGTGTTTAAATAAATGACTGACATGTAAATCGGTAAGATGAGTGACTTTAAAACCATCTAACTCAGCGGGCAAATCTTTGATGGGTACTTCAACGGTACGAACGTCGGGGACTTGAATCGCTTGATGTACACCAAAAACAGTTAATACCACGCTTAAACCCATAATAGCAAAGCGAGCGCTTGTCGTGAGTTTGGCATGTTTTTGACGAAGAATAAAGCGTCTAATGAGATAGATAATATCACCTACTAAGGTGAGCAATAAGAGGACGACGAAGCCTGCAAATAATCCGCCGAGGATTAAGACGGCCCAAGTGGGGAGCTCTGGTGAGAACATATTCCCCCAAATCCATAGTTGTAGCCAATGGTATTTAGAAATAAATAAAAGAAATAAGCTTAGTATGACTTTACTCAGTCGAGAATAAGGTAAAGGTAAGACTAAACGCCAAACTAAATAGAGAAAGGCGATAAATAAAGCAATATGAAACACAATAAATCCACATGAATAATTGAATGGACTCAAGTGTATAACAATCCCATAAATGAAAACAATCCGATTTCGATGTATATATTTTTCATCAAATTTCGAGAGGGGGCATTTCCATCGATAGCTATCTCGCATTAAAATAGAGCATTATGTATTTTTAAAGAAAGGCTTTGTATATGGCAAAAGCAAGTGTGAAGTTACCAGTAAGTTTTGAAGAGGCTTTAGAAGAACTAGAACGCATTGTTCAAAGTATGGAAGACGATGTGCTGTCGTTAGAAGAGAGCTTAAAAGCCTATGAGAGAGGCGTATTGCTTACTAAGGTTTGCCAAGAAAAGTTAGATGCTGCCAACCAACAAATTCAAGTATTACAGAATAATTTATTGCAGCCTCTGGAGAAAGTTGCTGGTGAGGATAGCGATGAGGAGGTGGATATAGATGATGGAGTGCCTTTTTAAGGGGGCTGAGATAATTTGAGTGATTAATTATCTTAAATTATTTAGGGTTATAACCATAAAAACTTAAAATTTATCCCTATTTTTAGGGAAATAAGCAGAATATAAAGCGACATCAAAATTCTGTCGTCCTTTTTGTACCATTATTCAGTCTTTTACAAAAAATCCCCCCTTTATCGTTCTTGAGTAGCCCGTAAGCGTGTAAAATAGACAAGTTTATTTTAAGGTAGATATTGTTGTGATAAATGATTCTGCACTTCCTTTTGTATCATGGTTAAGCCAAGCTGTTAATCAAGTAGAAATAAGTTTGCAGCAACAGTTGCCAACCGAGGATGTTTTACCGGGTGTATTGCACGAGGCAATGCGTTATGCTGTATTAGGTCCGGGAAAAAGAGTTCGTGCGGCACTCGTTTATGCAGCGGGATTAGCGTGTGCACCTCATGGACGTTTAGATGCGACACAATTGAAATCCTTATCGTTGGCTGCATCGGCTGTCGAGCTGATTCATGCTTACTCGTTGGTACATGATGATTTACCTTGTATGGACGATGATGATATGCGTCGTGGTCGTCCCACTTGTCATATTCAATATGGTGAAGCAATGGCTTTATTGGCTGCGGATGCTTTGCAACCGTTAGCCTTTCAGCAATTGGCGCAGATGCCTATTTCTCCGGCACTGATTGTGCAATCCATTCATGTGTTGTCAAAAGCTGCAGGTAGCTTAGGTATGGTGGGTGGTCAGGTGATTGATGTGGCCAACGTAGGTAACTTACTTGAGTTGTCGCAGTTGCAACAGATGCATCGCATGAAAACAGGTGCTATGATTGAAGGTAGTGTGGTGTTAGGTGCGATTGCTTTAGGTGCCAATTCAGAGGTTAGACAATCTTTGGATACTTATGCTGCGGCAATAGGTTTGGCATTTCAGGTGGTAGATGATATTTTGGATGTCACGGCCGACAGTCAAGCGTTAGGTAAAACAGCAGGTAAAGATGCTCAAGCGAACAAACCCACCTATGTCTCTATTATGGGCTTAGACGCTTCCAGAAAATTTGCCGAGGATTTATATCAAAAAGCGGTGGATGCCTTGTTGCCATTAGGACAGTCAGCACAACGTTTACGCGAATTGGCGGATTTTATTATTCGCCGTCATTATTAATTAGAGTTTATGACCCAGTTATTATCAACTATTCAGTCACCGGCCGATGTGCGACGTTTGAGTCGTACGCAATTAAGCACTCTTTCGGATGAGTTGCGTCAATTTCTTATTGAATCGGTCTCAAAAACAGGTGGGCATTTATCGTCCAATTTGGGTACGGTAGAGCTGACGGTGGCATTGCATCATGTGTTTAATACGCCGCATGATCGTATTATTTGGGATGTAGGGCACCAGTCTTATCCACATAAAATCCTAACAGGTCGTCGTGATGAGATGGCTCAATTACGTCAGGCTGGGGGTATTTCTGGTTTTCCTAAGCGGAGTGAGTCAGAGTATGATGCTTTTGGTACCGCACATTCCTCCACTTCTATATCAGCTGCCTTAGGTATGGCAGTAGTATCACGCAATATGTCTATCCCTCGACAACATATTGCGGTGATTGGTGATGGGGCGATGACGGCGGGTATGGCATTTGAAGCGTTAAATAATGCAGGGGTGACGCAGGGAATCAACCTATTAGTGATTCTTAATGATAATGATATGTCGATTTCGCCTCCTGTAGGGGCGTTGAATAAATACTTGACACGCCTTATGTCTGGTAGTATTGCCAAAGATGCGCATGATTTGGGTAAAGCCGTATTGGAGCAATTACCGAGTCCAGTGATGGAGTTGGCACGTAAGGTCAAGGGGCATGCGAAAGGGATGTTGGGGCCTGCTACGTTGTTTGAAGAGTTAGGTTTTAATTATTCGGGCCCTATTGACGGTCATGATTTAGATGCGTTAATTCCTACCTTGGAGAATTTGAAAAAGCTTGGTGGATTACAGTTCCTGCATGTGATTACAAAAAAAGGTCAAGGATATAAGTTGGCAGAGGCTGATCCGGTGCTTTATCATGGTCCCGGTAAGTTTGATCCAAGTCTAGGTATTCAAGCGAAAACAGGTGTGTCGAAACCGACTTTTACACAAGTTTTTGGTGAGTGGCTGTGTGATCAAGCACAGGCGGATGAACGCTTGATGGGGATTACGCCGGCCATGCGCGAGGGTAGTGGCTTAGTTGAGTTTGAAAAACGATTTCCAACGCGTTATTTTGATGTAGGAATTGCAGAGCAACACGCTGTAACTTTTGGTGCAGGGATTGCCTGTGAGGGATATAAGCCAGTAGTGGCGATTTATTCGACTTTCTTACAGCGTGGTTATGACCAGTTAATTCATGATGTTGCCTTGCAGAATCTTGATGTTACCTTTGCTCTTGACCGTGCAGGTATTGTAGGTGCAGACGGTGCAACACATGCCGGTAATTATGATATTGCATTTTTGCGATGTATCCCCCATATAGTAGTAGCGACCCCTTCAGATGAAAATGAATGTCGCTTGCTATTAAATACGTGTTACCAATATCCCGGTCCTGCGAGTGTGCGTTATCCAAGAGGTGCGGGTGTTGGTGCAGAAGTGCTGAAGACTTTAGAACCCGTCGCTTTAGGTAAAGGTGTCATCAAGCGTGAGGGTCAGTCTGGTGTGGCGATTTTGGCGTTTGGTACTTTATTACATCCAGCGCTCGCTGCGGCAGAGGGATTAGACGCAACAGTAGTCGATATGCGTTTTGTCAAACCACTGGATGAGACCTTATTACGCAACTTAGCTAAAACTCATAAAGCATTTGTGACAGTCGAAGAGGGCTGTATTATGGGTGGTGCTGGTAGCGCGGTGACAGAGTTCTTTAATCAGTCTGCGATAACATGTCCGGTATTGCCGTTGGGGCTGCCTGATGTGTTTATTGACCACGGAGAGCAGCAAGCGATTTTATCTGGGCTTGGTCTAGATAAAGAGGGTATGCAAGAGCGTATCGCTGCATGGTTAAAGACGATATAAAATATATCTATTAATCTTGTAAATATTTTAAATTGTATCTTTTAGGTAGTTTAAATTTAAAATAGCGACAAGTTGATAATCATTATGCAGATGCGTAGGATTGACTAGCATCTGCATTTGTATTTTTGTTGTGTTGATTTTTAGAAGTAGACATAACGATAAAAAAGGATAATAAAATGAGTGAAAATTTAGACACAATGATGCCTGATGTACAAAGTAGTTATGACCCACGTCATATTGCCATTCAACGCGTGGGTATTCGTCGCGTGAAGTCACCAATGTTATTGCAGTTGGATGATGGTTCTGTCCAAGCAACCGTAGGTGAATGGACTTTTACGGTCTTTTTGCCCGAAACAGAAAAAGGCACGCATATGTCACGTTTTATGGCATTGTTGAGTGACTATCGCCAGAAACCAATGACGATTGATGTATTTAAGCAGATGACGGCTGAGATGTTGCCTTTATTGCATGCTGAAAAAGGTGATATTACCGTCGAGTTCCCTTATTTTATTAATAAGAGTGCCCCAGTGTCCGGTGTCCAAAGTTTGATGGATTACCAAGTCACTTGGTTTGCTAAGGCTGAGCGTGAACAAGTTGAGTTTGAGTTAAATGTGGTTGTGCCAGTGATGAGCTTATGCCCTTGTTCTAAGGCAATTTCTGAGTATGGTGCACATAATCAACGCTCGCATATCACAGTGCAATTGGTCTCTCGTGAGAACTATAATATGGATGATGTTATCCGTACTATTGAGAAGCAGGCATCAAGTGAGTTATGGAGCTTATTAAAACGACCTGATGAAAAATATGTCACTGAATTCTCTTATGATAATCCTAAATTTGTCGAGGATTTAATTCGTGATGTGGCAGGTGCAGTGAAAAAGCTACCGGGTGTACTTCGCTATAAAATTGAAGCGGAGAACTTTGAGTCTATTCATAACCACTCAGCATATGCCGTGATTGAAGAAGTGCTAGCTTAGTTTGCTGAGAGGGTGTTTGGATAACACCTGACACGATAGAGTAGCTTGCGTATTGATAGTATTTAATCGGTGCAAGTATTAAAAAAGGCGAGTATGAAAACTCGCCTTTTGCATTCTCCATAAGGTGAAGAATTAAACGCTGATTATTTTAGCGATAAAATCCAATCTGCTAATGTTTTCGCTTCATCATCGCTAACTGGGTTAGCTGGCATAGGTACTGGACCCCATTTGCCTGTACTGCCGTTTTTGATACTTGCAGCAACTGTTGCAGCATCACCAGCATACTTCGCAGCGATTTCTTTAAAAGCTGGACCGATGACTTTGGCGTCAACATTGTGACAAGCCATACAGGCTTTAGAGTTAGCAAGTGCTAAACCGTCTTGAGCATAAGCACCAGAAGCGGCTAAAAGAGAAGCAGCAACAATAGCTGATTTAACGATAACTTTCATATTAATCCCCTTGAATATCAATGTGATTTAACTTACTGCTAACTTTAACATAAGAATTAAGACAGTAAATTGACAAATCTCAAGAATGCCTGAGGATTTCTCTCGGTTATTAAAATTTGACCTAATTTGTTGTATGTCAGCGTCATGTCAGTAGAGAAACAGGGCAAATGTATCGTAAAAGCCGAAAAGCATTTGATTTTTATAAGAAAACTCTCTAAAATTGATAGTTTCTTGCTCGACTAAGGGTGTGTTGCTAGTTAGCAACTGGCTTTAGCGGGCTGTTTTCATCCATAAGGAGTTAATATGCGTCACTACGAAGTAGTGTTTATTGTGCACCCTGATCAAAGCGAACAGGTTCCTGCAATGACAGAGCGTTACCAATCTATGGTAACTACTAACGGTGGTAAAGTTCACCGTTCAGAAGATTGGGGTCGTCGTCAATTGGCTTACCCAATTCAAAAACTAGTTAAAGCTCACTATGTATGCTTAAACATCGAGTGTGATCAAGCTACATTAGACGAATTAGAACATTCTTTCCGCTATAATGATGCTGTTTTACGTCACTTAGTGATTAAAGCGAAAGCAGCACAAACAGCACCGTCAATTATGATGAAAGCTGTTGAGCGTGAAGAGTCTCGTAAAGTTGCTGCTGAAGCAGCTTTCGATTCAGACGAAGAATAATTTAGAAGGACCCACTTGAACCAGACTTATTTACAGGTACGTGTTGTAGAGATTAAACCATTGAGGTTTACACCAGCAGGTATCCCGGTTCAAGAATTGATACTTGAGTACTGCGGAGAGGTAATCGAAGCAGGATATACGAGAAAAGTAGAATTTGTAATAGCAGGCTGTGCGATTGGTGGAATTGCTAATCAACTACAAGAAGTAGGGTTAGGCACAGTGATTCGGGTAGAGGGCTTTTTAGCACCAGCACGTAAGAACTCATCGAAGTTAGTGCTCCATATCCAATCAGTACAATTTCCTCGTGCTCCATCAAGTATTGTGGTCTAGGTAGCGAAGTAGTAATACTTTGATTAACAAGATATAGGGGTTTTACCCCGCTAATGTTTAAAGGCAAATACCATGGCTTTCATGAAAAAAGGCAAGGAAAAACGCAGCAAATTTACGCAGCAAAATCCATTGTTTAAACGTCGCAAATTCTGCCGCTTCTCAGCAGCAGGCGTTGAAGAAATCGATTACAAAGATGTAGACACATTACGTGACTTCATCACAGAGACTGGTAAAATCATTCCAGCTCGTTTAACAGGTACTAAAGCTAACTACCAACGTCAATTAGACACAGCGATTAAACGTGCTCGCTTCTTAGCTTTACTTCCATACACCGATAACCACAAATAAGGATTACTGAGATGCAAGTTATTCTATTAGAAAAAATCGGCAAACTAGGTAACCTAGGTGAAATCGTTAAAGTACGTGACGGCTTTGCTCGTAACTACTTAATCCCTCAAAAGAAAGCTCGTCGTGCGACTGAGCAAGCGATTGCTGAATTCGAAGCACGCCGTGCAGAATTAGAAAAAGCTCAAGCTGAGCGTTTAGCTGCAGCTCAAGAAGTAGCAGCTAAATTAAACGGTTTCCGTTTAGTAATGTCTCAAAAAGCAGGTGTTGACGGTCGTTTATTCGGTTCAGTAACCTCTATGGACATCGCTGCTGCTTTAGTAGGTGCAGGTTTCCCATCTGTAACTAAACAACAAGTACGTTTAACTGAAGGTGCGTTAAAAGCTGTTGGTGAATACCCAGTGTCTTTACACCTACAAGCTGACGTTGATGCAGACATCACTGTTGTTGTTCAAGGTGAAATGGCTTAATTAAATAGTTCATCTATTTAATGCGATATAAGACCCTCTCTTCGGAGAGGGTCTTTGCTTTTGTGGAAAAGAATAATGTTTACTGTAAAACGATAGGAAGCGTATGGTATGCCATTACATTAAAGAGACTATAATGGATGTGCGTCTATAGCTTAAAAATGCTAGAATAGTAGGCTAAATTTTCAATTTTCATTTGCTATGACGACGCCAGATATTCCTTTTGATGATGTACCACCAGTGGAGCCTATTCTTGATACTCCAGTAGTTTCTACATCATCACTTACACCTGATCACTCTTTAACCGATATTCGTTTACCGCCACAGTCTATTGAAGCAGAGCAGTCGGTTTTAGGCGCTTTATTAATTGAGAATCGAGCACTTGATCAGATATCAAGTGTTCTTTCTGAAGATGATTTTTATCGTCATGATCACCGTTTAATTTGGCGACATATTCATCAGTTAATTAGTCTGGATCGTGAAGCGGATGTTATCACGGTGGCTGAATCTTTACGTTTGGTCAATAAAGAGCAAGAGGTAGGCGGTTTAGAGTATCTCAATGCACTTGCCATGAATACTGGTTCTGCCGCTAATATTGAGCGTTATGCTGAAATCGTACGCGAACGAGCGATGTTACGTCAGATGTTATCCGTAGCCGATGAAATCTCAACGATGGCATTTCAGCCTAATGGACGACAAGCGCGTCAATTATTAGACGAAGCAGAAGCAAAAATCTTTAAAATCTCTCAAGAGAATGGAGAGGGGAATAAAGATTTCCACTCTATGCCTGAAGTGATGATTCAGGTGATTGAAGAGCTAGAAAAACTTGCCGAACGTGATGATGATTCTGATGTGACAGGAATCAGTACAGGTTTTGCAGACTTGGACTCTCGTACTGCAGGTATGCATAGCGGTCAATTAATCATTGTAGCAGGTCGCCCAGCGATGGGTAAGACATCTTTTGCGATGAATATTGTGGAGCATGTGGCGATTCATGAACAATTGCCTGTGGCGGTGTTCAGTATGGAGATGGATGCTACTCAGCTAGGACATCGTTTATTGGGTTCGGTTGGTAAAGTTAACCAACAGCGTATGCGTACTGGTAAGCTGTTAGATGAGGATTGGCCTAAGATTACCCATGCGACTTCTTTATTGCAAAATGCCAAAATTTTTATCGATGAAACCCCAGCGCTAACACCGATTGATTTGCGTGCACGTGCGCGTCGCTTAAAGAGTAAAGAAGGTGAGCTTGGTCTGATTGTGGTCGATTACTTACAGTTAATGTCGGGCTCTGGACGCAATGATAACCGTACCGCAGAAATTTCTGAAATTAGTCGCTCGCTTAAGCAATTAGCACGTGATTTAAAATGCCCGATTATTGCACTATCGCAGCTTAACCGTGGTCTAGAACAACGTACCAACAAACGCCCAATTATGTCTGACTTGCGAGAGTCTGGTGCGATTGAGCAGGACGCCGACGTGATTTTATTTATCTATCGTGATGAAGTGTATAACCCAGATTCGCCTGATAAAGGGATGGCTGAAATTATTATTGGTAAGCAGCGTGCGGGTCCAATTGGTACGGTGAAATTGACCTTTGCTGGCGAGTTTACCAAATTCCTTAACTATACAGGTGCTGGTGCAGCGTTTGTGGGGGAGTAAGGGGTAATTAATAGAATTTAATTGAGTTCTGTGCTACTTTAGTGTACTATTTTATTAACAAGACGTACGAGCAGGATTGAGCATTCAGCGTCTGTCCGACCTTTATGGTTACAAGCCCAAGAGCAGTTATAAAGCGATTCCTGTACAAGCCCCTAGCGAGATTTCTTACTAGGGGCTATTCCTTTTTATATGGGTTTTCTGATTTTTTTATTGTGTAGTGTATTGTGAAGCAAAATAAAGAATGAAATAGGCTTTCGCTTTTGGTGTTTAAGTGCATTTGTGCGAGGATATGCGCTATTGATGAAAATATGAATATCTGTGTTTGGTTGTGTAGATTTTTTAAGAGAAAAGTAGATTTCATACTGAATTGTTTTATCTTGTGTAATTAATTCAACGGTCAAGAATTTATCGTCTGCAGAGGTGAAGAAACATTTATGTTTATCTAAATTTCTTAAAATATCAGGTAGATATTTAGAAAGTGTGTATCGTTCAGTACAAAATAGTCGCGTTTCTTTTTTATCGTTATAAATTAATCCAGATGGTACAGAATGTATAGATGGTTCTGTTGCAAAGTTTTAAATAAAGAATAAAATTCCTTACGGTATCTATGATTTAAGCTGGGATTCCCAATAATACCTTGATTTCAGTACAGACCGAAAACCCGAAGAGAGTGCCTTCTTTTCGG